>NZ_AP022606.1:2557683-3197103 GCF_010728725.1 Mycobacterium branderi
GGTGCCCGCGCCGGTCAGCGGCGTGTGACCGCGGCGATCGCAAGCGCGGCGAAGCCGGGCGCGGCGGGTCGCCGCTTTCACACCGCCTATCGGGCGTCAAAGTTTGGTGGTTACTTAAGAGGAGTTTAAGATGATCGGCGGTGACGACTAGCGGTCAAAAAGTGCGCCCGAATGTCCCGCCCGCCGAGCATGCCGGCGGGCGGTCTTTGAGCCGTAGCGGCCGTCGTGTCCTCGCCGAGTCCGCAACGCGACGTGAGGTTACTGGTTCATCACCGATTCGAGACGCAACCGCTCCCCAATTGTGTGCGCGTGCCTACTGCGAAGTGCCCTCTAGCAGGGGCAATCTGGAATCCAGGGGTGCCGCGCTGGAACCGAGGAGGTTTTCGTGAGCAGGTTTACCGAGAACATGTTCCGCAACGCTCACGAAAGCACCAAGGGCATGGTGACCGGCGAGCCGCACCAGCCGGTTCGGCACACATGGCTTGAAGTCCACGAGCGTGCCCGGCGAGTCGCCGGCGGACTGGCTGCGGCGGGCATCGGCCATGGCGACGCAGTCGGTGTCCTCGTCGGCGCGCCGGTGGAGATCGCGCCGACGGCACAAGGCCTGTGGATGCGCGGCGCCAGCTTGACCATGCTGCATCAGCCCACTCCGCGCACCGACCTGGCGGTGTGGGCAACCGACACCACGACCGTCGTCGACATGATCGAGGCGAGAGCGGTCATCGTCTCCGACCCGTTCATGGCCGCCGCGCCGGTGCTGCAAGAGCGGGGCATCACAGTGCTGACCGTCGAGCAGTTGCTGGCCGCCGACCCGATCGACCCCGTCGAAACCGGCGAGGACGACCTGGCGCTGATGCAGCTGACGTCGGGCTCCACCGGTTCCCCGAAGGCTGTCCAGATCACCCACCGCAACATCTACTCCAACGCCGAAGCTATGTTCATCGGCGCCAAGATGGACCCGTCTGGCAACGACGTCATGCTCAGCTGGCTGCCCTGCTTCCACGACATGGGCATGATCGGATTCTTAACCGTGCCAATGTATTTCGGTGTCGAGCTGGTCAAGGTCACCCCGATGGACTTCCTGCGCGACACGCTGCTGTGGGCCAAGCTGATCGACAAGTACAAGGGCACGATGACCGCCGCGCCCAACTTCGCCTACTCGCTGTTCGCCAAGCGGTTGCGCAACCAGGCCAAGCCCGGTCAGTTCGACTTGTCCACGCTGCGATTCGCCCTCTCAGGTGCCGAGCCGGTGGACCCCGCCGACGTCGAGGACCTGATCGAGGCGGGCAAGCCGTTCGGGCTGCGGCCCGAGGCGATCATGCCGGCCTACGGTATGGCCGAGACCACGCTGGCGGTGTCGTTCTCCGAGCTCGGCGACGGGCTGGTGGTCGACGAGGTGGACGCCGATCTGCTGGCCGCGCTGCGCCGCGCCGTGCCTGCCACCAAGGGCAACACCCGTCGGCTGGCTTCCCTGGGCCCGCTGCTGCAGGGACTCGAGGCCCGCATCGTCGACGAGGACGGCAACGTGCTGCCGCCACGCGGCGTCGGGGTGATCGAACTGCGCGGCGAGCCGGTGACCCCCGGCTACATCACCATGGGCGGGTTCATCCCGGCGCAGGACGAACACGGCTGGTACGACACCGGTGACCTCGGCTACCTGATGGAGAACGGCCACATCGTGGTGTGCGGCCGCGTCAAAGACGTCATCATCATGGCCGGCCGCAACGTCTACCCGACCGACATCGAGCGGGCCGCCTGCCGGGTGCAGGGCGTGCGACCGGGCTGCGCGGTGGCCGTGCGCCTCGATGCCGGGCATTCACGCGAAACGTTCGCCGTCGCAGTCGAATCCAACGCCTTTGAGGACCCCGCCGAAGTGCGTCGCATCGAGCACGAGGTCGCCCACGAGGTCGTCACCGAGGTCGACGTGCGGCCGCGCAACGTTGTCGTGCTCGGGCCCGGGACCATTCCGAAGACGCCGTCGGGAAAGCTGCGCCGGGCCAACTCCGTCACGCTGGTCACTTAACTTCTGGCCACTGGCCGACTTACCAGGCGTGGACGACGTTTTGGGCGGGCTCCAGACCCAGCTCGATCAGTAGCTCGGTGGCGTCGGCGGCCTGTTCGCAGATCGCCGGAACTTCTTTACGCTCGGCCGCGGCGAAGTTCTCCAGCACGAACGCCGCCGGATCCTTGCGCCCCGGCGGGCGACCGATGCCGATCCGCACCCGCTGAAAGTCCTTGGTGCCCAACGACGCCGCCACTGAGCGCAGCCCGTTGTGGCCGCCCTCGCCGCCGCCGATCTTGAGCCGGATCCGCCCGAAGTCCAGGTCGAGGTCGTCGTGAATGACGATGACGTCGGCGGCGGGCACCGAGTAGAACTTGGCCAGCGGGCCCACCTGGCGGCCGGACTCGTTCATGTAGCTGCGCGGCTTGGCCAGCACCACCGACCGCCCACCGAGCCGGCCGGTGACCACCTCCGCTCCGGAGCGCTTGTGCGCCTTGAACTTTGAACCCAGCCGCGCTGCGAGCAGGTCGGCGACCATGAACCCCAGATTGTGCCGGGTCGTGGCGTAGTTGGGACCCGGGTTGCCGAGGCCGACCACCAAAAGTGGCTCGGCCATGCGCTATTCGGACTCGGGCGGGGCCTCGGCGGCCTCGGCTTCGGCGGCCTCCTCGGCAGGCTCCTCCGCGGCCGCCTCGGGAACCTCGCCGGCGCCCTCGGCCTCGAGCTCCTCGGCGGTCGGCGCGTTCACCACGTTGACGACCAGCATCTCCGGGTCGGAAATCAGGGTGACGCCGCGCGGCAGCTCGATCTGCCCGGCGGCGAACTGGGTGCCCGGTTCGGCATCCTCGACCGAGACCGTCAACTGCTCGGGAATCGACAGCGCCTCGGCCTCGATCTCGATGGTGCTGGTCTCCTGAGTGACCAGGGTGCCCGGCGCGGCCTCGCCGACGACCTCGACGGTGACCTCGACGACGACCTTCTCGCCGCGACGGATCACCAACAGGTCGGCGTGCTGGATGGTGCGGCGGATCGGGTGGATGTCGAGCGCCTTGGTGAGCGCCAGTTGCTCCTTGCCGTCGATGTCGAGGGCGAGCACCGCATTGGTGCCGGAGTGGCGCAGCACCGCGGCGAAGTCGTGGCCGGGCAGCTCCAGGTGCTGCGGGTCGGTGTTGTGACCGTAGAGGACGGCCGGAATCTTGCCGGCGCGGCGGGCCCGGCGCGACGCGCCTTTGCCGGTCTCGGTACGCACCGAGACGGGAAGCTTGTTAGCGGACGAAGTCGCCGATTTGGCCATGGTGTCGCTCCTGTAGTTGGTCGGGGCACGGCCAAGATCGCGACAACCAGAAGGTCCCCGTCGATAACGGTGGCCGGACAGGCCACCCTCGCCGTGACGCCCGGCCAGGTTAGCGCATCAGCGCCTTACAGCGGAAATTTGGTGTCCGTGAGCCGCTCGGAGAGCTCCCAGAGCGCCTCGGCCGTTTCCTGACGTTTCGCCAGCGGGCTGCGGCCAACCGGCTGGGTGCGGCCCAGCATGCCGAAACGCGGGCCGACGAACGAGTTGCCGGGCACGTCCTGCGATGCGGCGTAGAGCGTTTGCCGCGCCCCGAAGTCGGCGTCGGTGGCCAGCCGAGCCCCGATCGCCATCAGCGCGTCGCTGATCCTGCGTCCGGAGTGGCCCTGCAGGTTCGTATTCGAGTAGCCGGGGTGGCAGGCCACCGCCCGCAGCGGTGACCCGACCGCGGTCAGGCGGCGCTGCAACTCGCTGGTGAACAGCAGATTGGCGAGCTTGGACTGGGCATAGGCCAGCCACGGCGCGTACGGCCGCGAGGTCCAGTTGAGGTCTTTGAGGCTGATGTGGCCCAGCCAGTGCATGATCGACGACACCGTGACCACCCGATCGGTCAGCTTGGGCAGCAGCAGGTTGGTCAGCGCGAAATGGCCCAGGTGGTTGGTGCCGATCTGGCTTTCGAAGCCGTCTTTGGTCACCGCGTGCGGGGTGGCCATGATGCCCGCGTTGTTGATCAGCACGTCGAGGGTGTCCACGCCGTCGGCGAACTGGCGCACCGAGGCGAGATCCGCAAGATCCAGGCGGCGCACCTCGACGTCACCGGTCATCTGTTGCGCGGCGGCCTCACCCTTGGCGGTGTTGCGCACGGCCAAGACGACCTGCGCGCCGACGCGGGCCAGCTCGCGGGCCGTCACCGCACCGAGGCCGCTGTTGGCGCCGGTGACGATCACGCTGCGTCCGGCGAACGAGGGTAGATCTGCGGCGGTCCAGGCAGTCATGGCAGTCACCCTATGCTGGGCGCTACTTTGCCGCGACGGTGAACCCGTCGATGATTTTCTCGATGTCG
Source organism: Mycobacterium branderi (assembly GCF_010728725.1). NCBI lineage: Bacteria > Bacillati > Actinomycetota > Actinomycetes > Mycobacteriales > Mycobacteriaceae > Mycobacterium > Mycobacterium branderi. The sequence goes on from NZ_AP022606.1 coordinate 2,562,040, forward strand.
GCGGCCTCCGCGACGGCCTGGTCGGCCAGGCTGGTGACGGCCAGCTGGACGAGGTAGCGCTGGCTGTCGGGCGGTGAGCCGGTGGCGATGACGACGCGGTTGTAGGTGTGCAACCGCTTGCCGTCGAGGTCGTAGCTGCCCTGGATCATCGACGACGGGAAACCGTGGAAGTCGGCGTCGGACGCGTCGAGCTGCCGGTAGTTCTCCGCACGCGCGGCATCGGCATTGCCGTGCTTGATCGCGTCGCGGGGATCGAATTCCCCGAACAACCGCACGACGATCAGCATCGCGTTCGGATACGGGCCGTCCTTGGTGATCACGTAGCTGGTCGGCGGGATGGCGGGACTGCTGTACTTCGACCAGCCCGGCGGTGTCGGGATCGACACCGTCAGGTCGGTCAGCGTGTCGGGGGCCACCGCCTGTTGGCCAACGCCGATTTGTTCGAGGTACTTGGGGAACGGAATCGGCTCGACTTTGGTCGTCGGCGTGGTGGACGTGGCGCTGGTTGTCCAGATCGACTGGTAGTCAGGGGTTTTCGGTCCGCAGCCAGCGGTCAGCAGTAGCGCAGCGGCCGCGACGAGCAGGCGTTTCACAGAATGTCGCGGACCGCGTCGACCGGGCGCCCCAGTCGGGTTCCCTTGGCGGTGACGACGAACGGACGCTGGATCAGGATCGGGTTGGCGACCATGGCGTCCACTAGCTCGTCGTCGCTCGCGTCGTCGAGGCCCAGCTGACGGTATGTGTCTTCGTTTTTGCGTATCGCGTCGCGCACGCCGACGCCCGCATCGCGGATCATCTTGGCCAGCTCCGCCCGGCTGGGCGGTGTTTTGAGGTATTCGACCACGGTCGGTTCGATCCCGTTGTCGCGCAACAGTTCCAGTGTCTTGCGAGAGGTCGAGCAACGCGGGTTGTGGTAGATGACGGTGTCCGACATCTAGGCGTCTCCGTCGAAAAGCCCTGTGACAGAACCGTTTTCGAAGACTGCGCGGATGGTGCTGGCGAGCAGCGGGGCAATCGAGAGCACCGTGAGCTGCGGGAACCGCTTGGCCTCGTCGATAGGCAGCGTGTTGGTGACAATCACCTCGCGGGCGCCGCAGTCGGCCAGCCGCTCGGACGCCGGTTCGGAGAGCACGCCGTGGCTTGCCGCGATGATGACGTCGCTGGCGCCCTCGTCGCGCAGCAGCTTGACCGCCCCGGCGATCGTGCCGCCGGTGTCGATCATGTCGTCGATCAGCACGCAGGTGCGGCCCTCCACTTCGCCGACCACCCGGTTGGACACCACCTGGTTGGGCACTCGCGGATCGCGCGTCTTGTGGATGAAGGCCAGTGGCACGCCGCCCAGCGAGTCGGCCCACTTCTCGGCGATGCGCACCCGGCCGGAGTCGGGGGAGACCACCACCATGTTGCCGTCCGGATAGTTGTCTTTGATGTAGCCGGTGAGCAGGTGCTGCGCGCGCATGTGGTCGACCGGCCCGTCGAAGAAGCCCTGAATCTGGTCGGTGTGCAGGTCGACGGTCACGATCCGGTCGGCACCGGCGGTCTTGAGCAAATCGGCGACCAGCCGCGCCGAGATCGGCTCGCGGCCGCGGTGCTTCTTGTCCTGGCGGGCGTAGGGGTAGAACGGCATGACGGCGGTGATCCGCTTGGCGCTGCCCCGCTTGAGCGCGTCGATCATGATCAGCTGCTCGACCAGCCACTGGTTGACCGGGGCGGGGTAGGACTGCAGGACGAACGCGTCACAGCCACGCACCGATTCGTGGAAGCGGACGAAGATCTCGCCGTTGGCGAAGTCGCGGGCGGTCTGGGCCGTGACGTGGACGTCGAGCTCCTTGGCGACCTGCTCGGCCAGCTCGGGGTGTGCCCGACCGGAGAAGAGCATCAGGTTTTTGCGGTTGTCGGTCCAGTCGTGGCTCACGTGATGCCCCCGCCGTTCGGATCGAGATGGTGGCCTAATGGCTCGCCTCAAAATACTATGTGGTGTCCTGCTGGCGTTTCTGTTGCGCCTTCTCGGCGGCCTGAGCGGCGGCGCTGCCCGGCCGCTTGCGCTGCACCCAGTTCTCGATGTTGCGCTGCGGACCGGCGGAGACCGCCAACGCACCCGGCGGCACGTCGTCGCGGACCACGGTGCCGGCCCCGGTGTAGGCGCCGTCGCCGACGGTGACCGGCGCGACGAACATGGTGTCCGACCCGGTTCGCACGTGTGAGCCGATCGTGGTGCGTGCCTTGGTCTCGCCGTCGTAGTTGACGAACACGCTGGATGCGCCGATATTGCTCTGCTCGCCGATGTCGGCGTCGCCGACGTAGGTCAGGTGCGGCACCTTGGTGCCGGTGCCGATCGTGGAGTTCTTGGTTTCGACGAACGCGCCCAGCTTGCCGTCGGCGCCCAGCACGGTGCCCGGCCGCAGGTAGGTGAACGGCCCGACGACGGCGCCGTCGCCGATAATGGCCGACGTGCCGTGCGTGCGGATCACGGACGCGCCGTCGCCGACGGTGACGTCGGTCAACGTGGTGTCGGGGCCGATCGTGGCGCGCCCGCCGATGCGGGTGTTGCCCAGCAGCTGGGTGCCGGGCTGGACGACGGTATCGCGGCCGATGGCCACGTCGACGTCGATCCAGGTGGTGGCGGGGTCGACGACGGTGACGCCGGCGAGCTGGTGGGCGGCGACGATCCGGCGGTTGAGTTCGGCGGCCAGCTCGGCGAGCTGGACGCGATTGTTGACGCCGGCCACCAGCGCGGCATCGTCGACGTGCCGGGCGCCTACGACCTGCCCGTCGGAGCGGACGATCGAGACGACGTCGGTGAGATAGAGCTCGTGCTGGGCGTTGTCGGCGGACAGCCGGCTCAGCGCCGAGCGCAGCGGCGCGATGTCGAAGGCGTACACCCCGGCGTTGACCTCACGGATCTGCTGCTGCGACGGCGTGGCGTCGGCTTGCTCGACGATCGCGATCACCTCGCGGTCCTGGGTGCGCAGGATGCGGCCGTAGCCGGTGGGGTCGTCGAGCGTGGTGGTCAGCATGGTCACCGCCGCCGGTCCCGAGTTGTGCGTGGCGATCAGATCGGCCAGCGTGTCGGCGTCGAGCAGCGGAATGTCGCCGGAGGTGACGACGACGACGCCGCCGAAGTCGTCGGGCAGCGCCGACAGCCCGCACAGCACCGCGTGTCCGGTGCCGAGCTGCTGTTCCTGCATCGCCACGTCGACGGGCCGGCCCAGCGTGTCGGCCAGTTCGGCCACCACCGGGGCGATCCGGTCGTGGTTTTGGCCGAGCACCACGACCAGGTGCTGCGGCGCTAGCTTGGCGATCGCGTGCAGTGAGTGTGCCAACATGCTGCGGCCCGCGATCGGGTGCAGCACCTTGGGGGTATCTGAGCGCATCCGGGTGCCGGCTCCCGCCGCCAGCACCAAAACTGCAGTTTCCCGGGTCATCGATGCACCCCTTCGCCGCGAGTGCGCGTGTTTGTACGCCGACACGCCGTTCAGCGTGTCATTATCCGCACGCTCGCCGCAAAAGGGTGGATCCATGACCAACACGGGGGACGACCGTCGACACTGGTCGCGCGTCGCGCAGGACTGGGTGGCGTGGGCCCGAACCCCGGATCACGACGCGTTCTGGGCTTACCGGCAGTCGCTCGCCGCCTTCGTCGGTCGCGGCACCGGCGCCGCTCTGGACGTCGGGTGCGGCGAGGGGCGGGTGTCGCGCGAGCTCGTGACGCTGGGCTATCGAGTCACCGCAGCCGATCCGGTCGAGGCGATGGTCGACGCGGCCGCTGACGCGCATTCCGCACATAGCTATGTGGTGGCCGAAGCCAACCGGTTGCCGTTTGCCGACGCCAGCTTCGATCTCGTCGTCGCCTACAACATGCTCATGGACGTCGACGACCTGCCTGGCGCGGTGCGCGAGATCCGGCGGGTCATGCGGTCCGCAGGGCGCCTGGTCGTCTCTGTCGTGCACCCGTTCACCGATACGGACAGCTACTTCGATCGGCGGCGATTCGAAGGCGTGGAGGAGCGCGACGGCCTGCGGATGCGTTTCGCCGGCTGGTCGCAGCCGTTGGAGGCTTACGCCGCGGCGCTGACGGATGCCGGGCTGGCCATCACCGCGCTGCGCGAACCGATACCCGATCCCGCCTACGAGCACCTGGAGCGCTGGACCCGGATGCCGCTGTTTTTGTGGCTGGAAGCGCGGCCTAGCTCCGTCGCCAGGACTCGAACCTGAACTCTCAGAACCAAAATCTGATGTGCTGCCGATTACACCACGACGGACTGTTCGCCAGCGACGACTCTAGCCCCACGACGATGCAGAGCGCGAAGCGCGATGAGGAGGAGTCGGGCAATTCGACTAATGCAAGCGGATAGGCTGACAGACGTGGCAGCGCCGGAGAAAGAGGTGCGTGCGCCGCGCGCCCGGATGACCGGCAGCGAGCGCCGTCATCAGCTGATCGACATCGCGCGTTCGCTGTTTGCGGAGCGCGGCTACGACGGCACTTCGATCGAGGAGATCGCGCTGCGCGCCAACGTGTCCAAGCCGGTGGTCTACGAACACTTCGGCGGCAAGGAGGGGCTCTACGCCGTCGTCGTCGACCGGGAGATGTCGGCGTTGCTGGACGGCATCACGTCGTCGCTGACCAACAACCGCTCCCGGGTGCGGGTCGAACGGGTGGCGCTGGCGCTGCTGACCTACGTCGAGGAGCGCACCGACGGCTTCCGGATCATGATCCGCGACTCGCCGGCATCGATCAGCTCCGGCACCTACTCCAGCCTGCTCAACGACGCCGTCAGCCAGGTCAGCTCGATCCTGGCCGGCGACTTCGCCCGCCGCGGCCTGGACCCGGAGCTGGCTCCGCTGTACGCCCAGGCGCTGGTCGGCTCGGTGTCGATGACCGCGCAGTGGTGGCTCGATACCCGCGAACCCAAGAAGGAAGTCGTCGCCGCGCATCTGGTGAACCTGATGTGGAACGGCCTCACCCACCTGGAAGCCGACCCGCACCTGCAGGACGAATAAGTCAGCCCGCGGCGATCGCAAGCGCGGCGTAGCCGGGCGCGGCGGGTCGCCGCAATCAGCCCCGGTCGCGCGCTAACAAGTCGGCGATCGTTTCGCGGCGGACCAGTTCGCGGGCCCGCCCGTCGTTGACCGCTACCAGCGGCGGCCGGCCGACCATGTTGTAGTTCGACGCCATGCTGTGGTGGTAGGCGCCGGTGCAGGCCACGGCCAGCAGGTCGCCGGGATGCACATCGGCGGGTAGCTCGACGTCGCGGGCGATCTCGTCGCCGGATTCGCAGTGCCGGCCCGCCACGGTGACTCGCTGCCGCGGCGACAATGAATGCCGATTCGCCAGTGCCACAGTGTATTTCGCGTCGTACAACGCCACCCGGGGGTTATCGCTCATGCCGCCGTCGACGGCAACGAAGGTCCGTCCGCCGGGCTGGGTCTTGACGGCTTGCACCTCGTACAGCGTGACACCGGCCCGGGCGCTGATCGCCCGACCGGGCTCGACGACGATCGCCGGGCGGGGGAAGTGCTCGGCGGCACAGGCCGCATCCAACGCGTCGTCGATAACCCCAGCCAGCTCGTCGAGGTCGAGTTCGGGATCCCCCGGCAGATAAGGGATCGCATGGCCGCCACCGATGTTGAGTTCGGTGAGGATCACGCCGTGGCGGGCCCGGATGTCGGCCATCGCGGCGATCATGCGGCGGATCGCCTCGCCGTAGAGCGCGGCGTCGGCCACCTGCGAGCCGATATGACAATGCAGGCCGATCAGGTCGAGGTTGGGGTGGGCCAGCACCCGCGCCACCGCTTCGGCAGCCCGGCCGGCGTCGAGGGTGAACCCGAACTTCTGGTCGCTGACCCCAGTGGTGACGGCGTGGTGCCCGTGAATGTCGATGTCGGGTGTGACGCGGACCAGCACCCGCTGCCGCCGCGGCACCAGCCCCGCGAGATAGGCGATTTCGATGCAGGAATCCACCACAATGCGGCCGACCCCGACACGCACCGCGCTGCGCAACTCGTCGTCGGATTTCGCGTTGCCGTGCATGATGATGCGCGCCGGTTTCACCCCGGCCGCCAGGGCGGTGGCCAGCTCGCCGGCCGAGCAGACGTCGACGGACAGCCCCTCCTCGCGCGCCCAGCGCGCGACCGCGATGGTCAGCAGCGACTTGCCGGCATAGACGACCTCGGCGCCGCGCAGCGCGTGCCGGTAACGGCGGGCCCGCGCCCGGAAGTCGGCTTCGTCGAGCACGTAGGTCGGGGTGCGGAACTCGTCGGCGATATCGGGGAGCGGGACCTCGCCGATGCATAGCCGGCCTTCGTCGTCGGCGTGCGCAGTGAGCGGCCACACCGCCGGATGGAACCGCGGCGGGGCCGCGTAACCGATGGACGGAAGGGTGTCCACCAATGTTGTTGTCATGCTTTCAATCAACGCCGCAGGATCGTCGGGCGCCGCGGTCCTTACGAATCCTTGACGGCGCCGGGCCCGAAATTGACGACGTTCCGCCGGTCGCGCGCGTGATGTGGCCGCCGTCACTGCGGGTTGGCCAGTGCCGCAACGTGAATCGGGCCACGCATACAATGGCGCCCATCATGACCGAAACCCCGATCGCGGGGCTGGTGGAGCTGGCGCTGCGTGCGCCAACGTTTACCCAACTCATCGAGCAAAGCGCCGATCGACCCGCCGAATTGACGCTGGTCGGACCCGCCAGCGTCCGACTGTTCGTGGCCGCCGCGCTGGCTCGTCAGGGCCCGCTGCTGGTGGTCACGGCCACCGGCCGGGAAGCCGACGACCTGACCGCCGAGTTGCACGGCGTCTTCGGCGACGCCGCCGCGATGTTCCCATCCTGGGAGACGCTGCCGCACGAACGGCTCTCGCCCGGCGTCGACACCGTCGGCGCGCGACTGATGCTGCTGCGCCGGCTGGCACACCCCGACGACTCGCGGCTCGGCCCGCCGCTGCGGGTGGTGGTGACCACGGTGCGTTCGCTGCTGCAGCCGATGACGCCGCAGCTGGGTGAGCTGGAACCGTTGACGCTGGCCGTCGGCGACGAGATCGCGTTCGAAGACGTGATCGCCCGGCTGGTCGAGCTGGCCTACACCCGGGTCGACATGGTCGGCCGGCGCGGCGAATTCGCCGTCCGCGGCGGCATTCTCGACGTTTTTCCGCCGACCGCCGAGCACCCGGTGCGCGTCGAGTTCTGGGGCGACGAAGTCAGCGAGATGCGGATGTTCGCCGTCGCTGACCAGCGATCCATCCCTGAGCTCGAGGTCGACACCGTGGTCGCCGTCGCCTGCCGGGAACTGCTGCTGACCGACGACGTGCGCCGGCGCGCCGCCGAACTGAGCACGCAGCGCCCGCGCACAGACAACACCGTCACCGGCAGCGTCGCCGACATGCTGGCCAAGCTCGCCGAGGGCATCCCGGTCGACGGGATGGAGGCGCTGCTGCCGGTGCTGCGGCCCGACGAGCTGTCCTTGCTGACCGATCAGCTGGCCGCCGGCACCCCGGTGCTGGTCTGCGACCCGGAAAAGGTCCGCACCCGCGCCGCCGACCTGATCAAGACCGGTCGCGAGTTCCTGGAGGCATCCTGGTCGGTGGCCGCGCTCGGTTCGGACGCGCCGATCGACGTCGAGCAACTCGGCGGCTCGGGTTTCCGCGGGTTCGCCGAGGTACGAGAGGCCGCGCGGACATCCGGGCACCCGTGGTGGACGCTGAGCCAGCTCTCCGACGAGTCGGCGATCGAGCTGGACGTCCGCGCCGCGCCGTCGGCCCGCGGCCATCAGCGCGACATCGACGAGATCTTCGCGATGCTGCGCGCGCATGTGGCCACCGGCGGATGCGCCGCCGTCGTCGCACCGGGAACCGGAACAGCGCACCGCGTCGTCGAGCAGCTTGCCGAATCCGACACGCCCGCAACGATGTTGGAGCCCGGCGCGACTCCCAAGCCCGGCGTCGTCGGGGTGCTCAAGGGGCCCCTGCACGACGGCGTGGTGATTCCGGGCGCCGAGTTGGTGATCATCACCGAGACCGACTTGACCGGCAACCGGGTGACTGCCACCGAGGGCAAGCGGCTGGCGGCCAAGCGCCGTAACGTCGTCGACCCGCTGGCGCTGACCGCCGGCGATCTGGTGGTGCACGACCAGCACGGCATCGGACGGTTCGTGGAGATGACCGAACGCATTGTCGGCGGCGCGCGGCGCGAATATTTGGTGCTGGAGTACGCGTCGAGCAAGCGCGGCGGCGGATCGGACAAGCTGTACGTGCCGATGGATTCGCTGGACCAGCTGTCGCGGTATGTCGGCGGGCAGGCACCCGCGCTGTCGCGGCTGGGCGGCAGCGACTGGGCCAATACCAAAACCAAGGCGCGCAAAGCCGTTCGCGAGATCGCCGGCGAGCTGGTGTCGCTGTACGCCAAGCGGCAGGCCGCGCCGGGCTACGCGTTCGGGCCGGACACGCCGTGGCAGGCCGAGATGGAGGACGCGTTCGGGTTCACCGAGACCGTCGACCAGCTGACCGCGATCCAAGAGGTCAAGGCCGACATGGAAAAGCCGGTGCCGATGGACCGGGTGATCTGCGGCGACGTCGGCTACGGCAAGACCGAGATCGCGGTGCGGGCGGCGTTCAAGGCGGTGCAGGACGGCAAGCAGGTCGCGGTGCTGGTGCCGACGACGCTGCTGGCCGACCAGCACCTGGAGACGTTCCGGGAGCGGATGGCCGGGTTTCCGGTGACCGTCAAGGGGCTGTCGCGGTTCACCGATCCCGCCGGGTCCCGCGCGGTGATCGACGGGATGGCCGACGGGTCGGTCGACATCGTGATCGGCACGCACCGGCTGCTGCAGACCGGGGTGCGCTGGAAGGACCTCGGCCTGGTGGTCGTCGACGAGGAGCAGCGGTTCGGCGTCGAGCACAAGGAGCACATCAAGAGCCTGCGCACGCACGTCGACGTGCTGACCATGAGCGCCACCCCGATCCCGCGCACGCTGGAGATGAGCCTGGCCGGCATCCGGGAGATGTCGACGATCCTGACCCCGCCCGAGGAGCGCTACCCGGTGCTGACCTATGTGGGCCCGCACGACGACAAGCAGATCGCCGCCGCGTTGCGCCGCGAGCTGCTGCGCGAGGGCCAGGCGTTCTACGTGCACAACCGGGTCAGCTCGATCGACGCCGCCGCCGCGCGGGTGCGCGAACTGGTGCCGGAGGCTCGCGTCGTTGTCGCGCACGGCCAGATGAACGAGGACGTGCTGGAACGCACCGTGCAGGGGTTCTGGAACCGCGAATACGACATCTTGGTGTGCACGACGATCGTGGAGACGGGCCTGGACATTTCGAACGCCAACACGCTGATCGTCGAGCGGGCCGACACGTTCGGGCTCTCCCAGCTGCACCAGCTGCGGGGCCGGGTCGGCCGCAGCCGCGAGCGCGGCTACGCCTACTTCCTGTATCCACAGCATGCGCCGCTGACCGAAACCGCCTACGACCGGCTGGCCACGATCGCGCAGAACAACGAGCTGGGCGCGGGCATGGCGGTGGCGATGAAGGATCTGGAGATCCGGGGCGCCGGCAACGTCTTGGGCGTCGAGCAATCCGGGCACGTGGCCGGGGTGGGCTTCGACCTGTATGTGCGGCTGGTAGGTGAGGCCGTCGAGGCGTACCGGGCGGCCGCCGACGGCCAAACCGTCACCAGCCCCGAGGAGCCCAAGGAAGTGCGGATCGATCTGCCGGTCGATGCGCACCTGCCGCCCGACTACATCCCCAGCGACCGGCTGCGGCTCGAGGGGTACCGGCGGCTGGCCGCGGCGGGCTCCGACGACGAGATCGCCGCGGTCGTGGAAGAGCTCACCGACCGTTACGGCGCTCTGCCCGAGCCGGCGCAGCGGCTGGTGGCGGTGGCCCGGTTGCGGTTGCTGTGTCGTGGAGTGGGTATCACCGAGGTGTCGGCGCCGTCGGAGGCGACGGTGCGGCTGGCTCCGATGGCACTGCCCGATTCCGCCCAGGTGCGGCTGGCGCGGCTCTATCCAGGCGCGCGATATCGCGCGACGACGGCGACGGTCCAGGTTCCGATCCCGCGGGCCGGCGGGGTCGGCGCGCCCCGAATCCGCGATCTCGAACTGGTCCAGATGGTCGCGGATCTGGTTTCGGCGCTGGACGGGAACCCGGTTGGTATAACGAAGGCCGTGGCGAGCGAGCAGGCCCGATGACGGTCGTCCTGGTCGATCCGCGCCGGCCGTCGCTGATTCCGGTGGAAGCCATCGAGTTGCTGATGGGCGAGGTGCAATACACCGAGGAGATGCCGGTCGCGGTGCCATGGACGCTGCCGGCGGCGCGGCCGGCCCACACCGGCGACGACGCTCCGGTGTTGCTGTCGTCGGACCCGGAGCATCCGGCGGTCACTGCGCGGCTGGCCGCAGGTGAGCGAGTGATCTCGGCGCCCGACCCGCAGCGCGGCGAGCGGCTGATCGATGCGGTCGCGATGATGGACAAACTGCGGACCGCCGGGCCATGGGAGAGCGAGCAAACACACGACTCGCTGCGACGGTTTCTGTTGGAGGAGACCTACGAGCTCTTCGACGCGGTGCGTGGCGGCAACGCGGACGAACTGCGGGAGGAACTCGGCGATGTGTTGCTGCAGGTGCTCTTTCACGCCCGCATCGCCGAGGATGCCCCGCAGCATCCGTTCACCATCGACGACGTAGCCGAAACCCTACTGCGCAAACTCGGCAACCGCGTCCCGGGAGTCCTTGCTGGAGAAGAGCTTTCGCTGGACGAGCAGCTGGCCCAGTGGGAAGAGCGCAAAGCTGCGGAGAAGCCACGGAATTCGGTGATGGACAACGTGCCCACCGCGCAGCCGGCTTTGGCGCTGGCGCAGAAGGCCGTCCAACGAGCCACCCGGGCCGGGGTCCCCGTCGACCTGATTCCGCCCGAGATCACCACGATCACGATCAGCGCGGACGTCGACGCCGAAAATACTTTGCGCACTGCGGTTTTAGAATTCATGGACGACGTTCGCTATACCGAGAAGGCGATCGCCGCCGGGCGCCGCGGAGACGACGTTCCAGAGGAGCTCGACGTCGCTCCGCTGGGGACAGTCTCCGCCGAGGAGTGGCGTACCTATTGGCCCCCCGCGGTTGGCGATGTTCAGACTGAGGTCGTTGGCGACGAGGCTGAGACCGAAACACACGGCAGCACAGGGGAATTCATCACGACCGAGGGTGAAAGTCCCGATGCAAATTCATCGGACGAGTCGGACTAGGTCACTCGGCACGTCACCTCATACACCGTGAGCGTGTGAAACGGTGGCAGAAAACTTTCCCGGCACTCCATCGCCACACGTCGATAGGCCGACTTGTCCTAACCCGGTATCTGTGGTGATTGAGTTTACTGATATCGGCCCTTTCACCGGATCGCATTGCGCCGGCGGGTTGCGGGGAAGATTGTTGCCGGTGCAAGCGGCGGGTGTCGTGAGCGAATTACGCTGTGCCACAACCTGTTGGACAGCCGGCCTAGTTGGTGGGTGGTGGTTGGGGTTGGAAGGGGTCGTACCACCACCAGTCGGCGCCTTCGCCGAGCGGCCCGGACCAGGGTGGGACATCGGGTGGGGGATGCTTGGGTGGGCGCGCCAGTGATGCGGAGCTCAGTTGTTGGCCGTCGCTGTCGGTGACGATCAGCTTGTCGGCGGTTCCGGTGATGGTGATGTCGCCTTCCAGGCCATCAACGCCGCCAGCGAGCGCACACCGGTCATCCCCCACAACTCGTCACGCTCCATCTCCGCGGCAATCTGCACCAGGCGCGCATCAATGGCATTGCGCTGACCGGCCAACTCCGCCAACTCCTCAAACAACACCTCAAGCCGATCGACAGGCCTCCACCCCACAGCAGGCGAAGCACTGGTCAACGACATACCCGCATCATCGCACCCGGGTCCGACAAGTTTCGGCCCGCAGATCCGGGCCAGGTCGGCTGAGGACCGTCGCCGAGGGGGAGTGGCGTATCTATGGGGCCACCCGCGGTCGGTGATGTCCAGGTCGAGGCTGTGACGGCGAGACTGCGAGCGAAACGCGGTACGGCACAGGGAAATTCATCGCGGCGGACGTTGAAAGCCCCGAAATTGACTAGGGCGCGCAGGCGCGCCGTCGTGGTCACACGTGGGGCAGCCAGCCAGACCACGATGGCGACAACACGAATCCTCGTCCCTGAGGGTCTTTGCACGCGGTCATCTTTTTGTCGTCCACCCCGCAGGTCACCCCATACACTGTCAGTTTGTGAAATGGAGGCAAAACCTTGTTCGTCTTGCCAAATGAATTGTCATTGCATGATGAGCCACTGGTTTTCGACAGTCCACTTTGTGTACTAATCGTATTCACTGGGTATATGCGTTTCGCGGGGTCGCACTTTGGTGCAGGTATGGCGGGAAGGTTATTACCCGTACAGATCGCCGCTGGGAGTTGGTCGAAACTGCACTGGATGCCGTCGGGAGTGTTGAAGTAGTAGCCGGTGAGCTTGTTGGGCCGTCCGGGATTGTCGAGCTGCTGCGCGTAGTCGTCAGGTTTGACCGACGCATAGCTACTCATATCGGGGAATTTGGGTGGCCCAGATGGCTCAGCGTTGGCTGCGCATGCCGAGATCAGCCCTGCCATCAGCACCGGTAGTGCCGCTACAAGGCGGATGGTTATGCCCATGCTGTCATGGTAAATACCATCGTTCACCGCTACCCGGGTTTCACGTTAGCGCGGATGTCCTGTACGTCGTAGTGCACTGGCCCACCCTGCGGCTCGTACCACTGGCTGCCGAAGATTCCGAGATTATCGAGGGTGGACCCAGGCAAGATGTATCCGCCGTAGGGCGCGGGCACAAAATTCGGCGCATTGGGGTCATTACTCATCACGACAGTTTTTGGTGAGGTATCCGGATTCAGGACCTGCGTTGGGTTGTCGCCGACGTGTACCTCGACAGTGGGAATTTTCGTAGAGTCGTTGTTCAGATTGGTCCCGGAGAGAACGGGTTTACCGTCGACTTCGCGGAAACTCAACTCCCCCCAGTGCTGACCGGGTGGTGTGATTGTTGTGGTGGCCGGTTGTCCGGCGGGGCCCCAGGTGTTGTTGCCGTTGTAAGGCTCCCATTGGCCGCGGTTCCACACTTGGTCGGGATCGACCCGATACATGGTGACGCCTTGGCTGCGGTCGAAGGCGTCGGCGGCGATGTAGACCTTGCCATCGCTGGCTTGATAGCCGCTGATCTGCGTGGGTGGGATAGGACCCTTGCCGGGATCAGCGTTCGGACTCCACGGCCGGTAGCTTCCGTCGACAGGACGCCAACCGCCAGCGGGGTCGTTGGTGACTTTCACCAGCCAGGAGCCGCCTTTGGGGTTGAGACCCTCGTTGGTGTTGGTGCCCACGACCATCATGTAGGTGTCTTTGCCGATCGTGATGCTCCCCGCCGGCAAGGCGTTGTTGGCTCCCGCTCGCTTGGCTTCTTCCGGAAGGGGGAATAACACGTTCTTCCCGTCCGGTCCGGTCAAGGGCGGTCCGAAGTGGGGGCGTCCTTTGGCGTCGAAAGTCACCGGCACCGCCACCGAGGGATAGTGCGTATTCGTGGGATCGGTGGGAGGACCGACTTGAGGTTTGCCGTATGAGTCCCCGAAGATCGCCACCTTTTTCCCGTTGGGCAGCGTAATGACCTCGCCGAGATCAGCTGCCTTTATTCCGGGGATGCCGGGTTTGCCGTCGGTGCCGGCGACCGGACCCCGGTTGCGCACCTCACCTGGTGCCAGGGGTCCATCGTTGGACACACCGAGCAAGTCCTCCAGCGAGGAGGCTGTGTGGACCGGACCCGGAAGGCCGGACGCCTTGGCGATCGCCCGAGCCACCTCGTCATCCACCGCGTCACCTTCATCGAGGACATCGGCGATGCGTGGCTCCACGTCTGCGACCTTCTGGGCAACCTCGGCTTTCGCTTCATCATCGAGGTAGTCGTAGCTGGGCGGAGGTGTCACCGTGTTGGTGCGGGTGTCCACGTCAACGGCGGGCTGCTCGGCGGCATAGTTGAGGACATCTTTGACCTTGTTCGCCAGAGCCCTCGGCATGCTGGTGGGCATTGTCCAGATCCGCAGCGCCTTGGCCTATCCGCTCCGCATGGTCGTCATGGTCGCCGATCGTCGCCCACATCGACGCGCGGGCGGTGTCACCCGCTTCGCCTTCCCATGTCGAGGCATTCACTACCCCTCGCAGGAACTCCGCTGAGTTGGCATGGTTGGACGCCGCATCATGGGCGGCTTTAGCCAGATCGCCGATTTCAGGAACCCAGTCCAGCAGTTCCTGCAACGTCATCGACACGGATCCACCTCACAGCGCGGACCCGGCGTCCTCGATCTGGTCAGCACCACGGTCATCGGCTTGGATGTACCTGTCGGCCGCTTCGCGGTGCCCGTCGGCGTGAAGGATGTGGCGTTCCTTGAAGCGAGTGCCGGAGTTGGCCCACTCGTCCAGCATCTGCGGCAACGCCGCGCGCGCCGCACCCGAGCCGATCGACACCTGAGACGCCCGCGAATGTGCTTGCTGATGTGCTGCCGAGAATTCATCAGCGTGTGCCTCCAGCTGCGTCGCGGTCAGGTGCAGCTCGGTTGGGTCGACCCGTAACTCAGCCACGCTGGCGTCCCTCTCGCCGGACACACGACTCCTGCGAGGAATTTTACCGTCGTCGCTGGTGGTGCATATGCACCAAATCACTACGGCGACCCTGGCGCTCTGCCATCGACACCGAGCCCGGCCGCGGTTGGTGGAGCTGGTCGATGCCCCGTTGGCTGCGTCTACCGACTGCTATGCGCCCACCTACCTCAACGGTTCCCGTCAATGCTGAGACACTCGAGGTCTATCGTACGCGCCTTCAATGAAATCCACTGCCGCACAACGGTTATCGGATGCTTTCCCGGCGAGACTCGTTGTATCAGCGTCACGTGGGTAGTACTCGAGCGTGCATCCGGCGGCTGGCGCGGATGGACGATGACTTCGGTTGGATTGCGCTCTCAGCCGAATCCACTAGCAGCACCGCCGGAAATGTCGGCCCCACCGCATAACCTCACGAAGCCTCCGGCCATCGATTTGTGCCGGACTCCGGATGACACCAATGGCCACCACGGCCGTAAGGAGGGCTCCATGAAGTTCATTTCGACCCGCATCATCACGGCCGACGTCAATCGGCTTGTCGAGTTCTATGAGATGGTCACCGAAATCTCCGCGGTGTGGGGAAACGAGCTGTTCGCTGAGATTCCGACGCCGGTTGGCACGCTGGCCATCGGTAGTGACAAGACCGTCCCGCTGTTCGGAGAAGGATCCGCCGAACCCGCAGCCAACCGCAGTGCGATTGTGGAGTTCATCGTCGAGGACGTGGATGCCGAGTACGAGCGACTTCGCGGACGGGTGGGCGAAGTGGTGACGGAGCCGACAACTATGCCGTGGGGGAACCGCGCGCTGTTATTTCGCGACCCCGACGGGAATCTCGTCAACCTGTTCACTCCGGTCACGGAGGAGGCTCGGGTCAAGTTCGGACTTTGACGATCGGCGAGCAGTTCTGAGCTTGGCGCAGGTCACGAGATCGACACTCCGCTGGCCCGGTCTGCCAGCCATAACCAGTCCGCATTCGGCCTGGACAACCGGGATGCAGCGCGCCGACGCCAGCCGCGACGCAAAGGCCCGGTCGTCTCCCGTGGGACCATGGTCGAAGGAAACATGGTCCAGGGGAGTATCAAGGGAGTTTCGTGTCGCCGGTGCGTTGGCTGCGGGCGGTTGCCGTCGTGGGGGCGACGGCGCTGCTGCTGGCATCGAGTTGCACCTGGCAGTTGGGCACACCGATTCCCAAGGGGGTGCCGCCGCCGGCGGGCGATCCGGTGCCGGCCGTGGACACCCACGCCAAAGGCCGGCCTGCCGATCAGCTCTACGAGTGGGCGGCCGAGCGCGCGTCGCGGCTGGAAATCCCGGTCGTCGCGCTCGAGGCCTACGCCTATGCGGCGCGGGTCGCCGAAGTCGAGAACCCCAACTGCCACATGTCGTGGACGACACTGGCCGGCATCGGTGAGATCGAGAGCCATCACGGCACCTATCGCCACGCGACGGTGGCGCCCAACGGCGATGTGCGTCCGCCGATCCGAGGCGTGCGCCTCGACGGCAGTGGCGGCACGTTGCATATCGTCGACAGTGAGGCCGGCGGCCTCGCCGACGACGACGGCACCGTTCGGGCCATGGGCCCCATGCAGTTCATTCCGGAAACCTGGCGCCTGTACGGGGTCGACGCCAACAACGACGGAATAGTCAGCGTCGACAACATCGACGACGCCGCCCTGTCTGCGGCCGGTTATTTATGTTGGCGCGGAAAGGATCTCGCCACACCGCGAGGGTGGATCACGGCGCTGCGGGCCTACAACAACTCTGACCAGTACGCCCGTGCGGTGCGCGATTGGGCCACCGCCTACGCGTCCGGCCGCCCCCTTTAGGCTCATGGTCGAGTCAGCTAGCAACGCAAGGAGAACCCAGTGCCCATAATCGAGCAGGTCGGGGCCCGCGAGATCCTCGATTCCCGCGGCAATCCGACTGTCGAGGTCGAGGTGGCCCTGATCGACGGGACATTCGCGCGGACAGCGGTGCCTTCCGGCGCGTCCACCGGCGAGCACGAGGCCGTGGAACTGCGCGACGGCGGCGACCGCTACGGCGGCAAGGGAGTGAAGAAGGCCGTGCAGGTGGTGCTCGACGAGATCGCCCCGGCCGTCATCGGGCTCAACGCCGACGACCAGCGGCTCGTCGACCAGGCCCTGGTGGACCTCGACGGCACCCCGGACAAGTCCCGGCTGGGCGCGAACGCGATCCTCGGTGTCTCGCTGGCCGTCGCCAAGGCGGCCGCCGACTCGGCGGAGTTGCCGCTGTTCCGCTACCTCGGCGGACCCAACGCGCACATCCTGCCGGTGCCGATGATGAACATCCTCAACGGCGGCGCGCACGCCGACACCGGCGTGGACATCCAGGAGTTCATGGTGGCCCCGATCGGCGCCCCGAGCTTCTCCGAGGCGCTGCGCTGGGGCGCAGAGGTCTACCACGCGCTCAAGGCGGAGCTGAAGAAGCAGGGCTTGTCCACCGGCTTGGGCGACGAGGGCGGCTTCGCCCCCGACGTGCCGGGCACCAAGGCGGCGCTGGACGTGATCAGCCTGGCGATCGAATCCGCGGGTTTCAAGCTCGGCGCCGACGTGGCACTGGCGCTCGACGCCGCCGCCACCGAGTTCTACGCCGACGGCACCGGCTACAACTTCGAGAACAACACCCGCAGCGCTGATGAGATGACCCGCTTCTACGCCGAGCTGCTCGACTCGTATCCGCTTGTGTCCATTGAGGATCCACTGTCCGAAGACGACTGGGACGGTTGGGTTGCGCTGACGACGGCGATCGGGGACCGGGTGCAGATTGTCGGCGACGACCTGTTCGTCACCAATCCCGAACGGCTGGAAGAGGGTATCGACAAAGGCGCGGCAAATGCGTTGCTGGTCAAGGTCAATCAGATCGGGACGTTGACCGAGACGCTGGACGCGGTGGTGCTGGCCCATCACAGCGGCTACCGCACGATGATGAGCCACCGCAGCGGCGAGACCGAGGACACCACGATCGCCGACCTGGCGGTGGCCGTCGGGTGCGGACAGATCAAGACCGGCGCGCCGGCGCGCAGCGAGCGGGTCGCCAAGTACAACCAATTGCTGCGCATCGAGGAAGCGCTCGGCGACGCCGCCCGCTACGCCGGCGACCTGGCATTCCCCCGATACGGCTTGGAAGCCAAGTAGCCGGCCGCTATGCCCGAAGCCAAACGGCCCGACCCCAAGCGGCGCTCACCGGCGCCGCGACCGGGTAAGGCCGGCGCTTCGGGCCAGGGCCGTCCACGTAAGTCGGCAGCCGGCCGTCGGGGCCCCAACGGGTCACGCGCCGCCCCCGAGCCCGCCGAACGACCGATCGTTGCGGCCGCCCAGGAAAAAGCCGAGGAGCGTTCCGAGCAGCGGCTGGGGCTGACCGCGCGCCGGGCCGCGATCCTCGCGGCAGTCGTCTGCGTGCTGACGCTGACCATCGCCGGGCCGGTGCGCACGTATTTCGCGCAGCGCACCGAGATGAAACAGCTGGCGGCGTCGGAAGCCGCGCTGCGGCGCCAGATCGCGGATCTCGAGCAGCAGAAGGCCAAGCTCGCCGATCCCGCTTACATTGCGGCGCAAGCCCGCGAGCGTCTCGGTTTCGTCATGCCCGGCGAGGTTCCCTATCAGGTGCAGCTGCCGCCGTCCGCGGCTGTGCCCACGCAGCCGGGCGCGCAAGGCCCGACCGCCGCGTCGGGGGATCCGTGGTATACGGCGTTGTGGCACACCATCGCCGACACCCCGCACGGGCCGCCGTCGCAGGCGCCGCCCGCGCCGCCGAGCCCCCCGCCGCCCGGTGGTTGACCGTGCCGACCTCGACGCGGTGGCGCGCCAGCTCGGCCGCGAACCGCGGGGAGTGCTCGAGATCGCGTACCGCTGTCCCAACGGTGAACCCGGTGTGGTGAAGACGGCGCCGAAACTCCCTGACGGCACACCGTTTCCGACGTTGTACTACCTGACCCATCCGGTGCTGACCGCCGCCGCGAGCCGGCTGGAGTCGTCGGGAATGATGCGGGAAATGACCGAGCGGCTGCGCCACGACCCCGATCTGGCGGCGGCGTACCGACGGGCCCACGATTCGTATCTGGCCGAGCGTGATGCGATCGAGCCGCTGGGCACCTCGTTTTCCGCCGGCGGCATGCCCGACCGGGTCAAATGCCTGCACGTGCTGATCGCGCACTCGCTGGCCAAGGGCCGCGGGGTGAATCCGCTCGGCGACGAGGCGCTGGCGGTGCTGGCCGACGAGCCGGCGATGGCCGGGATCCTGGTGGCGGAGCAGTGGCGATGACCCGGGTTGCGGCAATTGACTGCGGTACCAACTCGATTCGGCTGCTGATCGCTGAGCAGGTCGGCGCGCACCTGCGCGACGTGCATCGCGAGATGCGCATCGTGCGGCTGGGCCAAGGGGTCGACGCAACCGGCCGGTTCGCGCCCGACGCGCTGGAACGGACCCGCGCCGCGCTCGTCGACTACGCCGCGCTGTGCACCAAGCACGGCGCCGAGCGGGTGCGGATGGTCGCCACGTCGGCTGCCCGCGACGCCGCCAACCGCGACGTCTTTTTCGCGATGACCACTGAGGTGCTGGGTGTGAGCGCCGAAGTGATCAGCGGCGCCGAGGAAGCCGAGCTGTCCTTCCGCGGAGCCGTGGACGAATTGAATTCGGCCGGAGCGCCTTTCGTGGTGGTCGACCTCGGCGGCGGCTCCACGGAGATCGTGCTGGGCACCGACCGGGTAACCGCGAGCCATTCGGCGGACATCGGCTGCGTGCGGGTGACCGAACGCTGCCTGCACAGCGACCCGCCAACCCCCGACCAGGTAGCCGCCGCCCGTGAGTTGGTCCGCGAGCGGCTCGGCGAGGCGCTGCACGCCGTGCCTGTGCAGTCAGCCCGCACGTGGGTCGGCGTGGCCGGCACCATGACGACGCTGGCCGCGCTCGCCCATCGGATGACCACGTATGACTCTGCGGCCATTCATCTTTCGCGTGTCGGCATCGACCGGCTGCTGCAGGTATGCGACGGGTTGATCGCGATGACCCGCGCGCAGCGCGCCGCGTTGGGGCCGATGCACGAGGGCCGCGCCGACGTGATCGGGGCCGGGGCGATCGTGGTGGAGGAGTTGGCGTTGGCGCTGCGCGACCGTGCCGGCATCGAGGAGTTAGTCGTCAGCGAGCACGACATACTCGACGGGATCGCGCTCTCGCTATCGGGCCGGGTTGCGTAGCGCGTGCGGGGGGACGGTGGACGCCGCGAGTGATGGTGCATCGATGGTACGTGGCCGGTACCGAAGTGTGGGCAATCGACTTCTCATGACGCCGACCGGGTCGGCGAGGGGACCGGCGATGCCGGACAAGAAGGCCCACTCGTGCTCGTCGCTGCCGAAATACACGACACTGTGGAACGTTTCGGTGAAGTGCTGCCACGATCGATTCAAACCGTCGTTGCGCCAGATGGTGGGGCAGCCCGCCTGGCTCACGACGACGCCGCCGATGCTCTTGCATCGCCGCAGGAAATCGGCGCCGTAGAGCCGGTTGTGCTGAGCCGGTTCGGCGCCTTCGTCGGTACAGTCGAGCACCACGATGTCGTAGGGCTCGACGGTTTCCGCGACGAAGTCCCACCCGTCGCGGTAATGCATTTTGATCGGGCCGAGTCCGCGTTCGGCGCGCGACAACTCCGGCACGGTATATCCGTAGGGCAGATGCTCCGCGCACAGCCGCACCACCTCGCGATCGATGTCGACGTGATCGACATGGGTCGCGCCGGCGGCGACCGCGAGCTGGCTCACCACTCCTTCCCCTGAGCCGATGACCAGGACCCGTTGGAGCTGGGGTGCCAGCAGCAGCGCCGGCACCAGCAATGCCTCGTGATAGACGAGCTGGCTGACCTCGGTGCTTTGGCAGGCTCCGTCGATGAACAGCCCGATGCCCTGCGCTGTCTTGCCGATCATGACGTGCTGGAACTCGGTGTGCCGCTCGCACATGACGTCGGACAGTTGCCAATAGTGGGACAGGCCCGGCGCGATCGGGTCGAGCATCTGCTTGCCTGCACCACGAAATACCGTGCGGACGTTCGTCTTTGACGCGCCGACTCCCTGACCCAGCAATGCCACCGCACGTTCAGCGTCGGCGGTATCGCCGCAAGTGAAAACGTCGACGAACATTGCGCCGTACTCCGGATAGCTGTGAATCGACGCGTGTGATTCGGCAAGCAGCGCCAATATCGTCACCCCGTGAGGTTCAAAGCGCTTGTCGATCATGCCGCACACCGTGGCTCCGGAGCTCGTGAGGGCACCGGCCAGGATGTCGCGAAGCCGATCGGCATCGTCGGCGAGCGCTGGCTCGACCCCGCTGAATTCGGCCAGCACGTGGCGGCCGGCGAAGTGGCTACCCGGCCAGGTCTGCATCGGCCACTTCACACATCCTGGCGAGCGTCTCAGGCATCGCCGCAGACTACAGCGATCTGCCTGGTCACCGCCACAGCCGACACCTTGGAATTAGCTGCGTAATCGGCCGATTCGGCCATGTCGTCAGCGACCCAGGAGGCGGTCCTTTTGTCTGGTGAACTCCTCGTCGCTGAGCCTGCCCTCGTCGCGCAACCGGGCGAGCTGGCGTATGCGCGCCGCAATCCCGGTAACCACCGTTCGCGAATTTCGTTGCCCCGCCGAACCATTGCCGGCATTCGTTGCGGAGCAAGCCGTTGCCCGTTGACCGGTGGTCGTTTGGTCACCGCGCCCTTCCCGGCCGGTATCGGCGCCCAGCGTGTTGCCCATGGCCGGCCCCATCATCGCCGCCAGCCCCATCTGGCTGGTGCTGGAGCCGAATTTGACCGTGTCCGCCATCGCTGCTGCGGCGGTAGGGGTTTCGGGTAAGGGGGAAATCAGCGCGACCGGACGTAGCGCCGGTGCCTCGATAGTCCATGTCGGCGGCACGGATAACGCCCCGACTGCATTCGCCTGACCCAAACTCGCCGACATGGCCCGCGCGGACGTCGCGATAGGACCCGGGTTGGTGATGATCGCCGGGAACTCTTGTGGAGGCACCTGCGCTGTTCCCGGCCACGGCTCCACCCCGGCCCACCCGCTGACGTCGTCGTCGGTGTGCAGACCGGCCACGGTACCGACATAGTCGATGGGAAGGCTCACGGGCCCCGACAGGGTATCCAGCGGGAGCACACCGAACAAAAAGGTCGCGTTGGCGGGGCCGGTGAGAAAGACCGTGATGAGGTCGCTCAAAGTCCCCAGCGGGTCCGCGGGGTCCGCGGCGGCCGCCGGTGCGGCGGAGAACACTTGCGGCACAGTCGATACCGTGCTCTGCACGTTACCGGCATGAGTGCCGGCAGCCCGGCCGACTGCGACGGCTTGGGCGGCCGCCCCGCCCGGGTCGGTGTTCTGGCGGGGCGGGCGAAACGGTGTCAGCGCACTTGCCGATGCCGACGAACCCGCATAGCCGTACATTGCCGCGGCGTCCTGGGCCCACATTTCGGCATATTGGGCCTCGGTGGCCGCGATCGCCGGCGTGTTCTGCCCGAAGAAGTTCGTCGCCACCAGCGTCATCAGCAGGGTGCGGTTGGCGGCGATCACCGGCGGCGGCACCGTCATTGCGAACGCCGCCTCGTAGGCGGCAACTGCGGCGTTTGCTTGGGCCGCGGTCTGCTCAGCCTGTGCGGCGGTGGCGCCCAGCCATGTCACATAGGAAGCGGCCGCCGCCGCCATCGACGCCGAGGACGGACCCGACCACGGCCCGGCGGTCAGCCCTGCCACGACCGATTGATACGACGCGGCGGCGGTGTACAGCTCTTCGGCGAGTACATCCCAGGCACGTGCAGCGGCCAGCATCGGCCCGGCTCCCGGACCAGCATACATCCGGCCGGAGTTGATCTCCGGCGGATAAATCCCGAAATCCATTCCTGCCTCGTTTGGAAAGAACCGGCGGCCGCGTCGAAATGTGGTCTGAAATTTCAGCGCCCGAGCAGACGGTTTTTCTGTTCGGTGTATTCCTCGTCGGTCAGAATTCCCTCGTCGCGAAGTTTGGCGAATTCGCGTAGCTCGGCCGCGACGCCCGTCACCACGGTCCGGGGCTTGCTCTCCGATGCATCGGCGTCGATCACCGACCCCTCGCCCGAGCCCGCCGCGTCGGGGGGAGCCGGCTCGCGTGTGCCGCTGGTCTTGCCGCGGGTGCCGCCGGTGCCCAGCGTGCCGGCCATGGCTCGCCCGGCCATGCCTGCCAGCGCCATCTCACCGAGCGTGCTGCCCGAGCCAACCTCCGCGGCGGCCGCTGCGGGGATGGCGCCCACGCCGGCTTCCGGCAGCGCCGGCAACGTCACCGCCACGGGGCGTACTGCCGGCGTGGCGATGGTCCACGTCGGCGGTACAGACAACGCCCCAACGGTGTTGGCCTCACCCAGAGCCGCCGACGCGGCCGCCGCCGGGGCTGTTCCCGCAGGCGCGACGGGGCCGGTGATGATGCCTTTGAATTCGGTGGGAGGCCTCTCCCCGGTTCCCGGCCAGGGCTCTTGTCCGGCCCAGCCGCTGACGATCTCGTCGGTGTGTAAACCGGTCCCCGCGCCGATGATGCTCAAGGGAAGGGACACGACGCCCACCGTGCCGAGCGGTATGTCAGCAAAGAAGGTGGCGAGTGCGGCCGGTGCGTCGAGAAAGATACTGATCAGGTCGCTCAGCGTGCCCAGCGGGTCCGCAGGGGCGGCCGCCGGCGCGGCTAGGCTTTGCAGCGTGCCGGGCACTGCGGAAAACGCTTGCGGCACCGACGAAACGGTGCTTTGTACGTTGCCGGCCGACGTGCCCGCGGCATGAGCGACGGCGGCGGCTTGGCGCCCCGACGAGCCGGGGCTGGTGGTCTGCGGTGGATCGGTGAAGGGCGTCAGCGCTGTCGCGGACGCCGACGAACCCGCGTACCCGTACATCGCCGCGGCGTCCTGCGCCCACATCTCGGCGTACTGGGCCTCGGTGGCCGCGATCGCCGCGGTGTACTGCCCGAACACGTTCTTCGCCACCAGCGTCATCAGCCGGCTGCGGTTTGCCGCGATCAGTTGCGGCGGCACCGTCGATACATACGCCTCCTGGTAGGCGGCGACCGCCGCCTTGGCTTGTACGGCCGTCTCCTCGGCCTGCGCGGCGGTGGTCTGCAACCAGGTCACGTACGGGGCGGCTGCGGCTGCCATCGCAGCCGACGAAGGTCCAGACCATGGGCCGGCGGTCAATGCCGATATCACGGATCGATATGAACTGGCCGCCGAAGACAACTCGGCGGCCAGCGCATTCCAGGCCGTCGCAGCGGCCTGCAGCGATTTCGGCCCGGGGCCGGCATACATCCGGCCGGAATTGATCTCCGGCGGCAACATTGCGAAATCCATTGCGCACCAACTAATTAGCGTTGATTGTCGAGAGCTGCCGGTGAATGGTCACCAACAATAACAACGGGCTGCCTTTCCTCGATCCATTATCGGTGGGTGAATAAGGCTCCACGCGATCGTAACGGTTTTTTAACGCGACATTTTCCTGATCAACAGGAACGTCTCAGGGGGTCGGCAGGCAAGCCATTTACCGGCGGCTGGTTTCGAGTTCCTCGTCCTTGCGGGGGCGATTCTCGCCGGCACCCGTGCCTGCGGCGGGCGGTGGGGGCGGCTGGCCTTTGCGCAAGGTGGCCAGCAATTCGCGGTAGGGGCCCACAAGGTACACCGTGTCGCCGGCCCGAAGCCGCGCATCGCGGCGCGGGTGCAGAGTGACGGACTCGTCCGGCCGGGTGATCGCGATGACGCGGGTTTGGGTGGACATTTCGAACATCTGCAGACCGTCGAGCTCACTGCCCGCCGCGACGTGCATTCCGCCGACCATGAAGGAGCTCTGCCTGACCGAAAACGTGCCGAGCACCTGCAAGCCCATCGCCGCGCCGATAAACCACGGTGCCGCTAGGTCGACCGTCGAACGGACGTTGCGGAAATCGAACCGCTGCGCCACTGCCACGCCGAGCGCACGGTCGTAGACGCGCAGCACAATCGGGACCTCGAGCCAGCGGTTGACCTCGGGCATGAGCCGGGGGCCCAGCATCTCCCGCAGCACGATCCCGGTTTCAATGTTGACCATGTCATTGCGGGTCAGCACGGCCACCGCACGGGCAGTGTCCACGCGTGCCGATTCCAGGGTCTGGCGCAGTGTCGCATCCCCGAAGATCACCGGCACGTCGAGGTCGGCCACCGACTCCAGGAAGGGGTTGTTGTCGTCGCGTTCGATGACTGCGACGTCGCATCCGGCGGCGGTCAAGTCACTCACGACACGGCTGCCCAGCGCGCTCAGTCCCACGACGATGATGTGGTTACGCAGATGACGCACCCGGCGGCGTCCGGCTGACCGCACGAAGCGCCGCGACAGCAGCAGATCGGCGATGAACGCGACCAGCAGCGCGGTGGTGGTCACTCCCGCGAACATCATCATCGCGGCGAACAGCCGCAGCCAGACGGGCTGTTGCAGGAAGCTGTAGTCGCCGTAACCCGTGGTCGTGATGGTCTCGGTGCTGAAATACAACGCGTCGACCCAATTCATCCCCGGGCTTTGGTAGGTATAGCGCAACAACACCGTGGAGCTGACCAGCAGCACCAAAACGGCGACCATCGTGGGATAGAAAAGCGGGTTGAGCTCGTCGCGCAGGATCCGCACAGCGTCCAGCCCCCGCCGCAGCAAAGGCCGGCTGGCACGAGTTCCGGTCGGTCGCGGAACCTTGACGCCGCGAGCAGCCACCCCCTCGGCGGTGCCGACCATCGCTGTCCAGTCGCCGGCATGCACCCGCAGATCGCGGCCGGGGCAGACCACCACCTCGTCAGAATTGGCGGAGTTTTCGCCGCGAATCACGGCCACCGGGGCCAAGTCGTCGTAAAGCTCGCGCAGCGTTGCGTCACGCGAAGCCTCGGTGCCCGCGACCACGAATTCAATGCCGGCCGCTTCGAACGGATGCGTGGTCTGGGCCAGACACGCCTCGACGATCGCCGGCGCGGCAAGGTCGGCGACGGACAGGATTGCGCCGGGCCCGTTGTCGGTGGCCACCGCTTCGCGCAGCACGTCATTGGTCATCCGCGTGACGACCCGTGCCTCCGGGTTGGCTTTCCGCGCCAACAGCGCAATTTCGAGATTCGCCGCGTCGTCGTCTCCGGCGCAGACAACGGCGGCGGCTCGTGCCACCCCGGCGTTGGCGAGATTTGTCTCGGTGTTGGCGACGTTGACGCCGGCGAGCCTGACAATGGTCGCGCCGGCGCTTTTCAGCTCCTCGACAATTGTGGTGGCGAGCGCGTCGTCCCCACTGACAATGATGTGGTCCCGCATGCTTTCCTCCGTTACTCGGGAAAGCACAAACGCGATTGCGTCATCGAAATGCGTCGGTGCGCATGAGTGCCTTTGGTTCGGCCGTTCCGCTGTGGCGTGATGTCGTCCGGCATAATCGCCTACCTTTGCCGACGCTGATGTTCCCGTAACTATAAAGCGAGCAGCGAAAACGTGCCCGGTTTGCGCGACGGGAATGTCCGTCGCCGGGTCCGTCGCGGTTATGCCTCGAAGCGATAACCCATGCCGGCCTCGGTCAGCAAATGCCGGGGCCGCGACGGGTCGTCTTCGAGTTTGCGGCGCAGCTGCGCCAAATAGACCCGCAGATAATGGGTTTCGGTAGCGTATGCCGGCCCCCACACCTCTTTGAGCAGTTCCTCACGGCCGACCAGTTTGCCGCGGTTGCGGACGAGCACCTCGAGCATGCCCCATTCGGTCGGCGTCAGGTGGACTTCGCTGCCGTTCTTGGTGACCTTCTTGGCCGCCAAATCGACTGTGAACGACGGTGTTTCGATGACAGGCTCGCCGGCCTCGGATGCGGTATTGCGCCGCACCGCGGCCCGCAACCGGGCCAGGAACTCATCCATGCCGAACGGCTTTGTGACATAGTCGTCGGCGCCGGCGTCCAGCGCCTCCACCTTGTCCGACGAATCGGTTCGGGCCGACAGGACGATCACCGGCGCGTTGAGCCAGCCGCGCAGCCCGGCCAACACCTCGATGCCGGAAATGTCTGGCAGGCCCAGGTCGAGAATCACCACGTCCGGACGATGTTCGGCGGCAGCGCGCAGCGCACCGGCACCGGTGGCTGCGGTGGTGACCTCATAGCCGCGCACCGACAGGTTGATGCGCAGCGCCCGCAGGATGTGCGGCTCGTCGTCGATGACCAGTACCCGAGTCATTTGTTGCCCTCCGGCGCCGCCAAGTCCACGACGACGGTGAGCCCGCCGCCGGGCGTGTCGGTGGCCTGGATGGTGCCGCCCATCGCCTCGACGAAACCCCGCGCCACCGACAGTCCCAGGCCCACCCCGCTGGTGTTGTCGTGATCGCCCAGCCGCTGAAAGGCTTCGAAGAGTTGTTCCGCACTGCCATGCGGGATTCCGGGCCCTTCGTCGATGACGTTGATCAGTACCCGATCACCGACTTGTCCGGCATTGACTCGTATCACGCAGTTGGGCGCGTAGCGCAACGCGTTGTCGATGAGGTTGGCCAGCACACGCTCGAGTAATCCGGCGTCGGCCATCACCACCGTGCCGCCGACGTCGACCTTGACGCGGTCGAGCGCGGACCGGAAAAACCCGGTCGCGCCCTTCCCGATGCTGACCAGAGCGCGCTGCACGGTCTCCTCCAGGTACACCCGCCGCAACTCGGGCCGAACCACTCCGGCCGCCAGACGTGACGAGTCGAGAAGGTTGCCGACCAAGGCGGTGAGATGGTCGATCGACTCCTCGATGGTGGCCAGCAATTCGGCGGTGTCCTCGGGAGAAAAGTCGATGTCCTCGGCGCGCAGGCTTGACACCGCCACTTTGGCCGCCGCCAGCGGAGTGCGCAGGTCATGGCTGACCGCGGACAACAAGGACCGGCGCAACTCGTCGGCGCGCCCAATGGCCTCCGCCCGGCTGGCGTCTTCGGCGAGCTCGCGTTGGCGGATCAGCCCGGCGGCCTGCTTGGCCACGGCGGAGAGCACCCGGCGGTCGCGGGCGGCCAGCTTGCGGCCCGTCATCAGCATCCAGAACTCGTCGTCGCCGACCTCGATTGCGGTGTCCGCCGAATCGACTGTGGTGCAAGGGTCTTTGCCTACCGAGGCGACAATGCTCGACCGGAGCTGACCGTCCTCGCTTTGTTCGCGCAGAATGCTGACTGCACGCTGTGAGTAAGTTTCTCGCACCCGTTCGAGAAGTGTCTCGAGGTCCGCGCCGCGCAGGACCGAGCCCGCGAACAGCGTCAGCAGCTCTGCCTCCTGGGATGCGCGGCCGGCTTCTCGGGCTCGTTTGGCGGCACTGTCGACCAGAACCGCGACCGCCACCGCGACCACCAGCAGCACCAGTTCCGTGACGGCCGCGTCGGGTTCGGCGATGGTGAAGCTGTGCCGTGGCGCGGTCAGGTAGTAGTTCAACAGCAGTCCGGACAGCACCGCCGAAAGCGCCGCCGGGGCAACGCCTCCCAGCATCGCGACGGCCAGCACGCCGACGAAGAACATCGCGCTTTCCCCGCTGGTGTTGAGGACCCCGTCCAGCCAGGCCAGCGTGATCGCGCAGATCGCCGACGGGACCACGATCGCCGCCAGCCATGATCCGACGCGTCGCTGCCGGGGGGAGATCGGGTTTCGCCGGTATCCCCGGTTCGATTCACCATGGGTGACGATGTGCACGTCGATCTTGCCGGACCGCTGCACGATCCGCGCGCCGATGCCCTCGTCCACGATGCGTGCCCATCGTGATCGCCGAGAGGTCCCTATCACCAGCTGGGTGGCGTTGATTTCGCGGGCGAAATCGAGCAGCGCCGTGGCGACATCGTCGCCGACCACGATGTGCATGGAGGCGTCAAGGCTGGTCGCGAGTTCACGAACCTTGCCAATGCGTGGTGCAGACGCCCCGGACAGCCCGTCGCCGCGCAACACGTGCACCACCATCAATTCGGCGCTGGACTTCGTCGCGATCCGGGATGCCCGTCGCACCAACGTTTCCGATTCCGGTCCGCCGGTGACGGCGACGACGACTCGCTCGCGCGCCTCCCACGTATCGGTGATCCTTTTTTCCGCGCGGTATTTCGCCAGTGCGGCGTCGACTTGGTCGGCCAGCCACAGCAGCGCGAGTTCCCTTAGCGCGGTGAGGTTTCCGCTGCGGAAGTAGTTGGACAAGGCCGCGTCGATCTTCTCCGGCGCGTAGACATTGCCGTGGGAAAGCCTGCGTCGCAACGCCTCCGGGGTGATGTCGATGAGTTCGATCTGAGCGGCTTGCCGAACGACGGAATCCGGAACCGTTTCCTGCTGCACGATCCCGGTGATCTGCGCCACGACGTCGTTGAGGCTTTCCAGATGCTGGATGTTCACCGTGGAAATCACGGTGATACCGGCGTCTAGCAGCTCTTCGACGTCCTGCCAGCGTTTCTGGTTCTTGCTGCCGGGGACGTTGGTGTGCGCGAGCTCGTCGACCAATACCACCTGCGGGTTGCGGGCGAGCACGGCCGGGACGTCGAGCTCGGTGAAACGGCTGCCGCGATATTCGATGGTTCGGCGCGGAATGGTCTCGATACCTTCAAGGAGCTCAGCGACTTTGCGGCGCCCGTGCGTCTCGACCACGGCCGCCACCAGGTCGGTGCCGCGTTCCAGTCGGCGGTGCGCCTCGGACAGCATCGCGTACGTCTTGCCGACGCCGGGTGCCGCGCCGAGGTAGATACGCAGTTCTCCGCGTTTGCGCCGGTGGTCGACGACACTCACGTGATCATCATCCACCAGAGTTGTCATCGGATGACCGGATACTTGTGGTCGAGTTGCAGGTTGACAGCCAGCACGTTGACGCGAGGTTCACCGAAGAACCCGAGGTCGCGGCCACGGCAGTTCGCCCGCACGACCTCTCGGACCGCATCGGCACTGACGTGGCGCGCATGGGCGATCCGGGCCACCTGGATGTCGGCGTAGGCCTCGGAGATGTCGGGGTCCAGCCCGCTGCCGCTTGCGGTGACGGCGTCGGGCGGCACCCGCGGGCTACCCGGTGCGGCCCCGCGGATCGGCACTAGCTGGCCGAACGAGTAGTCCTCGCCGGACCGCGCGCACTCCACCCGAACCCCGTCGTAGCTGGTCAGGAAGGTCTGGGCCGTGCTCGAGCATGGCTCGTTGACGCTGACAACCCGCGTGGGGTGGACGACGTTGCCGCGTGCGTCGCGGGGACCGATCACCGACAGCACGGCGCCGACGCCGCCCGCGGTGCAGAACGGGCGCGACCCGTCCACACCCTCGCGCTCCCCGACGGCCTTGCTGCGCGAACACACCTGGGTGAGCAGGCTGGGTTTGTCCGGATCGTCGACGATGCTTTCCGGCCCGAGGTTGCCGGCGCCGCTGGCCGGGGGGTCATAACCGTCGCCGGCCGCCGACGGTCTGCTCTGGAGGTATTGCGGCAGCGGACGGCCGGCGGCGTCGGTGAACAACTGGCCGATCAGGCTGCTGCCGACCGGTTTGCCGTCGACCCGAACGATCGACCCTTGCGCCTTGTCGTGCAGGCCGGGCAGTTGCGCCACCGCCCAGATGAGCAGCGGGTAACCGGCGCCGAGGAGCACGGTGAAGACGAGCAGCGCCCGCAACGCGGCCCAGTGCTGGCGAACCAAATTCGCGAAGGTCATCTGTGCCGCTCCTCCCCATCGCTTCGTCCCCCTCGCCGCTGCGCGGCTGGGGGTGCCCCCACTGCATCGTCGCCGGCACGACTCATGTCAGCCCATCCCCGGGAGCAGTTGAACGATCAGGTCGATGAGTTTGATCCCGATGAACGGGCTGACGATCCCGCCCAGCCCGTAGACGTAGAGGTTGCGGCTGAGCAACTTCGCGGCGCTGCTCGGCGTGTAGCGAACACCGCGCAGCGCCAACGGAATCAGCGCGGCGATGATGATCGCGTTGAAGATGACCGCCGACAGGATCGCCGACTCGGGGCTGTGCAACCGCATCACGTTGACCAGGTCCAGCCCCGGGAAGATCGCGACGAACATCGCCGGGATGATCGCGAAATACTTGGCGATGTCGTTGGCGATCGAGAATGTCGTGAGCGCGCCGCGGGTGATCAACAGTTGCTTGCCGATCTCGACGATCTCGATGAGCTTGGTGGGATCGGAGTCCAGATCCACCATGTTGCCGGCTTCCTTGGCCGCGGTGGTTCCGGTGTTCATCGCCACCCCGACGTCGGCCTGGGCCAGCGCCGGCGCGTCGTTGGTGCCGTCTCCGGTCATCGCGACCAGCCGGCCGCCTTCCTGCTCGCGTTTGATCAGCACCATCTTGTCTTCGGGAGTGGCCTCGGCCAGGAAGTCGTCGACGCCGGCTTCCTCGGCAATCGCCTTGGCGGTCAACGGGTTATCGCCGGTGATCATCACCGTGCGGATGCCCATCCGGCGCATCGCGTCGAAGCGCTCACGCATGCCGTGCTTGACCACGTCCTTGAGGTAGATGACGCCCAGCACTTGGGCTTTCGTGCCGGCGGCGCCGTTGGATACCTGGCCCACCACCAACGGGGTGCCGCCGGCTGCGGCGATGCCGTCGACGATCTCGCCGAGGATGGCCGGAGGCGTCCCGCCGTTGAGCCGGATCCACTCCGCGACGGAGTTCGCCGCGCCCTTGCGCAGTTGCCGTCCCGCGATGTCCACCCCGGACATCCGGGTCACCGCAGTGAACTCCACCCAGGACGCGTTGGCCAGTTCGCCGGGCGTCCGCGCGCGCAATCCGTAAGCCTCTTTGGCGTAGACGACGACGGAGCGGCCCTCGGGTGTTTCGTCGGCGAGGCTGGACAGCTGAGCGGCGTCCGCAAGCTCCCGCTCGCTCACTCCGCTGACCGGAATGAACTCTGCCGCTTCGCGATTGCCGAGCGTGATCGTTCCGGTCTTGTCCAGCAGCAGGGTGTTGACGTCGCCGGCGGCCTCGACCGCACGCCCGGACATGGCTAATACGTTGCGCTGCACAAGCCGGTCCATGCCGGCGATCCCGATAGCCGACAGCAGCGCGCCGATGGTGGTGGGGATCAGGCAGACCAGCAACGCCACCAGCACGATGCCGGTGACCCCGTTGGTGTCCAGCGCCTGGGTGTCGGGCACACCGGGGTTGCCTGCCTTGGAGTAGATCGCCAGCGGCTGCAGTGTGGCCACCGCGAACACGAAGATGATCGTCAGCGCCGCCAGCAGGATGTTCAGCGCGAGTTCGTTCGGTGTCTTCTGCCGGTTGGCGCCCTCGACCAGTGCGATCATCCGGTCCACGAAGCTTTGGCCGGGCTTTTGCGTGATCCTGACGACGATGCGATCCGAGAGGACGGTGGTGCCGCCGGTCACTGCAGAGCGGTCGCCGCCGGACTCCCGGATCACCGGCGCCGACTCACCGGTGATGGCCGATTCGTCCACGGACGCAATGCCTTCCACGACGTCACCGTCGCCGGGGATGGTCTGGCCGGCCTCGACCACCACGATGTCGCCTTGTTGCAGCAGAGGTGCCGGCACCTTCTCCTCGACGCCGGGCGAGCCCGGGGTCCAATCCCGAAGGCGCCGCGCGACGGTGTCGGCTTTCGACTTGCGCAAGGCGTCGGCCTGGGCCTTGCCGCGCCCCTCGGCGACGGCCTCGGCCAGATTCGCGAAGAGCACCGTGAGCCACAGCCAGAACACGATCAGCCAGCCGAACCAACTCGGATCGCCGATCGCGAGCACGGTGGACCACGCGGCCCCGATTTCGACGATGAACATCACCGGGTTGCGCCACAGCGTGCGGGGATCGAGTTTTTTCAGCGCCCCGGGCAGCGACTTGCCCACCATCTTGGGGTCGAGCAGGCCGCCCTGGACCCGCTCCGCCGCTGCATGCGGTGTCCTGGCGAAATCCATTGCAGGCGAGACCATTTCAGTGGATCCCTTCGGCGAGCGGCCCCAGCGCCAGCGCAGGCAGGAAGGTGAGGGCAACCAGAATGAGGGTCACTCCCACCACCAGGCCGACGAATTGAGGCTTGTGGGTGGGCAGCGTGCCGGCCGATTCCGGCGTCATACCCTGCCGGGCCAGTGAGCCGGCCAGCGCAAGCAGCAGGATCATCGGCAGGAACCTGCCGAAGGCCATGGCCAGTCCCAAAGCCGTGTTATACCAGGTCGTATTGGCCGAAAGCCCGGCGAAGGCGGAGCCGTTGTTGTTGGCCGCCGAGGTGAATGCATACAACACCTCGGACAGGCCGTGTGGTCCGGTGTTGGCCATCCCTGCGCGCTCCGGCGGTAGCGCCATCGCGACCGCGGTGCCGAGCAGCACGATCAGCGGGGTCACCAAGAAGTAGCTTGCCGCGAACTTGATCTCACGCGGGGTGACCTTCTTGCCGAGGTATTCGGGGGTGCGGCCGACCATCAGCCCCGCCACGAACACGGTGATCACGGCGAGGACGAGGATGCCGTAGAGGCCCGATCCGGTGCCGCCGGGTGCGACCTCCCCGAGCTGCATGTTGAACATCGTCATCATGCCGCCGAGGCTGGTGTAGGAGTCGTGCGCGGAATCGACGGCGCCGGTTGACGTCAACGTCGTGGCGTCGGCGAAGATCGCGGAGTCGGCGACGCCGAACCGCTGCTCGACACCCTCCGACGCGGCGCCCGCCGCGGTGGGCACGGTTCCGTGGTGCTGCAACTGAACCAGCATCGTCACGGTGACGCTGATGGCGGCGATTACCCCCATCACCGCGGCTATCGCATAGCCCTGCTTTGTGTTGCCGACCATGCGGCCGAAGGTGCGCGGCAGCGAAAAGCTGATTACCACCAGCAGGAAGATCTCCACCCAGTTGGTCCACGTGGTCGGGTTCTCGAACGGGTGCGCGGAGGTGGCGTTGTAGAAGCCGCCGCCGTTGGTGCCCAGCAGCTTGATCGCTTCCTGGCTCGCGACCGGGCCGCCGGGAATGGTCTGCTGTGAGCCGGCCAGCGTGGTGACCACTTGGTCGTGCAGGTGGAAATTCTGGATGACGCCGCCTGCGACCAGCACCACCGCGCCGAGGATGGCGATCGGAAGCAGTATGCGCAGCGTGCCGCGGACCAGGTCCACCCAGAAGTTGCCGAGTTCACCGGTGCGGGTGCGGACGAATCCGCGGACGAATGCGACCGCGACCGCCATCCCGACCGCCGCGGACACGAAGTTCTGCACCGCCAAACCGGCCATCTGCACCAGATGTCCCTGGGTCGACTCGCCGGAGTAGGCCTGCCAATTCGTGTTGGTGACGAAGCTGACCGCGGTGTTCCAGGCCAGCGCCGGAGTCATCGGGGTCGCCGGATCGTGCAGGTGCAGCGGCAGCTTGCCCTGGATTAGCTGCAGGGCGAACAGGAACACGATGCTGACAGCGGAGAACGCGAGGACGCTGCGTGCATACCCTGGCCAGGACTGCTCGGAGCGCGGGTTGGCGCCGATCAGACGGTAGATGAATCGTTCGACGCGCCAATGCTTTTCCGCGCTGTAGACCCGGAACATGTAGTCGCCCAGCGGCACATGGACGAGCACCAGCGCCAGCACCAGAAGCGCAAGGAACAGCAGCCCGGCTGTGGTGGTGCTCATCAGAAACGTTCCGGAAAGAGCAGGGCCGCAACCAGTAACAGCGCGATGATGACGGCCAGTGCAAGGCCGATGGCGTTGGCGAGGTTCACAGCCCCTCGACTAGCTTGAGCACCATGCCGAGCACGGCGAAGACCGCCACCGTCAGCAGCAGATAGACCACTACAGACACACCATCTCCGTTTCACTACCCGCCCCGAGTCATGCTCGGTCGGCCGCGCAGCACCCACTGGGCCCTCGGGGATGAGGGCTGCAATGACGCTAAGCCCGTTCGGTATCCAGGGCAGCGGTCATTAACGCTTTCTTTACGGGTCGCGGTGCGGCCTTAACGGTCGGGCCGACAGTTAGCAGCCGCGCTGCGTGCGCCTTGCCGCGGTAGTACCGTTCGCCGTATGCGTGCCCAGGACATGGCCGAGGACTTCCCGGTTTTGACCACCGACTCCGCCGCACTCGAGGCGGTGCGCATGCTCGCTGAGCAACGCCTACCCGGCGTTTTGGTTGTTGACGCATCCGGCAGCCCGTACGCGGTGCTGCCGGCGTCGCAAGTGGTCCGTTTTATCGTGCCGGGTTACGTGCAGGACGACCCGCTGTTGTCGGGCGTACTCGAGGAATCGATGGCCGACCACGTCGCAGAGAGGTTGGAGGGCAAGACGGTCGGCGACATGCTGCCCGCGCACCTTTCCGACGTGCCGCCGGCCAACTTCGACGACACCATCATCGAGGTAGCCGCGGTAATGGCGCGGCTGCGAAGTCCGTTGGTCCCGGTCACCAAGGGTGGCAAATTGCTGGGTGTGATCACCGCATCACGCCTGCTGGCCGCGGTGCTCAAGTCTTGATCGCCCGCACGTGAACCTCTATGCGGTTATCGCAACCGCGATCTTCGTCATCGCCTACGCGTTGATCGCCAGCGACCGCGTCAACAAGACACTGGTAGCGCTCGGCGGCGCGGTCTTCGTCGTCATCTTGCCGGTGATCAACTCCGACGAGGTGTTCTTCTCGCGGGCGACCGGGATCGATTGGGACGTCATCTTTTTGCTGCTGGGCATGATGATCATTGTCAGCGTGGTACGCCAAACCGGCGTGTTCGAATACGTGGCGATCTGGGCGGCCAAGCGCGCCAACGGCTCACCGCTGCGCATCATGATCTTGCTGATGGGCGTCACCGCTGTTGCATCGGCCCTGCTGGACAACGTCACTACGGTGCTGTTGATCGCTCCGGTTACCCTGCTGGTGTGCGACCGTCTCCAGATCAGCCCGGCGCCATTCCTTATGGCCGAGGCGTTTTCGGCTAACATCGGTGGCACCGCCACGTTGGTCGGCGATCCGCCCAACATCATCATTGCGGACCGCGGCGGCGTGAGCTTCAACGACTTCCTGATTCACTTGGCACCGATCGTCGTCATCCTGATGGTCGTCCTCGCCGCGCTGCTCCCGCGCTTGTTCCCGGGCGCATTCACGGTCGACGGCGAACGGGTCGCCGATGTGATGGCATTGGACGAACGCGAAGCGATCCATGATCAACAGTTGCTGATCAAATGCGGGGCTGTGCTGGTGGCGGTGTTCGCCGGGTTCGTCGCGCATAAGGCAATTCACATGGAACCATCGCTGGTGGCGATGGTGGGCGCCGGTGTCCTCATCGTAATCTCCGGTCTGACAAGGGAATTCTATCTGCAGAGCGTGGAATGGGAGACGCTGCTGTTCTTCTCCGGGCTTTTCGTCATGGTCGGTGCGCTGGTGAGAACCGGGGTTATCGGGCAGTTGGCCAAGTTGGCGGGCCAAGCGACCGGTGGCAATGCGTTGGTGACGACGATGCTGGTCCTGGTGGTGTCCTTCGTCGCAAGCGGCTTCGTCAACAACGTGCCGTATGCCGCGACGATGACACCGATCGTCGCCGAGCTGATGTCATCCGTTCATCCACATCTCAACTCCGCGGTGCTGTGGTGGGCCTTGGCCTTGGGCACCGACCTCGGCGGCAACCTAACCGCCGTCGGAGCAAGCGCGAACGTCGTCGTCATCGGAATCGCCCAGCGCGCCGGCAGTCCCATCTCCTTTTGGGAGTTCACCCGCAAGGGTGTGGTGGTCAGCGCCGTCTCGCTGGTGCTGTGCGCCGGGTACCTTTCGCTACGCTATTTCGCCTGGGCTTGATTAGTGATTTAGTGGTGACCCGCCGCTCGGCCGGCTGTAACGACCGCAGCGCCGCGTTCGGACGTATCAGCGCCAATCAGCTTCCAGGGTAGGCCTGACCGTGCATTGGAAATCGTCAGCGTTCCTCGACGGGCAACAGCCGCGGCTCCATACCGCCGAATTGCGGTGCGGCCGTGTCCCCGAAGCCCTCGGGAGCCATCGGTGCTCTGCGGGACGTGACGTCGTACGGCACGATTATCGCGGTCGCGCCGGTAACCCGGCTGACCGCCCGGGCCATCTTGTCCGCGGTGCGGTCGTGAAGTAGCCGGCCCAGCAACGGCGAATATGTTCGGCGCGGCAACAGCACCGTGATTTTGGAGCCCGGATGATCCGTCAATTCCTTGAGGACCAGCTCCTGTGCGGCACGGCTGAGGTGACGATCCGGGCAGTCGACCACCCGCAGCCGGATGTCGTGATCGAAGTGCTCCCAGCGGTCCCGCAGTTCCGCGGCGTGATCCGCGTCCACCACGAAGTGCACCGCGATCAAGTAGTCGGCCTGTAGTCCCTTCGCGTAGCGCAGCGCCTCGATCTCGGCAAGATCGACCGAATCCACAAAGACGAAAACCCGAAGTCGCGCATGCCTGACCAATTCAGGATCATCGGGGCGAGACGCCTCGAGTACGGATGCCTCTGCGCGGTACTGCCGGTTGAGCCGCATCAAAGCGAATACCAGCACGGGGAACACCACGCCCACCAGCCAGGCACCCTGAGTGAACCTGGCCACGATGAAGATCCCCACCACGAGCGTCGACATGATCCCGGTGGCCAGGTTGATCCCCGCCTTGTATCGCCAGCCCCGGCCGCGATGCACGAAATGATGTTTGGTCATGCCGTATCCGGCCATCGCGAAGCCGGTGAACACACCGATCGCGAACAGCGGCACCAGTTCGTGGACCGAGCCGCCGGTCACCAGCAGCAGTGCCACCGCGAGCACAGCCAGTGCGATGATGCCGTTGGAGAACACCAATCGGTGACCGCGCTTGGTCAGTGGCCGTGGCAGAAATCGGTCCGTGGCAACGAAACTGGCCAGCGCGGGGAAACCGCCGAAGCCGGTATTGGCGCCGGCGAACAGAATCGCCGCGCTTGACGCCTGGACAAGAAAGTACAGGACGTTGCCGATCACCCCGTTGCCGAACACCGCCCGGGCGATTTCGGACAACATCGACGGATATTCCGCGACATACGGAGTGGCGCGGGTGACGTAGGCCAAGTAGGCGACACCCACCAGCAGGAACCCGAGGATGCAGGCCATCACCGTGAGGACGCGACGCGCATTGGGGCCTTGCGGCTCGCGAAAGACGTTGACGGTGTTGGAAATCGCTTCGACCCCGGTCAGCGATGAACCACCGTTGGCGAACCCGCGCAGCAACGCGAAAGCCGTGGCGCCCATCACCAGCGCACCACCCTGATGGATGGGCACCGCTCCGGCAATGTGCGCTGGATCGTATTTGGGTAAGCCCCAGAAGATTTCACGAACAACGCCGGTCGCAATGGTCAGCGTGATCATGCCCACGAAGGAGTACGTCGTGATCGCGAATGTCCGCCCCGACTGCCGCAATCCACGCAGGTTCGCATAACCGATGAGCACCACCGAGGCCACGGCTATTTCCAGACTGTAGGGACGAAGCGGGGGGAGTGCCGACACCACCGCCACCGTTCCGGCGGCAGTCTGCACGGCGACGGTGACCACATAGTCGATCAACAGTGCCGCGGCCGCGACCTGCGCCACTTTCAGCCCGAAGTTCTCCCGGGCGACCACATAAGAGCCGCCGGCCTGGGTATAGGCCATGACGACCTGCCGATACGACGCGGTGACCAGTGCAAGTATCAGCAGGACGACCCCGATGACAGGAAGCAACAAGGCGAATGCGGCCATCCCGACGCGCGGCAGCAAGGCGATCATGACCTGCTCGGGGCCGTAAGCGGTCGACGAGATCGCGTCCGGTGAAATCGCACCGAGCGCAACGGGATTCGACAGCCTTTCCGATGCCAGCTGCTCGCTGATCAGCGGTCGGCCCAGAGCGATCCGCTTACATACGTCTGAAGCGGACGGCGTTATCTTCTGCCCGCCAACCGATGTTGTCACGGCGCATCACTTCCCAGGCTTTTGTCAACCACATGACGGCGTGCGGGATGGACCATCGATGCGGGCCGGTCACCGTTCGGGGATGCGACCGTCGCGCTGCGCTGGTCCCGCGGGATCTGAGCTATCCGGGACTTGATGTCGTAGGGCACAATTTGCGCGCTCGCGCCCTCGATCCGGCTGATGACCTTGGCCATCTTGTCCGCGGTGCGGTCGTGAAGCAGCCGGCCCAGCAGCGGCGAATATGTTCTGCGCGGCAGCAGCACCGTCACCTTGGAGCTCGGATGGCGGTTCAACTCCTGCCTCACCAGCTCGTGTGCGGCCCGGCCGAGCTGTCGGTCGGGACAATCGATCACCCGCAATGGGGTGTCGTGATCGTAGCGCCCCCAACGCTTTTGCAACCGCGCGGCGTGCGCGGCGTCTATCACGAAGTGGACGGCGACCAACTGGTCGGCACGCAGCCCTTTCCCGTAGCGCAGTGCCTCGATCTCGGCGAGGTCGACCGAATCGACGAAGATGAACACCCGATGTCGTGCATGCCGGGCGAACTCGGGAGGTTCGGTGCGCGACATCTCGAGTGCGGAGGCCTCGTCGCGGTATTGCCGGTTGAGCCGCATCAGAGCGAACACCAGCACCGGGAAAATGACGACTACCAGCCAGGCTCCCTCGTTGAACTTCGCTACGGCGAAAATACCCACCACGACCGTCGACAAGATGCCCGCGGACAGGTTGATCGCCAGCTTGTACCGCCAGCCGGGTCCGCGGTGGGTGAGATGGTGTTTGGTCATGCCGCAACCGGCCATCGCGAATGCACTGAACACGCCCATCGCGAAAAGCGGCACCAGCGCATTGACCGAACCGCCGGTCACCAGCAGCAGTGCCAGCGCCAGCGCGGTGAGCGTGATGATGCCGTTGGAGAACACCAGCCGATGGCCGCGTTTCATCAGCGGCCGCGGCAGAAAGCGGTCCTCCGCAACGAAACTCGTCAGCGCCGGGAAACCGTTGAAGCTGGTATTCGCGCCGTTGAACAGGATGGCCGCGCTGGCCGTCTGGAGAAGCAGGTACAAGATGTTGCCGATCAGGCCGTTGCCGAATACCGCACGGCCGACCTCGGAAAGCATCGACGGATACCCCTCGACATAGGGGGTGGCGTGGGTGACATAGGTGAGCCACGCGACACCGGCCAACAAAAGCCCGAGAATGACCGACATTATGGTGAGTACCCGACGTGCGTTGGGGCCCACAGGTTTCCGGAACACGTTGACCGTGTTGGAGATGGCCTCCACTCCGGTCAGCGACGTGCCGCCGTTGGCGAATGCGCGCAGCAGCACGAGGATCGTCGCACCCATCACCAGCCCGCTGCCCTGGTGGACCGGCACCGCTCCGGCGATATGTGCCGGATCGTATTTCGGTAAACCCCAGAAGATTTCACGGACAATGCCCACTACGATCAGCAAAGTCAGCATAACGACGAACGAGTAGGTCGGCAGCGCGAACGAAATGCCCGCCTCCCGCATGCCGCGCAGGTTGCCGTAACAAAAGAGGAGCACCGCGGCTACGGTGATTTCCAAGTGGTAAGGGCCCAGCGAGGGTATCGCAGACACCACCGCCACCGTGCCGGCTGCGGTTTGCACTCCGACGGTGACCACATAGTCGATCAGCAGTGCGGCCGCGGCGATCTGCGCCACCCGGGGCCCGAAGTTGTCCCGCGCGACAATGTAGGAGCCGCCGACGCGGGTGTAGGCCATGACGACCTGGCGATACGACGCGGTCACCAAGACCAGGATCAGCAGGATGACGCCCGTGAGGGGAAGCAGCAGCGCGAACGCGGCCAGGCCGGCGGCCGGCAGCAGCTCGATCATGATCTGCTCGGGACCGTAGGCGGTCGACGAGATCGCGTCCGGTGAAATCGCGCCGAGCGCGACGGGATTCGACAATCGCTCGTGTTGGAGCTGGTTGGTGATCATCGGCTTGCCGAGAAAGGCGCGCTTGCACACGTCGCCAATCGACAGGGGGACGCTGAGCCGGCCGGCCGGTGATGTCATGGCCACGTTCCTTCGTCCGATTAGAGCGATATGCCCTTCTCGACCAGCCGATCGGATCGGTTGTCGACCGTGTGCAGGCATCCCGACTTGGCCCTCGACGGCGAAGGCTTGAAATGAAGGTAAGCGCGGGCTGGCGGGTTGCGCGTGTCGTTAACCCTTTCTTAACGACTGCCCAGCGACCGGTATGCGGGCTTGCGCTGCATAGTCACCCCGTGGTCGGATGCTCGAGCATCGGAAAACGCACGCGAAAGACCGTGCGTCCGTCGCCCGACTCCGCGGTGACCGAGCCGTGATGCGCCTTGACGATCGACGCGACGATCGGCAGGCCCAACCCGTTGCCCGTTGCGTTCGATCGCGCGGTGTCGCCCCGCACGAACCGCTCGAACAGATGTGGCAGCAGATCCGGCTCGATGTCGGGACCGTCGTCGGTCACGGTCAGCTCCACATACGGCCCGTCCTCGCCACCCGGGTGACGCGAGATCGCCGTCGTCACCGTCACGCCCGGCGGGGTATGCACGTGCGCGTTGCTCAAGAGGTTGCTGACCAGTTGGTGCAGCCGGTCGCGGTCGCCGCGCACCCACACCGGGTCCTCCGGCAGGTCGTTGACCCAATGGTGGGTCGGCGCCGCCACCGCCGCGTCGTTGACCGCGTTGATCACCACATCGGCCAGATCCACGTCCTCGGTGTCGAGATCCTCGCCTTCACCCAGCCGGGACAGCAGCAGTAACTCGTCGACCAGCGAGGTCATCCGCAACGCCTCGGACTCGATTCGGGCCAGCGCGTACTCGGTGGTCGGCGGCAGCGCAGAGCTGTCCTGGCGGGTGAGTTCGGCATAGCCCTGAATCGCGGCCAGCGGGGTGCGCAGTTCGTGGCTGGCGTCGGTCAGGAACTGCCGCATCCGCCGGTCGGATTCGGTGCGGTGGGCCAGCGCGCTGTCGACGTTGTCCAGCAACCGATTCA
Organism: Mycobacterium branderi; assembly: GCF_010728725.1. Lineage (NCBI taxonomy): Bacteria > Bacillati > Actinomycetota > Actinomycetes > Mycobacteriales > Mycobacteriaceae > Mycobacterium > Mycobacterium branderi. The sequence goes on from NZ_AP022606.1 coordinate 2,603,512, forward strand.
GCGTGTGCCCGACGATGCCGACCTCGTTGCCGGGATCGGTGTCGCCGGACCGCACGCGGGTGGTGATCCGGTGCTCGTCGCCGATCAGCGGCATGCCGGCGACTTCGGCGGCAGTCGCCGCCACGCGGCGCAGTGGACGCAGCGCGTAGCCGACCACCGTAATCGTGAGTGCCGCGGTCAGCAGCAGCGCGGCCACCAAAAGCACTGTGGCGGTGAGAGTTCGCCGCGCAATGGTCCGGTCCGCGAGCGCCAGCGAAACCCCGACCAGTAGCCGGTCCGATCCGGCGGCGCGGCTGTCCACCCGATAGGAGCCCAGGCTGCCCAGCACTTCGGTCCGGGGCGGCCCGTCGGTCCACGACCTCGATTGAATCGCGCGGACCACGTCGGAGGGAGCGGGCCGAGCTTCGTCCTCGGAGAAGACGGCCGAGCCCACCACCACACCGTCGTGCAGCACCGCGACGAGGTTGCCCGGTGTCTGGCCGGTGAACTCCAGCATCGCCTGCTCGATCGGTAAAGCGCTGTGCGAACTTTCGCCGGTGCGGTAGCGGCTATACGAATGCTCCAGTGCCTGAAGGGATTCGGCGACTTCGGCATCGTTCATCGTGGTGACGTACGCGCGCAGGCTCAGCACCGACACGACGTCGACCGCCACCAACACGACGCACACGACGGCACACACGCCCAGCACAAGCTGGCGGCGCAGGGATCGCGGCCACCACCGCGCGGCTCGGGGCGGGGTCATTCCGGCGGTCGCAGCATGTATCCGACACCTCGCACGGTGTGGATCATCGGGTCACGGCCCGCGTCGATCTTCTTCCGCAGATAGGAGATGTAGAGGTCGACGATGCTGGTGCGCCCCGCGAAGTCGTAATTCCAGACCCGGTCGAGTATTTCGGTGCGTGTCAGCGCCCGGCGTGGGTTGCGCATCAAGAAACGCAACAACTCGAACTCCGTCGACGTCAGCGACAGCGGCGTTCCGCCGCGGGTGACTTCGCGGCTAGTGCCGTCGAGGGTCAGATCGCCGACCCGCAGTTCTTCTTCGGCCGGGGGAGCAAGGTGATTGGAGCGGCGAAGCAGTCCGCGCAACCGGGCCACCAGTTCCTCGAGGCTGAACGGCTTGGTCATGTAGTCGTCGGCGCCGGCGGTCAAGCCGGTGACCCGGTCCATCACCGAGTCGCGGGCGGTGAGAAACAGCGTCGGGGTATAGGCGTCCGACTCGCGCACCCGTTGCAGAATCTGCAGGCCGTCCATGTCGGGCAGCATGATGTCGAGCACCAGCACGTCGGGGCCGACCTTGTCGAACTTGGCGACGGCCTCCCGGCCGTTGTGCGCGACGTCGACGACCCAGCCTTCGTAGTGCAGCGCCATCTTGACCAGGTTGGTCAGCGCCGGTTCGTCGTCGACCAGCAAAACCCGGATCGGTGATCCGTCGGCCCGGCTGATCCGGGGAAGTTGGCCGAGGATGGCCTGGCGTGGCCGCTGTTCGCGCGCGTAACCCGACCCATAACTCGACACAGCCGCCATATTCCTACATTTTCCCTGGCGCACATCGCCCTGTCATGAAGTTCATATCGTTCTCAAATGTTGCGGGCATCGGCCGAGGTGTCGCCCACACGATCAGATATGTGTTTTCTATGTAACTGATCAGCGAGCTTGATAGCGCTTTTGCTCGAAAAATATTGTGATACTTAGTCGTTGACCCGAGTTGGTGCTGCACACGAGATGTGCGCGTCTCAATACTCTTGTGTTTGAACAATTTTCGTCCACCGCGCAGTCCCGTCCGACGACAACGGTCGACGGCAGTGGCGTGGCTTCGATAAGCGGAAGGTAGGAGAAGGCAGTGACTTTCCCGACATTCGTCACGACGCATCCGGAGTTGCTCAGCGCCGCGGCCGGAGAGCTGGCGAGCATCGGTTCGGCAATGGCCGCCGGTAACGCGGCGGCGGCCGGACCGACCGGCGGCGTCGTCCCGGCGGCCGCAGACGAAGTGTCTGCCTTGACCGCGGCGCAGTTCGCCGCGCAGGCCGGCAGGTACCAGGCGATCAGCGCCCAGGCGGCGGCGGTCCACCAGCAGTTTGTGAGCACGATGGCGGCCAGCGCCGGTTCGTATGCGGCCACCGAGTCCGCCAACGCGATCGCGGCCGGTTAGGCGGAACGGATCATGTTGGACTTCGGACTGTTACCGCCGGAGGTCAACTCCGCGCGCATGTACGCCGGTGCCGGCCCCGGGTCGATGCTGGCGGCCGCGGCGGGCTGGGACGGGCTGGCAACCGAACTGCACTCCGGGGCGACGTCGTACCAATCGGTGGTGACCGGTCTGGTCACGGGACCGTGGCAGGGGCCGGCATCGGCGGCGATGGGCGCGGCGGCCGCACCTTACGTGGCCTGGTTGAGCGCGACCGCGGCCCAGTGCGAGCAGGTGGCCAACCAGGCCCGCGCAGCGGTGAGCGCCTATGAGGCCGCGTTCGCGATGACCGTGCCGCCGCCGGTGATCGCCGCCAACCGCGCGCAGCTGATGGCCTTGGTCGCCACCAACTTCCTGGGGCAGAACACTCCCGCGATCATGGCCACCGAGGCGCACTACGGCGAGATGTGGGCGCAGGACGCCGCGGCGATGTACGGCTACGCCGCCAGTTCGGCCGCCGCCGCAACGCTGGCCCCATTCAGTCCGCCGCCGCACAACACCAACCCGGCCGGGCTGGCCGGTCAGGCCGCGGCGGTGGCCCACTCCGCCGGCACCTCGGCGGGCAGCCACGCGCAGACCATGACGTCGTCGCTGTCGGCGGTGCCGCAGACACTGCAGAGCCTGGCATCGCCCACCGGGTCGGGGTCCGGGATGTCGCAGATGGTGATGGGCACGGGGACGTCAGCGGCGACGTCGGCGGCCTCCGCCCCGGCAAGCGCACTCACGGCCCTGACGGGCGCGTCGGGCAAGGGGGCGATCAAGGGTGCCAGCAAGACCGCCGACGTCGGCGGCGGCGCACTTTCCGGTCTGGCCGGCGCGTTTGGGGGCACCGAATCGCTGGGCCTGATCGAAGACACCGTCGGCCTCGAGATGGACGGCGTCGGGCTGGTCGGCCTGGACGGCGGCGGTGTCGGGCTGGACCTGATCGGCGTGGGCCTGGATTTCCTTGGCGCCGACGAGCTGACCGAGTCCGGAGGCCTGGGGCCGCTGGGCGGCCTGGGTGGCTTGGCGCCGCTGGGGGCGGGGCTGGGCCAGGTCGGTGGTTTGGGCGGTGCCGGCGCGTCGGCCAGCATCGGCCAGGCGGCGTCTCTCGGCGGGCTTTCGGTGCCGCAGAGCTGGGCCGCGTCGATGGGCCCGGCCAGCGCGATGCCGTTGCCTGGCACCGGCATGACTGCCGCGCCGACGATCTCGACCACTGCATCCGGGATGCCCAAGATCGCGTTCCCGAGCATGGCCATGCGTGAAGCCGATGGGGCTGTCAGGTCGGTCGGGTTGCGGTCCAGCGTGCTGCCGCACTCGCCCATGGCCGGGTAGGCCTCAACAATGTTGTGGCCCGCACACCGGGGGGTGTGCGGGCCACTGTTGGGATGGGGGGTTAGGCCCAGCTGGAGCCGACGGCGGAGTCGGTAGAGGCCATGTTGGATCCGGCGGTTTGGACTTTTTGGCCGTGGGCGTTGGCCTGCTCGTAGATCACCTGGAAGTTGCGGCCCAATTGGGTGATGAACTCCTGGCAGGCCGTCGAGCCGGCGCCGCCCCAAAAGTCGCCGGCGGCAAGGACATCGCGGATGATGGCCTGGTGCTCGGCCTCCAAAGAGGCGGCCTGGGCGCGAATCAGCGCGCCATGGGCGTCGACGTCGCCGAACTGGTAGTTGATGGTCATAGTCGTGTCTCCTAGGTTGTCTGGTCGGCGACCCGCTGCGCGCGGCTGCGCCGCGCTTGCGATCGCCTCTAGCTGGACAGGATCTGCTGGGAGGCCTGCTCTTGGGCCTCGTAGTTGTTGGCGTCGCGGATCAGCCCGTCGCGCACCCCGTGCAGCATGTTGACGATGTTGCGGAAGGCTTGATTCATCTGGCTCATGGTGTCGTAGGAGGTGGCCTGGGCGGTTCCGCTCCAGCCGGCTCCGGCGATGTTTTGGGACGAGGCCCACATCTTGCGGGCTTCGTCCTCCACGGTCTGGGCGTGCACGTCGAAACGGCCCGCCATGTCGCGCATCGCGTGCGGATCAGTCATAAACCGAGTAGGCATCGAACTCTCCTTCGTGGTTGACGGGTGGATGCTGCGCTGCTGTGCCTGGGTGACAGGTTACGACCTGCGTTTTAACAACCGGCTTCGAACATGTGACGAGTTATGTCCATTCCCCACCTAACCGGCCGCGATTGCGTTGGCGGCCTCGGTGGCCGCATACGATCCGGCGCTGGTGCCCAGTGTGTTGACGAACATTTCGTGGATTGCCTCGGCTTGGGCGCTGACCGACTGATACAGCGCAGCGTGCGCGGCGAACTGGGTTGCCGTTAGCGCCGAAACCTCGTCGGCGGCCGCGGGAACCACACCGGTGGTGGGCGCCGCCGCCGCAGCGTTTTGTGAGGCCATCACCGAGCCGATGCCCTGCAGGCTGGCGGCCGCAGCCGTCAGGTCCTCGGGCTGTGTGGTCACGAATGACATGGCTTCTCCTGGTGTCGCACTGCCGATTCCACACATCCACAGTGCCCCTGGACGGGGCCGGGTAGCACGCCGTTAACGGTTTCCTAACGCCGAGCCCCGAATTCTTGACGGAATGCTGCCTCGAAACGTGTTGTGGCCCGCACACCGGGGGGTGTGCGGGCCACTGTTGGGGTGTGGGGTTAGGCCCAGCTGGAGCCGACGGCGGAGTCGGTAGAGGCCATGTTGGAGCCGGCGGTTTGGACTTTTTGGCCGTGGGCGTTGGCCTGCTCGTAGATCACCTGGAAGTTGCGGCCCAATTGGGTGATGAACTCCTGGCAGGCCGTCGAGCCGGCGCCGCCCCAAAAGTCGCCGGCGGCAAGGACATCGCGGATGATGGCCTGGTGCTCGGCCTCCAAAGAGGCGGCCTGGGCGCGGATCAGCGCGCCGTGGGCGTCGACGTCGCCGAACTGGTAGCTGATCGTCATAGTCGTTTCGCTCCGTGTCTTTGTTAGCTGGACAGGATCTGCTGGGAGGCCTGCTCTTGGGCCTCGTAGTTGTTGGCGTCGCGGATCAGCCCGTCGCGCACCCCGTGCAGCATGTTGACGATGTTGCGGAAGGCTTGATTCATTTGGCTCATGGTGTCGTAGGAGGTGGCCTGGGCGGTTCCGCTCCAGCCGGCTCCGGCGATGTTTTGGGACGAGGCCCACATCTTGCGGGCCTCGTCCTCCACGGTCTGGGCGTGCACGTCGAAACGGCCCGCCATGTCCCGCATCGCGTGCGGATCAGTCATAAAGCGCGTGGTCATCGAAATCTCCTTCGTGGTTGACGGGGCGCGCTGCACTGGTCGCCTGGCGTACAGGCTACGACCTGCGTTTTAACAACCGGCTTCGAACATGTGACGAGTTGTGTCCAAAACTCGGCCTAACCGGCCACCACCGGCCGGCCCATCACGGTGGGCTTGAAGCCGTACCGCGGGGCGCCGAATCCGTAGCCACGGTTGGCGCCCGCATTGCCGATCGGCATGCCCGGCATCCCAGGGCTGCCCGGCGCGGCCTCCGGGGCGGCTGCCCAGCCGCTGGCCTGCAAGGCAGTGGTGCCGGTGCTTGCCGGCGTGGCCGAGGTCCAACTCGCCGGCACCGACAGGGCACCCACCGTGGATGCGTGGCCCATGGTGCCGGTGACCGCCGACGCGGCACTGGCCGCGCCGGTACTGGCGCCGCCCGCGATGCCGCCGCCCAATGCGCCGAGGTTGCCCAGTGGACCACCGGGGGCCAGCAGCGATCCCAAGCCGCTGCCGACCGTACCGCCGCCCGCGGCGTTGAAACCGGGACCGGCGAAGTAACCGATCATGCTCGGAATCAGCGTCGACGGGATATACATCACCGCCGTCGCGCCGCCGGACGAAATGCCGTTCAAAATCACCGACAGGTAGTCCGTCCCCGACCCCGCGCCGAGCGCGTTGGTGATTCCGCTGAGCGCCGACGACGCGGACGAGGCGGGCGCTAGCGGCGACGACATGCTCTGCAGCGCGCCGGGCACCGCCGACGTCAGTTGTGACAGCGCCGTCTGGGTGCCGCTGCCGCCCGCGGTACCGGCGGCGTTGGTGACCGCGGCGGCTTGCGCCGCCAGTCCACCCTCGTTGGTGTTTTTCGTCGGTGAGTTGAACGGCGTCAGCTGTGCGGCGACCGCCGAGGAGCCGGCGTACCCGTACATCGCCGCCGCGTCCTGGGCCCACATCTCGGAGTAGTGAGCCTCGGTGGCCATGATCGCCGGCGTGTTTTGCCCCAGCACGTTGGTCGCCACCAGTGCTGCCAGCTGAGCGCGGTTGGCCGCGATCACCGGCGGCGGCACCGTCATGGCATGAGCCGCCTCGTAGGCGGCGGCGGCCGCCTGGGCCTGGCTGGCCGCTTTCTGCGCTTGCGCGGCGGTGGTGTGCATCCACTCCACGTAGGGCGCGGCGGCGGTCGCCATCGACGCCGACGCCGGGCCCAGCCACTCCTCACCGGTCAGTTCCGCGATCACCGACTCATAGGCGGCGGCCGTCGAGCTCAACTCGGCGGCCAATGCATTCCACGCCGACGCGGCGGCCATCATCGGTCCCGATCCGGCGCCGGCATACATGCGCGCGGAGTTGACCTCCGGCGGTAACAGTCCGAAATCCAACATGATCCGTTCCGCCTAACCGGCCGCGATCGCGTTGGCGGCCTCGGTGGCCGCATACGATCCGGCGCTGGTGCCCAAAGTGTTGACGAACATCTCGTGAATCGCCTCGGCCTGGGCGCTGACCGACTGATACAAGGCGGCGTGCGCGGCGAACTGGGTTGCCGTGAGCGCCGAAACCTCGTCGGCGGCCGCGGGAACCACCCCAGTGGTGGGTCCGGCCGCGGCAGCGTTCTGTGAGGCCATCGCCGAGCCGATGCCCTGCAGGCTGGCGGCCGCAGCCGTCAACGCTTCGGGTTGAGTGGTCACGAATGACATGACTTCTCCTGGTGTCGCACTGCCGATTCCACGCATCCACAGTTGCCCAAAACAACACCGAAGTGATAGTTGGTTAACGGCTTCGTAACTGTTGGGCCGGAAGTCTTAACACGCTGCCGCTGCCGGATACACAGATGTCACGTGGCGAGCCGGCGAATAGTGGTTCCGGTACCGGCTGATCCGGCTGTGGCGTCGTCGCGCTACATTCGCCGCCGGGGCCCCCATAGCCCAATTGGCAGAGGCAGCGGACTTAAAATCCGTCCAGTGTCGGTTCGAATCCGACTGGGGGCACGAGCGAGGGTCGCGGTATTGCGTTGCAGCCGAAAGCATTCGGCGTGTGTGTAATCAGAGGTGTTCGGGGCAGTAAGCGCTCGCGGCTGTTATCGCAAACTTCGCGGCGTGCTCCACGGTGAATCCCGGGTTGGTGGTGTGTACCGCATTGACCGTGTCCATCGGGGAAAGTCCCTCGTCCATCAACTGGCACACCGCCCTGCCCGCCGCGACGGCCTGGCTGGCGCCGCGGTGGGTGATGCCCTGCTGGTCGAGCGCGGCAAGGAAGCTTGCATCGGCGCCGGAGGACTCGGCGTGCGCAGGCGCGGCGAGGCCGATGACGGCGGCGACGCCGGCTAGCGCGAGCACCACCTTCGGCGCGGTCACCGATTGACATCTCGCTGTGCGTGCGGGTTCCACGGATTCCAGCGTTACTCAACGCAGTTGAGAGGCCCACCCCATTAACGGCTTCTTTACGCCGGCACGCCAACTCTTAACACGTTGCGGCCGTTGGCCCGCCGGCAACGCAGAGCACCGCCCCTGACCAGCTCGGACCCAGGCACTGTTGCGCGTAACACCGAATTAACATTGTGTCGGACGACGCTAAAAACTCGGTAACACGTTCGTAACGGGTGCTGGGCAGCATAAGAGCCATGAAGCGCCTGCTCTTGCTGCTGGGTTTCGCCACCATGGTTGGTCTGGCTGCGCCGGCCCACGCCGACGAGACCAGCGGTGACGCGGCCTTCCTGGCCGCCCTCGACCAGCAGGGCATCACACACCGCGGCGCCAGCCAGGCCATCGCGGCCGGCAGGGCGGTGTGCGAGTTGATGGACGGCGGCCTGTCGCCCCTCGACACCGTCAACGCGGTGCGCAGCACCAACCCGGGATTCACCCCCGAGCACGCCGCACGATTCGCGGTGACGGCAGCGTCGGCGTACTGCCCTCAACACCTCTGACCAAGGGCCGCATCTCCGGCCAGGACACCCGATGGCAAGCGTCGTAAATGGTTGGGCACCAACAGGATTGCTCGGTACCTACCTAAAAAGCCTGACGCCGCAACGCATATGACACATCTGCCGGCCCGGTCCGACGTCGGCGACCCCTGCGCCGCCGACTAGCGGGAAACGGCGGGGATCGACCTGTTACGTGGTGCCCGGCCGACACGCCCGCGACAGAAAAAATGTGTGATGTTGACCGCTTTTGGTCGCCGAAGACTAAGAAATTCTTATTTTCGAACGGGATTGGACTCGGCGATTCCGGGTTAGCGGCTCATGGAAAGCCGCTGGACACACCAGCCGACCGGTTCGCTGTACCGGGAGCGGTCAAGGACGACGGGATCCTTGCCTAAGGGCAACCTGAGTTATTGACGTGATCTGCGCGGGTAGTTGACGAAAGACACACCTTTGGGTGCGAAACCCGCCACTAGACTCGGCCGGAAGCGCGCCCTAGGGTGCCGAATCCGATGATGTCGGGCTTGTGTTGCCACAGCAGGCCAACCGGCGTCCAGGTCCGGTCACTGCCGGACGAATGAGCAAAGGCAGGTGCCACTGTGGGCAGTGTTAACCGTGTCGACAGCGAGGTCGGCGTCGCGCCGGATTTCGCTGTCGTCGGCGAAATCGGCGTCCACCAGGGCGGCGTCAGCGGCATCGCGGTCAGCTCGGACGCCAACCGGCTGGTCGTGACGAATTGCGGAAGCGACAGCGTCTCGTCGATCGACACCCGCTCGGTTGCGCTGGAGCGCACCGTCGTCGGCATCTCCGAGCCGTTTGCCGTAGCGATCGCCGGGGACCGGGCCTACGTCAGCGCTGTGTCGACGGCCTATGACGTGATTCTGGCTCTTGACGTGGACACCAGCCGGGTCGTCGCAGTTCATCCGGTAGCCGAGAGCGTCTGCGACCTGGCAGTAAGCCCCGGCGGCCGGCACGTGTTTGCCGCCCGCACTGCGGCCGGCGGCGCCGACGTCGCGGTCCTGGACACCCGCACCGGCGAGGTCGACGGGATCACCATCGCCGCAACGCCGGGCACCGTCGCGGAATGTGTGCGCGCGCACGCGGATGGCAGCCGGCTGTACGTCGCGGCCAACAGTGCCGCCGGCGGAACGCTTGCCGTCGTCGACACCGAGCAGCGGCGTGTGGTCGGCAGCATCGAGATCGCCTCGCCGATCAGGGATATCGCGCTCAGCCCGAACGGCGGCACCGCGTATGTGGCCAGCTGCGGCCCGGACTTCGGCACGGTCCTCGACGTCGTCGACACCCGCACCAACGCGGTGGTCAGCACTCACAAGATCGCCGAGATCAGCGGTTTGCTCACCCAGCTGACGTTGAGCCGTGACGGTCGGCGCGCCTACCTGGTCGGCGACGACAGCGTCACCGTGCTGCGCACCGGGACCCACGAGGTCGTCGGCGCAATCAACGTGGGCCGTCAGCCGTCGTGCGTGATCGAAAGCCCACTGGGCAACTCGCTCTACATCGGCGACTACGCCGGTACCGTCACCGTCGTCTCCGTGGACATGGCGGACGACGAGCCCACCGCCCGGCACGAGTGGACCATGCCCGAGCTGTTTCGGCTCCAGCCGGCACTGACCTGAGCAGAACGCGCGGCGTCGCTGCGCTTGGAACCATAAGCTGTACGTCGATGTACAGCACAATGCAGAACTTCCCGCTGACGATCACCGCGATCCTGCGCCACGCCACCAGCGTGCACGGAGCCCGCCGGGTCACCACCGCTACCGGCAACGGCTACCGGCAGTGCAGCTACGCCGAACTGGGCCGACAAGCCGCGCAGCTGGCCCACGCCCTGCGCAAGCTGGGCATCACCGGAGACCAACGGGTCGGCACGTTCATGTGGAACAACGCCGAACACCTCGCCGCCTACATGGCGGTCCCGTCGATGGGCGCGGTGCTGCACACGCTGAACATCCGGCTTTTCCCCGAGCAGATCGTTTTCGTGACCAACGAAGCCGAAGACCAGGTGGTGCTGGTCGATATGTCGCTGGCCAAGCTGCTCGCCCCCGTCCTGGGCCGGCTAAAGACCGTGCACACACTCATCGCGGTGGGCGAGGGTGACACGGCGCCGCTGACCGAGTCGGGCAAGACCGTGCTGCGCTACGACGACGTACTGGGCGGCGAGCCGACCGAATTCGACTGGCCGGACGTCGACGAGAACTCGGCAGCCGCGATGTGCTACACCAGCGGCACCACCGGAAACCCCAAAGGCGTTGTCTACAGCCACCGTTCAAGCTATCTGCACACGATGGCGGCCTGTAGCAGCAACGGCATCGGCGTCGGGTCCAGCGATTGTGTGCTGCCGATCGTGCCGATGTTCCACGCCAACGCGTGGGGACTGCCGTACGCCGCGTTGATGGCCGGCGCCGACCTGGTGCTGCCCGACCGGCACCTGGACGCCAAGTCGTTGGTAGACATGGTCGAGAAGCTGCGGCCGACCGTGGCCGGCGCGGTGCCGACCATCTGGAACGACGTCCTGCACTACCTGGAGCGCGAGCCCGACCACGACATGTCGTCGCTGCGGCTGGTCGCCTGCGGCGGCTCGGCCGTCCCTGTGTCGCTGATGCGCACCTTCGAAGAAAAGCACGGCGTGCAGATCCGTCAGTTGTGGGGGATGACCGAGACATCGCCGATGGCCACCATGGCCTGGCCGCCGCCGGGAACGCCGGACGACCAGCATTGGCCGCTGCGAGCGACCCAGGGCCAGCCGGTGTGTGGCGTGGAAGCCCGGATCGTCGACGACGACAACAACGTGTTGCCCAACGACGGCGAGGCGGTGGGTGAGTTGGAGGTCCGCGGGCCGTGGATCACCGGCTCCTACTACCGCGGCGCCGACCAGTCGAAGTTCGAGTCGGGCTGGCTGCGCACCGGCGACGTGGGCCGTATCGACGAGCGCGGCTTCATCACGCTCACCGACCGCGCCAAGGACGTCATCAAGTCTGGTGGGGAATGGATCTCGTCGGTGGAGCTGGAGAACTGTCTGATCGCACACCCCGACGTCGTCGAGGCGGCGGTCGTCGGGGTGCCCGACGAGCGCTGGCAGGAGCGGCCGCTGGCCGTGGTCGTCCGCAAACAGGGCGCTTCGGTCGATGCGAGCGAGTTGCGAAACTACCTGTCCGACAAGGTTGCTCGCTGGTGGCTGCCCGAACGCTGGACATTTGTCGACGAGATTCCGCGGACCAGCGTCGGCAAATACGACAAGAAAACCATTCGCTCGCGATACGGCGAAAACCGCTACGAGGTCACCGAGGTGCGCGGCTAATGGGCTTGCGGGTCGTCCAATGGGCAACCGGGTCGGTGGGCGTGGCCGCGATCAAAGGCGTGCTCGAACATCCCGAACTCGAGCTCGCCGGATGCTGGGTGCATTCGGATGCCAAGAGCGGCAAGGACGTCGGCGAAATCATCGGCACACCGCCGCTGGGCGTGACCACCACCAACAGCATCGACGACATCCTGGCGCTCGACGCCGACGCGGTGATCTACGCACCGCTGCTGCCCAACGTCGAGGAGGTCGCCGCGCTCCTGCGCTCCGGCAAGAACGTCGTCAGCCCCGTGGGCTGGTTCTATCCCACCGAGAAGGAAGCCGCTCCGCTGGAGGTGGCCGCGCAGGCCGGCAACGCCACGCTGCACGGCGCCGGTATCGGGCCGGGCGCGGCCACCGAACTGTTTCCGCTGCTGCTGTCGGTGATGTCCACCGGCGTGACTTTCGTTCGCGCCGAGGAGTTTTCCGACCTTCGCACCTACGGAGCACCCGACGTGCTGCGCTATGTGATGGGGTTCGGCGGCACCCCGGACAACGCTCTGTCCGGGCCGATGCAGAAACTCCTCGACGGCGGCTTCATCCAGTCGGTTCGGCTGTGTGTCGACCGGTTGGGTTTCGCCGCCGATCCCGAGATCCGGTCCTGGCAGGAGGTGGCGGTGGCCACCGCGCCGATCGACTCGCCGATCGGTGTGATCGAACCCGGTCAGGTCGCGGGGCGTCGCTTCCACTGGGAGGCGACGGTTCGCGACACGCCCGTCGTGCGGATCACCGTCAACTGGCTGATGGGTGAGGAAAACCTCGACCCGCCATGGTCTTTCGGGCCCGCCGGAGAACGCTACGAGATCGAGGTGCGGGGTAACCCGGACACCTTCGTCACCGTCAAGGGCTGGCAACCCGAGACCGTGGACGAAGGCTTGAAGAGCAATCCGGGCATCGTCGCGACCGCGGCGCACTGCGTGAACGCGGTCCCGGCGACCTGCGCGGCGCCGGCCGGCATCCAGAGCTTCTTCGACCTGCCGCTGATCACCGCGCGCGCCGCGCCCCGGCTGAGCCGGTAACGTCGCACTCGATGTGCCGACTCTTTGCGCTGCATGCCGGGACCAATGTCATTACCGCCACGTTCTGGCTGCTGGATGCCCCGGACAACCTGGAGGCGCAGAGCCGGCGAAACCCGGACGGCACCGGGCTCGGTGTGTTCGACGGGCAGGGCCGCCCGCAGGTGCGCAAGCAGCCGATCGCGGCATGGCAGGACAACGAGTTCGCCATCGAAGCGCACGAGATGAGCGGCACCACGTTCGTCGCGCACGTCCGGTACGCGACCACCGGGTCGCACGACGTGGTCAACACCCATCCGTTTCTGCAGGACGGCCGGATCTTCGCGCACAACGGCGTGCTCGAGGGTCTCGACGTGCTCGACGACCGGTTGCGTGAGGTCGGCACCGCCGATTTGGTCGGCGGCCAGACCGATTCCGAGCGGGTGTTCGCGTTGATCACGGCCTCGATTCGGGCATGCGGTGGCGACGTGTCAACCGGACTTGTCGACGCCGTGCGATGGCTGGCCGACACCGTGCCGATCTACGCGGTCAACATATTGTTGAGCACTGCCACCGACGTGTGGGCGCTGCGCTACCCCGAGTCGCACGAGCTCTACATGCTGGACTGCCGCCAGGCCGGCCCGGAATTTCGCTTGCGCACCAATCGTATTCACGCTCACTCCGACCATCTGCGGTCCCGGCCGTCGGTGGTGTTCGCCAGTGAGCCGATGGACGACCGGCGATGGGAACCGATCGCACCCGGTGAGCTGGTGCACGTCGACGCCGACCTGCAGATCCATCGCGACGTGGTGCTGCCCGATCCGCCCAAACACCAGCTGCACCGCGAAGACCTGAGCGCGGCAGTCGAGGCCGCGCAGCACTCGTGACGGTCAAACGTGCGCTGGTGCTGGCCGGCGGGGGAGTCGTCGGGATCGCCTGGGAGACGGGCATTCTGTGCGGCATCGCCGACGAGTCGCCGGCGCTGGCCCAGGCGCTGCTTGACTCCGACGTGCTGGTGGGCACCTCGGCAGGCTCGACGGTCGCCGCGCAGATCAGCAGCGGGCGTAGCCTCGAGGATCTGTTTACCGCGCAGGTCGCCGAGACGTCCACCGAGATCGACCCCGGCGTCGGCGTCGACGACATCACCGACCTGTTCCTGGCCGCGATGGCCGAACCGGACACTGCGCGCAAACGGCAACGGATCGGCGCGGCCGCGCTGGTGGCCGAAACCGCGCCCGAGCCGGTGCGCCGCAAGGTGATTGCCCAACGGCTGCCGTCGCACGACTGGCCGGCGCGGGATCTGCGGATCACTGCCATCGACGTCGACACCGGGGAACTCGTTGTGTTCGACCGGGATTCGGGCGTGGACCTGGTGGACGCGGTGGCGGCCAGTTGTGCGGTGCCCGGCGCGTGGCCGCCGGTCACCATTGACGACCGGCGGTACATGGACGGTGGGATCGGCAGCACGATCAACCTGGAGGTGGCCGACGACTGCGACGCCGCGGTGGTGTTGGTGCCCGCCGGGGTGTCGGCGCCGTCGTCGTTCGGTGCCGGGCCTGCCGCGGAAATGGCGGCTTGGCCGTCGCGATCGCACGCGGTGTTCGCCGACGACGCATCGCTTGCGGCCTTCGGGTCCAACCCCCTTGACCCGCGTTGCCGCACCGCATCGGCACGGGCCGGCCGTGCGCAGGGCCGACGCGAGGCGGCGGCCGTCGCGGCATTTTTAGGACGCGGCTGAGGCGATCACGGACTCGAACTCGGCAATGACGTCGTCGAGCGGAGTTGTGGACCGTTGCAGCCGGCACAGGATGATCGCGCCCTCGAAGCTCGCGATCGCCATCGTCGCCAAGCGGTCGGCACGCCGCGCCTCTACGCCGTCGGCAATGATCGCCGTGACGAGTGCCTGGTGCCAACGTTGGAAGATCTCCGCCACAGCGGGCTGCAGATGCTGATCGTCGGGCGAGCCGCCGACGGCAACGGAGACGACGGGGCACCCGGCGTTGAAGTCTGAGTCGAGAAGGAGCTTCTTCCAAAACTTCCCGAAGCGGCGCAGCGCGGCGAGTGATCCCGCAGCGCTTGCCTGCTCAATGATGGAGCTGATTGTGTCGCCGGCAAGTGCGAGTGCCTCGGCCATGATCTCGCTACGGCCCCCTGGGAAGTGGTGGTAGACCGAGCCGCGCGGCGCTTGGCTCCGCGACAGCACGGCATCCACCGTTACCCCGCCCGCACCCCGCTCGCGTAGCAACTCGACTGAGCTGACCAGCATCTTCTGCCGGGTATCGGTACGGACTCCCATTGACCCTCCACATCGCTATGCTATGGTCCATAGCATAGCACCGGCGGAAGGGAAGCGCCGCAATGACAACTGACTGGCAGCAGAGCGCGTGCATCTTATGCGAATGCAATTGCGGCATCGTGGTGCAACTCGACGGCAGGACCCTGGCCAAAATCCGCGGCGACAAAGACCATCCGGCGTCGCGGGGCTACACCTGCAACAAGGCGTTGCGCCTCGATCACTACCAGAACAGCCGCAACCGGTTGACCTCACCGATGCGCCGGCGCCCTGACGGCGGCCACGAGGAAATCGACTGGGACACAGCGATTTCCGAGATCGCCACCGGTGTCGCTCACATCCGCGACACGTACGGCGGGGACAAGATCTTCTATTACGGGGGCGGAGGACAGGGCAATCATCTCGGCGGGGCGTACAGCGGCGCGTTCCTCAAGGCAATCGGCTCCCGCTACCGCTCGAATGCGTTGGCACAGGAGAAGACCGGCGAGGCCTGGGTCGACGCTCACCTGTACGGCGGCCACACCCGCGGCGAGTTCGAGCACGCCGAGGTGTCGGTGTTCGTGGGCAAGAACCCGTGGATGTCGCAGAGCTTTCCCCGGGCACGCACGGTGCTCAACGAGATCGCCAAAGACCCGCGACGCTCGATGATCGTCGTCGACCCGGTCCTCACCGACACCGCCAAGATGGCCGACTTTCATCTGCGGGTCCGGCCGGGCACCGACGCGTGGTGCCTGGCGGCGATGGCGGCGGTGCTGGTGCAGGAAAACCTGTGCAACGAGGAATTTCTGACGCACCACGTCACCGGCATCGACGCCGTTCGACAGACGTTAAGGGATGTCCCCGTCGACGACTACGCGGCGCGATGCGCCGTCGATCCCGAGCTGTTGCGTGCTGCCACCCGGCGCATAGCGGGTGCCGAGAGCGTCGCGGTGTTCGAGGATCTCGGCATCCAGCAGGCGCCCAACAGCACGGTGTGCTCGTATCTGAACAAGATGCTGTGGATTCTGACCGGCAGTTTCGCCAAGCGCGGTGGGCAGCACCTGCATTCCGGCTTCGGGCCGCTCATGCGTCATGGCACCGAGGTCGGGCGCACACCCGTGACCGGCGCTCCGTTGATCGGCGGTCTGGTGCCCAGCAACGTTGTGCCGCAAGAGATTTTATCGGATCATCCCGACCGCTTTCGCGCGATGTTTGTGGAGAGCAGTAATCCGGCACACTCCCTTGCCGACTCGACGGCTTGCCGGGCGGCGTTCGAATCGCTGGAACTCCTGGTGGTCATCGACGTCGCGATGACCGAAACCGCCCGGCTCGCCGACTATGTGCTGCCGGCGGCCAGCCAGTTCGAGAAGCCCGAGGCGACATTCTTCAATCTCGAGTTCCCGCACAACACCTTTCATTTGCGCCACCCGCTGCTGGAACCGTTGCCTGGCACCCTGCCCGAGCCCGAGATCTGGGCTCGGCTGGTGCGGGCCCTCGGTGTCGTCGACGACGGCGAGCTGCAACCGCTGCGGAACGCAGCCAAAGAGGGCCGCGACGCCTACGCAGTTGCGTTCAGGCAGGCCGTCGGTGAGAATCCGACATTCCGAAAAGTACTGCCGTACGTGCTGTATGAAACCCTCGGGCCCACCCTGCCGGACGGGCTGGCCGGTGCGGCGGCGCTGTGGGGCCTGGCCCAAAACGTTGCGCTGACCTATCCGGACGCCGTTCGTCGCGCAGGTCACCGCGACGGCAACGCGCTGTTCGACGCCATCCTGGAAAACCGCTCCGGCGTAACGTTCACCGTCCACGAATACGAAGACGACTTTGCGTTGATCCGGCACGCGGATCACAAGATTCACCTCGAAATACCCGAGTTGCTCGACGAAATCCGCAGACTGCCCGACGTCCCCGCCCGCTACACGACGCCGGAGTATCCGATTGTGCTGTCCGCGGGTGAGCGGCGCCCGTTCACCGCCAACGACATTTTTCGCGATCCCTCATGGCGCAAGCGTGACCCACAGGGCGCCCTGCGGGTCAGCGTGGAAGACGCTCAGAAACTGGGATTGGTCGACGGCGGCCGAGCCCGGATCACCACTGCGGCCGGCAGTGCCGAGGCGAGCGTCGAGATCAGCGAGGCTATGCTGCCCGGCCACGCGTCACTGCCCAACGGGTATGGCCTCGACTTCATCGACGACGATGGCGCCACGCTGATCCCGGGTGTCGCCCCGAACTCACTGACCTCGACCGACTGGCGCGACGAGTACGCGGGGACGCCGTGGCACAAGCATGTGCCGGCCCGCATCGAGGCGGTCCTCAGCGCGGGATCACCGGAATGAGCAGCCGGGGGTCGCGCTCCGGGCCCCAATGCAGCGTGCATCTGGTGCGCGGGCCGCGTTCGTAGGCGGCGGGGAACTGGCCCGTCAGCGGGTTGCGCGGCCACAGCCATCGACCCGCGACGACGAGCCGAAGCTGCTCACCGGCCCGAAACAATGTCGCCGACGGGCCCAGCGGAATGTCCACCTGCACAACCTGACCGGCCGGGAGCGGGTCGCGGGCATCGCATCTCGGCACCGGTTCGAACGGCCGGGACCGTGTCTCGTCGAGCGCTCGCATCGACGCCTTCAACCACCCGCAGGTTATGCGGTCGCGGCCGAAGCCATAAGCACCTTCAAATGGCACAAACGTTGTGCCACACCACTTTTCGATACCGACGAATAGGTCGACGTCGTCGCCACCCGCGACTTCGACGAACAGCCGCAGCGCCATCGGCCCCGTGATCTCGGTGTCCGCAGGCACCGTCCAACCGAATCGCGCACCGCCCGAACGGGTGTCGAAGGTGATCGAGCCGTCCCGCTCAGCCGGGTCGGTCCGCAGCCCGACATCGGTCAGGTGCAGCGCAGTCCACACGGTTGACTCAGGCGGCCAACTGGTTTCGTCCCGGACCTGCGCAATATGGTCGCGATCGTCGCGCACTTCCAGGCGCACCCGCGGCAGCGGCTCCCCGGGGACGTCGCGGAGATGACGATTGAGAAACGCCAGCTGCGTCTGCAACGCCGATTCGGAATAGAACGTGGTCCATTTGCCGCCGCGGTGGGTGTACAGGTGGCGCTCAGCCGAACCGATCTGCTCGAAACCGCGCATCGACCCGCGGCTGTGCAGGTTGTTGTCCGAGAAGCTGCCGCAGATCAGGGCGGGCACCTCGATCTTGGCCAGATCGGGCACCAGTGATCGCCAGAACTCGTCGCGCAGCGGCCGATTCGAAACCTCCTCGGAAAGCCGGTATTTCAGCCGCGCCGACTTCAGCCCGCGGCTCCAGATGCTGATGAAGCCGACCTCCCGGATCCCGCCGGGCCGGGCCAGGTCGCGGTAGGCGTCGGTGAATCCCTCCCACGGCACGATCGCCCGCAGATGTGGCGGACGCAGCGCGGCCGCCTTCCACTGCGAGATCGCCAGGTAAGAAACCCCGATCATGCCGACCGCGCCGGTGCTCCACGGTTGTTCGGCTGCCCACTCGACGAGGTCGTAGACGTCCTCGCCTTCTTGGTCGGACAGCAGCGAACCGATGCCGTCGGATTGGCCTGCCCCACGCAGATCGCAGTTCACCACCGCGAACCCGTGCGCGGTCCACCACGCCGGATCCGGCGCCTCCCAAGTGGTCAGCGTCGAAAACCGCAGCCGCGACGGTTGCCGCAGCAGGCGGTACTGAAACGGCACCGCGTAGCCACGTCCCCGCTTCTTGGGCAACTTGTCCTTGCCGTAGGGATGCGCACACAGCAGCACCGGAAACGGTCCCGCGTCCGGCGGCAGGTAAACATTCACCCGCAGCACGGTTCCGTCGCGGGTCGTCACCGCGACGTCGTCGTGCACCACGACGGCACCCGGCTCCGGGACGTAGACGTCGACTGGCGCACGCAGGAAACCCCGCAGGCGCGTTACTGCGTACCGGACGGCGCCGGGCCGTTTCCAGGGGCGATCGTGAGCCGGAGCGTCGGGTGAGGCCGATCGAGCCATGTCCGGTCCTAATTCATCATTGGATGAACTCATCGTATGATGAATATCCGCCGCCGAGTTCTCGCTGTCAAGGGGTCACGGGCAGCCTTCAATCAGCTTTCGGGGTTGGAAGATCGGACGGCTCGCCCTCAAGGGTGTCCAGCGTGCGGCTCGCCAGCGCGCGGCCGAAGTCGATCACCTCCGCGGCGCGGTGGAATTCCAGGCTGCGGCAGGCCGAACGCGGCACCTCGATCAGAAGGTCGGGGGGGTATGCGGCGAGAGTGTGGCGGGCCAGTGCGGCCTGGGCGATGTCGATCGTGCGGTTCATCACCTCGAAACGACCACCCAGTTTGGGTGCTTCCGCGGCTGGCTCGATCGGCTGCTCGACTTCGCCTGTCTCGCTTTCGATTTCGTCTTCGGGAACGGACGCGCCGAACCGGTTGAGCACGCCGTCGAACAGGGCGGTGGTATTGCGGACCATGCGGTTCAGCCACTCGGTTGCGGGATGCGATTCGGCTTCGCGCTCGGCTTCGGTTTCGTTGCCGCTCAAGCTGACCGCGATGGTCAGGTCGGCGTTGACCGCCGCGATCGGCGCCATCGGCAGCGGGTCGAGGATTCCCCCGTCGGCCAGTAGCCGGCCGTCGACGACGTGCGGGGCGATCATCCCGGGGATGGCGATCGATGCCCGGATGGCCTCGTCGACCGGGCCCCGCTGCAGCCACACCGACTTTCCGGCGATCAGGTCGGTCGTCACCGCGGTGTACGGGATCGGCAGCTCCTCGATGGACGCCTCGCCGAGAATGTCACGGACCGCGTCGAGGATCTTCTCGGCCCGCAGCACCCCCGCGGCGGTGATCGACGGGTCGAGAAGCCGCAACACCGCGCGCTGCGTCAAGTCCTTGGCCCAGGCGGCGAAGTCGTCGAGCCGCCCGGCGGCCTGCAGTCCACCGACGAGCGCGCCCATCGACGAGCCGGCGATCCCGACGATTTCGTAACCGCGGTCGCGCAGCTCGTTGATCACCCCGATGTGGGCGTAGCCGCGCGCCCCGCCGCTGCCCAGCGCCAACGCCACCCGCGCCCGTGCGGGACTGCCCGGGCGGCGCGCCTCAACCGGGGCGCGAAGGGCGTCGGTGTGGGCCATTCCTCCATTTTTTACACCGTGATCCGAACCAATCGCACTCGTCGCGGGCGGCTGCCGGCGCCCCGGCGGCCCCGGCACCAGCGCGAACCGTGCAACACTGGCGGGCATGACGGAGCTGACCGGATTTCGGGAGTGTTGTCGGCGCTGACCCGCCGCCGACCCTCTATCCGCGCCATCCGTTCTGGAGTCTTTCCATGGCTATCGCCAACCCTGTCCTGCCGCGCCCGTCGGTATCTGGTCCCACCCGGCTGCGGCTGCCCGACCTGCTGCATGCGACCGACCAGACCGCCGACGACGTGTTGTCCGGGCACTACGACTACCTGCTGCCGCCCGGCGGCGTTCCCGTCGACCGGCGCTGGTTCGTTCGGCTGCACGGCGACGACGAGCTCGACATCTGGCTGATCAGCTGGGTACCCGGGCAGCACACCGAATTACACGACCATGGCGGATCGATGGGTGCGCTGACGTTGCTGTCCGGCTCGGTGTACGAGTTCCGCTGGGACGGTCAGCGGCTGCGCCGCCGGCGGCTCGACGCCGGCGACCAGGCCGGGTTTCCGCTGGGCTGGGTGCACGACGTGGTGTGGGCGCCGAGCAGTGTTCCGGCCGGCCCGACGTTGAGCGTGCACGCGTATTCGCCGCCTCTGACCGTGATGTCGTATTACGAGGTCACCCGTCGCAACACGCTGCGCCGTCGGCGCACCGAACTGACCGACCAACCGGAGAAACCACAATGAGCCGCATCGATCGGATGCTCGCTGCTGCCCGCGAGCGGTTGCAGCGCCTGCCCGCCGACGAGGTGCCCGCGGCGCTGCGGCGCGGAGCGGTGCTGGTCGACATCCGGCCGCAGGCCCAGCGCGCGCAGGAAGGGGAGGTGCCGGGCGCGTTGCGGATCGAGCGCAACGTGCTGGAATGGCGCTGCGACCCGACCAGTGACGCCCGGCTGCCGCAAGCCGTGGACGACGACGTGGAGTGGGTGATCCTGTGCTCGGAGGGCTACACCTCCAGCCTCGCGGCCGCCGCGCTGCAGGATCTGGGTCTGCACCGCGCCACCGACGTCGTCGGCGGTTATCACGCGCTGGTGGCCGCCGGAGTGCTGGCCGCGCGTTAGCTCGTCTCAGCCCCCGCCGGCGCCGCCGCCTCCGCTGTCACCCCCATACACCCACCAGTCGACCGCCGGCGGTTGGCTCGGGGGAGGTGGGGGCGGAGTCGGTGCGTCGGTTGCGGGATCCGCCGGCGGCGGCGCCGGGAGCGCTGCGTAGCGAGCCGACGTGGCCGCCGTGCCAGTGGCATGCTCCGCGACGACTGCGCCGACAGTCGACGCTGCGACAAGGGTGCCCGCGGCCGCCATCGCGCGGACGCCAGGTGGTATTGCCCACGTCACCGGTTACTCCCTTCGCGGGCCCCCGAACCGCTCATATTGCCACCGGCTCGAGCTGAGCGACAGGGATTCGAACAGATGTAACGGCGCGGTGAGGTAACCGAAACAGTGGGGGACGCCGGCTAGCGGTGCGTGAAATTCGCGGGCCGCTTCTCGATGAATGCCGCCATGCCCTCCGACTGGTCCTCGGTTGCGAAAGCCGAATGGAACAGCCGTCTTTCGTAAAGCAGCCCTTCGGCCAGCGTGGATTCGAAGGCGCGGTTGACCGCCTCCTTGGCCATCCGGGTCGCCGATAGCGACATCCCTGCGATGGTGGTGGCGGCGGCCTTGGCCTCGGCGAGCAGGTCGTCGGCGGGCACCACTCGTGACACCAGTCCGCTGCGCTCGGCCTCGGCGGCGTCGATGGTGCGACCGGTCAGGATCAGGTCCATGGCCTTGGCCTTGCCGATAGCCCGGGTCAGCCGCTGCGAGCCGCCCATGCCGGGCAGCACGCCGAGTTTGATCTCGGGCTGGCCGAATTTCGCTGTGTCAGCGGCGATCAGCAGATCGCACATCATCGCCAGCTCGCAGCCGCCGCCCAGAGCATGCCCGGCCACCGCGGCGATCGTGGGAGTGCGCACGGCGGCCAGCTTCGCCCACGGGGCGAAGAAGTCGGCGTCGAAGACGTCGGCGAACGTCAGGCTCGACATTTCCTTGATGTCGGCGCCGGCGGCGAACGCCTTGGCCGAACCGGTGATGACAATCGCGCCGATCCCGGGATCGTTGTCGAATTCGGTTGCGGCCCTGGTGACTTCGTTCATCATCTGGCTGTTGAGCGCATTGAGCGCCTGCGGCCGGTTCAGCGTGATGAGGCCGACGCGCCCGTCGCGGTCGACCAGAATGGTCTCGTAACTCATCGTGTCTCCTCGAAAGTCAGATCGGGGTCTGCGGGTGCGAAATACGCCTCGACGTCTGCCGCGTTGACCTCGGCCAGCGACGCCGGTGACCACTGCGGGTTGCGGTCCTTGTCGACCAGCTGAGCGCGGATACCCTCCACCAGGTCGTGCGAACGCAGCGACCCGCACGACACTCGATATTCCTGCCGCAGAACGTCTTCGAGGGCGTCCAGCCTTGCGGCCCGGCGCACTGACTCCAGCGTCACCGACAACGCGATGGGAGAGCGGGTTGCGATCACGTTGGCGGCGTCGTTGGCTGCTCGGGCGTCGTGGCCGCGCAGCGCGGCGACGATGTCGGCGACGGTCTCGCCCCCGTAGCACTCGTCGATCCAATCCCGTTGTGCGACAAGCTCACTTTCAGGCGGGTCGACGGCGTGGGCGGCCAGCGCGCGTTGGACGCCGTCGGCGACGATCGCGCGGCGCAACTTGTCCAGCTGGTCGTGCGGCACGTAGTGATCGGCGAATCCCAACGCGATGGCGTCGGCGCCGGAAAACGGCGAACCAGTAAGCGCCACATGCAATCCCAGCGACCCGGGAGCACGCGAGAGCAGGTAGGTGCCGCCGACGTCGGGAACGAACCCGATGCCCACCTCGGGCATCGCCATCTTGGTGGTGTCGGTGACCACCCGGGTGTTGGCATGCGAGCCCACGCCGACGCCGCCGCCCATCACGATGCCGTCCATCAACGACACGTACGGCTTGGAAAACCGGCCGATCTGGGCGTTGAGCAAGTACTCGTCGTACCAGAACCGCCGCGCCGCCACTCCGTCCGCGCGAGCGCTGTGGTAGATGGCCACCACGTCGCCGCCGGCGCACAAACCGCGTTCGCCGGCACCGGACAGCACCACGGCGCGCACCGCGTCGTCGCGCTCCCAGTCGGCGAGCACCGCGGACAGCACGTTGACCATGTTCTGGTTCAACGAGTTGATCGCCTTGGGGCGGTTGAGGGTCACGAAGCCGATGCCGTCGTCGACGCGGGTCAGGATCTCGTCGGACTCGCCCGTCACGTGCGTGGTCTCCCCTCGCTGGAAGCTGGACAGCACTCGACGAGCAATCTAGATCGTTACCCGCGATACAGCGCCCGCGGGTAAGGTTTAGCTGCAGAGCGACCCTGCGCTGGGAACCCAACCGGGACCCAAGACGTTGACCTGGTGTTCGCAGAGCTCGAACCAGAAGCTAAGAGAGGATCCGACGGTGCGGGAGACTAGCAACCCGGTATTTCGCTCGCTGCCCAAGCAGCGAGGCGGATATGCCCAGTTCGGCACGGGCGTGGCCGGCGCCGCGACCCAATACGGGCATCAGACCGATCCATATGCGCCATACGTCGACCAGCGGGCCGGTGTTGCCCGGCCGCTGACCATCGACGACGTCGTCACCAAGACCGGAATCACGCTGGCGGTGCTGTCGGCGGTGGCCGCCGTCTCCTACTTCCTGGTGGCCGGCAACCTGGCGCTGGCCGCCCCGTTCACGTTCGTCGGCGCCTTCGGCGGCTTGGCGCTGGTGCTGATCGCTACGTTCGGCCGCAAGCAGGACAGCCCGGCAATCGTGCTGTCCTACGCCGCACTCGAGGGGCTGTTCCTCGGCGCCATCTCGTTCATCCTGGCCAACATCGCGGTCTCGACTACCAACGCCGGGGCGTTGATCGGGCAGGCGATTCTGGGCACGCTCGGGGTGTTCTTCGGGATGCTCGTCGTCTACAAGACCGGCGCCATCCGCGTCACGCCGAAGTTCTCCCGGATGATCGTTGCCGGCCTGTTCGGCGTGCTGGCACTGATGATCGGCAACCTCGTGATCGGGTTCTTCAACCACGGCGAGGGCATGGGCCTGCGCAACGGCGGGCCGCTGGCGATCATCTTCTCGCTGGTGTGCATCGCGCTGGCGGCATTCAGCTTCCTGATCGACTTCGACGCCGCCGACCAGATGATCCGCGCCGGCGCACCCTCGAAGGCGGCCTGGGGGATCGCGCTGGGCCTGACCGTGACGCTGGTCTGGCTCTACATCGAGATCCTGCGTCTGCTCAGTTATCTGCAGAACGACTAGCTCTTTGCGACTCAAAGCCCGGGCATACAAGGCCCGGGCTTTGTGCTGGGATTCATTCCGACTGTGAATCCGACGACGCGACACGCCGCGTAAGCGTCGTTATTTTCACAGTGGGTGACGGGCCGATCAGCTCAGCCGCTCGATCACCATCGCCATGCCCTGCCCGCCGCCGACGCACATGGTTTCCAGGCCGAACGTCTTGTCGTAGGTCTGCAGGTTGTTCAGCAGGGTGGCGGTGATGCGGGCGCCGGTCATGCCGAACGGGTGACCCAGCGCGATCGCGCCGCCGGAGACGTTCAGCTTGTCCTCGTCGATGCCCAGCTCGCGGGCCGAGCCGAGCACCTGCACCGCGAACGCCTCGTTGATCTCGAACAAGTCGATGTCGCGGATCGACATGCCGGCGTTGGCCAGCGCCTTCTTGGTCGCCTCGATCGGTCCCAGGCCCATGATCTCCGGGGAAAGTCCGGTCACTCCGGTGGACACGATGCGGGCCAGCGGGGTGAGGCCCAGTTCGCGCGCCTTGGCGTCGCTGGTGATGATCACCGCCGCGGCGCCGTCGTTGAGCGGGCAGGCGTTGCCGGCGGTCACCGTGCCGTTGGGCCGGAACACCGGCTTGAGTTGGCTGACCTTCTCATAGGTCGTGCCCGGCCGCGGGCCGTCGTCGACGCTGACCGTGGTGCCGTCGGGCAGGGTGACCGGTGAGATCTCCCGTTCGAAGTGGCCGTTCTTGATCGCCTCCTCGGCGCGGTTCTGGCTACGCACGCCCCAGTGGTCCTGGTCTTCGCGGCTGATCCCGGTCAGCAGCGCCACGTTCTCGGCGGTCTGGCCCATCGCGATGTAGATGTCGGGCAGCGTCCCGTCCTTGCGAGGGTCGTGCCATTCGTCGGCGCCCGCTGCGGCCGCCTCCGTGCGCCGCTGAGCCTCGTCGAACAGTGGGTTCTTGGTGTCCGGCATGCCGTCGGCGCTGCCTTTAGCGAATCGGGACACCGTTTCCACGCCGGCGGAGATGAACGCGTCGCCTTCGCCGGCTTTGATCGCATGGAAGGCCATCCGGGTGGTCTGCAGCGACGACGAGCAGTACCGGTTGACGGTGGTGCCCGGCAGGAAGTCATAGCCGAGTTCGACGGCGACCACCCGGGCGATGTTGTAACCGGACTCGCCGCCCGGCTGGCCGCAGCCCATGATCAGGTCGTCGATCTGGTGGGGGTTGAGCGCGGGCACCTTGTCGAGCGCGGCGCGCACCATCTGCGCGGCCAGGTCGTCCGGCCGCATGTTGACCAAGGATCCCTTGCCGGCGCGGCCAATTGGCGAGCGGGCAGTTGAGACGATGACGGCTTCCGGCACGATCGGCTCCCTCCAGGTAACGGGCAGACCGAATCTAACCCCTAGCCGCCTGTCGGGATGAAGACGGGTGCCGGCACCCCGGTGGTGTGCCGTCGCAGCAGCCGCGACACCACGTCTCGGGCGCGTCCCGGCCGGGTTTCGCTGCCCGTGTTCGCCGTCAGAAGCGCCGGGGTCAGGTCGCGGCTGGATTCGCCCAGCGCGTTGCACAACGCGG
Source organism: Mycobacterium branderi (assembly GCF_010728725.1). Classification (NCBI taxonomy): domain Bacteria; kingdom Bacillati; phylum Actinomycetota; class Actinomycetes; order Mycobacteriales; family Mycobacteriaceae; genus Mycobacterium; species Mycobacterium branderi. The sequence continues at coordinate 2,629,480 of NZ_AP022606.1, forward strand.
GCAGCAGCTGGTCGGCCACCAGCGCATAGCCGGCCGCCGAGGGATGGTACTGGTCGTCGGACAACAACAGGGCCGGCGAGTGGCGGAAGTTCGGCGCCAGCAGGTCGGCCAGCGGTACCGGCACACCGCCGGCCGCCCGTACCGCCGCGGCCTGGGCGCGGGCCAGTCGCAGACCGCGCGTGTGCGCCGCCCAGCGCAGCGGCTGCGGGATCGCCGTGATCACGCCGAAGTCGGGGCAGGTGGCGACGACGACCACCGCGCCGCTGGCGCACAGCCGCCGCACCGCCGCGCCGAGCCGCCGCGCCGACGGCCCGATGCCGTTGAGCGCGGTGACGTCGTTGGCGCCGATCATGATGACCGCCGCATCTGGTGGCGGTCCGGCCACGAACATCGCGTCGACCTGGCCGGACAACCCTTTCGACGTCGCCCCGACGATCGCCTTGGTGCTCAGCCGCACGCTTTTGCCGGTCTGCTCGGCAAGGCCGCGGGCCAGCAGCACGCCCGGCACTTCGTCGGCGTTGCGGCAGCCGTACCCGGTGGCGGTCGAGTCGCCGAACACCATCAGGTGCAGGTCGACCGGCGTTCCGCGCTGCCAGCGCTGCACGGGTCCGCCCCCGCGGGTGTAGATGCCGTCAGCGCGGGGCGGAATATCCCACGCCTTGGGGATCACGCTGCGGGCATGCTGTGCCTGGCTGATCAGCAGGCTGCGCGCGCCCAGGTAGGCCGTGCCCGTCGACGCCAGCGCACCTGCCGCAGCCAAAGCAACCGTTGATCGGCGCGGCACACGAATGTCCACGCCAACAGTTTAAGTCGGCGTCAGCGGATGGTCCGGCACTGCCGACACGGCTCGGTTACAGAGCGGCCCAAAACTGGTATCGAATAAGACTCTTTGATTGTTGAAACTTCTACAGCTGTCAAGCTAAGTTTGCGAGGTTGGCTGAGTGCCTGGGCGGGTACTCCCTTGTTGGGCAAGGGCTGAACCGGATGCTCTGCTACTTCGTCGACTGACTACAACGACGTAGGAAGTGGTGAGCATGACCGCACCGACCAAGGTTCCCGGCCCTTCCAGCAATCGTCTTCGCGCCCGCGGTCCGCTGCGGGCGCGCAGGTTTTCCGTCAGCGACGGCAGGCCCGTCGAGGTCATCGAGAGCGGCCCCAGTGTTCCTGCCCGGTTGATGTCGGTGGCGTGTTATCTGACCATCCGGCCGGTTCTAGCCGTCGGCAGCCATGTTCCCCACATGCCGTGGCCCTTCGGCCTGGTCGACTTCGCGTCCCGGGTGTTGCTGCCTGCCCCGGGCACCATCCGGGCGACGGTGGGGTTGCCGAATGCCACCGCTCAGCTGGTTCGCGCCCCCGGGGTGATGCCCGCCGACGGCACGCGCAGGGTGGTGCTCTATCTGCATGGCGGAGCCTTTCTCACCTGTGGCGTGCACTCGCACAGCAGGATCGTCAACGCGCTGTCGCGGTTCGCCGACTCGCCCGTGCTGGTGGTCAACTACCGGCTGATTCCCAAGCACTCCGTCGGCATGGCGCTCGACGATTGCTATGACGCCTACCGGTGGCTGCGGCTGCGTGGATACGAGCCGGACCAGATTGTGCTGGCCGGCGACTCCGCGGGTGGCTACCTTGCGCTTGCGCTTGCTCAGCGGCTGCAGGACGAGAACGAGGAACCCGCTGCGCTGGTGGCGATTTCGCCGCTGATGCAGCTGGCCAAGGAGCCCAAGCAGTCCCATCCCAACATCAAGACCGACGCGATGTTCCCGGCGAAGGCGTTCGACGCGTTGGTGGCATTGGTAGCCAGCGCCGCCGCCAAGAACATCGTCGACGGCAAGCCGGAAGAGCTTTACGAGCCGCTGGACCACATCGAAGCCGGACTGCCGCGGACGTTGATCCACGTGTCCGGTTCCGAAGTGCTGCTGTACGACGCGCAGCTGGCAGCCGCCAAGCTGGCGGCCGCTGGCGTGCCGGCCGAGGTGCGGATCTGGCCCGGCCAGATCCACGACTTCCAGCTCGCCGCGCCGCTGGTGCCGGAGGCGACGCGCTCGCTGCGCCAGATCGGTGAGTACATCCGCGAGGCCACCGGGTAACGCGACCTGAGACCATGAGTGCATGCGGATCGCGCGGCACATCAGTGAACTCATCGGCAATACCCCACTGGTTCAGCTGAACTCGGTGGTGCCGCCGGGAGCCGGCCGTGTCGTCGCCAAGATCGAGTACCTCAACCCCGGCCTCTCCAGCAAGGACCGCATCGCCGAGAAGATGATCGACGCCGCCGAGGCCAGCGGACAGCTCAAGCCGGGCGGCACCATCGTCGAACCGACCTCGGGCAACACCGGCGTCGGGTTGGCGCTGGTGGCCCAGCCCCGCGGCTACAAATGCATTTTCGTCTGCCCGGACAAGGTCAGCGAGGACAAGCAGAACGTGCTGCGCGCCTACGGCGCCGAGGTCGTGGTGTGCCCGACTGCGGTGCCGCCCGACCATCCCGACAGCTACTACAGCGTCTCCGACCGGCTCGTCACCGAGATCGACGGCGCCTGGAAGCCCGACCAATACTCCAACCCGCAGGGCCCGGCCAGCCACTACGAGACCACCGGACCGGAGATCTGGACCGACACCGACGGCCAGGTCACGCATTTCGTCGCCGGCATCGGCACCGGTGGAACGATCACCGGCGCCGGCCGCTACCTCAAGGAGGTATCCGGCGGGGCGGTGCGCGTCGTCGGCGCCGACCCGGAGGGCTCGGTCTATTCCGGCGGCACCGGGCGGCCCTATCTGGTCGAGGGCGTCGGCGAGGACTTCTGGCCGGCCGCCTACGACCCCCACGTGCCCGACCAGATCATCGCGGTGTCCGACGCCGACTCGTTCAACATGACCAGGCGGTTGGCCCGCGAGGAGGCGATGCTGGTCGGCGGATCCTGCGGGATGGCGGTGGTGGCCGCGGTGAAGGTGGCCGAGGAAGCCGGACCCGACGCGCTGGTGGTCGTGCTGCTGCCCGACGGGGGCCGCGGCTACATGTCGAAGATCTTCAACGACGCCTGGATGTCGTCGTACGGCTTTTTGCGCACCCCGCTCGACGGCTCGCTCGAACAGCCCACCGTTGGCGACGTGCTGCGCGGAAAGTCCGGGAAGCTACCGGATTTGGTGCATACTCACCCGTCGGAGACCGTGCGCGACGCGATCGGCATCCTGCGCGAGTACGGCGTGTCGCAGATGCCCGTCGTCGGCGCCGAACCGCCGGTGATGGCCGGCGAGGTCGCCGGCAGCGTGTCGGAACGCGAACTGCTCTCCGCCGTCTTCGAGGGCCGCGCCAAGCTGGCCGACGCCGTGGCGCTGCACATGAGCCCCGCGCTGCCGATGATCGGGGCCGGCGAGTTGGTCAGCGCGCTGGCCAAGGCGCTGCGGGACGCCGACGCGGTGATGGTGGTCGAGGAAGGCAAACCGGTGGGCGTGATCACCCGCCACGACTTGTTGGGATTTCTGTCCGAGGGACCGCGGCGAAAGTAGCGGGACGACGTTCCAGCAAATTACTTCGAAAAGGAAAGCATTGTGCCCAGCTGGGCGATGGTCGCACCGGGCACGTTACAGCATCGCAGTGCATCGTAACGAAGCTTTGCGACGGCGCGTCGCGTCGGCAGGTTCGCAGGTGGCACTCGGGTAGCCTGGTCCCGCCCCGTCCAGCTAACCCTGCGCAAGGGAGAGGCGTCGATGACCGATCAACCGCCCCCACCGCCACCGCCACCGGGCGGCTACCCGCCGCCGCCCCCGTCGTCCGGTGGATACGCGCCGCCACCGCCCGGCCCGGCCATCCGCGCCCTGCCGACGCAGGATTACACGCCCTGGTTCACCAGGGTGCTGGCGTTTCTCATCGACTATCTCCCGTACGCGGTCATCGTGGGCATCGGCTGGGTGATCTTGATGAGCACCGAGGAGGAGGAGTGCCTGGCCGACGTCACCCGCTACGGCATCGACGAGATCTGCGCAGTCGGCTACTCGTCGACCGGGGTGACGGTGTTCTGGCTGTCGCTGCTGGTGGGCCTGGCCTATCTGGTCTGGAACTACGGCTATCGGCAGGGCACCACCGGTTCGAGCATTGGTAAATCGGTGCTGAAGTTCAAAGTCCTCAGCGAGGAGACCGGCCGGCCCATCGGTTTCGGGGCGTCGGTGGTGCGCCAACTCGCGCACCTCGTCGACACGATCGTCTTCTGCATCGGGTATCTGTTTCCGCTGTGGGACGCCAAGCGGCAGACGCTGGCAGACAAGATCATGTCGACGGTTTGTCTGCCGGCGCAAGATCGCCCCGAGTAGATGACCGACAAGCGCACCCCAGGGCTTGCTACCAAGGCCATCCACGCCGGCTTCCACACCGATCCGGCCACCGGCGCGGTCAATCCGCCGATCTATACGGCCAGCACGTTCGCGCAGGACGGCGTCGGCAAGCTGCGCGCCGGGTTCGAGTACTCGCGCTCGGGCAACCCGACGCGGGCCGCGCTGGAGGCGTCGCTGGCCGCCATGGAGGAGGGCAGGTTCGGCCGCGCGTTCAGTTCCGGCATGGCGGCCAGCGACTGCGCGTTGCGGGCGATGCTGCGCCCCGGCGAGCATGTGGTGATTCCCGACGACGCCTACGGCGGCACGTTCCGATTGATCGACAAGGTGTTCACCGGCTGGGGCGTCGAGTACACGCCGGTCGGGCTGTCGGATCTCGATGCGGTGCGCGCCGCTCTCACTCCGCGCACCCGGCTGATCTGGGTGGAAACGCCGACCAATCCGCTGCTGTCGATCGCCGACATCGCCGCGATCGCCGGGCTGGCCGCCGAGCATTCCGTGAAAGTGTTGGTGGACAACACTTTTGCGTCGCCCGCGCTGCAGCAGCCGTTGACGCTGGGCGCCGACGTGGTGCTGCACTCGACCACCAAGTACATCGGCGGGCATTCCGACGTGGTGGGCGGGGCGCTGGTCACCGACGACGAGGAACTCGACGCCGCGTTCGGCTTCCTGCAGAACGGCGCCGGCGCGGTGCCCGGGCCGTTCGACGCGTACCTGACGATCCGCGGCCTCAAGACGCTGGTGTTGCGCATGCAGCGGCACAGCGAGAACGCCGCGGCCGTCGCAGAATTCCTCGCCGGGCATCCGGCTGTGTCCGCCGTGCTGTATCCGGGTCTGCCGGAGCATCCCGGCCACGACGTCGCCGCCCGGCAGATGCGCGGTTTCGGCGGAATGGTGTCGGTGCGGATGCGAGGCGGACGAGCGGCAGCCGAAAGCCTTTGTGCGCGAACCGAAGTGTTCATTCTTGCCGAGTCACTGGGCGGGGTCGAGTCGCTGATCGAGCATCCGGGCGCGATGACGCACGCCTCGACGGCCGGTTCGCAGTTGGAAGTTCCCGACGACCTGGTGCGCCTGTCGGTGGGCATCGAAGACGTCGCGGACCTGCTTGCCGACCTCGAGCAGGCGCTGGCCGAATAGCGCGAAAGCCCTTGGCTTTCAGGCGCTTTTGCGTCTCGCCACCAGGGCGGGACGGATCGCTGCCGTCGTGACCGCCAGGTTGACTTCGGGCAGGTCGGGCTCGGACTCGCTGACCCAGCTGCCGCTGGCGATGTCGGCGGCCCGGCTGTTCACCCACTCCCAGCCCCGGTCGTTGAGGCTGAACACCGCGCCCAGGCCGTCGACCATGTGCAGCAGCGAGATGATCGTCGCCGTCGTCGGGTCCGGGTTGTGCTCCTCGAACAGCGCGGTCATCAGAGCCGCGCGCGCATTCGCCACCCGCGTACGGTCGACCAGCGGCCAGGCGTATGTGCGTTTGAATCCGTTGCCCTGCAGGCGAACTTGCCGTATCTGACCGATGCGCTCCAGCTGAGTGAGCACCGCGGCGGGAGTTTCTCGCCGCAGCTTGGCGATCGCCGCGGCCGGGCTCATCGGACGGCGCAGCAGCAACTGCAGCGCGGGTTCCAGCACCGGGTCGGCCGGGTTGGGGCCGCTCAGTACCACCAGCCGCCCGGCCTCCACCGGCTCCCGGTCGACCGCGGGACGAATCCGGCACGCGTGCGCCAAATCGAGCAGCGCCGCCGCGGTCAGAACACGTTCGCGGCAGCCACGCTCCAGCCCCGGCTGCGCCGACGCGTTGTCGAGCAGCAGCAGGAGAAGATCCTCCGCAATGCGTGCCATGAGCGGACGCGGTCCCGCCCTGTTTCCCCGACCCCTGCCGCAGCTATGAGCGGTACGGCTCCGCGCTGACGAGCGTCACTTTGACGGTGTTGCCGTTGGGCACGGTGTAGGTGCGCGACTCGCCCACCTTGGCGTCGATCAGCGCGCCGCCGAGCGGTGAGTTCGGCGAGTACACCTCCAAATCGCCGTCGTTGATGCCCTCGCCGCGGGTGGCGATCAGGAATGTCTCGGTGTCCGACTTGTCATCGCCGTAGTACACGGTCACCACCGAACCGGGCAACGCAACCCCGGACTGCGTCGGCGCTTCACCGACCTTCGCGTTGTTCAGCAGATCCTGAAGCTGCCGGATCCGGGCCTCCTGCTGGCCCTGCTCCTCACGCGCGGCGTGGTATCCGCCGTTTTCGCGCAGGTCGCCCTCCTCGCGGCGGTCGTTGATTTCCGCGGCGATGATCGGACGGTTTGCGATCAACTGGTCGAGCTCGGCCTTGAGTCGGTCATGTGACTCCTGGGTCAACCAGGTCACCTGAGTGTCCGTCATCTCGTCGCGCTCCTCATGTAATCGGTCCCGCGTATCCGCGTGGCTATGGCTGTGGCTGCGGGGTGGTTCCCTCGCGTGACAACGCGTATACCCGCTAATGCAGCAATACACGGTCCCAGCCGGAACCGTGCATGCACATATCGTACCACTGCGGAGCGGTGCGACCACGACGTTTTCGCAGTTCGGCGTTCGGCCGCACCGCCGTTTGGTCAGGAAGCGCGCAGGTAGCCGGGCACATCGGTGCCGCAGCCGTAGACGTCGCCCATCACCGGCGGCTTGCTGGATTTGACGGTCGTCGTCACCTGGACCGTGGTGGCCGGCGACGGCGGGACCAGCACCTCCCGGCGTCCCGTCTCGCTGCCGTCCTTGGCGCGGACCCGCACGATGCAGTCCACCGGACGCGACGGGTCCGACCGCGTCACGCTGATCGTCACCGACACCGTCTCGTCGTCGATCAGCCGGTAGCCGGCCAGCGTGCCTTCCACGTCGCTGCGGCCCAGGCGCTGGTAGCCCACGACCGCGATCACGACGCCCGCGGCCACCACCAGCAGCGCCAGCACGGCGACGACGCCGCGCCGCGACGCGCGAGAGAGCCGCGGACGGCCATAGCGGGCAGTGTCGCTCATTCGCGCTGCGCTGCTCCTCCTCATCGCTCCGTCCCCAGCTTCGCGGGGGCCCCACTGCATCGTCGCAGCGCGCATTCGCCGGTTTCGGATTCGGATTGCCAGGATGGGACTATTAGGTTAAGGCTCGAACGGCAGCCGAGACAGGGGGCACGTGAGCGAACTGCGGTTGATGGCGGTGCACGCCCACCCGGACGACGAGTCCAGTAAGGGCGCCGCCACCCTTGCCCGCTACGCCGACGAGGGCCACCGCGTGCTGGTGGTGACGCTGACCGGCGGCGAGCGTGGCGAGATCCTCAACCCCGCCATGGACCTGCCCGACGTGCACGGTCGCATCGCCGACATCCGCCGCGACGAGATGGCCAAGGCCGCCGAGATCCTCGGCGTCGAACACACCTGGCTGGGCTTCGTCGACTCCGGGCTGCCCAAGGGCGACCCGCCGCCACCGCTGCCCGACGGCTGCTTCGCGCTGGCGCCGTTGGAAGTTGCCACCGAGGCGCTGGTGCGGGTGGTGCGCGAGTTTCGACCGCATGTCATGACGACCTACGACGAGCACGGCGGCTACCCACACCCCGACCACATTCGCTGCCATCACGTGTCGGTGGCCGCCTACGAGGCCGCCGGCGACTATCGGATGTTCCCGGATGCCGGCGAGCCGTGGACGGTCGCCAAGCTGTACTACAACCACGGCTTCCTGCGTCAGCGGATGCAGTTGCTGCAGGACGAGTTCGCCAAACACGGCCAGCAGGGCCCGTTCGAGAAATGGCTGGCGCACTGGGATCCCAAGCACGACGTGTTCGCCGACCGGGTGACCACCCGCGTGGAGTGCTCGGCGTATTTCAGCCAGCGCGACGACGCGCTGCGCGCGCACGCCACCCAGATCGACCCGAAGGGCGACTTCTTCGCCGCGCCCATCGAATGGCAGCAAAGGCTCTGGCCCACTGAGGAATTCGAGCTGGCCCGCTCGCGGGTGCCGGTGCGCTTACCCGAGACCGATCTGTTCGCCGGAATCGAGGCCGAATGATGCTTGTCAATGCACTTGTCCTGCTGGCCGATGACGCGCCCCGCAACAGCGGGCCCGATTTCGGCAAGGCCAGTCCGTTCGGTCTGCTGGTGATCGTGTTGCTGCTGATCGGGACGTTCTTGCTGGTGCGGTCGATGAACCGGCAGCTGAAGAAGGTGCCCGAGTCGTTCGACCCGGCACATCCCGAGCCGGATCAGGCCGCCGACGAGGGCACGGTGGAAACCGAACCGGATGACTAACGCGCTCGCCGAAGCAGCCAGCCCGTATCTGCGCCAGCACGCCGACAATCCGGTGCACTGGCAGGAGTGGACACCGCAGGCGCTGGCCGAGGCGGCCGCGCGCGACGTGCCGATCCTGCTGTCCGTCGGCTATGCCGCATGCCACTGGTGCCATGTGATGGCGCACGAGTCGTTCGAGGACGAGCAGGTGGCCGCTGCCATGAACGACGGGTTCGTCTGCGTCAAGGTCGACCGCGAGGAACGGCCCGACATCGACGCCGTCTACATGAACGCCACCGTGGCGCTCACCGGGCATGGCGGCTGGCCGATGACCTGCTTTCTGACGCCGGACGGGCGGCCGTTCTTCTGCGGCACCTACTACCCGAAAGCCGCTTTCCTGGAACTGCTTTCGGCCGTCGCCAACACCTGGCGAACCCGCCGCGACGAGGTCGAGCAGGTATCGGACCACATCGCCGCCGAGCTGCGCAACATGGCGTCCGGGCTGCCCGGCGGCGGACCGGAGATCGAGCCGGCGTTGTGCGACCACGCCGTGTCTGCGGTGTTGGAGGACGAGGACGTCGACGACGGCGGGTTCGGGGGCGCGCCGAAGTTCCCGCCGTCGGCACTGCTGGAAGCGCTGCTGCGGCACTACGAGCGCACCGGATCCCAGCCGGCGCTGCAGGCGGTGGAGCGCACCGGTGCCGCGATGGCCCGTGGCGGAATCTACGACCAGCTGGCTGGTGGATTTGCCCGCTACAGCGTCGACAATGCCTGGGTTATACCGCATTTCGAGAAGATGCTGTACGACAACGCCCTGCTGCTGCGCGTCTACGCCCACTGGGCACGGCGCACCGGAAACCCGCTGGCCCGCCGCGTCGCCGGCCAGACCGCCAAGTTCCTGCTTAACGACCTGGCCGACGGCGACATGTTCACCTCGTCGCTGGACGCCGACGCCGCGGGCGCCGAAGGCTCCACCTATGTGTGGACGCCCGCGCAACTGGCCGAAGTCCTCGGGCCCGACGACAGCCCTTGGGCCGCTTCGGTTTTCGGCGTCACCAACACCGGCACGTTCGAGCACGGCACGTCGGTGCTGCAGTTGCCCGCAGACCCGGACGATGCCGACCGCCTCGAGCGGGTCCGCACCGTGCTGCTGGCCACCCGCCTGACCCGGCCGCAGCCCGACCGCGACGACAAGGTGGTCACCTCCTGGAACGGCCTGGCCATCACGTCATTGGCGGAAGCCAGTGTGGCCCTTGATGATCCGGAGCTGCTGGCTGCTGCCCGGCGATGCGCGGCGGCGCTGGTGGATTTGCACCTGGTCGACGGCCGGCTGCGGCGGGCCAGCCTCGGCGGACGGGTCGGTGACAGCGCGGCGATCCTGGAAGACCACGCGATGCTGGCCACCGGTCTGCTGACCCTCTACCAGTTGACCGGCGAGGACCGCTGGCTGACGACGGCCACCGAACTGCTCGACATCGCGCTGGCGCACTTCGCCGACCCCGATCGGCCGGGCCGGTGGTTCGACGCCGCCGACGACGCCGAGCAACTGATGTTCCGGCCCGCCGATCCGCTGGACGGCGCCACGCCGTCGGGCGCCTCCTCGATCACCGAGGCGCTGCTGACCGCCGCACACCTGGCGGGTGGCGAGCGCGTCGCGAAGTACGGAGAGGCGGCGGCCGACGCGCTGCTGGCGCACTCTCCGCTGCTGGCCCGCGCGCCACGCTCGGCCGGCCACTGGCTAGCCGTCGCCGAGGCGGCGGTGCGCGGTCCGCTGCAGGTCGCGGTGGCCTGCGAGCCGTCCGAGTCGTCGCTGCTGGCCGCCGCGCGCAAACTCGCGCCGGGCGGGGCCATCATCGTCGGCGGCGCGACGGGCTCGTCGGAGCTACTGCTCGACCGCGGCCGGGTCGACGGCGCCGACGCCGCCTACGTCTGCCGCGGCCGAGTCTGCGATCTGCCCGTCACCACCACCGACGAATTGGCCGCCGCGCTCGAGCGGTAGCCTCCTGCCCATGCCGAGTGCGCAACACATCGCCGACACCGTCAACCGCTACATCAGCCTGGTCGCCAAGGGCGGCGCCGACGACATCGCCGAGCTGTACGCCGAGGACGCCACCGTCGAGGATCCGGTCGGCGGCGAGGTGCACATCGGCCGGCAGGCGATCCGCGGCTTCTACTCCGCGATCGAAAACTCCGAGCGCGAATGTGAATTGGTCACTCTGCGGGTCGCCGGCAACGAGGCGGCATTCCAGTTCCGGCTCACCGTCAAGGCCGGCGGCCCGCCCTCTTCAGGGATGGTGATCGAGCCCATCGATGTGATGGCGTTCGACGACGAGGGCAAGGTCGCCGCGATGAAGGCCTACTGGTCGGCCGAGAACGTCACCCAGCTCTAAGCCGGGTGGCCGACGTAGAACACGGCCAGCCACATCGCGATGTAGTGCAGGATCGCCGCCACCGCTGTGCAGGCGTGGAAAAACTCATGGTAGCCAAAGGTTTTCGGCCATGGGTCCGGCCAGCGCAGACCGTAGAGCACGCCGCCGATGCTGTAGAGCACGCCGCCGACGGCCAGCAGCACCATCGCGGCCACCCCGGCGGTGTGGATGATCGTCGGCGCATACCACACCGCCACCCAGCCCAGCAGCAGATAGAGCGGCACGCCGACCCAGCGGGGCGCCGTCGGCCAGAGCACCTTCAGCAGGATCCCGGCCGCCGCACCGCCCCACACGATGCACAGCACCAGCGTCCCGGTGTCGCGCGGCATGGCCAGCCGCGCGAACGGCGTGTAGCTGCCCGCGATGAAGATGAAGATCATCGAATGGTCGAGCCGCTTCATGCGCATCCGGGCGGCCACCGATTTCCACTCCACCCGGTGATAGGTGGCGCTGACGGCGAACATCGCCACCGTGGCAGCGGCGTAGATGAACGTCGCGAGGCCGGCCCGGGGCGAGGCCACCGCCCACGACACCGACACCAGGGTTGCGCCGCAGATGATCGCCAGCCACGCCGAGTAGAAGTGGATCCAGCCGCGCATCCGCGGCTTGGTGAGGATGTCGGTGGCACCCTCGACGACGTCCTCGACAACGCTGATCGGTCCGGACTGGTGCGACGCAGCGTTCGTCTGGCCCAATTTCCCTCCCTGACTTGTGCCGGGATCGCCGTTGATCGTGGCTCTCACAGTAGTCTGGATTTCCGTGGAGATTATCCCGCCGCGTCTCAAGGAACCGCTCTATCGCATCTATGAGCTGCGGTTACGGCAGGGCCTGGCGGCCTCCAAATCCGCGCTGCCCCGCCACATCGCCGTGCTGTGCGACGGCAACCGGCGCTGGGCTCGCGACGCCGGGTACGACGACGTCAGCTACGGCTACCGGATGGGCGCGGTCAAGATCGCCGAGATGCTGCGCTGGTGTGCCGAGGCCGGCATCGAAATGGCCACGGTGTACCTGCTTTCCACCGAAAACCTGCAACGCGACCCCGACGAACTGGCCGCGCTGATCGAGATCATCACCGACGTCGTCGAAGAAATCTGTGCACCGGCCAACAGGTGGAGCGTGCGCACCGTCGGGGACTTGGAGTTGATCGGCGAAGAGCCTGCCCGGCGGCTGCGTGAGGCCGTAGAAGGTACACCTTCGGATGCCGGCTTCCACGTCAACGTCGCCGTCGCCTACGGCGGCCGTCAGGAGATCGTCGACGCCGTGCGTGCCCTGCTGAACAAGGAACTCGCCAACGGCGCGAGCGCCGAGGAACTCGTCGACGCCGTCACCGTCGACGCCATCTCCGAAAACCTGTACACCTCAGGGCAACCCGATCCGGATCTGGTCATCCGCACGTCGGGGGAGCAGCGCCTGTCCGGCTTCCTGCTGTGGCAGAGCGCGTATTCGGAGATGTGGTTCACCGAGGCGCACTGGCCGGCGTTCCGGCGGGTCGACTTCCTGCGCGCGCTGCGCGATTACAGCCTGCGTCACCGCCGCTACGGCATCTAGCGCACACTGGACACATGGCTGCGCTGTCGGCAGTGGTGTTCACGCTGAGCTGGTGGCTGGGGCTGTACCTGTTGGCCCGCGACCCGCGCAAGCCCGTGCTCGTCCTGGCGGCCACGGGGCTGTGCGGCTTCGCTGTCGTGGTCGCGCTGGACGCCGTGCGCCTGGTGGCACACAGCGGGCTGCTCAGTCACGTCGAGATCTACCTGGTGGCCGTTCCGGGTGTGGCCTGGTTCGCGGTGCTCGCCGAGCTGTCCCGCCCGTGCGACAGCTGGCGGGCGCGGACCGGCGAGCTGCTGCTGATCGGTGGCGTCGCGACGCTCACGCTGATCGGCGCGGCGATGGCAGGCAGCGTCGACGGGCCACTGCGCTCCGGGCATTGGGTGATGTTCGCGGTGATCTCGCTGTCCACGCTCGGCGCAATGGCCAAGGCTTTGGTGCGGCCGGGCCAGCCGGTTCCGATGGTCGGACTGGTCGTGTTGGCGACGCTGTTCTTCGCGCTGAGCAACGCGATCCTGATCATTCCGCTCGGCTTGGTGCCCAGCTGGCTGGCGCTGGCGTCGACGGGCTGCGACGTGCTGGCGCTCGGCGTCGCGGTCGCGCTGTGGGATGCGTTCGACGAGGGCCAGGCGCTGCGCGCCGACATGCTGCGCTCGTTTGCCGGCAGCGTGGTGGTCGCGGTGCTCTTCGGCGGGCAAGTGCTGGTCGGCATCGCGGTGACCGGGCGCGAGAGCAGTGCCCAGCCGGCGCTGACCGTGCTGCTGTTCACCAGCGTCGCGATCGCGATCGCGGTCCAGGTGCTGGCCAACCCGTGGGCCGGGGCGTTGGACCGGATGGCGTTTTGGCGCTCACCGACACTGCGCGCCGACCGGGCCACGTTGCGGCGCACCGAATCCGCGCTGCCGCTGCGCTCGGCCGACCCGCTCGACGACATCGACGACGACACGTTCGCCCGACTGACCCGCCGCGCCCTCGGCCACTACGGCGACCTGTCGAAGCTGGTCGCCAGCCCGCTGACCGCGCTGCCCGAAATCGACGAGCGGCTGGCCGCCCGCGGCGCGCCCGACCAGCCGCTGGAGCGGGCCATCGAACTCAAGGCGTTGCTGGCCGATCGCATCGCGGCGCTCAAGCCGCGCGACGGCGGCGACTTCGGCACCACCGAACAATGGCGCTACTACAACTCGCTGTATTTCCCGTACGTCGTCGGGGTGCGGGCTTACGCGCAGAACGCCACCGCCGCCGGCCTGGACCCGATCGCCCGGCAGGCCTGGCAGTGGTTCGTCACCGAGGTGCCGCAGCGCTCGCTGCACAACTGGCAGAACGCCGCCGCTCGGCTGATCGCCGCCGATCTGCGTGGGCGGGTCGCGGTCTCCAGCTAGGGAATAGCGGCTCGGCACAACCCTGTTGACCTGCGCATGGCATCAGTTGGCAGTGCCATGCGTCGATCTGGCAGTCCCAGAGCGGCACGCTCAAAGGAGTCCGAGCACGTCACCCAAGGAGTTTTGACATGACCGCTACTGCCGGATTGGCCACCCGCCCGTTCGCCGACTCGACCGACTCGCTGCTGCGCTTCGCGATGCGCGCCGACGCCACGCTGACCGGGCTCGCCGGCCTGGCCGTCGCCGTGTTCGCCGACCCGATCTCGTCGATGACCGGGCTGACCTCTGTCCAGGAATACATTGCGGGCGCCCTGTGCGTGTTCTACGGGCTGGCGGTGTTCACCATCGCCGCGGCGCCCGATCTTCGCCGCGCCGGGATCGGCGTCGTGATCGCCAACGTCGTCTGCACCGTGGGGGCGGTCGCCGTGGTCGCCGCCGACGTGTTGCCACTGACAGCGACGGGTGTCGTCGCGACGTTGGCCACCGGGGTATACACCGCGCTGTTCGGCTACCTGCAATACCTCGGAGTGCGCCGGCTTCCGGCGTGACTCCTTCCCGTCGGTGCGGGGCGCCGCCGTTCGAGGTTTGCGGTGCGCGGCCCCGCACCGGCTTGCCGCAAGGGAGTTACAGCTTGCGCAGCCGCAGCCGGTTGATGGAGTGGTCGGCGTCCTTGCGTAACACCAGGGTGGCCCGCGGTCGGGTGGGCAGGATGTTCTCGACGAGGTTGGGCCGGTTGATCGAGCGCCAGATGTCGCGGGCCGCGGCAACGGCCTGCTTGTCGGTCAGCCCCGCGTAGTGGTGGAAGTGCGACGCCGGGTTGGCGAACGCGGTGGAGCGCATCGCCAAAAACCTGTCGACGTACCACTGTTCGATGTCCTCGATCCGCGCGTCCACATACAGCGAGAAGTCGAACAGGTCCGACACCATCAGCGTGGGCCCGGTCTGCAGCACGTTGAGGCCCTCGAGGATCAGGATGTCGGGGTGGCGCACCACATGTTTGGCGCCCGGCACACGGTCGTAGTGCAGGTGCGAATACACGGGCGCACACGCGTATGACGCGCCCGACTTCACCGAGGTGACGAACCGCATCAGCGCCCGCCGGTCGTAGCTTTCCGGGAAACCCTTGCGGTGCATGAGGTTTCGTCGCTCCAGTTCGGAGTTCGGGTACAGGAAGCCGTCGGTGGTGACCAGGTCGACACGTGGATGGTGGTCCCAGCGGGCCAGTAGTGCTTGCAGCAGACGGGCGGTGGTCGACTTACCCACCGCCACACTGCCGGCCACGCCGATAATGAACGGCACCGGCCGGTCGGGGTTCTGCTGCGGCTCGCCGAGGAACTCCGCGGTGGCGGCGAACAGCCGCTGGCGGGCCGCGACCTGTAGGTGCAGCAGACGGGCCAGCGGCAGGTACACCTCTTCCACCTCGAGCAGGTCCACCTGCTCACCGAGACCACGCAGAGCAACCACTTCGTCTTCGGTCAGCGGCAACGGCGTCGACATACGCAGCGCGCGCCACTGACTTCGGTCGAACTCCACATAGGGGCTCGGCTCGCTCAGCCGTGGCATGGCCCTCAGTCTTGCAGGGGCGGGGTCGATAGCGTTAACCGGTATGGAGCCCGCCAGCCTGATCCGCGAGTACCTGCTGCTGGGTTTGCGCTTCGACCGGATCGAGTCCGGATATGTCGACGCCTACACCGGCGATCCGGCGCTGCGGCGGCTTGTCGCCGACGAACCGGCGCCTGACCCGGCGACACTGGTCCGCCAGGCCGAACGTCTGATCGCCGCGCTGCCGGACGTGCCGCGCCGCAACGGATTTGACGAAACCCGCGCCGAGTATCTGCGCGTCCACCTGCGGGCGCTGGCGTGCGGTGCGCGCAAGTTCGACGGCCAGGACATCGGCTTCGTCGAGGAGGTGCGCGACTACTTCGACGTCGACATCCATGTGGGCGACGCCGACACCTACCGGCAGGCCCACGCGCGGCTCGACGAGCTACTCGGCGGATCCGGGCCGCTGGCCGAGCGGATGATCGCCTACCGCGCCGCCGAGGAGATTCCGCCGCAGCGGCTGGCCGAGTGCATCGAGGCGTTCTCCAGCGCTGCGCGACCGCGTGCGCGCCGACTATCCGCTACCGGAGACCGAAACCATCGAGTACCAGGTGGTCACGGACAAGCCGTGGTCGGGATTCAACTACTACCTGGGCAACTACCGCTCGACGGTGGCGGTCAACGCCGACCTCAAGCAGCTGATGTCCAACCTCCCGCGGCTGGTCGCCCACGAGTCCTATCCCGGCCATCACACCGAGCACTGTCGCAAGGAGGCGGGCCTGGTCAGGCGACACGGCCAGGCCGAGCAGACCATCTTCCTGGTCAACACCCCGCAGTGCCTGATCGCCGAGGGCCTGGCCGACCTGGCGCTGCATGTCGCGGTCGGTCCCGGATGGGGCCGCTGGGCGGCCGACGTGTATGCCGACCTGGGGTTGCGTTTCGACGGCGAGTGGGCCGAGGCGATCTCGGAGGCGACGGCGGCGCTGGCCGGCGTCCGCCAGGATGCGGCGCTGATGCTGCACGACGAGCACCGCGACGCCGACGAGGTGACGGATTTCCTGCGCCGTTGGCTGCTGGTCAGCGACGAGCGGGCCCGGCAGATGCTGCGGTTTCTGTCGTCGCCGCTGTGGCGCGCCTACACCAGCACCTACGTCGAAGGCTACCGGTTGCTGCGGCGCTGGCTGGACAACCGGCCCGCCGGGGTCAGTCTCGCCGAGCGGTTCGGCCGCCTGCTCGACGAGCCGCTGATCCCGTCGGCGCTTCGCGCCGATTGACCCCTTTTCTGCCGCGAGCGCACCCTCGCGGCAAAGGGAACACGCGACCGGCCCTAGGCTGACACCTATGCCTGCCGAATACGCCGACACCGCGAGCGCCGCCTACCGTGCCGCATTGCAGGTCGTCGAATCCGTCGAACCCCGCATCGCCGCCGCGACCCGCAAAGAGCTTGCCGACCAACGTGATTCGCTCAAGCTGATCGCCAGCGAGAACTACGCCTCGCCCGCGGTGCTGCTCACAATGGGCAGCTGGCTGTCGGACAAGTACGCCGAGGGCACCATTGGACACCGCTTCTATGCCGGCTGCCAAAACGTGGACACCGTCGAAAGCGTGGCCGCCGAGCACGCCCGCGAGCTGTTCGGCGCGCCCTACGCCTACGTCCAGCCGCACTCGGGCATCGACGCCAACCTGGTTGCCTACTGGGCCATTCTGGCCACCCGGGTCGAGGCGCCCGGCCTGGCGGAGGCAGGAGTCAAGCACGTCAACAACCTCTCCGAAGACGACTGGGAAGCGCTGCGCCACAAGCTGGGCAACCAGCGGCTGCTGGGCATGTCGCTGGACGCCGGCGGCCACCTCACCCACGGCTTCCGGCCCAACATCTCCGGCAAGATGTTTCACCAGCGCAGCTACGGCACCCACCCGGACACCGAGCTGCTCGACTACGACAAGGTCGCGGCGGCCGCACGGGAGTTCAAGCCGCTGATCCTGGTCGCCGGCTACTCGGCCTATCCGCGGCGGATCAACTTCGCCACCATGCGCGAGATCGCCGACGAGGTGGGCGCCACCCTGATGGTCGACATGGCGCACTTCGCCGGGCTTGTCGCGGGCAAGGTGTTCACCGGCGACGAGGACCCGGTGCCGCACGCGCACGTCACCACCACGACGACGCACAAGTCGCTGCGAGGCCCGCGCGGCGGGCTGATCCTGGCCCAGCCGGAGTACGCCGACGCCGTCGACAAGGGCTGCCCGATGGTGCTGGGCGGTCCGCTGGCGCACGTGATGGCCGCCAAGGCGGTCGCTCTGGCCGAGGCGCGCCAGCCGGCGTTCCAGACCTACGCCCAGCAGGTCGCCGACAACGCCAAAGCGCTGGCCGAGGGTTTCCTCACGCGGGGAGCGCGACTGGTGACCGGCGGCACCGACAACCACATCGTGCTACTCGACGTCACGTCGTTCGGACTGACCGGTCGTCAGGCCGAATCGGCGCTGCTGGACGCCGGCGTCGTCACCAATCGCAACTCGATCCCCGTCGACCCCAACGGCGCCTGGTACACCAGCGGCATCCGGTTCGGCACGCCGGCGCTCACCAGTCGCGGCTTCGGCCCCGACGACTTCGACCGGGTCGCCGAGCTGGTGGTCGACGTCCTGAAGAACACCACTGCCGAAGGCACGTCGAAGGCCAAGTACACGCTGGCCGACGGCACCGCCGAACGAGTGCGCGCCGCGTCCGCCGAGCTGCTGGACGCCAACCCGCTCTACCCAGGCTTGTCGGTGTGAAGTCGGCCTGGTTCGTCGCTGGCATCGCCGTCGCAATGCTGGCGCCGTCGCCGATCGCCGCCGCAGCACCGCCCGGATTTCCCGATGTGAATGCGTTCACTCCGGTGGATCCGCAGGCCTACCTGGGCGCCAGTCGCTACCTGGACAACGACGACAAAGACGTGGGCGTCTGGTTTTCGACCGCCGACGGCGTGGTCTGCAGCTGGACCTATTTCCCCAGGACCAGCCCGGCTGGATGGCCCGGCATCACGTGCATGGGCAATATCCCAGGCATCCCCGATTCGGTTCCCGACAATGGCGGCCCGGGATGCGCCAGGGTGTGGCCCAGCCGATCTCGTCGGACTTCGTTTTCGACCGGCATGGCGGTGCATGCCCGCCGTTTAACGCCGCTGCCTTGAACGCGGGGCAGAAGATCGAGACCGGTGATGTCACCTGTGCGGTCGGGGCGAACCAGTTGCTCGCGTGTATCGATCCCTCCCGCGACAAGGGATTCGTTCTGCAGCCG
Source organism: Mycobacterium branderi (assembly GCF_010728725.1). Lineage (NCBI taxonomy): Bacteria > Bacillati > Actinomycetota > Actinomycetes > Mycobacteriales > Mycobacteriaceae > Mycobacterium > Mycobacterium branderi. Next base: position 2,648,211 of record NZ_AP022606.1, read on the forward strand.
TCGGGCAGCTGGGTGTTCTGATCGCCGGGTGACCAGGCAGTTCCCCCTTTACGGCGACGCGCCGCACCGATTTCACGAAACCTGTGAACCCGGGTTACAGTTACTTTCATGGCCGTGAAACCCGTTGCTAATGCACTGACGCTTGAACTCGAGCCGGTGGTGGAGCAGCTCATGGACCACCACCTCAACACTGAGGATCTCTGGTTCGCGCACGACTACGTGCCTTTTGAGCAGGGCGAGAACTTCGCCTTCCTCGGCGGCCGCGACTGGGACCCGTCACAGGCGTCGCTGCCGCGAGTGATCACCGACGCCTGCGAGATCCTGCTGATCACCAAGGACAACCTGTCGGGCTACCACCGCGAGCTTGTCGAGCACTTCATCCTCGAAGACTGGTGGGGCCGCTTCCTGGGCCGCTGGACCGCCGAGGAGCACCTGCACGCGATCGCGCTGCGCGAATACCTCGTGGTGACCCGTGAGATCGACCCGACCGCCAACGAGCAGGTCCGCGTCGAGCATGTGATGAAGGGCTACCGGGCGGACCGCTACAGCCAGGTCGAGACGCTGGTGTTCATGGCGTTCTTCGAACGCGCCCACGCGGTGTTCTGCCGCAACCTGGCGGCCCAGATCGAAGAGCCCGTGCTGGCCGGGCTGATCACCCGGATCGCCAAAGACGAAGAGCGCCATGAGGACTTCTTCGCCAAGCTCGTCGCGCACTGCCTGGACTACACCCGCGACGAGACGATCGCGGCGATCGCCGCCCGGGCCGCGGAGCTCGGCGTCGTCGGCGGCGACATCGACGCGTACCAGGACAAGGTGCAGAAGGTGGCCGAGGCGGGAATTTTCGGCGAACCCCAGTTGCGCCAGGTGATCTCGGACCGCATCACCGCCTGGGGCTTGGCTGACCAGCCCGCACTGCAGCAGTTCGTCGTCAGCTAGCCCCCGGCGCGCCTGCACGGCGGGCATGCTCCGAGCGGAGTAGCGTCGCATTCGATGGCTAGCGACATGCTCTGCTGTCGAGACGGCACCTCTTGTCACGACTACCGCAGGACCGGCCCCGGTCCTGGTGCCGCCGCCCCGCCGAGTCACCCGCGCGGGGCCGCGCGGCATCAAGGAGCGCTCCGTGACTGAAACCCGGACGTATGTGCTGGACACCTCGGTGCTGTTGTCCGACCCGTGGGCGTGTACCCGGTTCGCCGAGCACAACGTGGTGGTGCCGCTGGTCGTGATCAGCGAACTGGAGGCCAAGCGCTATCACCACGAGCTGGGCTGGTTCGCCCGTCAGGCGCTGCGCTTGTTCGACGACCTTCGGCTGGAGCACGGACGACTCGATCAGCCCATTCCCGTTGGGACACAAGGCGGTACGCTGCACGTCGAGCTCAACCACAGTGATCCTTCCGTGCTGCCCGCGGGCTTTCGCACCGACAGCAACGATTCCCGGATTCTCTCCTGCGCCGCCAACCTTGCCGCCGAAGGCAAGCGAGTCACCTTGGTGTCCAAGGACATTCCGCTGCGGGTCAAGGCCGGCGCGGTCGGCCTGTCCGCCGACGAATACCACGCCCAGGATGTCGTCACGTCCGGATGGACCGGTATGGCAGAGGTCGAAGCCTCGTCCGACGACATCGACGTGCTGTTCGCCGACGGCGAAGTCGACCTGGCCGTGGCACGAGACCTGCCCTGCCACACCGGAATTCGGCTACTTGGCGGCAGTTCGCATGCACTCGGGCGGGTCAACGCCCACAAGCGTGTGCAGCTGGTGCGGGGCGATCGCGAGGTGTTCGGGCTGCGCGGACGCTCCGCCGAGCAGCGGGTGGCGCTGGACCTGCTGCTCGACGAGTCGGTGGGCATCGTGTCGCTGGGCGGCAAGGCCGGCACCGGCAAGTCGGCGCTGGCGTTGTGCGCGGGCCTGGAGGCGGTGCTGGAGCGGCGAACCCACCGCAAGGTGGTGGTGTTCCGCCCGCTCTATGCGGTCGGCGGCCAGGAACTGGGCTATCTGCCCGGCAGCGAGAGCGACAAGATGGGCCCCTGGGCGCAGGCGGTGTTCGACACCCTCGAGGGCCTGGCCAGCCCCGCCGTGCTCGACGAGGTGCTGTCCCGCGGCATGCTCGAGGTGCTGCCGCTCACGCACATTCGGGGCCGCTCGCTGCACGACTCCTTCGTGATCGTCGACGAGGCGCAATCCTTGGAGCGCAACGTGCTGCTGACCGTGCTGTCGCGGCTAGGCGCCGGGTCGCGCGTGGTACTGACCCACGACGTCGCTCAGCGCGACAACCTGCGGGTGGGCCGTCACGACGGGGTGGTGGCCGTGATCGAGAAGCTCAAGGGGCACCCGCTGTTCGCCCACATCACGTTGCTGCGCAGCGAGCGTTCGCCGATCGCCGCGCTGGTGACCGAGATGCTCGAGGAGATCAGCAGCGGCCCGCTGCCCTGATCGCGGCGACCAGTCCCTCCGTGTCGTCGACGGTCACGGTCAGCGCGGAGTGGTCCCGTACGCCGATCACCCTGCGCACGCGCGGCTCGAAGTGGATGCACACGCCTGCGGTCGCGTTGGTCCCGAACGTGAGCCCGTCGTCGGCAAACGACAGCCGCGGCCCGAGCGCCGTCCACCACCGGTAGGGCCCGGTGACATGCGCGTCGTGCACCTGGCTCAGCGGCACGTCGACCGTTAGCGGACCGTATCGGGCCACGAAGCGCCCGTCCGCGGTCAGCGTGACGCCTTGGCGTCCCGGCCACCGTCGAATCGGCAGCCACAACGGCGCCGGCTCGTAGCGGTAGGGGAAGAAACGGTCCTGGGCAGGCATGACTGTCACTATCCGGCATCGGGCCGACGGTTAGGCTGCCAGGGTGGGACGAGTCCGTGACAGCCAAGCCTGGCGGTACTGGCGTACCGTTCTCGGCGTCGTTGTGGCCGCCGCGGTGCTGGCGATCGGGGCTCTGACCGGGCACGTGCGGCGCGCCGACGCCGACAACGCGGACTGCGCGCGGGTCAAGTGCGTCGCGCTGACGTTCGACGACGGGCCCGGCCCGTTCACCGACCGGCTGCTGCGCATCTTGGCGGACAACGACGCCAAGGCCACGTTCTTTTTGATCGGCAACAAGGTCGCCGCCAACCCCGCCGGCGCCAAGCGCATCGCCGACGCCGGCATGGAAATCGGCAGCCACACGTGGGAACACCCCAACATGACGGCGATCCCGCCTGAAGACATCCCGAGCCAGCTGTCCAAGGCCAACGACGCGATCGTCGCGGCCACCGGCCGCGCGCCGACGCTGTACCGGCCGGCCGGCGGGCTGTCCAACGCTGCGGTACGCCAGGCCGCCGCCCGGCTCGGTCAGGCCGAAATCCTTTGGGACGTCATCCCTTTCGACTGGATCAACGACTCCAACACCGCCGCTACCCGAGCGGTGTTGATGAGCCAGATCAAGCCCGGCTCGGTGGTGCTGTTCCACGACACCTACTCGTCGACCGTCGACCTGGTCTACCAGTTCATTCCGGTGCTGAAGGCCAACGGCTATCACCTGGTGACGGTCAGCCAGTTGCTCGGGCCGCGGCCTGCGGGCAGCAGTTACGGCGGCCGCGAAAACGGTCCGCCCGCAAACGAACTGCGCGACATCCCGCCCGCCGAGATCCCGACGCTGCCCAACACACCGTCGCCCAAGCCCATGCCCAACTTTCCGATCACCGACATCCCCGGCGCCAACTCCGGTGGTCCCAACAACGGGACCTAGGCCTATTGACACGGTGACACAAATGTTTATTCTTTGTGTCAACCACTCGATGGGAGTCGGCATATGACCGCAGTCACCGACCAACCGGCCCGTACCTCCGGCGTCGCACCCGTGCGGCCGCGGGTGATGACGGAATTCCGAAAGCATTCCGGCAGTGTGTTCGGCGGACTGTTCGGCGCCGCTGCTTTCGACGAAGTGGCGCTGGTCCCGGTGGCCGCCGCCGTCGACAAGACCGGCCGTTTCGAACGCAACTTCGCCGACCGAGGGGTGCGCAGCGGATTCTCTGCGCTGCTGGCGATCTGGGGAGACGCCGACGACCGCGCGGCCGAAGGAGCGAGGCTCAAACGGTTACACCGCGACGTTCGTGGCCGTGGCAAGGGCGAATTCGCCGACGTCCGCTACAGCGCACTGAGTCCGCAGCTGTGGAATTGGATCGCGATCAGCGGGATCTTCGTCGTCCTGCATTCGTTTACACCGGCGACCGGAATCAGGTTGAACACTGCCGAGCAGGAGGCGGCCTACCGGCAGCTTGTGGAAGCGTTCAGCGCGATCGAGCTGAGCGGAAAGTCCGCGAAGTTGCCCGCCAGCTACGCCGAAGCGGTCGAATACTACGACCGGATGGTCGAAACCGAGCTTGCGGCCAACCCGTTCCTCGACCGGGTGACGGCCGATCTGACCCGGCTGCCGCTGCCGACGTTGCTGCTGCCGGCATCGGCCCGGCGCGCGCTGACCCCGCTGTGGTTGGCGGTGCGGCCGGCCGCGGGGCGGGTGGTCAAGGTGTGCTCGTTCGGGATCATGCACCCCGGCGTTCGAGAGCTGACCGGATTTCGTTGGCAGCCTTGGCATGACGTCGAGTTCGGCCTCTACACGCGGCTGGTGCAGCTGGCCTGGCGGGTGCTGCCGGACCGGCTGCTGCTCGTGCCCCTGGCCTACAACCGCCTGCAGTACGAAAAACTGGTCAAACTGCATCGATCGGTTGCGCTCGACTCGTTCGCGGCGCCCGGCTGATGCGACGCAACACCGCCAGCTCCAGCGCGCAGGAGGACGCCATCCTCAAGGCGGCCGCCGAAGAAGTCGCACTGGTCGGCGTGGGACGCGCCAGTCTGGACGTCATCGCCCGGCAGGCCGGTGTCAGCCGCAGCACGCTGTATCGCCGGTTTCCGAGCCGAGATGCGCTGATCACCGAGCTGGGGCGGCGCACCTTCGAGTTCGCGATGGCCCGGCTGCGTACCGTCGCGATGGATTCCGGCCCCAAAGACGCTGCGGTGGCGGCGTTCTGCGAGGGTTTGCGGCTTCTGACCACCGAGCCGGTGATGCGGAAGTTCCTGCGACTCGACGGCGATGCGTGGTCGGTGGCGGGCGCCTACGAGGAAGCCGAAGCGTTCCTGGAGCAAGCGTCGCGGGCGATGGCCAAGGCGTTGCGCGCAGCCGGCGCCACCATGCCAGACGACGAACTGGTTGCGGTGGCCGAATTGCATATCCGGCTGGCGGGCTCGCTGGCCCAGGTGCCGAGCAAGGTGCTCGACGCCGGCGACGACGACGCGGTGCGCGCCTATGCCCGCAAGCACTTGGCGCCGCTGGTCTGGTAGTCAGGGTTGCTGGCCCAGCAGTTCGCTGCGGCCGATCTGCGTCAAGAGGCTGGCGGAGTCGAAGTAGATGCGCTCGTTGACAATTCGATCGCCGTCGAAGAAGAACACCGCGATAATCGGTACCCGAAATGCCTTACCGGTTGGTGGCAGGCCGTAGAACTCGCCGAGATTGGTGCCGAGCAGGTCGAACTCGGTGATGACCGCGTCGTCGGCGACGTGGTATCGGACGTTGTCGTGACGTTGATCGGGGAACGCGGTCCGCGTGGTCCGGTAGTAGCCCATCACCTCGTCGTCGCCGTCGAAAACCTGGCCGGTGGCCATGATCTCGTAGCGCGGGTGCCCGTTGAACGTCGCCAGCGTGCGGTCGAACTCCTTGGTCACCTCGGTGTTCATGTGCTCTTCGACCCTCGCCAGACGGCGTCGCCGAAGTTCGTCGCTGATCATGCCGAGTCGTCGGTGACCTTGGCCATCGCGAGCACGTCGAGCCGGCGGTCGAGCTCCTCCTCGGAGAGCTTGTCGCCGATCAGCCCGCGGTCGATCACGGTCTGGCGAATCGTCTTGCGCTCCTTGAGCGCTTCCTTGGCCACCGCGGCAGCTTCCTCGTAGCCGATCGCCGAGTTCAGCGGTGTCACGATCGACGGCGACGACTCGGCCAGCTCGCGAAGGTGCTCGACGTTGGCGGCCAACCCGGCGATGCACCGCTCGGCGAACAGACGCGACACGTTGGTCAGCAGCTTGAACGACTCCAGCATGTTGCGCGCCATCATCGGGATGTAGACGTTGAGCTCGAAGGCGCCGTTGGCGCCGCCCCACGCGATCGCCGCGTCGTTGCCGACCACCTGAGCCGCGACCTGCGTCACCGCTTCCGGGATAACGGGATTCACCTTGCCCGGCATGATCGAGCTGCCCGGCTGCAAATCGGGCAGCTGGATCTCGGCCAGACCGGTCAGCGGGCCCGAGCCCATCCAGCGGATGTCGTTGGCGATCTTGGTCAGCGACACCGCGATCGTACGCAGCGCGCCGGACGCCTCGACCAGGCCGTCGCGGGCGGCCTGGGCTTCGAAAGAGTTGGTGGCGGTGCGCAATTCGGCCAAACCCGTCTTGGCCACCAGCACCTCGACCACCTTGGCGCCGAAGCCGTCGGGCGCGTTCAACCCGGTGCCGACTGCGGTGCCGCCGATCGCCAGCTCACCGAGCCGGGGCAGCGTCGCCTGCACTCGTTCGATGCCGGCTTCGATCTGGCGGGCGTAGCCGGAGAACTCCTGCCCGAGCGTCACCGGAACGGCGTCCATCAGATGTGTGCGGCCCGACTTCACCACCGTGCGCCACTCGCGAGCCTTGGCCGCCAGCGCTTCCTGCAGCACCTGCAGCGCCGGGATCAGGTGGCGCACAGCGGCTTCGGTAGCCGCAATGTGGGTGGCGGTCGGGAAGGTGTCATTGGACGACTGCGACATGTTGACGTCGTCGTTGGGGTGCACGGTCACCCCGTTGGCCGCGGCGATGCTCGCGATCACCTCGTTGGTGTTCATGTTGGAGCTGGTGCCCGACCCGGTCTGGAACACGTCGATGGGGAACTGGTCGTCGTGCTGGCCGTCGGCGATCTCGTTGGCAGCGGCGATGATCGCGTCCGCCTTCTCCGGGCTCAAAAGCCCGAGGTCCTTGTTGACTTGCGCGCACGCGCCTTTCAGCAGGCCCAGCGCCCGGATCTGGGTACGCTCCAACCCCCGCCCCGAAATAGGGAAGTTCTCTACCGCACGCTGAGTCTGGGCGCGCCACAACGCTTTTGCCGGCACCCGAACCTCGCCCATGGTGTCGTGTTCGATGCGGTAGTCGTCAGTCATGCGGATCCTTACAGTCGGTTACGGAAGTGGATATTGGGCGTTGGAATCGCCGGTGAAGTCGATGGCTGAGTACTCGTTGAGCTTCGAAAGCCGGTGGTAGGCCTCGATCATCCGCACGGTGCCCGACTTCGACCGCATCACGATCGACTGGGTGGTGCAGCCGCCGGGGTAGTAGCGCACGCCCTTGAGCAGGTCCCCGTCGGTGACACCGGTGGCGCAGAAGAACACGTTGTCGCCGGAGACCAGGTCTTCGGTGGTCAGCACGCGGTCCACGTCGTGGCCGGCGTCAATGGCCTTCTGGCGCTCAGCATCATCCTTGGGGGCGAGCCGCGCCTGGATCGCCCCACCCATGCATCGGATCGCCGCCGCGGCGATGATGCCTTCCGGGGTGCCGCCGATCCCGGCCAGCATGTCGGTGCCGGAGTTCGGGCGGCACGCCGAAATCGCGCCGGCCACGTCGCCGTCGGTGATCAGCCGGATCCGGGCCCCGGTGGCACGCACCTCGTGGATCAGCTGCTCGTGCCGCGGCCGCTCGAGGATGCACACCGTCATGTCGCGCACAGACAGGTCCTTGGCCTTGGCGACGGCGCGGATGTTGTCGGCGATTGGCGCGGTGATGTCCAGCACGTGCGCCGCTTCGGGCCCGACGGCGATCTTGTTCATGTAGAACACCGCCGAGGGGTCGAACATCGCGCCGCGGTCGGCGACCGCAAGCACCGAGATGGCGTTGGGCATGCCTTTGCTCATCAGCGTGGTGCCGTCGATCGGGTCGACGGCGAAGTCGCAGTCCGGGCCGTCGCCGTTGCCGACCTCCTCGCCGTTGTAGAGCATCGGCGCGTGGTCCTTCTCGCCCTCGCCGATGACGACCACCCCGCGCATCGACACCGAGTTGACCAGTTCGCGCATCGCGTCGACCGCTGCGCCGTCGCCGCCCTCCTTGTCGCCGCGGCCCACCCAGCGGCCCGCGGCCATGGCGCCGGCCTCGGTTACCCGCACCAGCTCCAGCGCCAGGTTGCGGTCGGGGGCTTCGCGGCGAGACGCCGTCCGCGACGACGAGCCGGGTTCCGGCGAGGAGGTAGCGGCGGAATCGGCAGAGGCGGTCATGGCGCCGATTGTCCCAGAAGCAGGTCGGCGGCCTAAAGCTGGGATACTCGGGATGTGACGACGCAGCCGCAGCCGACGCCCAAGCCGGCCAAGCCCCGGTTGCTGCAGGACGGGCGCGACATGTTCTGGTCGCTGCTACCGCTGGTGGTGGCCTGCATCGTGCTGGCCGGCCTGGTCGGGATGTGCACGTTTGCGCCCGGAGCGAGCAACCGCGGGCCGGTGCCGTCCTACGACGCGGCCGCCGCCTTGCGGGCCGACGCCCAGACGCTCGGCTTCCCGGTCCGGCTGCCCCGGCTGCCGGGGGGCTGGCAGGCCAATTCCGGCGCCCGCAGCGGGATCGAGGACGGCCGCACCGACCCGTCGACCGGTCAGCGGCTGCGGGCCGCGGTGTCGACCGTGGGCTACATCAGCCCGGCCGGCATGTATCTGAGCCTGAACCAGAGCAACGCCGACGAGGCCAAGCTGGTCGCATCGATCCACCCGTCCATGTACCCCAGCGGCACGGTCGACGTCGACACCACCCGCTGGATCGTCTACGAAGGCGACGGCGTCGAGCCGGTGTGGACCACCCGGCTGGGTCCCGCGCAGATCGCGATTACCGGTGCGGGCAGCCCCGACGAGTTCCGTACGCTGGCCGCAGCCACCCAGTCACAGCCGCCGTTAGCGGCGAGACGGCCGTAGAAAGAGGCAGCAGATGACCGCACCCGAAGCAGATCTGACCGGCTGGACTGCAGCGCCGTTCACGGGCGGCGGCTACACGCACGACGTCTACCGCAAGGGTGGGGGACCCGGCGTGGTGCTGATCCCCGAAATACCGGGCATCCATCCCGGTGTACTGGCGCTCGGTAATCACTTGGTGGACAACGGCTTCACGGTCGCGATCCCGTCGCTGTTCGGCGAGCCTGGCCGGGCGGTCACGATCGGTTACGGGGTATCCACCATCGCTCGCGCCTGTGTGGCAAGGGAATTCGCAGCGTTCGCGACCAACAAGAACAGGCCGGTGTCGCAATTCCTGCGGGCGCTGGCCCGTGACCTCAACGCGTCGACGCCCGGCAAGGGCGTCGGCGTGATCGGCCAATGCTTCACCGGCGGATTCGCGCTGGCCGCCGCCGTCGACGACAGCGTGTTGGCGCCCGTGCTCAGCCAGCCGTCGCTGCCGATACCGCTGACCCTGCGTCACCGACGCGATCCCGGCCTGTCCGAACCGGAGCTGAATCGCGTCGCCGAACGCGCTGCCAATGACGGCCTGTGCGCGATGGGTCTGCGCTTCAGCGAGGACTGGATGTCGCCGCGCGATCGTTTCGCCACGCTCAAAGAGCGGCTCGGCGACGCGTTCGAGGTGATCGAAATCCCTTCCGGCGCAGGCAACGAGCACGGCTTTTCCAAGATGGCGCATTCGGTGCTCACCGACGAGGTCCGCGAGGTCGAGGGGCACCCGGCCTACGAAGCGCGCAAGCGGGTGGTCGAATTCCTCACTGCTCGTCTGACGTAGCCGGCTCCTCCTCGTCGGCGCCTCGGTACGCCGCGAGATAGACCTCGATCGTGGTGACCACGACGATCATCAGCACCGGTCCGATGACGATGCCCCATGGGCCGAACATCGCGATCCCGGCGAACACCGCCAGCAGCATCAGCGCCGGGTTGAGCCGGGCATCGCGCGGCACCAGCACCGGCCGCAAGAAGTTGTCCAGGTTGGTCACCACGATCAGATGCCAGAGCACCACGAATGCGCCGCCAAAGATGTTGCCGAAGAACATCATTCCGATGCCGAACGGGATCGTGACGATGCCGCCGCCCAACGGGATGATCGACAGCGCAGTGAGCAGGATCGCGAAAATGAAGAAGCCGTGGTGGAATCCGGCGATGTAGATCGACGCGGCTCCGGCCACGCCCTGGCACAGTGCGATCACGAACTGGCCGCTGACCGTGCCGCGCACCATCGAGCCCATCTTGCGCAGGTAGAGGTCGGTGACTTCTTCGCCGAGCGGATTGAGCCTGCGGATCAACGTGGTCAGCTTTTCGCGATGGGTCAACAGCGCGACGAACACGTACAAGAAGATGATCGCCGACGTGACGGCGCCGAACACGTTTCCGGCGGTGTCCTGCAGAACGTGCAGAAACCATTGGCCGGCCTTCTGCGCAACCGTCACCATCGCCTTGCGCAGCGAATCCGCCGAGACCGTCGTGTGCACAAACGGCACCCGTGCCAGCAGGTCGTTGACGACGTGCAAACCCTTGTCGCCCAGCTGGTTCAGATCGGTGCGCTGGACCCACTCGGCGACGTGCACGACCATCCGGGAAATCTGCGCGATCGCCAGCAGCACCACCAGGGTCAGCGGAACGATGACGGCCAGCAGCGCCACCAGCAGCGTGCAGGTGGCCGCCAACCCGGTGGACAGCCGCCGGTCGAACCACTGGAAAAGCGGTGTGAACAAATACGCGCCGACGGCTGCGACCACGATCAGCACGAAATAACTGCGCAGGAAATACGCCGCGAACAGCAGGGCGATAAGCGTGAAGACGGCCAGCGCGCGTTTCTGGCTGGGGGTGAATTCGATGTCCATCACCCGCCCTCCACGTCGGTCCCGACGTGAACGTTAGCGCTGGGCGGCCGATCTGGCGGCTTGGCGCGCCCGTTGTGCGCTGATGAATCGGATCGACAACCGTTGCAGCAGACCGGGCGCCAGCCGCGCGAACAGCCACGAGGCGTACGCGCGCCTCGGCACCACCAGCAGCGCCTTGTTGCGCTCGATCGCCTTGAGCGTGTCACGGGCAAGCCGGTCGGGGTCGTAGGCGGACTTCATGCCCTGCCCGCGCAGGTAGTAGTCGCGGCCCACGAACCCGCCGATGGCGCCCTTGTCCAGGATCGGTGTCTCGACGGCCGCGGGGCAGATGGCCAGCACCCCCACACCGCGCGACACGGCCTCCGAGCGCAGCGCCAGCGACAGCCCGACAACCGCATGCTTGGTCATCACGTAGCTGGTGATCTGCCCGGCCGCGGTCAGCCCGGCCATCGACGCGGTGTTGACGATGTGCCCGTGGCCCTGTCGCAGCATCACCGGGTACGCCGCGGCCACGCCGTGCACCACACCGCGGATGTTGACGTCGATGATCGCATTCCACTGGTCGAGCGTCAGCAGTTCGGTGTCGCCGCCCCAGGTGATGCCGGCGTTGTTGAACATCAGGTCCAGCCGGCCCGCGCGGGCCACGACGTCGTCGACGGCGGCCTGCACGGCGGCCGGATCGGTGACGTCGAGAACCGCTGAGCGGGCATTACGCAGGCCCGCAACAGTTTTCGCGGCGGCATCGCCGTCGATGTCGGTGCATACGACGTCGGCGCCGGCGGCCGCCAGTGTCCGGCACAGCGCCGCGCCGATGCCCGAGCCGCCGCCGGTGACAATCGCCTGCTTGCCTTCGAAACTCATTGCTGCCCTGCCAACTTCATCACGTGCCCGTAGACGTCGGGGTAGCGCTTCAGGTGTGCGCCGCCGTTGAGGTCGAGCACCTCACCGGTCAGCCATGGCGCCTTGCACATGAACACCACCGCCTCGGCGACCTCCTCGGGCGTACCGCCTCGGCCCAGCGCCGTGTTCTCGAGGTAATCGTCGAGCACGCCTGGGATCTGGGTTACCGGCTCGGTGAGCGGGGTGTGCACGAACCCGGGCGCGACGGCATTGACCCGGATGCCGCGCGCCCCCAGCTCGAGGGCGGCGACCTGGGTCAGCATCGACAGCCCGGCCTTGGCCGCGCAGTAGGCGCTCATCGCCGCGGCGGGTTGCCGGGCGTTCAGCGAACTCAACGACACCAGCGCCCCGCCGTCGTGCAATTGCGGTGCGGCGTGCTTGATCACCAGGAAGGCGCCGGTGAGGCAGACGTCGACAACCGAACGGAAGTCCTCGACGGCCAGGTCGGTGATCAGCCCGACTCCGCCGAACCCCGCGGTATTGACGACGACGTCGAGCGGTCCGGTGTCGGCGAACAACCGCCGCACAGAATCCTCGTCGGTGACTTCGACATTCGCCGACACGTGCGGATCACCGAGCTCGGCGGCGACGGCCCGCGCACCGTCGGCGTTGCGGTCGGCGACAGTGACGCGGCAGCCGTCGGCGGCCAATGCATGCGCGACCGCGCGGCCGATGCCGGATGCGCCGCCGACGACAACAGCGCTACGAGTCATGCCCTGAAGTCTCCCCATTTGGCGGTGATCACACCCCACGGGTCGGCATAGCGCCCGGGGTAGCGGTAATACGGCGATCGACGCTTGAGTAACTCGTGTGCCAATGGGGCCGCGAGCCGTGCCGGGTAGCGCCGCCAGCCCGTCCGCTCGGCGGTGTCGATCAGCAGCTGTGGCCACGAAATCCGTTGGAAGTCAAGTACTTCCTGCGATCGCGTGGTGTCCATCCAGTCGGTGGCAAACCAATCGTCGTCGCTGTCGGGATTTCCCTTGCGGCCCAATGGAATTGCACCCGTCAGGCCCATGGCCGCCGCGGTGGCCGGCGCGAGATCACCCTGGGTCAGCCGGTGCGAGTCGTCGCCGCCGATCAGCAGGGTCTCGCCGACGGCGGGCGCGGTGGTAGCCGCCGCGAAGGCTCGGGCGACGTCGCGCACCTCGACGGTCTGGATACGGCCGTCGATCGGCAGCGACGCCTCGAAGTAGATGGTGTCCAGGTCGACGTCGAAGCGCGGCTCGGCGGTGAGCACACCGCCCAGTCGCAGGATCACGAAGTCGAGCCCGCAGTCGCGCACCAGCTGCTCGGCCTCCACCTTGTGGGCGCCGTAGATGTCCGACGGCCGCAGCGGGGTGTCGGCCGTCAGGAGGTTGGTGATGCGATACGGGTTGCGAGCGCCGTATGCGGCGACGCTGGAGGCTTGGACGAATCGGGGCGGCGACGCTAATCCCTTGGCGGACTTGAGCAATAGGCCGGTGGCATCGACGTTCACGGCGCGGGCCAGCGCCGGCCGGGCGTAGCACAGCGGCGGGATGATCGCGGCGAGGTGGATGATTGCCGCGGGGTTCACCGCGGCCAGCAGTGCATCGACGGCGGCCGGGTCGGTCAGATCGGCCCAGCGCACGTCGACGGCCCCGGGCAGCTTCTCGGCGGCCTTGCGGTTGGCGGGCACGTCGAGGTCGGTGGCGACGACGTGGCGGCCTTGGTCTACCAGCCGTCGCACCGTAGCAGAGCCGACCAGCCCGAATGCCCCAGTGACCAACACTGTCTCAGTCATGGCGCATTACGCTACACGTCGACGCGAAAATGATCAGCACTCGCATGTGGGCACCCGAAAGTGGCAGGCTAGTCACCGGAAGGTGATGGCAATGTACGACCGCAATTTGGACTACAACTGGCACGTCGACATCGAGTTCGACGAGGACGACACCCATACCCACGCCACTGTTCGCGCACAACGCGGTGACGGCAAGACGATGACAACCTTGGGCGATGCCTACCGCCACCCGGGGGACGCCAGCCAACCGATGATCGGTGAGGAGATCGCCGCCGCGCGGGGGCTGATCGCGTTGGGCACCGAGCTGCTGCAGGACGCCTCGCTGCGGATTGAGCAGGTCACGCACCAGCCGGTCCACCTCTACCGCTGACTCCGTGGCCCTGGCGGTTTGCCTGCTCTTCGACCGGCGATCCGAGCGGGCGATCCGCGGGTTGTGGGACCGAATCGAAGACCGGGGTGTGCCGAGCCTGCGTTCGCATACTCATGGCTGTCACGTGCCGCATGTGTCGTACGCGGTGCTGCGCAGCTGGGATCAGCCCGCGGTGACGGCGGCGCTGGCTGACTTGCGCGACGGCGGCCCGGTGGAACTCAGCTTCGACGGTGTGGGGTTGTTCCGGCGCGGGCGGACGTGGTTGGTGGCGGGGGTGAGCGCGGATTTCGTTGCGCGCCAAGCGCGGGTGGTCGAGGCCGTGACCGCGACCGGCGCGGAACTGCACAAGCACTACGTCCCGGGAATCTGGCTGCCGCACTGCTCGCTGGCGCCGCGCGCGATGCTGGCGCAGCTGCCGGAGGTGGTGGGCGCGGTGTTGGACGTGTTGCCGCTGCGGGCGCGGTTGGACCGCGCCGCACTGGTCAACAGCGCGACGGGTGAGGTCTGCCCGCTGCCGTGGCTACCGTGACCGGCGCCCGGCCAGGATGCCGGCGATCCAACGGGAATACTGCGTTTACGCTGCGGGCGGAGCGGTAGTGTCCGTCCATCGTGATCCGTCCCAATATCGTTGGATCTGCGCATTATTCGGGTCGGGGTACCAGCCTGCCGGAACAGATGGGGCCGGCGCGGGCTGCTGAAGTCCGTTATGTTCGGCAAGTTGCCGACGGCTGGCCATGTTCAGCGCGGTGGCGAACTGCCTCGCGGACGCGTCCGCGTTGCCACCGTACTTTGCGCTCACCGTCTTGGTGATTGCCGTATTCGGCCCTTCCACGATGAGGTGGACTTGGCGGTTGTCCTGGCTGTCGGTCGCTACGTTCCCGCTCCCGCCATATACCGATCCTCTTACGGTGGAGGTGACGCTGCCGCTGTTCTCGACCCGTGCCGTTAGCCCCGCGAGAGGATGGCGCGGCGCATTCTCCTTGTAGCCCTCGATCAACTCGGTCCGGGTCATGCGTATGCCGGCCCAGTCGGCGATCACCCCATCCCTAGCGTTGGCCTTGTTGGCACGAATTCGATAGACAACAACAAAAACAATTACCGCGACGAACATAAGAAATAAGAGTGACAACATGATTAGTTCCTTCCTCAGTTCTCCAGTGGAGGCATGGGCTGACCGCTCATCAGACTGTCGATGCATTGGGCGTGCCTGGTGGCCGAGTGATACATGGCGCACCGAGGGTCATTGGGGTTGACCTGAGGGGGAACCGACCCCGCCGGATCGATACAGGTACCAATTAGGAGGTCTGGTCGGCCCTGCAGGCCGAGGTTCGAGGTGCAGTCATTACAGGCTTGAGTAGGGGTGGGGTGGGCCGCTGAGCCGCACGGGTAGGCCGTGGCGACCGGGGCTGGGGCCACCGCCACGCCCCCCGCGATCAGCAGCGCGGTGAACAGGAGCTTTCTCACGGTAGGTCCTTACTGGTAGTTGCTGTGGTCGCAGGGCAGCACGGGCTGCTGTGGTGGGAAGCCCGGCAAGAAGTGCGGGTCCTTGCACGGCGGGCAACTGTTGTACCAATGACTGTTGCAGTTGTCGGCGTTCGCGGGCGCGAACTGGTTCGGGTCGTACGAACCTGTCGGGTCGGAGCACTCGGCATTGTGCGGGCCTGGTCCGGCGCACGACGGAGTGGCCGTTGCCGGCGACGTCGGGATGAGCAGCAACGGCGCGAGCGCAATGGCAGCCGCCGCTGCCAGGGTGAGTGGTGTGAATTTCATTGCGTTCCTTTCCTATGCGCCGCAGTCGTAACTGTTGGCCTTGGAGCCGTTGATCAACTTGCAGAACGGGAAACCCTGATCCGCGCCTGCAACGCTGAGGGTCAGGCCGCGGCCACCGTCAACAAGAGTGGCGGTGGCATAGCCGCCGTCCGGCTGATTGCCATAGGCCGTGATATCGGGCTGCGACGGTGGACCTTGCACATAGGTGAAACGGAAGGTCAGCGTGCGCGAACCGGTGACCTCGGTGGCGCTGCCATCGGCATCGATGGTCAGGCTCTCCCCGTGTGCCTGCCACTGGCCGACGAACGGGCTACCGGCCTGCGAGAACGGTTGGCCCAGGGCAGCCTGGCCTCCGGGGTCTGCCTGCACCAGCGGGGCGCACGCGATGCCCGCTGCCAGCACCGCGGGGACCATCATCAGCTTGTGGTTCATCGGCTTGCCCTAGTGAAGCGGCGCCAGCTGTACTTTTGCGACAGCTGGTTTGCTCTGAGTGCAAGTGTGTGACGTCGTCGATCCCAGCGCACGAGTAGTCGGCTACTCCAATTCAGCCGAGGAGTTGCTCCTTTTCAATAACGAAAATCGTCACGCGATCTCCGTTGCAGCTGCTTCCTCGGAGCGCTGGCCCTTGCCGTGACCGCCTACTCCGGCGGGGGAGCAGCGACGACGGACGCCAGCTGGGGCTGGGTGGCGGCCTTGACCTTCTCGAACAGCTCGCAGTAATAGGGCAGGCATTCGGCCATCGCTTGCTCGGTGGTGAACAACGGCTTATAGCCGAGGTCACGCTCCGCCTTGGCGACCGAGAAGTAGTTGTCGAGGTAAAGCCGTTCCACGGCAAGGGGTTCCAGTGGCGGCTGCGGCAGCGCGAACTTGAAGTGCAGCCGCTGCCATACCGACATGACATCACGCACCAGCCGACCCGACACCCGCACGCGCGGCCAGTGCACGCCGCACTCTTCGACGATCGGCCGGGCGAACTCGAACATGTTGATCGGCTCGGCGTCATTGATGAAGTACGCCTGCCCGGGCGCGGTGCCACCGGGCACCAGATGTTCGGCGGCCAGGATGAACCCGTGAATCAGGTTGTGTACGTAAGAGTTATCCAGCTTGGCGTTCTTGCTGCCGATGAGCACTTTGACATGGCCGGCGACAACACTTTCGAACAGCTTGCGAAACATCGTCTGGTCGCCGCGCCCCCAGATGCCGCTGGGCCGGATCGAACAGGTCAGCAGTCCGTCAATCCCGTTCTGCGACAACACGAACTTCTCGGCAACGACTTTGGTTTCGGTATAGAGGTCGTTGAACCGGTCGGTGTAGGGCAGGGTTTCGTCGCCGTTGGCGATGCGCTGGCCGCCCATCACGACGCTGTTCGACGCCGTGTAGACGAACCGTTTCGTCCCGGCCTTCTGCGCCGCGTGTACGAGGTTCTTGGTGCCGTCGACGTTGACCGCGAAACTGCGGCGGCGGTATTCGTCGGTGACCGACGCGCCCCCCATCAACTCGATGATCGCCGCGGTGTGGAACACCGTGTCGATGCCGTCGACCGCAGCAGCAACGACGGCCGGGTCGCAGATGTCGCCCTGTAGCACCTCCAGCCCCGGCTGCGCGGGCAGCGGCGACGGCGCGCGGTCGAACGAACGCACCTGGTAGCCGCGGTCGAGCAGCGTGGTCACCAGGTTCGCGCCGACGAATCCGGAGCCCCCCGTGACCAGGACGCGGCCGAGTTCAGTGGTCAGTGATGCATCACCCATGCGACCAGCATAACTGAAACGTGTTCCAATTCGGGATAGAAATCTGGGAACCGGTTGCCTTATCCACCTTCCTCGGCGTCGCTGGCAGCCAGCGCATCGGCCACTCGCTTGCGAGCTCCAGCTAAGTGCTCTTCACAGCGTTTAGCCAGCTGTTCGCCTCTTTCCCACAGCTTCAGCGACGCGTCTAGGTCTAGCCCGCCCTGCTCCAGCAGTCGGACGACTTCAATCAGCTCGTCGCGGCATTCCTCGTACCCGAGCTCACTAACAGGCCTAGTCTCCATCGGTCGGTCCTTCGCTCGTCGCCGCCACCGCGCCGTCGCCGACCCGTACCCGCAGCCTGGTTCCGGCCGGGGCGTCATGAACCGACCGCAGCACCGCCGCAGGACCGGACGGCGGAACCGTCTGCACCACGGCATAGCCGCGGGCGAGGGTGGCCGCCGGGCCCAACGTTGCCAGCCGTGCGGCCAGATGACCCACGCGGTCGCTCTCGGCTCCGATCAACCGGGTGATGTCGCGGCGCACCGCCGCCCGCGCGCGGTGGATCTCGTCGGCGCGCGCGGTCAACCCCGCCAACGGCTCGGCCAGCACCGGGCGGCTGCGCAACGAGGCCAGTGCGCGTTCTTCCCGAGACACCCAGTTGCGCAACGCCTGGGCGCTGCGCCGCCGCAGGTCGTCGATCAGATGCTGCTCGGCCGCGGTATCCGGCACGATCTTCTTCGCCGCATCGGTCGGGGTGGCGGCGCGCAGATCGGCAACCAAGTCGCACAACGGATTATCGGGTTCGTGACCCACCGCGCTGACCACCGGAGTGCGGCACGCCGCGATCGCGCGGCACAGCGTCTCGTCGGAAAACGGCAGCAGGTCCTCGACGCTGCCGCCGCCGCGGGCCACCACGATCACATCCACGTCCGGGTCGGCGTCCAATTCGCCTAACGCGTCGACGATCTGCGGGACGGCGTTGGGGCCCTGCACGGCGGTGTTGCGCACCGCGAAGCGTACCGCGGGCCAGCGCGCGGCGGCCACTGTCGTCACATCGTGCTCGGCGGCGCTGGCCCGGCCGGTGATCAGCCCAATAACACTGGGCAGGAATGGGATTGGCCGCTTGAGCCGCGGATCGAAGAGTCCTTCGGCGTCCAGCAGCCGGCGCAGCCGCTCGATGCGCGCGAGCAGCTCGCCGATACCCACCGCGCGAATTTCACTCAGCCGCAACGAGAATGTGCCCCGGCCGGTGTAGAAGGTGGGCTTGCCGCACACCACCACTTGGGTGCCCTCGGCCAGTTTGACCGGCGCACTCAGCACCAGATCACGTGGGCACGTCACCGTCAGCGACATGTCGGCGGCGGGGTCGCGCAGCACCATGAACACGGTCTTGGAGTCCGGCCGGATATTGATCTGAGTCAGCTGGCCTTCCACCCACACAGTGCCCAGCTTGTCGATCCAGCCCGCCACCCGGATGGCTACCGCGCGGACCGGGAAGGGGTTCTCGGCTGAATTCGGTTGCGCGGCTTGGGTCACTTCGCGGTCGCGCGGGTGATCCTGTTGGCCAGCAGCGTCTGGAACGGCGCGCGCGCCCGGGTGGCCTCTTCGTAGGCCAGCAACGCCTCGAGCTCGTCGACGTCCAAAGTGTTGAGCCGGGCCCGCAGCTGAGCCAGCGTCAGGGTCTCGTAGTCGAGCTCCTTGGCCACCGGCGGCGCGGGCGTGTCGGACGTCGGCTTCTTCTTGGCGTGCCTGGCTATCGGCGAATCGGCCGGCGCATCGGATGTCGAGTACAGCGCGAACCGCCCTTCGGCGCGGCGATCGCTGTCGGAGGCGTCGACGCCGACGGGCTGCTCCTCGTCCAGGTCCTCGTCGAACGTTGCCCACTCCGGCTGCTCGTCCTTCGGCGGGAAGATGGTCTCCAGGGTGGCGTCGCCCTTGATCACCAGATCGGCCATGTTCTGTTGGAAGCGCATCACGAGGTGCGCGGCTTGGCTGGCCAATGTCATCGGGTACATCAGGATGGTTTTCGGCAGCTTGATCGTCTCCTCGACGGCGACGGTCGCCGCCCCCACCAGCAGCCGAACCCCATACGGTGCAGTAGCCATGCGTCCCAGCCTGCCTTAAGCAGCGGTCAAGTCCAAGCTGGCGGCTGCATGTCGGCGGAAAGTACCCTGGTTGGCATGCCGCCGACCGTCAACATGGGGATTCCGGGTGCGTCCAGCTCGGTGGTCGAGCCTGCCACCGGCAAACGGGTGCTGCTGGCCGAGCCCCGCGGGTATTGCGCCGGCGTCGACCGCGCCGTCGAGACGGTCGAGCGGGCGCTCGAAAAGCACGGCCCGCCGGTCTATGTGCGCCACGAGATCGTGCACAACCGGCATGTGGTCGAGACGCTGGCCAAGGCGGGCGCGGTGTTCGTCGACGAGACCGACGAGGTTCCCGAGGGCGCCATCGTGGTGTTCTCCGCGCACGGCGTCGCGCCGACGGTGCACACCTCGGCCGCCGAACGCAAGCTGCAGGTCATCGACGCCACCTGCCCGCTGGTCACCAAGGTGCACAACGAAGCCAAACGGTTCGCCCGCGACGACTACGACATCCTGCTGATCGGTCATGAGGGCCATGAGGAAGTAATCGGCACCGCTGGCGAGGCGCCCGACCACGTGCAGCTGGTCGACGGGCCGAGCGCCGTCGAGCAGGTCACGGTCCGCGACGAGAACAAGGTCATCTGGCTCTCGCAGACCACGCTCTCCGTCGACGAGACCATGGAGACAGTCCAGCGCCTGCGGGAGCGCTTTCCGAAGCTGCAGGACCCGCCCAGCGACGACATCTGCTACGCCACCCAGAACCGCCAGGTAGCGGTCAAGGCGATGGCGCCCGAGTGCGAGCTGGTGATCGTCGTCGGCTCGGCCAACTCGTCGAACTCGGTGCGGCTGGTCGAGGTGGCGCTGGGTGCGGGTTCTCGCGCCGCGCACCTGGTGGACTGCGCCGACGACATCGACCCGGCATGGCTCGACGACGTCACCACCGTCGGCGTCACCTCCGGCGCTTCGGTGCCCGAAATCCTGGTGCGCGGTGTGTTGGAGCGGTTGGCCGAACACGGCTACGACGTGGTGCAGCCGGTGACGACGGCCAACGAGACGCTGGTGTTCGCGCTGCCGCGAGAAATCCGCCCCGCCCGTTCCTAGTGTTGCTAGGTCTGGTCGGGCGGAGCTGGGTTCCGGTAGCGAACCCGCGAGATCGGGTGATGCGTTGCCGTGGCGCCGGTCGGTGCGGGCCGGCGGCGCGGGGGCTCTGCAGGTTTTGCCGGCTCGTACGGCTCGATGGGGTCGTACGGGTCGAAGCGACTGCTGCGGCGGGTTGCCGCGCCGCTGCGACGGACATGCGGGTCGCGGCGGATCTCCCGCGGCGGCCGGCCGCGCAAATCCGGGTCGCGCGGCGTCCTGGTCCGTCGCGGTGGGTCGGGCAAATCGGCGTCGCGGGCGGGCGCCGGGCGTCGACGACGGGTGCGGTCGACCGCGGGGTCGTCATCCAGCGGCGGCCGCACATGGCGGGATCGCGAGGCGGCCGCGCGCCTCGCCGGTCGTTCACTGGTTGCCTTGGCCGATCTCGTCGAACGCTGGCTGCGTCGTGTCCGGGCCGTCGCGGTCTTGCTGGTGTGCTCGGGCTTGGCAGATTGGCGCCCGAGGAGCGACGCCAGCTTCGCGACGAGGCTGTCCTTGCGTTCGCTGGCCGTGTCGGCTTCGCCTGTCGCCGCCGAGCGCGCGGCCATGCCCAGATACCAGCGGACCATCCCGATCAGCAATACGGCCGCCGAGGTGAACAGCATCAGCGGGAAACGCTCGATCAGCGGATAGCCACAGTTGATCAGCAGGTCCTTGAGCCCGGCGATTTTGGCGCCGTGGAACAGCCAATACGCCCCCGGCACCGCGCAGAACAGGATCAGCGGCGGCTGGATGACCGCGGTGAACACGCCGGCCTGCCGCACCGCCAGTACTGCGGCCAGGCAGCCAATGACGTAGAGGGCGGAGAAGACGCCGGTCAGCTCCTTGTTTCCCGATCCGGCGTCGAACGCAAAACCCGCCGCCGTGGCGGTCACGCCGATGACGACAGCCGCCCACCATGGGACACCGGGCATGGTCGGGATGATCGAGCGGTGATCCGCCGCCACCGCCGATCTCGCCCGCTGTGCTGACACACGTTGACCGTACCGGCTCAGCGCCGAAAGGCGCGTAAAGACCTGCCCCTGGACTTGCGGGGTGATCCGCTTCGCCCGGCTTCGCCGCGCTTGCGATCACCTCGTCGTTTGGGGGGTGATCCGCTTCGCCCGGCTTCGCCGCGCTTGCGATCACCCCTACACTTGGCTCCCTGTGAGCTTGAGCCTGGGGATCGTGGGTTTGCCCAACGTCGGCAAGTCGACGCTGTTCAACGCGTTGACCAAAAACGACGTGGTGGCCGCCAACTACCCGTTCGCGACCATCGAACCCAACGAGGGCGTCGTCCCACTGCCCGATCCACGGCTACCCAAGCTGGCCGAGATGTTCGATTCGGAGCGGATTGTCCCGGCTCCGGTGACGTTCGTCGACATCGCCGGGCTCGTCGCGGGCGCTTCCGAAGGCGCCGGGCTGGGCAACAAGTTCCTGGCCAACATCCGCGAGTGCGACGCGATTTGCCAAGTGGTGCGGGTGTTTTCGGACGACGACGTGGCCCACGTCGCCGGGCAGGTCGACCCCAAATCCGATATCGAAGTCATCGAGACCGAGTTGATCCTGGCCGACCTGCAAACCCTGGAACGCGCCGTGCCGCGGCTGGAGAAAGAGGCCCGCAACAACAAGGACCGCAAGCCGGTCCACGAGGCCGCAGTGGCGGCCCAGCAGATCCTTGACGGCGGCAAGACGCTTTTCGCCGCGGGCCTGGACGCCTCGCCGCTGCGCGAGCTGAACCTGCTGACCACCAAGCCCTTCCTGTACGTGTTCAACGCCGACGAAGCCGTGTTGACCGACGCTGAGCGGGTCGCCGCGCTGCGCGAGCTCGTCGCGCCCGCCGATGCGGTGTTCCTGGACGCCAAGATCGAAGCGGAACTGGCCGAGCTCGACGACGAGTCGGCCGCCGAGCTACTGGAGTCCATTGGTCAGACCGAACGCGGCCTCGATGCGCTGGCCCGGGCCGGCTTTCACACACTGAAGCTGCAGACGTTCCTGACGGCCGGGCCCAAGGAGGCGCGGGCGTGGGTCATCCACCAGGGCGACACCGCGCCGAAAGCGGCCGGAGTAATCCACTCGGACTTCGAAAAGGGTTTCATCAAGGCCGAAATCGTGTCCTACGACGACTTGGTCGCCGCCGGGTCGATGGCGGCCGCCAAGGCTGCCGGCAAGGTACGGATGGAGGGCAAGGACTACGTGATGGCCGATGGCGACGTGGTGGAGTTCCGCTTCAACGTGTAATCGCCGAGCGTGGTGGTCCGCGTCATTCACATCACGCATCGGCGTGGTGGCGCGGTGTTAGTCACGTCGAGTTCGCGGTGTTGGACTATGACACCTCCATCGCGTTCTACGACGCGTTGTTCGGCTGGCTGGGATACAGCAGCTTCTCGTCGCTGAACATGGAGTACCAGTCGACGTACTACATGACGCGCTACGTCAACCCGCACAGTTACATCGGCATTCAGCCGGCCCGGACTGGGGGAAGGCTGACGCACAGCGACCAGGCGGTCGGCATCAACCACATTGCGCTGTGGGCACGGAACAGAAAGGAAGTCGACCGCTTTCATCGTGAATTCTTGATCGGGCGGGATGTTCCGGTCACTGACGAACCAAAGGAGTACCCGCAATACTGGCCCGGCTATTACGCAGTCTTCTTTGACGACCCGATCAATGGGATTCATTGGGAACTGGCCTGGATACCGAAAGTTCCCAGCCCTCGCCAGGTTTGGTCGTTCTATCGTACGATCCGTGGTTTTGCCCAGGCTCGGCCGGATCTCGCAAACACGGTGCTCGGCGTCACCTTTCAGGCAAGGCGACGCCTGCCGTCCTGATATCTCTACTTGCCTGGACCCCAGCCAAGGGGGAATCTCTAGCAGATGGCGACTCTAAAGCAAACGAGACGGTGGTCGGCGAGCGTGCTGGTGGCTTTGTCCGCTCTCGGACTGTCCGGCGGCATCGCTCAGGCGGCCCCTGGCCATCATTGGTGCCCGGGTAATTCTTGGGACCCGAGCTGGGGCACGGCCTACGACTGGGACTGGAGTCAATGCCACGACTGGCAAGGCGCAGCGGGTCCGGCGGGCTTCGGTCCCTGGGGACCCCCACCGACGTGGGCGCCGCCGCAGCCACCTCCACCGCCGTGGGCGCCTGGGGCGCACGTGATGTGGAAGACCACCGACAATGCTTGGGGTTTCTGGAACAACAAGGTTTGGACTCCCATCTAAGAAACCGTAGCGAGTGTAGCGACGCGTAGCACAATTCGCTACACTCGCTACATGGCGCATGTGATCGCGCAGCGCGAGTTGCGCAACCAGAACGCGAAAGTGATTGACGCCGTGGCAGCCGGCGAGTCCTTTATCGTCACGCGCAACGGCGAGCCGGTCGCCGAACTGCGACCGATCCGGACTGGCCGTCGCTCCTTCGTTCCGCGGGATGAGGTGGTTGCGCTGGCGGCGGCGGGCGTCCGAATCGATCGCCATCAGTTCCGCGAAGACCTTGATCGTGCGATCGATCAGCGCCTATGAACGCTGCGTCTGGACTGCTCGACACCTCGGTCGTCATCGACTGGCACGACCCGGATGTCATCAAGTCGTTGCCGGACCAGATGGCGATATCGGCCATTACCGCCGCCGAATTGGCTGCCGGACCGCAACTCGCCGCTACTGCCACCGAAGCGGCCAAGCGACAGCAACGGCTGCAAGAGATCGAGGCGAAGTTCGAGCCGCTTCCGTTCGACGGGGCGGCGGTACGCAGCTATGGACTTGTGGTCGCCGCCGTAGTCGGCGAAGGCCGCAAACCGCGAAGCCGGTTTGCGGACCTGCTGATCGCCGCCACAGCGCACGCCAACGGGCTAGATCTCTACACACGCAACGCCGAAGACTTTGCGGGGCTTGATGATCTGGTTCGCGTCGTAGCGATTTAACCCGGCGGGACGCTGACGGCGACTTCGTCGCCGAGCCGATAACCCGGCGCCAACGGCAACGTATCGCCGCTCCAAAACGAGCCGGGGTCAAACCAATTCGACGGCTTTTCGATGGCGAGCAATCCCATCTCCTGGTAGGTGATCGCGACCGTCTCGGCGCAGTAGGCGGTCTCCAGGCCGACGTCGTTCCGCTGCGCTCTGCGCCGTCGCGCGACGTCGCGAACCTTCTTGTCTACCAAAGGGATTCCTTCTACCCAGTCGTACGCGGTAGGGATCCGACCCAACAGCCAACGCCCGGTGAGTCGCGCCGCGGTGGGGAAGGGGGTGCCGTCCAGGCGGGCGATGACCCGCAGCATGCGGTCCTCCTGCTCGCGGTCGGCATACGGCGTCAGCTGACGCAGCCAGCAGCGCTGGTGATAGTGGTGCACCCACCGTTCGACGGCTTGGCGGGCGTCGTTGAGTTGCACGCCGCGGTGGTTGGTGCCCGTCCAGATGTCGGTCAACTTGTCGCCGAGCTCGGCATGCCAGATCAACGGCGGCAGGTCGTCGATGGCCACCGTCATCCCGACGTGGTTGACCGGGCTGTTCGACAGCGTCTGAATCGTGCGGTCGGGTCGGGAGCTGCCGCGAAACAGCCAGATGTCGCCGGTGCGGGTCTCCTCCAGCGCACGCTCCAGAGTCACGGTACTGGTGTCCACCAGAGCACCATAGGCAGACTTACCCCATGCGCAACGTGTGGAAGTGGCTCGGGGTGGCCGGTCTGGTCGGCGTCGCTGCCGGGGGAGTGCTGGTGGCCCGCGACCAGCGGCGGCGAAAGTCCTACACGCCCGACGAAATCCGGGCCCGGCTGCACCAGCGGCTGGCCGAATCCGAGACTAAGCGCTAACCGCGTAGAGCCGCTGGGTGCCGCTGAACCCCTTCAGCTCGACGTCGCGGCCGTCGTCGAACCCGATCCCGTCACAACCGTCGACGGCGTCGCGCACCGCCTCGCTGACCAGGATCTCCCCGCCGGCGGCCTGCGCCGCGACCCGGGCCGCCATCGCGACGTTGCGGCCGAACAGGTCGTCGCCGCGGCGCACCGAACGACCCATGTGAATCCCGATCCGCACCCGAAACCCGTTGCGCCGCTTGCGTTGAGCATCTCGGGCCAGCGCGCGCTGGATGTCGACACCACAGCGCACCGCATCCTCGGCGCGGGAGAAGGCGATCATGAAGCCGTCGCCCTGACTTTTCACGACATGCCCTGAGTAGTTCTTGACCAGCCGGCGCACCAGCTTGTCGTGGGCGTCGATCAACTTCACCCAGGCGCGATCGCCGATCCGTTCGTTGAGCGCGGTGGATTCCTCGATGTCGGAGAACAAGATCACCACACGCCCATCCGGGGTGACCCGGGCCAAGTCGGGCCGCTCGACTTCGGCCCAGTCGGCGAGGTCCTCGATCGAGCTGCGGACCGCGGCGCCGAGTCCTTCCTTGCGGACCAGGTTCGCGGTCTGCCACACCGTCTTGACCGCCTCGCGGCCCCCGGACAGCAGCCAGCTCCGGCTATCGGCACGGCGTCGCAGCGCCTGCGCCTCACGGCGGCTGCGGGTCAGCGCCGCCCACAGGAAGGCCAGCGCGGCGGCTTCGGCCACGGCGACACCCGCCAGGACGTAGACCGCGAGCATCAGCGGGTCACCCATGCCTGGCATCTTTCCCTTTTCTTCTCCGCGAAAGTGCAACTGCCGATGTGTTTACCGAGTGCACCCGTCGTGGAATGCACTTTCGCGGGTCTAGGGTTGAGCCTGTAGCCGATTTTGGGGGAGGGTCCGGTATTGGCCGAGCGCGGCGGTGGCTCCTCAGAGATGCTGGTGGTCTTCGGCATCACCGGAGACCTGGCGCGCAAGATGACTTTCCGGGCGCTGTACCGCCTGGAGCGCAGCAAGGCGCTGCAATGTCCGATCTTGGGAGTCGCCGCCGACGACATCACGACGCAGGAACTGGTCAAGCGGGCGCACAAAGCCATCACCGACACCGGCGAGACGATGGACGACGCGGTGTTCGACCGGCTTGCCGACCGGTTGTCTTACCTGCACGGCGACGTCACCGACTCGGCGCTGTACAAGGAGCTGGCCACGCAGATCGGCTCGGACCGCCATTGCCTGTTCTACCTCGAGATGCCGCCGTCGCTGTTTGCCCCGATCGTCGAGAACCTGGGCAAGGCGGGGCTGCTGCAGCAGTCGCGGGTCGCGGTGGAGAAGCCGTTCGGCCACGACCTGGCCTCGGCGCGCGAATTGAACGACGCGTTGCGCAGGGTACTTGCTGAGGAGCAGATCCTGCGTGTGGACCACTTCCTGGGCAAGCAACCCGTCGTCGAGCTGGAATATCTGCGGTTCGCCAACACGACCCTGGCCGAGCTGTGGGACCGCCGCACCATCTCCGAGATTCACATCACGATGGCCGAGAATTTCGGTGTCGAGGACCGGGGCAAGTTCTACGATGCCGTCGGCACGTTGCGCGACGTCGTGCAGAACCATCTGCTGCAGGTGCTCGCACTGGTCGCGATGGAGCCGCCAGTCGGTCCAAGCGCCGACGATCTCAACGACAAGAAGGCCGAGGTGTTCCGCGCGATGCCGGCGCTGGACCCGAAACATTATGTGCGAGGGCAGTATCGCGGCTACACCGACATCGATGGCGTGGCCAAGGACTCACAGACCGAGACGTTCGTGGCGCTACGGACGGAAATCGACAACTGGCGCTGGGCCGGGGTACCGATTTTTCTGCGTGCCGGCAAGTCGTTGCCCGAGAAGGTAACTGAGGTTCGCTTGTTCACTCGCCGCGTTCCCGCATTGGCGTTTCTGCCCAAGCGCGAACGGGCGTCGCGCAATCAAATCGTGCTGCGTATCGACCCGGACCCCGGCATGCGCTTGCAGCTGGTGGCCAAAGACGGTGACTCCTCCTGGCGCGACGTGCATCTCGACTCCTTGTTCGCTGCTGAGTTGGGAGAGCCACTGCAGCCGTATGAGCGGCTCCTGTCCGCCGGACTGAGCGGCGATCGGCAGCTGTTCGCCCGAGAAGACAGCATCGAGGAGACGTGGCGGATCGTGCAGCCGCTGCTGGACAATCCCGGCGACGTCCACGAATACGAGCCCGGCTCATGGGGTCCCGACGCCGCACGAGCGCTGCTGCGGGGCCATCACGGTTGGGAAGAGCCCTGGATGCCGAACAACCGCGCGTCGAAGTAAGGAGAACTGACGACATGCAGCTAGGAATGATCGGCCTTGGCCGGATGGGCGCGAACATCGTCCGGCGCGTGGTCAAAGACGGCCACGAATGTGTGGTGTACGACCGCAATCCGGACGCCGTCAAGGCGATGGCCGGCGAGGACAACGTCACCGGTGTGGCGTCGCTGGGCGAGCTCGCCGAGAAGCTCAGCACACCGCGGGTGGTGTGGGTGATGGTGCCGGCGGGCGACATCACCACCGAGGCGATCACTGCGCTGGCCAACGTGCTGCAGACCGGCGATATCGTGATCGACGGCGGCAACTCCTACTACCGCGACGATATGAAGCACGCAAAGCTGTTGTCCGAGCGAGGAATTCGGCTACTGGACTGCGGAACCAGCGGCGGCGTGTGGGGCCGCGAACGCGGCTACTGCCTGATGATCGGCGGCGACGACGACGCCTTCGCTCACGCCGAGCCCATCTTCGCCACTGTCGCGCCGGGCGTGGACGCGGCGCCACGCACGCCCGGTCGCGACGGCGAAGTCGCTCAAAGCGAGAAGGGCTACCTGCACTGCGGGCCGGCCGGGTCGGGGCACTTCGTGAAGATGGTGCACAACGGCATCGAGTACGGGATGATGGCATCCCTTGCCGAGGGCCTGAACATTCTGCGCAACGCCGACATCGGCACCCGCGCCCAGAAGGGGCAGGGCGACGCGGAGACCGCACCGCTGGCCAGCCCGGAGTACTACCAGTACAACATCAACATCCCTGAGGTCACCGAGCTGTGGCGCCGCGGCAGCGTGATCGAATCGTGGCTTCTGGATCTGACCGCGATCGCTTTGCACCAAGCGCCAGATCTGAAGGAGTTCGCCGGTCATGTCTCCGATTCCGGCGAGGGTCGCTGGACCTGCATCGCGGCGATCGACGAAGGGGTGCCCGCTCCGGTGCTGACGTCGGCGCTGTATTCGCGGTTTGCCTCACGGCGCCTCGACGAGTTCGCCGACAAGGCGCTCTCGGCGATGCGCAAGCAGTTCGGCGGCCACGACGAAAAGGCTGCTAGCGGCTGACAAACGACACGACGACGTCGCTGAAGGCGTCGTTGTCGTCGCCGGCGGCGGTGTGGCCGGCTTCGGACAGCTCGACGAACTCGGCGCCCGGCACGGTGGCCAGAAAGTGCTGCACTCCTTCCGGACTCACCACGTCGGAAAGCTTCCCGCGGATCAACAGCACCGGAATGGTCAGGCCCGCGGCGGCGAGCTCGAACTTCTCGGTGCGCAACTGAGGGTCGTCGCCGGGCTTGGTCATGAACGCCGGATCCCAGTGCCAGTACCAGCGGCCGTCGCGCAGCCGCAGGTTCTTCTTCAGCCCCTCCGGGCTGCGCGGCTTGGTCCGATGCGGCAGATAGGCGGCGACGGCGTCGGCGGCCTCTTCGAGCGTGTCGAACCCGTGCAGGCCGCTGACCATGAAGTCGCGGATGCGCGCGCTGCCCTGCTTTTCGAACCGCGGCACCACGTCCACCAGCACCAGTCGGGTGACGCGCTCCGGACCGGCGCGATCCGCGACCAGGATGCCGGTCAACCCGCCCATGCTCGCCCCGATCAGCACGACCGGCCGTGCGATCGCGTCGAGGACCTGCATGACGTCGGCGGTCAGTGTGTCGACGTCGTAGTCCGCGTCGGGTGCCCGATCGCTGTCCCCGTGGCCGCGGCTGTCGAGGGCCACCACGTGGAATCCCTCGTCGGCGAGGATCTGGCCGGTGTTCTTCCAGGAGAACCGGTTCTGGCCGCCGCCGTGCAGCATCAGCACACTCGGCCGGCCGTCTGCCGCGCCCCGGTTCCACTCGTCGGCAACCAGGGTGATCCCGTCGACGCCGGAGTACTCGACGGTCTGCGGTGTGCTGTTCATCGTCCTGACGTTACCTAGCTGGCTGGTGGCGACCCGCTGTGCCCGGCTTCGCCGCGCTTGCGATCGCCACGGACGGTCTATGTCTGCGCGCAGGTGCGATGAGTTTTCCCCGCCGCCTGGGTCGATCCCTATCGAAACGACGACTAGGAGGTGCCATGCCAGCGATCACACCGTCGCTGTGGTTCGACGACAACCTGGAGGAGGCCGCGCAGTTCTATACCTCGGTGTTCCCCAACTCGCACATCGAGGACTTCAAGCGGTATACCGAGGCCGGCCCGGGAGTGCCGGGTTCGGTGGCCTGGGGGAGCTTCGTGCTCGACGGCACGCGGTTCATCGGACTCAACGGTGGGCCGCATTTCCGGTTCACCGAGGCGGTGTCCTTCACCGTCGACTGCACCGACCAGGCCGAGGTCGACTACTACTGGGACCGGCTGACCGACGGTGGCGAGGAATCGCAGTGCGGCTGGTGCAAAGACCGCTACGGGCTGAGTTGGCAGATCGTGCCCCAGCGGCTCGTCGAGTTGGTCAGTGATCCCGATCCCGCGCGTGCCGCCGCGGCCACCCGGGCGATGCATGGCATGCGCAAGATCGTCATTGCGGACCTGGAAAAGGCTGTGGCGCAGGTCTAGCCGGTCAGTCTTAAATTTCGGCGCCCGCACCCGTCAGCGGCACGTAATTTGGAAGCCATGGCTGACGATGTTGCGAACCCTGACGAAAAGCCGGTCCAGGTACCGCAACGGGGCGCCACACGTGGACTCCCGGTCCATCGGATGTCACTGCTGGCCGGGTTGATTGGGATGGTGGTGCTGGCGGGGCTAGTCGGCTGGCTCGGTTTCCGGAGCTACGAGGCGCACGAGTCCGACGCGCGACGCGACCTGTTCGTACAAGCGGCGCGGCAGTCCGCAGTGAACCTGACCACGATCGACTACCAGCACATCGACGCGGACGTGCAACGCATCCTCGACGCATCGACGGGCAGCTTCCACGACAACTTCTCGCAGCGGTGGCGGCCGTTCGTCGATATCGTCAAGCGGGATCACTCGAGGCTGCAGGGCACCGTCGACGAGGCGGGGCTGGAATCGCAGCGCGGCGACGTGGGCCAGGTGCTGGTGGCGGTGACGGTGAAGTCCGCGAATCCCGCAGGGCCACAGCAGGAGCCGCAGGTGTGGCGGATGCGGATCACAGTGCAGAAGACGGGCGGCGTGGGCAAGATCTCCAACGTCGCATTCGTGTCATGACGCAGCCGTCGGAAGCGACCACCGCGCGTCGTGCCACGTGGGCAGATGTGCTCATCTACGGTGTGATCCCCGGTGTGGTGTTGCTGCTCGGGATGGCCGCCGGCTATCTGAAGTGGCAGGATTCGTCGATCCGCAACACCGACGTCGCCCGCATCCAATCAGTGCAGGCCGCAAAGGATTCCGCCGTCGTGTTGCTGTCGTTCCGGCCAGAGTCCGTCGACAAGGATGTCAGGGCCGCACAAGCTCGCTTGACGGGACGATTCCGCGACACCTACTCGCAGGTGACCCAGGATGTGCTGATCCCCAATGCCAAGGAACGGCACGTCTCGGCGGCCGCCAGGGTGCCCGCGGCGGCGTCGGTGTCCGCGTCCGAAAACCATGCGGTGGTGTTGGTGTTCGTCGACCAGACTGTCACGGTGGGTAGCGCGCCGCCGGCCGACGCGGCGTCGAGTGTGCGCGTCACCTTGGACAAAGTCGGCGAGCACTGGATGATCTCCGGATGGGATCCCATCGAACCGCCGGCATGAGAAGGATCAGGTGATGACTGGACCACGTTGGATCGACGTGCACGCCCCCGCGGTGGAACTGAAAGCACTGACGTGGGGGCCGTCCGACGGCCCAATCGCGCTGTGCCTGCATGGTTTTCCTGACACCGCATACAGTTGGCGCAATGTCGCTCCGAGGCTGGCCGAGTCGGGCTGGCGAGTGGTGGCGCCGTTCATGCGCGGCTACGTGCCGTCTGCGATTCCGTCTGACGGCAGTTATCACATCGGGGCATTGATGGACGACGCCCTGCGTGTACGGTCAGCGGCCGGCGGCAGCGACCGCGACGTGATCATCGGCCACGACTGGGGCGCCATTGCCGCGACCGGCTTGGCCGCGATGCCCGACAGCCCCTTCACCAAGGCGGTGATCATGTCGGTGCCGCCGGCGGCGGCGTTTCGGCCTCTGGGGCGAGTGGACGACCGGTTCCGGCTGCTGCGCGAGCTTCCGCGCCAGCTCATGCGCAGCTGGTACATCATGTATTTCCAATTGCCGTGGCTGCCAGAGCGTTCCGCCTCCTGGGTGTTGCCGCGGCTGTGGCGGCAGTGGTCGCCGGCCTATGACGCCGAGGAGGATCTGCGGCATGTCGACGCTGCGATCGGCACGCCGGAGAGCTGGCGCGCAGCGCTGGGCCCGTACCGGGCCACGATCCGTAACACGCGGCCACCCGCGCAGTACGCCGAGCTGCACCGGCATTGGACCGAAGCGCCGGCCTTGCCGAGCTTATATTTACATGGTCGCGACGACGGCTGCGCCACACCGGCTTTCGCGCATTGGACGCAGAAGGTGCTGCCCGCGGGCAGCGACGTGGCGATCGTCGAACACGCCGGACACTTTCTGCAACTTGACCAGCCGGAGGAGGTCGCCGAGTTGGTTCTCAGGTTCATCGGCTCGGCAAGCTAGCGCTACGGGTCGTCTTCGTCGTCGTCTGGCCGGAGGAGTTTGTCGGGGTGCCAGTAGTTGTTGGTGCGGGGTTGGCCGTGGTCGAGGTGTGGGGGTGGTATCCATTCGGTGTCGCCGTGGGTGTTTTTGCGGGTGGTCCAGCCGTCTTCGGTGATGGGGTGGTGCCCGCCGCAGCCTAGGGTGAGGTCGTTGACGTCGGTGGTGTGGCATTGGGCATACGGGGTGCAGTGGTGGGCTTCGCAGTGATAGCCCGGTACCGGGCAATTCGGGAACGTGCACCCGCGATCCTTCGCGTATAACACGATTCGCTGGGCGGGCGACGCTAAACGTTTGGTGTGGTACAGCGCCAGGGCTTTGCCTTTGTCGAAGATGGCTAGGTAGTGGTGGGCGTGGGAGGCGATCCGGATCACATCGGACATCGGCAGTAGTGTTCCGCCGCCGGTGAGGCCGTGTCCGGTGCCGGCTTCGATGTCTTGCAGGTTGGTGGTGACGATGATGCTGGCCGGTAGCCCGTTGTGCTGGCCGAGGTTTCCGGAGGCGATCAGTGCGCGCAGTCCGGCCAGCAGCCCGTCGTGGTTGCGCTGGCCGGTGCTGCGGGTGTCGCGTTGGGCTGTCTCCTCGCAAGGGGTGCCGTCGACGACGGGTGTCGTGTCGGCGGGGTTGCACATGCCGGGGGCGGCGAGTTTGGCCCACACGGCTTCGAGGGTGGCGCGCAGTTCCGGGGTGATCCAGCCGCTTAGGTGTGACATGAGATCGGGGCCTTGTTTGCCCAGGGTCAGGCCGCGTCGGCGCGCCCGCTCGTCGTCGGAAAAGTCGCCGTCGGGGTTGAGGCAGTCGGTGAGCCGCTGGGCCAACATGGCTAGGTCGTCGGGGCGATGCTGCCCGGCCAACTCGGCCAGGTGGGCCTCGGCGTGTGCGCGGGTTTCGGCGTCGACGAAGCCGGGCAGCCGGTGCATGAAACCACGGA
Source organism: Mycobacterium branderi (assembly GCF_010728725.1). Classification (NCBI taxonomy): domain Bacteria; kingdom Bacillati; phylum Actinomycetota; class Actinomycetes; order Mycobacteriales; family Mycobacteriaceae; genus Mycobacterium; species Mycobacterium branderi. Next base: position 2,681,433 of record NZ_AP022606.1, read on the forward strand.
TCACCGCCACATGACCGGCGCCGATCTGCCCGCCGCGCTGGGCGGCGGCGGTCGCGGGCAACACCGGCGCCAACGGTTCGCCGGTCATCGCCTGGCGCGGCCCGAGGTCTTTGGCTTCGTGAATGCGCCGACTGGCCTCGGCCGGGGTGATGCGCAACCGCTCGGCCAGCGCAAACCGCAGCGTGCCGCCCAACTCAGTCTCGCTGGCCTGTTCGGCCAGCTGGTTGATCAGCGGATGCTCCACCGCCGGCAACCGCCGGCGGATGGTTTCACAGCGCTCCAACATGGCCAGGCATTCCGGGGTGGTCAACGTATCAAACGTCAGGTCCAGGGCGCGCTTCATGGCAGATTCGAGTGCGTCGAAGGCCTCGACGATCTCCTCACGGCTACTCGAACGCATGTTCGAATGGTATCACGGGCGCCGGACAGGCGCCACCACATTCCACAGGCAAAACTAAAGTGACACAAGTGGTTACAGTGGTTGATGGCGATGGACCGCCGCTCTCTGGTTCGCGTGGCCGCAGTTCCCACCTCGAGAGCCAGCAAAACAGGGCAACGGCGACTGCTACCCGTCGAGCGCCAGCTCCTCACCATCACCACCAGTAAGGCCGGACCCACCACCTAGACCCAAGCCGGCAAGCGCGCACGTTCACGTGAGGCAACGAATCGAGCTTCGCGCGCATCTTGCCATGCGGCAACAGGCCCATGACAACCTAGGCTGGGCAGCATGCCGGCCCGGATGGCGGCGGTCGACGCCCAGTTCTATTGGATGTCGGCCAAGATCCCCAATGACCAGTTCCTGCTCTACGCGTTCGCCGGTGAGCCGGCCGACTTCCAGCGTGCCGTGGACGAGGTCCGCGGCCGAGCAGCGGCTTGCCGAGGCTTGACGATCCGGGTCAGCGACGGGTGGCCGTTGACATATCCACAGTGGGTGCCGACGCCGGTCGAGCCGCCGCGCATCCACGACCTGGACGACGACAGCTGGAGCGGATGCCTCGACGCCGTGGTGCGGCTCACCAACGACCAACTCGACGCCCGCCGAAATCCGTGGCGGCTACACCTATTTGCGAAAGTAAACGACGTTCCTGGTAGCTCCGGCCCGGGCACAGTGGCGGTCCTGCAGGTCGCGCACGCACTGGCCGACGGCGCCCGCGCATCGGCGATGGCCGGCTGGCTGTTCGGCCGGGCGCAACCAGTGCCCGACGTCAACGCCCCGTCGCCGGGCTTCTTGCCGTCACGCGCCTTCATAGCGGCCCGCACCCACCGGCAACTGGTCCGGGATATGGAAGCGGGAGTGCTGGAAAACCCGCCCGGATCACGGCCGGCGCTGATCACCAATACCCGCCCGTCGGGTACGCGTGCGGTTCGCACTCTGGTGCGTCAACGCTCACAATTGCGGGGGCCTACCGTCACCGTCGCTGTGCTGGCCGCGGTGGCCAACGCGCTCTCCGCTTACCTGGGCGGCGTGGCCGGTTCGTTGGGAGCCGAGGTGCCGATGGTCAAACCCGGTGCCCGACGGGCAAACAACCACTTCCGCAACGTTACTGTGGGGCTGCATCCGGACCTTCCATGGGAAGCCCGAACGGAGCGGATTGTCGCGGAGCTGGCCAATGCCCGGCGCCGCGCCGAGCACCCGGCGGCCCGCGCCGCTGACCGGGCATTCGCCGCGGTGCCCGCCCCACTGCTGCGTTGGGGCGTAACGCAATTCGACATCGACGCCCGCCCGATGCAAGTATCCGGCAACACGGTCGTGTCCAGCGTCCATCGCGGCTCCGCCGACTTGCGCTTCGGCGATGCGCCCGTCCTTCTGACCGCCGGCTTCCCCGCGCTGTCGCCGGCGATGGGCCTCACCCACGGTGTGCACGGCATCGGCGACACGGTCGCGATCAGCGTGCATGCGGCCGAGTCGGCGATCCATGACATCGACGCCTACGTCGGCGCGTTGAACGCCACGCTGTAACTCACTGATCCTCAACGGATTCCCTGGTTCGGCCCGCGGCGAGGATCAGCTCCTCATGCAGCTCGAACCACACGGTGTGGTAGGAGTCGATCAGCGGCCGGGACAACCACTCGGTCTGGCCCGCATGGATCTTGTCGATGGCCGCCTGCAGTTTGCTCGAGTAGTGGCTCAGCCGGGGCAGCTGAAGCGCGGCCGTCGCAATGATCGGCACCACGCGCCGGTGTACCTCGTCAACACGGGCCAGCACCCCCGCGTCGTAAGCGGCGTCCTCGTGGGTATTGGGCTGCCCGTCTTTGACCTGCCAATCCGTGACAAGCGACTTGAATTCGGCGTTCACCCCACGAAAGTCGTCGTACACGGCGGCCATTGCACCCGCATCGACGGCCGCGCGGTCTTCGGCCAGCAACTCGGTCAGGCGGGTCCGCCCGTCGGGGCTGATTCTCACAGTCTTTCCGTCGATCAGCAGACCCGCCTGTGTCAGCTGCTGCACGGTCGCCACCACGTCGGCCGGATCCTCACCCAACGTGGCGGACAGGTCGGCCGGACTGATCCGGCCTTTGAACCGGACCGCCTGCAGCACAGTCAATTCGCTCATGATTGCCGTAGTGAGCTAAGCATGGCGGTCAGCGTCCCGTCGCGAAGCGGGCTGAATCGCCGTGCTATTTCGGCTAACTCGCGAAGTTCCGGCGAGTCGTCCTCGGACCACGCGGTGAGTTCCAGTGCGCCGTCGCGCACTTCGCCCTCGTTGCCGTCGACGGTGACCAGCCTGCCCGCCAGCGATTCAGTGACCCCGCCGCCGCAGCCCACCACCGCGACGCGGCCCAGCTCGCGGCTGACTACGGCCGCATGGCTGGTGGCGCCGCCGGTCTCGGTGACAACGCCGCGCGCAACCAGCATGCCGTGGATGTCGTCCGGGCTGGTGTGGTGGCGCACCAGGATCACGTCCTCGCCGCGGTCGGCGGCCTCCACTGCGGCGTCCACGTCGGTGTATGCCCGCCCGGTGGCCACACCCTGGCTGGCGGCCAGTCCTTTGGCCAAAAGTGGCGCCGCCAACCGGGTTTCCGGCTGCAACGACGGCTGCAACAGCGCCTCGACGTGAGCAGGGGTCACTCGGCGCAGCACCTCCGCGTCGTCGATCAGCCCGTCGCGGCGCAGGTGCAGCGCCAGTCGCACCGCGGCCTGCGCCGACCGCTTCGCCGACCGGGTCTGCAGCAGCCACAGCGTGCCGTCCTCGACCGTGAACTCGATCTCCTGCGCATCGGCGGTGAGCCGCTCCAAACTGCGGGCGGCCGACATCAACTCGTCGTAGACAACGGGCTGCTGGTCGCGCAGTGCGGTGATCGGTTTGACGTCGACGGTGCCCGACACGACGTCGTCGCCCTGACCGCCTGGCAGCCACTCGCCGAACTCGTCGTCGGCGCCGGTCATCGGATTACGGGAAAATACCACGCCTGCACCGGAATTGGCGTTCATGTTGCCGAACACCATCGCCTGCACAACCGCGGCCGTGCCACCACTGTTATCCAAGTCGTGGTGGGCGCGGTACGCAACGGCGCGCGGTGAGTTCCACGACCTGAACACCGCTTCGATCGCCGCGCGCAACTGCAGGTAGGGATCCTCGGGTACCCGATCCGCCACGACGCGCCGATACCCGTCAGTGAACCGCCGCCGGGTATCGTGCCCAAACGCGCCCAGCGCCTGTTCGACGTCGCCGCACATGCCCAGATCCAGCACCGTATCCATCATGCCGGGCATCGACACGGCCGCGCCGGAGCGCACGCTGACCAGCAGCGGACGCGGCCCGCGCCCGAACGTGCGCGACGTTGCGGCTTCCAGCCGGCGAATCCCGTCGAGCACGCCATCCCAGACGGCGTCCATCGTCACCTCGGGTTCGGCCAGATAGCGGGCACCCACCTCGGTGGTGAGGCAGAACGCGGGCGGTACCGGCAGTCCATGCCGTCGCATCGTGTCGATCCCGAATCCCTTGTGGCCCAGTATCTCCGGCGGGTATCGCGCATCGCCGTCGAGGAACACTACGGTGGCAGCAGGCATCGTCAGGACTGGCCGCGCAGCAACCCGAAGCCGAAGTTCGTGCCGAATCCGCGACGCAACGCCAGGTGGATCCACAACAGCGCGTACGGCTCGAGCAGCCGCGCCAGCCTCAGTTCGCCGACGTCGACGGTTTCGAAGCCCAACTCGGTGACCAGGCCCGCGGTCACCGACTTGGCCTGGTCGTCGTCACCGCAGACGAACATCACCGGTGTGCCGGACAGTTGCGGAGAATCCATCATCGGCGCGCCGATCTGGTTCATCGCCTTGCAGACCCGCGCGCCGGATGCCCACACCGCCACCTGCTCGGCACCGGATGTGGTGAGGCCGACTTCAAGCGCGGTGACGTCTGGAGTGAGCGGGTTGGTGCAATCGATGACGATCTTGCCGGAGAGGTCGCCGCAGCTTTGCACAGCCTGGTGGGTGCTCTGCCAAGGAGTGCACAAGGCCACGACATCGGCTGCGGCTGCAGCGGATTCGTTGGTCTGGACTGTGCCGAGCGATGCGTACTTCGGGTCGTCGGGGTTGCGAACCCCGAACGTGACATCGTGGCCGCGGTCGTGCCACGCGGTGCCCAGTGTGCGTCCGACGTTGCCGGCGCCAATGATCGCGATCTTGATGTGAGGCTCCTTAGGTGCTTGTTGGCGGGAGGCAGGATACTTCTGCCTACCCGATGATCTAGGTTTGCGTCTATGACTGCCTACGATGTCGGTTTACTGATCTTGCGCGTGGCGTTGGGCCTGACGCTCGCCGCCCACGGCTACAACAAGTTCTTCGGCGGCGGCCGCATCCCCGGAACCGCCCGCTGGTTCTCCAGCATCGGCATGAAGGCCGGCACCTTCCAGGCCCTGGTCGCGGCAAGCACCGAGGTCAGCGCCGGCCTGGGCCTGGCCGCCGGGCTGCTCACGCCGATCCCGGCCGCAGGCTTCGTCGCGCTGATGTTCGTCGCCGCGTGGACCGTACACCGGCCGCACGGGTTCTTCATCATCAACGAAGGCTGGGAGTACGTGATGGTGCTGGCGGTCGGCGCTGTCGCGGTGGCCACCTTGGGGCCCGGCCAGTACAGCCTCGACTGGCTGATCTTCGGGCACAACTGGCTCGACGGCTGGAAGGGCCTGGGGATATCGGTGCTGCTCGGCCTGGCCGGTGGAATCGGCCAGCTGCTGCTCTTCTACCGCCCGCCGGTCAAGCAGGAGCAGCAGTAGCCCGGCGTCAGCGCGTCAGCAGGGACAGCAGCTTCTTGCCCAATGACAGTGAGTTGCTTTCGCACGAGACGGTGACATGGCCGCCGACGCGTCGGTGCAGCTCCTGCTGAAACTTTTCGTACAGCGTCGAGGCGGCAGCCGGGCAACCGTCGCAGGAGCCAGACATCCGCACCGTGACCTGGTTGTCGGTTACCGAGACCAATTCGATGGACCCGCCGTGTGATTCGGCCAATGCGCCGATCGGCCCGGCCAGTAGTTCCGCCGCGACCTCTGCCAACTCAGCGGTGCTGTTATCGGAGCCCTCGACCTCCCAGCCGGCCGGGTCCAGCAGCGCCTCGCCGAGCGCGTCGCGCAGCTGATCGCCGAGATCGCGCCAACTCTGCCCGGCGCTCAGTGTGATCAGCACATCGGCGCCGCGCACCACCAGCTCGTCGATGACTCCACGCTCCAGCCAGGCGCCGAGCCGACCCGGGGCGTGCCGGACCCTGCCGGCAAGCGGCAATTTGGCGGGTGGCACCACCCAGCGCAGCTGCCGCGGGTTGGCAGTGGCGGTGGCATGCATCGGAATCATGCGCCGAGCCCTATCGCAATCGACCGGGCGGCAAACGCCATCACCCACGCCAGGACGAACATGTAACCGAACGCCAGCGCCGGCCAGCGCCACGAGTTGGTCTCTCGTCGCATCACCGCGATCGTGGACATGCACTGCAACGCGAACATGAAATACGCCAGCAGCGCGATCACGGTCGGCGCGGTGAACACCTTGTGGCCGTGATCGTCGGTCATTGCCACCAGCGACTCAGCCGGCTTGTCGGGATGTGTCGCCGCCGAAATCTCGCCCAGGGTGGACACGAACACCTCGCGCGCCGACAGCGAACCCACCAACGCGACATCGGTGCGCCAGTCGAAGCCGAGCGGCCGGAATATCGGCTCGATCGCCTTGCCGACGTCCGCGGCGTAGCTATGGTCCATCACGTATGCCGTCGCATCGGTCGCGGGCATGTTGGCGGTGTCCGCGCCTCGCGTCGGTAAGTTGAGCAGCGCCCACAACACCACGGAAACGGTCAGGATGATCGTGCCGGCCTTGCGCAGGAACATCCTTGTCGCGCTCCAGATCGCGACGAGAACCACTTTGGCAGAAGGGAATCGATAGGGCGGAAGCTCCATGGTGAACGGCACCAAGTCGCTGCGCAGGATCGTCGATTTGAACAACCCAGCGGCGATCAGCGCCGATGTGCCGCCGCCGAGATAGAGCAAAAACATCGTGATGCCCTGCGCGCTGAGCCCCCACCAACGGGTTTGCGGCGCAACCAGCAGACCGATCAGCAAGGTGTAGACCGGCAGCCGCGCCGAACACGTCATCAGCGGTGCGGTGAGGATGGTCGCGATTCGATCGCGCGACGACGGTAACGTGCGCGTCGCCATGATTCCCGGGATCGCGCAGGCGAACGACGACAACATCGCCACGAAGGCGCGGCCCTCGAGTCCGGTGGTGGCCATCACCCGGTCCATCAAGAACGCCGCCCGGGACATGTAGCCGATGTTCTCCAGCAGCGCGATCAGCAAGAACAGCAACACAATCTGTGGGATGAACTGCAGTACCGTGCCCACCCCGCCGATCAGTCCCCGGCCGAGCAGACCGCTGACGGCCGAGTTGCCGATGTGATCGCTGACCTCGCTGCCCAGCCACGTCAGCCCTTGAGCGATCCAATCCCGCAGCGGCGCAGCGACGGTGAACACGACCTGGAAGAACGCGAACATCACCGCGAAGAAGATCACGGTGCCCCACAACGGGTGCAGCACCAATCGGTCGATCCGACTGGTCCGTCGATCCGGTTGTGGCACAACATAATCAGCGGCGTCCAGGACCGACTTGCCCCAGGCCGCGATGCTGTCGCGGTCGGCCGGCGGGAGAATCGGCGGGCGTTGCCATCGGTCAACCGATCCCAGCCGGGTGCGCAGGCGGTCGAGCCCCGCCCCTTGGTGTCCGACGACCATTGCCACCGGGATGCCCAGCGCTGCAGACAACGCGTCGGCGTCGATCCGGCCGCCGCGGGCGCTCAGTTCGTCGCTCATGGTCAGCGCCAACAGGCACGGCAGATCCAGGCGCAGCACTTGGGCCACCAGAGGTATCGAGCGGTGCAGCGTGGTTGCGTCGGCGACCAGCACGATCGCATCGGGCCTGTCGACATCGCTGAGCTCACCGGTCAGCAGATCGACCACTACCTGTTCGTCGGGGCTGATCGGGTCGAGGCTGTAGGTGCCGGGCAAGTCTTCGATGGCTACCGTCACGTCGTCCACGAGGGTGGTGCCGACGCTGCGGCCGACCGTGACACCGGGATAGTTACCGGTTTTGGCGTGCAGCCCGGTCAGGTGGTTGAAGACACTGGTCTTGCCCGCGTTGGGGCTGCCCACCAAGGCGATGCGCCGGTGACCGGCGACTGCGACGGCACTGCCCCCGTCGGTGTGGCACGACGTCATCGGTCCGCTTCCGTGAGCACTTGGATCAGGCGCGCCTCCCGGCGGCGAATGCAGAGCTCGGTGTCTTGCACCCGGTAGATCGTCGGATCGCCCATCGGCGCGCGGCGGACCACATCCACCCGGGCGGTCGGCCGAAAACCCAGCTGCCATAACCGGCCGGCCACCGCCGAGTTCGCCTGCGGCATCATGCCGACGATGGTTGCCCGCTGGCCGGGCGCCAGCTGGGCAAGGACCATCACTTGACCTTGCATGACGTGCCTTCACGTTGGGTGCCGTTAACTGCCGAAGCTACACCGGCGACGGCGACCAGTGGCGGCCACGTTAAGTCGTCGGCGAATAGGGCAGGCTGCTGCCGGTGTTTTCGTCGACGACGACCTGCCCGCCGAGGTAGGGGAAGGCGCGCTGCGCGCAGTCCGGCCGGTTGCAGATCTTGCAGCCAGCGCCGATCGGCACCGCCGTGCCCGGGTCGTCGATCGCGACACCGGTGGAGTAGACGAGCTTGTGCGCGTGGACCAGGTCACAGCCCAATCCGATGGCAAAGCTCTTGTGCTGGCCCAGGTATCCGTGGCCTTCGGGCTCGGTGGTCTTGGCGATCCAGAAATATGAGCGGCCGTCGGGCATCTGAGCCACCTGGGTGATGATGCGCCCCGGCTGGGCGAACGCGTCGTGCACTACCCACAACGGGCAGCTCCCGCCGACCCGGCTGAAGTGAAAAGCGGTGGCCGACTGCCGCTTCGAGATGTTGCCCGCCTTGTCGGTGCGGACGAAGATGAACGGCACCCCGCGACGGTGTGGGCGTTGCAGCGTGGACAGCCGATGGCACACGGTTTCGAAGCCGACTTCGAACCGGCGGCCCAGCAGAGCGATGTCGTAACGCAATTCCTCAGCAGCGCGGTGGAATTGGCTATACGGCAGCAAAAATGCGCCGGCGAAGTAGTTGGCCAGTCCGATGCGGGCGACGCCGCGGGACTCAGAGCTGAGCTGGTGGTCGGTGGCCAAGATCGCCGAGATCAGCTCCGATTGGCTGATCAGCGCCAGCTGGGTGGCGATCTGGAAGGCGCGCTGGCCCGGCAGCAGCCAGTGCGCGACGCGAAGCACCCGGGTGGCCGGATCGAACCGGCGTTTGGCGATCTCGGGCAGATCGCCGTCAACGGCGACGGTGATTTCGAAGCGGTCCCGCATCAGCTCGGCGAGTTGGATGTCCAAGCCGCCGATCCGCATCCCGCTTTCGACGAACATCTGCTCGGCCGCGACGTCGAGTTCGCCGATGTAGTTGTTGCGGTCGTAGAAGAAGTCACGGACCTCTTCGAAGGGCATCGGGCGCTGGGGCGGCAGCGACGTCTCTGTGGTCGCCCGCGACCGATACGCTTCGAGCTCCTCGGTGGCGTCTCGCAGGCGGCGGTGCACCGAAACCAGGCTGCGCCCCACGTCGGGCATCCGGGCGACCAACTCCTCGACCTGGGTGCGGCTGATGTTTTCGGCGCCGGCGGCGGTGAAGACGTCGGACAGATCGGCGACCAGCCGGGCGTCCGACTCGGAAGAGAAATAGTACGCAGGCAGATCGAAGCGCTCGGTGAGCGCGAGCAGCACCGGTACGGTGATCGGCCGTTGGTCGTTCTCCAGCTGGTTGACGTAGCTGGTGGACAAGTCCAGGGTGCGGGCCAGCGCGGCCTGGGTCAGCCCGCGTTCCTCCCGCAACCGCCGCAGCCGGGCACCGGAGAACAACTTCGCCACGTCGACACCCTACTCCTGAGTATGTTCACAATGTTCGCAAACACCGTCGGACAAAGACGCAAAATTACGCATATCCTGGGGGTTTTATTCCTGGTCGGCTTTGCATAGTGTGCGGATATGATCATGCATCCGGTCAGAACCCGCCGTAGCGCCGACGAGTTTCCGATCACCGAGCACCTCGCCTACAAGATCGCCGAGGTGGCCGTCGACGAGGTCGAAGTCGAGCCGGCAACCGAGGCGATGGTGCTCAACCGGATCATCGACGACGCCGCGGTCAGCGCGGCGGCGGTGCTGCGGCAACCGGTCACCGTCGCTCGTCACCAAGCGCTGGCGCACCGGTCAACGCCTGGTGCAACGGTATTCGGTGTCGACGGCAGCTACTCGGCGGAATGGGCGGCCTGGGCCAACGGTGTCGCCGTGCGCGAACTCGACTTCCACGACACGTTTCTGGCCGCCGAGTACTCCCACCCGGGCGACAACATCCCGCCGCTGGTGGCCGTCGCCCAGCAGCTCGGGGTTAGCGGCGCCGACCTGATCCGCGGCATCGCGACCGCCTACGAGATCCAGATCGACCTGGCCCGCGGAATTTGCCTGCACGAGCACAAGATCGACCACGTCGCGCATCTCGGCCCGTCGGTGGCCGCCGGCATCGGCACCATGTTGCGACTGGACACCGAGACCATCTATCAAGCGATCGGGCAGGCGCTGCACCTGACGACCGCCACCCGCCAGTCCCGCAAGGGCTCGATCTCCAGCTGGAAGGCTTTCGCGCCCGCGCACGCCGCCAAGGTGGCCATCGAGGCCGTCGACCGGGCGATGCGCGGTGAGCGGTCGCCGGCGCCGATCTGGGAGGGCGAGGACGGCGTGATCGCCTGGCTGCTCTCGGGTCCCGAGCACACCTACCAGGTGCCGCTGCCCGCGCCCGGGGAGCCCAAGCGCGCGATCCTGGACAGCTTCACCAAGGAGCATTCGGCCGAATACCAAAGCCAGGCGCCCATCGACCTGGCCCGCCGGCTGCGGGACCGCATCGGCGACCTCGATCAGGTGGCCTCGATCGTGCTGCACACCAGCCACCACACCCACGTAGTTATCGGCACCGGGTCAGGCGACCCGCAGAAGTTCGACCCGGACGCGTCGCGGGAAACCCTCGACCACTCGCTGCCGTACATCTTTGCGGTCGCGCTGCAGGACGGCAGCTGGCACCACGAGCACTCCTACGCGCCGGAGCGGGCGCACCGGCCCGACACGATTGCGTTGTGGCACAAGATCTCCACGGTGGAGGACCCCGAGTGGACCCGTCGCTACCACTCGACCGACCCAGCCGAAAAAGCGTTCGGCGCCCGCGCGGAGGTTACGCTGAAGAGCGGCGAGGTGATCAGCGACGAACTCGCCGTCGCCGACGCCCATCCGCTGGGGGCGCGGCCGTTCGGGCGCGAGCAGTACGTCGCCAAATTCGGGCAACTCGCCGGCGGTGTCGTCAAACCCGCTGAGCAGCAACGGTTCCTGGCTACGGTCGACGGGCTTGCCGACATGAAGTCCGGCACGCTGGCTGGGCTCAACGTACTGGTCGACCCACGGGTGCTGGACAAGGCGCCGACCGTCTCGTCGGGAATATTCCAGTGACCGGGCTGCTGGCCGCGCAAACCAGCGCTGCGGACAAACGGGCGGCTTTGCGCGCCGGCCTGAATTCCGGGCGGCTGCAACGCCTTCCGGGAGCGTTCTCGCCGCTGGTTGCCAAGCTGGTCGCGGACATCGGTTTCGAGGGTGTGTACGTGTCCGGCGCGGCGCTGTCGGCCGACCTCGGTCTGCCCGACATCGGTTTGACGACGCTCTCCGAGGTCGCTGCACGCGGCGCACAGATCGCCGCGGCGACCAACCTGCCCACGCTCATCGACGCCGACACCGGATTCGGCGAACCTCTCAATGCCGCGCGGACCGTCACGATGCTCGAAGACGCCGGGCTGGCCGGCTGCCACTTCGAGGACCAGGTCAACCCGAAGCGCTGCGGACACCTGGACGGCAAGGCCGTCGTCCCGACAGCCGAGATGGTCAAGCGGATCCGGGCGGCCGTTGCGGCCCGGCGCGACCCCAACTTCGTCGTCTGCGCCCGCACCGACGCGGCCGCCGTCGAGGGAGTCTCCGCCGCGATCGAGCGGGCCCGTGCCTACGTCGACGCCGGCGCCGACCTGGTCTTCACCGAGGCACTCACGGACGCAGCCGACTTCGAGCGATTCCGCGCCGCAGTCGACGTGCCGCTGCTGGCCAACATGACCGAGTTCGGCAAGTCACCGCTGCTGAGTGCGCAGGAATTGGCCGACATCGGCTACAACGTCGTGATCTACCCGGTCACGACATTGCGGCTGGCGATGTTCGCCATCGAGGCGGGACTACACGAAATCAATGCCGCGGGAACGCAATCGGGACTGCTCGAGAAGATGCAGCACCGCAGCCGGCTCTACGAGTTGCTGCGCTACGCCGACTACACCGAGTTCGACAACGACATCGCGGGAGGCAAGCGATGATTCACAAGGGTCTGGCCGGTGTCGTCGTCGACACCACGGCCATCTCCAAGGTGGTGCCGGAGACGAACTCGCTCACCTACCGCGGCTACCCCGTTCAGGAGCTGGCCGCGCACTGTAGTTTCGAGCAGGTTGCCTATCTGCTTTGGCACGGCGAACTGCCCACCGACGCCGAGCTGGCGTTGTTTTGCCAACGCGAACGCGCCAGCCGTCGGCTGGACCGCTCGATGCTGTCACTGCTGACCAAGCTGCCCGACAACTGCCACCCGATGGACGTCGTGCGCACCACGATCAGCTACCTGGGCGCCGAGGATCCCGACGAGGACGACAGCGCCGAAGCGGCCAACTATGCCAAGGCATTACGGATGTTCGCGGTACTGCCGACGATCGTGGCCGCCGACATGCGCCGCCGCCGCGGCCTGGCGCCGATCGCGCCGGACAGCCACCTGGGCTATGCGGAAAACTTTCTGCGAATGTGCTTCGGCGAGGTGCCCGAACCAGTCGTCGTCTCCGCGTTCGAGCAGTCGATGATCCTCTACGCGGAGCACGGCTTCAACGCCTCCACCTTTGCGGCACGGGTGGTCACCTCGACGCAGTCCGACATCTATAGCGCGGTCACCGCGGCGATCGGCGCGCTCAAAGGCCGGCTGCACGGCGGCGCCAACGAGGCCGTCATGCACGACATGATAGAGATCGGCCATGCCGACAATGCGGCGAAATGGTTGCACGGCAAGCTTTCCCGCAAAGAAAAAGTCATGGGCTTCGGTCACCGCGTCTACAAGAACGGCGATTCGCGGGTGCCCACGATGAAACAGGCTCTGACCCGGGTAGCGGACGTCCGCGACGGGCGGCGCTGGCTGGACATCTACGACGTGCTGGAGACCGAGATGCTGGCGGCCACGGGGATCAAACCCAATCTCGACTTCCCGACCGGTCCGGCCTACTACCTGATGGGCTTCGACATCCCAATGTTCACACCGCTGTTCGTGATGAGCAGGATCACCGGATGGACCGCGCACATCATCGAGCAGGCCGGTTCCAACGCGCTGATCCGCCCGCTCTCCGAGTATTCGGGCCGGCCGCAGCGGGCGGTCAGCCTTCGACGGTGATGCGCAGCCGTGGCTTGCGGTCGTCGCCGGGCTCGGCGACCCGGTCCCACACCGTATCGACAAGCGGCTGTAACAACAGCTCGCCCATCTGCCGCAACAGCACACTCAGAATCTGAGTGGACTCGGGTCGTTGGGTGGAGGCTAGTCCGGAACCGCGCAGCGCCACGACTTCGCGACGGGTCAGGTCGACGAGGACGTCGAGCAGATGCATTCGGTCGTCGGCGGCCTCGAGGATCGCCCGGCGCACGTAATTCACCACCGGTGGGTTGGCGCGCAGCATCCGGGCCACGGCCTCGTCGCGTGCCGCAGCCACCTGCCGCGCGCTGCCCTTGGCGGGAACCTCGGCCAGTGCGTGTGCGAAGTAATCCACCACCAACTGGTCCACCGCGTCTCTCAGCCCGGCCTTGGTCTTGAAGTGATGTTGCACCAGGCCCAAGGTGACCCCGGCGGCAGAAGCAATGTCGCGCAACGACACTCGATCCTCGCCATGTAACGCGTAGAGGTCCAGCGCGGCGTTGCGGATCCGCGCCTTGGCGGTCAGGTCCTCGTCGGTCGCCCGCGGGTTCAGCATCTGCCCTCGCCTGTACAGGTGATATTTTTACGATACAAGTGTATCGTGACCCGCGTGTCGCAGTTGTTCCCCGATTACCGCCCGAGCTGGGAGACCGACCAGCACCGCGAGCTGCGCAAGCATGCCGCGGAGTTCTTCCGCAAGGAAGCCACCCCGAACCAGGAACGCTGGGTCGCCCAGCATGCGGTGGACCGCGAGTTCTGGAACAAGGCCGGCGCCGCTGGATTGTTAGGCCTGGACCTGCCCGAGGAATTCGGCGGGATGGGCGGCGACTTTGCCATGCAGGCGGTGGTGCAGGAAGAACTCGTGTACGCCCACGACCAGTGCTTCGGGTTCTCGGTCCACTCGCCGATCGTCGCGCATTACCTCTACGCCTACGGCAACGACGGGCAACGAAAGCGCTGGCTGCCCAAAGCCATCAGCGGCGACGCGGTGCTGGCGATCGCGATGACTGAGCCGGGCACCGGATCGGATCTGCAGTCGGTGCGTACCACCGCTTTCCGCGAAGGCGACACCTACGTCATCAACGGATCGAAGACGTTTATTTCCAACGGAACTCACTGCGACCTGCTGGTGATCGTGGCCAAGACTGATCCGTCCAAAGGGGCAGCCGGGGTGTCGCTGATCGTGGCGGAGACCAATGACCTCGCTGGGTTCGAGCGCGGACGCGTCCTGCAGAAAATCGGTCAGCACGGGCAAGACACCCGCGAACTGTTCTTCTCCGACATGCGGGTACCGGTGGCCAACCTGCTCGGAGCGCAGGAAGGGTTGGGCTTCTACCAGCTGATGGAACAGCTTGCCCGTGAACGGCTGATCATCGCCACCCTGTGCGCGGCGCTGGCAGAAGCGGCGGTGCTCGAGGCGATCAAGTACTCTAAAGAGCGAGAGGCGTTCGGTCGGCCGATCGGCAACTTCCAGAACACCAAATTCGTGCTGGCCGAATGCAAGACCGAGGCACTGGCGATCAAGACACTGGTCGACTATGCGATCGGGCAATACGTCGACGGCAACAACGACCCGATGACAGCGTCGATGGCCAAGTTGTTCGCCGCCGAGAAGTGCGATCAGGTGGTCGACAAGTGCCTACAGATCTTCGGCGGCTACGGGTACATGGCCGAGTACCCGATCGCGAACATGTACACCGGGTCGCGGGTGAACCGCATCTACGGTGGCACAAGCGAAATCATGAAGGAAATCATCAGCCGCTCGCTGTGAGCGAGAAGCGTCAGCACGCAGCGGGATTCGACTCGCAGTAAGGCGTCGTGCCCCGAAACCGGTAGCGATGCGTGGCCACCCATCGGTAGATCGCCTCTTCGACGAACCGGATACCCGGGATGCGATAGACCATCAGCGGCAGTCTGGTGCCGATCGCCGTCGACACCGCCGCGTTCATGGCCTCCGCGCCGGAGTACACCGCACCCGACGCGTCAAGCCATCGGTTGCACTCCAGTAGGTGCGACGGCTCAACGCCCAGCCGCTCCGCGACTCCCGGACCCTGCAGTGGTTCGGTCCGAAGTTCGCCCGTCCTGTTGTGCCTCATAATGAAATTTACTGCACGCGTACACATTCCGCAGGCGCCGTCAAAGAACAGGATTCCTGACACGGTTCACCTCCCTGATGCCTGCCAGCGCGAAGACGAGTCCGGTACCGATCTCGGTCAGCGCACTGAACCAGGAAAACCAGGTTACGTTGACGTGCGGCGGCGAGATGAAGCTGTCCTGGTAACCGGGGAACACTGTAGGCAACAGGTGCGCATAGGTGAACCCGACCGCGCTGCCGAACCCGACCAGCGTCGCCGCCAGCGGTGCACGCGTGCGATGCGTCAGGACCATCGCGACCGCTATCACGACGAACAGCGCCTGCACCATGCCGGCGGCCATGATGAACGGTGGTGACGCCGACATACCGCGGCGCAGATGGTCCAGGCCGTGTACCCCGAACCCGATTGCGAATGCGATTGCCGCCCAACGCAGATTGTCCCGTGGTTGCTCGATGTGGTTGATCATGCGATCACCGCCCGTTGATCAGGTGCCTAAGTGAGCCTCCACAACCGTTCTTACTACTACGGTCAGTAGTAGTCAAGGTCTTGACTCGGTACCGCGGTATCGGGTCGACGCTGGGGCAATGGACGATTTGCGCAAGACCATCGCCACAGTCATCCCGCACGACGTGGCACGGTTCATGGCTCCGATGGTTCGGGTGGTGGCCGAGGGCAGACCGGTGGCGCTGGAACGGCTGGCGGCTGTGTCGGGCGTTTCGGTCGAGGAGATCGGGTCGTGGCTGCGCGCGCAGCCGGGAACGGATTGGGACGACGACGGGCACTTGCTCGGGTTCGGGCTGACTCAGCGGCCGACCCGGCATCGCTATGTCGTCGACGGCCGGGTGTTGTTCACGTTCTGCGCTGCCGACGCCTTGATCTTCACTCCGATCCTCGGCCGACCTGCCCGCGTCGAATCAACCTGTCCCACAACGGGTCAGCCGATCCGACTGGAACTCACACCCGAGGCGGTTACCTCGGTCGATCCGCCGACAACCGTGGTTTCCCACGTCAACCTGTGTTGCGGCGGGGGTGATATTCGCGGCTTGTACTGCGATCAGGGGCATTTCTTCGCCTCGAAGGATGCTGCTCGAAAGTGGCGTCGTGCGCACCCCGACGGGGAAGTTCGCCCTGTCCGCGAGCTCTTCGCCGCCGCCCTCGATGTCTGCCGTGAACTGGGGTGGGCGGCAGCTTGACCCCGTACCGAGGTACAGGGTTTACCGTCGGCTATGCGCACAATGCAGGTGGCCCGCCAGGCCGGGGTGAACGCACAGACGCTGCGGTACTACGAGCGACGTGGCTTGCTGCCCGATCCACCGCGCACGGGCCGCGGGTATCGCGACTATGGGCCCGAGGTCGTCCGCCGAGTGCGGTTCGTCAAGCACGCCCAGGAACTCGGCTTTAGTCTGGCCGAGATCGACGTGCTGCTGCACCTGGCCGACGGCGGCCCGGAATCCTGCGATGCGGCGCGCGCGTTGGCCGAGCGCAAGGTCGCCGACCTGAATGCCAAAATCGGTGCCCTGCAAGCGATGCAGGCATCGCTTGGGAGGCTGATCGCCACCTGCGCCAGCCCGCCGGAAGAGCGGGTCTGCCCCCTACTGGACAGCTTGCAAACATGACTCATCCCATGCGAGTCCAGCTGCTGCATGTCCCCGACTGCCCGCTGCTGGGACCACTGCGCGACATCCTCGACGATTGCCTACGACACGTGCCGTTTGCGGTGTGGGTCGACGAACTCGAAGGGGCCTACCCGTCGCCGACACTGGTCATCGATGGCATCGACGTGGCCACCGGCGCTCCAGCGTCCGGCGAAATCTGCTGCCGATTCGACCTACCCACCTGCGCCCAGATCGCTGCCGCCTTGAACCGTGCTGCGAGGAACACCTGACGGGCTTCTAGAACACGTTCTAATCTGTCGGCCATGGGATTTCTCAAACAGGACACCCCGCAGATCGACTTCGAACAGTGGAGCAAGGGCACCCGCGCTGAGAAAATCATCCCGATGGCCCGGCACTGGGCCGAGGTCGGCTTCGGCACCCCGGTGCTGTTGCACCTGTTCTACGTCGTCAAGATCGGGCTCTACATCCTGGCGGCCTGGCTGATCGCGCTGACCACCACCGGGATCGACGGCTTCACCAACGTCGCGCACTGGTACGCCGAGCCGATCGTGTTCGAGAAGGTCGTGCTCTACACCATGCTGTTCGAGGTCGTCGGTCTCGGCTGCGGCTTCGGGCCGCTGAACAACCGGTTCTTCCCGCCGATGGGCTCGATCCTGTACTGGCTGCGGCCCGGCACCATCCGGCTGCCGCCGTGGCCAAATCGCATACCGCTGACCAGAGGCGACGAGCGCACTCCCGTCGACGCGTTGCTGTACGGCGCGCTGCTTGTGCTCCTCGTGATCGCGATCTTCTCCGACGGCTCCGGGCCGGTCCCGGCGCTTGGGACGACGGTCGGGGTGCTGCCGGTCTGGCAGATCTGGGCGGTGCTCGGCGTGCTGGCGGTGCTCGGGTTGCGCGACAAGGTCATCTTCCTGGCCGCCCGCGGCGAGGTGTACGCGTCGTTCACGGTCGCGTTCCTGTTCGTCGGCTATGGGGTGGACATGATCCTCGGCGCCAAACTCGTGTGCCTGGTCATCTGGCTGGGCGCGGCGACGTCGAAACTCAACAAGCACTTCCCGTTCGTCATCTCGACGATGATGAGCAACAACCCGCTGTTTCGGTCGCGATCGATCAAGCGCAAGTTCTTCGAACACTTCCCGGACGACCTGCGGCCGGGCCGGCGGTCGCGCTGGCTCGCGCACTTTTCCACTGCGGTCGAGGGACTTGTGCCGCTGGTGCTGTTCTTCAGCCACGGCGGCTGGCCCACCGCGATCGCCGCATTCGTCATGTTGTGCTTCCACTTCGGCATCCTGTCGGCGATTCCGATGGGGGTGCCGCTGGAGTGGAACGTGTTCATGATGTACAGCGTGCTGGCGCTATTCGTCGGGCAGGCCTCCGTCGGGCTTTCCGACCTGACGACACCGCTGCCGATACTCCTCTTCGGCGTCCTTGTAGGGACCGTCGCACTGGGAAACCTGTTCCCGCGCAAGATCTCTTTCCTGCCCGGGATGCGCTACTACGCCGGCAACTGGGACACAACGCTGTGGTGCATCAAGCCGTCCGCCGACCAGAAGATCGCCAACGGCATTGTCGCGATCGCCAGCATGCCCGCCGCGCAGCTGGAGAAGTTCTACGGCAGCAAGGAAGCCGCGCAGATCCCGATGTACATGGGATATGCGTTCCGCGCCTTCAACACTCACGGGCGGGCGCTGTTCACGCTGGCGCACCGCGCGATGGCCGGCCAGAACGAAGACGACTACGTCCTGACCGACGGCGAACGGATCACCAGCACCGCGATCGGGTGGAATTTCGGCGACGGGCACTTCAGCAACGAGCAGCTGGTGGCAGCACTGCAAAGGCACTGCCACTTCGACCCGGGTGAGGTGCGCATCGTGATGCTCGACGCGCAACCCATCCACCGCCAAACGCAGCAGTACCGCCTAGTCGACGCGGCCACCGGCGAATTCGAGCGTGGCTATGTCCGGGTCGCGGACATGGTGACCCGGCAGCCGTGGGACGACACCGTGCCGGTGCACGTGCAGGACGCCGAACGTGAAACTGTTGCGAAATCCAGGCGATTTTTTCGCAACAGCTTCACGCTCGGAGAAGCGTCCTAAGCCGAGGCCCGCACCTGTTTCGCCGCCGCGACCATGTGCTCCAGCGACGCCGTCACCTCGTCGACCGTACGGGTCTTGAGCCCGCAGTCCGGGTTGACCCAAAGCCGCTCAGCGGGAACGGCTTTCAAAGCTGCCCGCAACGACCTGGCGATCTCGTCGGTGCTCGGCACCCGCGGTGAGTGGATGTCGTAGACCCCCGGCCCCACACTGTTGGCGAACCCGACGGCGTTGAGGTCGTCGAGCACCTCCATGTGCGAGCGGGCCGCCTCGATCGAGGTGACGTCCGCATCCAGATCGGCGATCGCGCCGATCACCTCGCCGAACTCCGAATAGCACAGATGGGTGTGGATCTGGGTCGAGTCCGCGACCCCCGAGGTCGCCAAGCGGAACGCCCCGACCGCCCACTGCAGATAGTCGTCCTGGTCGGTGCGCCGCAGCGGCAGCAACTCCCGCAGCGCCGGCTCGTCGACCTGGATGACGCCGATACCCGCGGACTGCAGATCGACCGTCTCGTCGCGGATGGCCAGCGCGACCTGCCGAGCGGTGTCGGCCAGCGGCTGGTCGTCGCGCACGAACGACCACGCCAGGATCGTCACCGGACCGGTCAGCATGCCCTTGACCGGCTTGTCGGTCAGCGACTGCGCATAGGTGATCCAGTCGACGGTCATCGGCTGCGGCCGCGACACGTCGCCATAAAGGATCGGCGGGCGCACGCAGCGGCTGCCATAGGACTGCACCCAGCCGTTCTGGGTCGCGAAGAACCCGTCGAGCTGCTCGGCGAAGTACTGCACCATGTCGTTGCGTTCCGGCTCGCCGTGCACCAGCACGTCGAGGCCCAGCCGCTCCTGCAGCGCGATGACGTCGGCGATCTCGGCCTTCATCCGCCGCACGTACTCGTCCTGGTCGATCTCGCCGGACCGCAGCGCCGCGCGGGCCTTGCGGATCGCGGGGGTCTGCGGGTAGGAGCCGATCGTGGTGGTCGGCAGCAGCGGCAGCTGCAGCCGCTCCTGCTGGCTGGTCCGGCGTTCGGCCGACGGGCCGCGCTGGGTGCCGGAGGCGACGATCGAGTCGATGCGGGCGCGGATCTGCCCGTTGTGCAGCCGTGGGTCCGAGCGGCGCGACGCCACCGCGGCGTTGGAGGCCGCGATCTCGTCGGCGACCGCCTCGCGGCCGTCGCGCAATGCTCGCGCCAACGTGACCACTTCGTGCACCTTCTCGGCGCCGAAAGCCAGCCAGCTGCGCAAGTTGTCGTCCAGATCCGTCTCGGCGGCAAGCGAATACGGCACATGCAGCGTCGAGCACGACGTGGACACCGCGACATGTGCTGCCGCACCGAGCAGGGTTGTCAGCTTGCCCAGCGCCGCTTCGAGGTCGGTGCGCCAGACGTTGCGTCCGTTGACGATTCCGGCCACGAGCGTCTTGTTGGCCAGTTCCGGGACGGCGGCCACCGCGGTGTCGGGGGCGCGGACCAGGTCCACGCCGATCGCCTCGACGGGTGTGCGGGCCAGCGCCGGCAGGGCAGCGCCCGGGTCGCCGAAGTAGGTGGCGACGTGGATCGCCGGCCGCCTGCTCACCGAACCCAGCGCGGAGTAGACCTTTTCGGCCAGAGCCGGCGCGTCTTGCGAAATGTCGGTGACCAGGGCCGGCTCGTCGAGCTGCACCCATTCGGCGCCGTTGTCGGCCAGCAGCGACAGCAGCTCGGTGTACACCGGGATCAGCTCGTCGAGCCGCTCGATCGGCGCGCCGGCGCCGTCCACCGCCTTGCTCAGCAGCAGGAAGGTGATCGGCCCGATGACCACCGGACGCGCCGGAATGCCTTGGTCGCGAGCTTCTTTGAGCTCAGAGAGCACCTTGTCCGGGTTCAGCGTGAACCGGGTGCCGGGCGCAATTTCGGGCACCAGGTAGTGGTAGTTGGTGTCGAACCACTTGGTCATCTCCAGCGGAGCGATGTCGTCGGTGCCACGAGCCGCCGCGAAGTAGCGGTCCAGCTCGTCGGCGACGCCGTGTACGCGCTCTGGAAGCGCGCCGAGGAGCACCGCGGTGTCGAGCATCTGGTCGTAGTAGGAGAAGGTGTTGACCGGGACCGAGTCCAAGCCTGCGGCCGCCAGGTCCGACCAGGTATCGCGGCGCAGGGTGGCGGCGACGGACTCCAACTCGGATCGGCTGGTCCGGCCGCCCCAGTACCCTTCGGTCGCGCGTTTGAGTTCGCGGCGCGGGCCGATGCGCGGGGAGCCGGTGACGGTGGCGGTAAACGGTTGAGCAGTCACGTGTTCGTCCTTCACTCGACAGGGTGGTCATCGCCAGACGGACGCACGGCACTACAACCGTTGCGGCCGAACGCCCATTCCACGAGGCGATGAGCCGCCGGACGCGGCGCGCCCGGCACAGCCGGCAGGTCTTCGGACTCGCAGGCACGCACCGGAGGTGCTCCTACTGGCCGTCGCTTCCCGGTCTTTCGACCAGTGCTGTTGACGGCGGTCGTTCCTGCATACCGCTGCGGGACAGTCCCGGACTCTCACCGGGTTCCCTCTCGCGACGCATTCTCAACATCGCTCGACGCCGGCACCAGGGCCGGCGAACCGACTGCACAGTCGAGATTACCCGGCCGCTAATGCCTCGACGATCGGCACGTTTCCGGTGTTGAACTCGATCGTGCGGCGGATCGTCGAGTCGTCGTGCAGCGCCGCGGCCGCCACCAGCGCAACGTCTTCGCGGGGGACTTCGCGGCCGTGCGGCGCACCACCGACGGCGATCCTGCCGGTGGCCGGTTCGAGGGTGAGCCGGCCTGGTCCGAGAATCGTCCAGTCCAGGTCGCTCTCGCGCAGGTGGGCATCCGCTGCGGCCTTGGCCTCGGCATACGGGAAGAACGGGTCGTCTTGGGGGACACCGTGATCCGGCCCGGCGCCGAAGTACGACACCATCACGAATCGGCGCACCCCGGCCTGCCCGGCCGCGTCGATGACACGGATCGCGGCGTCGCGGTCGACGGCGTAGGTGCGTGCCGGGTTGCCGCCGCCGGCGCCGGCGGAGAACACGACGGCGTCGTGCCCGGCGAGCAGGCCGGCCAGCGTACCGGTGTCGAGCTGCTCGATATCGGCGACGACGGGCTTAGCGCCGGTCGCTGCCACGTCGTCGGCGTGGGCAGGATTGCGGAAAATCGACGCCACCTCGTCGCGGCGCCCGGTCAGGATGCGGGCCAGATGCAAGGCGACCTTGCCGTGGCCGCCGATGATCACGATCCGTGCCATGACGGGGACGCTACCCCCGCCGCGAGCCGTCCAACGGGTTGGTCAACAATCGAGGCACAACTCATGTTCAAAGGAGAGCGTCATGGCTGAAGCCGTCATCGTCGAGGCAGTTCGTTCACCGATCGGGAAGCGCAACGGTGGCCTGTCCGGCGTACACCCGGCCGACCTGTCCGCGCAGGTGCTCAACGGGCTCGCGCAAAAGGCCGGCATCGACCCGGAGATCGTCGACGACGTGATCTGGGGCTGCGTCATGCAGGCCGGCGAGCAGGCCCTCGACATCGCCCGCACCGCGCTGCTGACGGCCGGTTGGCCGGAGACCGTGCCCGGCGTCACCGTCGACCGTCAGTGCGGCTCCAGCCAGCAGTCGATCCACTTCGCCGCCGCCGGCGTGATCGCCGGGCACTACGACGTCGTCGTCGCCGGCGGGGTGGAGTCGATGTCACGCACGCCGATGGGCTCTTCGCTGGCCAACGGCGGGCGGCCCTTCTCCCAAGCGTTCCTCGACCGCTACGACGGCGCGATCCCCAACCAGGGCATCGGCGCCGAGATGATCGCCGAGCAGTGGGGATTCGACCGCACCACCCTTGACGAGTTCTCGCTCGGCTCCCACGAAAAGGCCGCGGCCGCACAGGATTCCGGTGCATTCGACGACCAGATCGTGCCGATCAAAGACCAGGACGGCAATCCGGTGCTCAAGGATGAGGGCATCCGTCGTGGTACGCCGATGGAGAAGATGGCCCAGCTCAAGCCTGCGTTCAAAGAAGACGGCGTGATTCACGCCGGCAACTCCAGCCAGATCTCCGACGGCGCGGCGGCGCTGCTGTTCATGTCGGCGGACAAGGCGAAGTCGTTGGGGCTCAAGCCGATTGCCAAGGTGCACACCGCGACACTGGCCGGTGCCAACCCGGTCATCATGCTGACCGCGCCGATCCCCGCGACTCAGAAGGCGCTCAAGAAATCCGGTCTCAAGCTGGAGGACATCGGGGTGTTCGAGGTCAACGAGGCGTTCGCGCCGGTACCGCTGGCCTGGCTGAAGGACATCGGCGCCGACGAGAAGAAGCTCAACCCCAACGGCGGGGCCATCGCATTGGGCCACCCGCTCGGCGGCTCGGGCGCGCGCATCATGACCACGATGCTCTACCACATGCGCGACCAGGGAATTCGCTACGGTCTGCAGACCATGTGCGAGGGCGGCGGCCAGGCCAACGCCACCATTGTGGAGCTGTTGTGAGCCAACCCGCGGTGCTCACCGAGCGCCGCGGCAATGTCCTGGTGATCACGATCAACCGCCCGGAAGCCCGCAACTGCGTCAACGGCGCCGTCAGTACCGGTGTCGGCGACGCGCTCGAGCAAGCCCAGCACGATCCCGAGGTGCGGGCGGTGGTCATCACCGGTGCCGGTGACAAATCCTTTTGCGCCGGAGCCGATCTCAAGGCGATCGCGCGTCGCGAGAACCTGTATCACCCCGACCACGGGGAGTGGGGCTTTGCCGGCTACGTGCACCACTTCATCGACAAGCCCACCATCGCCGCGGTCAACGGCACAGCGTTGGGCGGCGGCACCGAGCTGGCATTGGCCAGCGACCTGGTGGTGGCGGAGGAGCGCGCGTCGTTCGGGCTGCCGGAGGTGAAGGTTGGGCTGATCGCCGGCGCCGGCGGGGTGTTCCGGATCGTGCAGCAGTTGCCGCGCAAGGTGGGACTCGAGATGCTGTTCACCGGTGAGCCGATCAGTGCGGCGGATGCGCTGAAGTGGGGGCTGATCAACCAGGTCGTCCCGAACGGGACGGTGCTGGACGCCGCGCTGGCGCTGGCCGCCCGGGTCACGGTGAACGCGCCGCTGTCGATCCAGGCCAGCAAGCGGATCGCTTACGGCGCCGACGACGGGGTCATCCCCGATGAGGAACCCGGCTGGGCGCGCACCACAAGGGAATTCGCGACGCTGCTGAAATCCGAGGACGCCAAAGAAGGCCCGTTGGCGTTTGCGGAGAAGCGCCAACCGGTGTGGAAGGCACGCTGATTACCCAGCCAGCTGGTTCACCGCACGGCTGAACACTGCCGGAAGCGCCTGGGCCGCAGGCACAATCGCACGGCGTGCCGGGCGGGTGACGGTACCCAGCACCAGCGCGCGGGTCAGCAGCCGGTAGTCGCGGGTGATGCGCCGCCACTCGCGCTCATAGGACAACGGGGACTCGTCGACTATCGCGGTCACCGCTGCGGCGGCCTGCTTGACCGCCAGGCTGATGCCCTCGCCGGTCAGCGCGTCCTCGTATCCGGCTGCGTCGCCGACCAAGAGCACCCGCCCGGCGACACGGCGCGAGACCACCTGTCGCAGTGGGCCGCAGCCGCGAGCGCGTCCGCGGCTGGCATCCTGCAAGCAGTGCGCCAGCCGCGGGAACCAGGCAAGTTCGGGTGGGCGGGTGGACAGGATCGCCACGCCCACCAGATCCGGCTCGACCGGCGTCACGTACGCCTCGCCGAACGAAGACCAGTGCACCTCGACGAAATCCGACCAGGCCGGCACCGAAAAGTGCCAGCGCACCCCGTAGCGTCGCGGCCGACCGGCGACGGCCGTGATCCCGACGGCGCGGCGCACCGCGGAGTGGAGTCCGTCGGCGGCCACCAACCACTTCGCCCGCACGCCGGCCGCGGTCACGCCGGCGGCATCTTGTTCAACCCGAGTGACCCGAGTCGAGATCCATTCGGTGTCTTGCTCTTTGGCGCGCGCCGCCAACGCGGCATGCAGTGTCGTGCGCCGCACACCGCGGCCCGGGCCGCGGCGAAAGTGCGCCTCGGCTCGGCGGCGCCCACTCACGTACGCGATGCCGCGAAACGGCAGGCCGGCGGGGTCGACATCCAGCGAGGTCAGCTCGGCGAGACCACCGGGCATCAGGCCCTCGCCGCAGGCCTTGTCGATCGGATGTTCTCGCGGCTCGGCGACGATCACCGAAAGCCCAAGACGTCGAGCATGTAACGCGGCGGCCAGTCCACCCGGTCCGCCACCGGCGATCAGCAGGTCGGCGTCATACATAGCCCAGCGCTTCGTTCTCGACCCGGATCCGCACCCTCAGCAGCAGCGCGTTGGCCACGGTGAATCCGAGGGCGGTCAGCCATGCCGTGTGCACCAACGGCAGTGCCACACCTTCGGATACCACCGCCACATAGTTCGGGTGATGCAGCCACCGGTACGGACCCCGTCGCACCAAGGGCTCCTGCGGCAGCACGATCACCAGGGTGTTCCACCGGCGGCCCAGCGTGGTCACACACCACCAGCGCAGCGCCTGGCTCAGCGCCACCACGACCAGCATCGGCCAGCCGAGCCAGCCGAAGAACGGCCGGTGCAACGTCCACACCTCGACCACGCAGCCAATCAGCAGCGCGGCGTGCACGGCGACCATCACCGGATAGTGGCCGCGGCCAAACTCCTTGCCGCCGTGGGCGAGAGCCCATCGTGCGTTGCGCTTGGAGACGATCAGCTCAATCAGCCGTTCGATGCCAATCGCCAGGATCAGCAGGTAGTACACGCCTACCAGCCGAGCAGCACGAGTTCCGAGCAGAATGCCGGACCCATCGCGATCATCAACCCGAACGAGCCCGGCGGCGGCGGATCGGCCATGTTGGCCCGCAGCACGTCGAGAACCGACACCGACGACAGATTGCCGTTGTCGCGCAACGAGTTTCGGGTGTGATCAAGAGCATCGACAGGCAGGTCCAAGACGTTTTCGATCGAGTCGATGACCTTAGGCCCGCCGGGGTGACAGACCCACGTAGAGATGTCGTCGGTGGTCAGCCCGTGGTCGGCGAGGAAATTGCGGACGTCGTCGCCCAGGAATTTTTCGGCCACTGTGGTGACCTCGACCGACAAGACGATCTTGAAGCCCTCGCTGCCGATCCGCCAGCCCATGACGTCTTCGGTGTCCGGGTAGATGCGGCTTCGGGTGGCCAGCACCCTGGGCCCAGTGGGCGGTCGGTTGGCGCCCTTGGCGATCACGGCACCCGCGGCGTCGCCGAAGAGGCTGGAGGCAACCAGATTGGCCACCGAATGGTCGTCGCGCTGGATGGTCAGCGAGCACAGCTCGACCGCCAGCAGCGCCGCCACGTGATCGGGATAGGCGCGCAGGTAGTCGTACATGCGCGCGACGCCAGCGGCGCCGGCCACGCAACCCAGCCCGAACAACGGGAGACGTTTGACGTCGGGCCGCAGGCCGATCCGGGTGGCCAGTCGGGCTTCCAGTGTGGGCACCGCGAGACCGGTCACCGTCGTCGAGAAGATGATGTCGACCTCGGAGGGTTTGACCTTGGCGGCGTCGAAAGCCGATAGCAGCGCGCGTTCGCCGAGGTCCAGGGCGACGTCGACGAAGGCGTCGTTGGCCTCCGTGAACCCGCTCAGCTCGCCGTAGCGGTGCAGCGGCAGCGCGTGGTGTCGGTGCTTGACTCCACTGCTTGCGGTGAATCGTTGAAATTCTTCGCCACCGAAGCCGGTCACCGCCGAGGAGATGTCGTCTTGGCTGTTGTAGTGCGGCGGGAATTCGATGGTCGCCGCCGCGAGGGATGGGCTGGTTGCCGTGCGCAATCGCACGCCAGGGGGGGTCACCGGGCGCATCCTGTCATCGTATCCATGTAGGAAGGCACGCTCTTGGACCTTGGTTGGTTCAAATCGCACTGAGCTGAACGGCACGGCCGCACCCTTACGATTGCGGCCATGTCGTCGCCGCTCGTCGACCTGCGCAGCGCTTCGGCCAGCTAACAGATTCGCCCCCACGCGCCCGTCGCGCTCGATAGGTTGGGGGTGTGCGGATTCTTGTGACCGGCGCAACAGGCTACGTCGGATCCCGCCTGGTCACGGCATTACTTGCGGAGGGCCACGAGGTAGTCGTCGCCACCCGCAACCCGGAGAGGCTGGGCCGCTTGGGCTGGTGCGACGAGGTCTCGGCCGTCGTGCTCGACGCCACCGACCCGGCGTCTGCGCGCGCAGCGCTGACCGTCGCCGCGCCGCTCGACGTCGTCTACTACCTGGTGCACACCATCGGCCAGCCCGGCTTCCGCGGGGTGGACGAGGCAGCGGCGGCCAACCTCGCCGCGGCGGCCAAGAGCGCCGGGGTACACCGGATCGTCTACCTGGGCGGCTTCGTGCCGGACGACGACGCGCTGTCCGAGCACCTGACCAGCCGGGCCGAAGTGGCCGCCGCGCTGGCCGTCGACGGCGGCCCCGAGGTGGTGTGGCTGGGTGCGGCCATGATCCTGGGCGCCGGCTCGACGTCGTTCGAGATGCTGCGCTACGTCGGCGACCGGTTCCCGCTGATGCCGATACCGCCGTGGATGGACAACCCGGTGGACCCGATATCGATTCGCGACGTGCTGCACTATCTGCTGGCTGCCGCCGATTCCGGGCTGGTACCGCCGGGCGCGTACGACATCGCCGGCCCGGACACCACCTCATACAGCGGGCTGCTGAAAACCTATGCGCGCATTTCCGGTCAGTGGCATACCGGCCTGCCAGTGCGCGGAGTGGACACCTCGGTGGCGTCGCGGGTGACCGCGCTCGCGCTGCCGGTGCCCGACGGGCTGGCCGCCGATCTGGTGGAGTCGCTGGACCATCCGATGTGTGCCTCGGGCCCCGGCCTGCGTGATCTGGTGCCCGACCCGCCCGGCGGACTGATCGGCGTCGAGGAAGCGATCAGGCGGTCGCTGTCGAGCCGCCAACCCAAACCCGTCAACGAGCTGGCCGACCCGCATCACCTCGCCGACAGCGACCCGGTATGGGCCGGCGGCGACACGCTGCGCATCCGGCGGCTCGCCCAAGCCGTCACCCCGTCGATTGCACGGCCCGGTCTCGGGCTGGTCGACAGCGTCCCAGGCCCCATTGCCGGTGCACTGCGCACCGGACTCGACATGCTGATCACTCTGACCCCGAAGGTGCGTTCTGCATGACCGACCTCAGTACCCGTCCCCGGACCAGCGCGCTGGAGGAGATCCGCCGCGCGATCACGAATGTCGCTGTGCCACACCATGAACCACCGTCGGTGGTGCGACGGCGGCGTGTCGTCGTCGCCGTCGTGCTGGTACTCGGCGCGGTGCTGTTGGGCCTGTCGATGCGGCGCCATCCGGGCGAGGCGAGCTTCTACTGGCTCACGCTGGCGCTGAGTGCGGTGTGGCTGATCGGGGCGCTGACATCCGGGCCGCTGCATCTGGGCGGCATCTGCTGGCGTGGCCGCAATCAGCGTCCCGTCATCACCGGCAGCACCACGGGTCTGGTGCTGGGCGGGGTGTTCGTGCTCGGCGGGTTCATTGCCAAGCAGATCCCGCCGGTTGCCGAATTGATCACGCGCGTCATGCAATTCGCGGACCAGGGCTCGTGGCGGCTGACGCTGGCCATCGCGTTGCTCGGCGCGATCGCCGAGGAGTTGTTCTACCGCGGCGCGCTCTACACCGCGCTGGGGCGCCACCATCCGGTGCTCATCTCGACGACCATCTATGTGGTCGCCACGTTGGCCAGCCAAAACCTGATGCTCGGATTCGCCGCGATCATCCTCGGGACGGTGTGCGCGTTGGAGCGCCGCGCGACGGGCGGTGTCCTGGCGCCGATATTGACCCACTTCGTGTGGAGTCTGGTGGTGCTGCTGGCGCTGCCGCCGATGTTCGGGTTCTAGCGGTCGGTGAAGTTCGGCGTGCGCCGCTGCTGGAAAGCCGTTGCGCCCTCGAGGAAGTCGTGTGCGCGCAACAGCTTGGCCTGACCCTGCAACTCGCGGTGCAGCGCTGGCTCCAACTCGGTGAGGGTGGCGGCGTTGATGGCTTCCTTGGTTTTGGCGAACGCCACCGCGGGCCCGGCCAACAGCCCCGAGATCACCTTGTCCACTTCTGCTTCGAAGGTGTCGGCGGGGTAGACCGCGCTGATCAGCCCGGCGGCCAGCGCGTCGGCGGCGGGCAGGCGTTCGGCCAGCAGCGCCATCCGCATCGCGCGGGTGCGGCCGACCGCGGCGGCGACCAACGCCGACGCGCCGCCGTCGGGCATCAGCCCGATCTTGGTGAAGGCAAGCATGAAAAACGCTGCGTCCGAAGCCAATACGAGGTCGCAGGCCAACGCCAGCGACACCCCGACACCTGCGGCGGGGCCCTGGACGACGGCGACGACCGGGTGGGGGAGCGCCGTGATCGCCTGCACCGCACGATTGGCCTGCACGATGATCTCGGTTCCCGGGCCGCCACTGCCGGAGACGTCGTCGGCGCTCATCCCCGCGCCGGAGGAAAAGCCGCGCCCGGCCCCGCCGAGTCGCACCACCTTGACCCCCGGATCGGTTGCCGCGTACTCCATCGCCTCGGCGATGCCGGCCAACACCGGCGTCGTCAGCGAGTTGAGGCTGTCG
This sequence comes from Mycobacterium branderi, assembly GCF_010728725.1. NCBI lineage: Bacteria > Bacillati > Actinomycetota > Actinomycetes > Mycobacteriales > Mycobacteriaceae > Mycobacterium > Mycobacterium branderi. The sequence continues at coordinate 2,710,921 of NZ_AP022606.1, forward strand.
GGGCGGTCGATGGTCACCGACAACACTTCGTCGGCGAGCGTGACGGACACGCCCGCGACGGGCGTCAGGGTGGCTGAATCCAACATGCGGATCACCATAAGTGACCGCGATGCGCGCGCTGCGGGCGCGGCTGCGAAGATGCGAACGGATGTTGTCGACAAGGAGGTCGGGAGATGGCGGGACCGCTCACAGGGCTACGGGTAATCGAGTTGGCCGGTATCGGGCCGGGCCCGCACGCCGCGATGATCCTCGGCGACCTCGGCGCCGACGTCGTCCGCGTCGACCGGCCAGGCGCCGGCGGCACCGACCCCATGCTGCGCAACCGCCGCTTCGTCACCGCCGACCTGAAGTCCGACGAGGGGCGCGACCTGGTGCTGGGGCTCGTCGCCAAGGCCGACGTGCTGATCGAGGGGTTCCGACCGGGCGTCACCGAGCGGCTGGGCCTGGGCCCTGACGACTGCGCGCGGGTCAACGACCGGCTGATCTACGCCCGGATGACCGGCTGGGGCCAGACCGGACCGCGCAGCAAGCAGGCAGGTCATGACATCAACTACATCTCGCTCAACGGCGTGCTGCATTCGATTGGACGCAAGGGCGAGCGGCCGGTCCCGCCGCTGAACCTGGTCGGCGACTTCGGCGGCGGGTCGATGTTCCTGCTGGTAGGCATCCTGTCCGCGCTGTGGGAGCGGCAGAGCTCCGGCAAGGGCCAGGTCATCGACGCGGCGATGATCGACGGCTCGTCGGTGCTAATCCAGATGATGTGGGGGATGCGCGCGCTGGGCATGTGGTCCGACGAGCGCGGCACCAACATGCTCGACACCGGCGCCCCGTACTACGACACCTACGAATGCGCCGACGGCCGCTACGTCGCCGTCGGCGCCATCGAGCCGCAGTTCTATGCCGAACTGCTCAAGGGCCTCGGCCTGGACGGCGCCGACCTGCCCGGCCAGAACGACCGCACCCGCTGGCCCGAGCTGCGGGCCCGGCTGACCGAGGTGTTCGCGTCGAAAGACCGCGACCACTGGGCCAAGGTGTTCGCCGATACCGACGCCTGCGTGACGCCGGTGCTGGCGTTCGGCGAGGTGGAAACCGAGCCGCACGTCACCGAGCGCAACACCTTCTACCAGGCCGACGGCGGGCTGCAGCCGCGGCCGGCGCCGCGGTTTTCTCGCAGCGTTCCCGACGATCCGCGACCGCCGCGGCGGCCGGGAGCCGACACCGAAGCGGTCCTGAGCGACTGGGTATAGTTCCCAACCAACCAGTAGGTCGGCCCACCGCGTCGGCCGGAGGAAAGGAAAGACCTGAGTGGAGATCAAAGACGCCGTAGCACTCGTCACCGGCGGTGCGTCGGGCCTGGGCCTGGCCACCACCAAGCGGCTGCTCGACGCGGGCGCCCAGGTGGTTGTGCTCGACCTCAAGGGTGAGGAAGTCGTGCGCGAGCTCGGCGACCGCGCGCGCTTCGCGCCCGCCGACGTCACCGACGAAGCCGCCGTCACGACCGCCCTCGACATCGCCGAGTCGCAGGGCCCGCTGCGCATCGTGGTCAACTGCGCCGGCACCGGCAACGCGATCCGGGTGCTGAGCAAGGACGGCGTCTTCCCGCTGGATGCGTTCCGCAAGATCGTCGACATCAACCTGATCGGAACCTTCAACGTGCTGCGGCTGGGCGCCGAGCGGATCGCCAAGACCGAGCCGGTCGGTGAGGAGCGCGGCGTCATCATCAACACCGCCTCGGTGGCGGCGTTCGACGGCCAGATCGGTCAGGCGGCCTACTCGGCGTCCAAGGGCGGCGTGGTCGGCATGACCCTGCCGATCGCCCGTGACCTGGCGAGCAAGCTCATCCGGGTGGTCACGATTGCGCCGGGCCTGTTCGACACCCCGCTGCTGGCCGGATTGCCCGAGCCCGCCAAGGAGTCGCTGGGCAAGCAGGTGCCGCACCCCAGCCGGCTGGGCAAGCCCGACGAGTACGGCGCGCTGGCCGTGCACATTGTCGAGAACCCGATGCTCAACGGCGAGGTGATCCGGCTGGACGGCGCGATCCGGATGGCGCCGCGCTGATGCTGACGACGAAGTTCACCGAGGCGTTCGGCGTTGAGCACCCCATTGTGCAGGGCGGCATGCAGTGGGTCGGCCGCGCCGAACTTGTCGCGGCCGTGGCGAACTCGGGCGCACTGGGTTTCCTGACAGCGTTGACGCAGCCCACCCCGCAAGACCTGGCCACCGAGATCGCCAAGACCCGCGAGCTCACCGACAAGCCGTTCGGGGTGAACCTGACCACTCTGCCGACGATCAACCCGCCGCCGTACGACGAGTACCGTCAGGTGATCGTCGACGCCGGCATCAAGATCGTCGAAACCGCTGGCTCCAACCCGGCGCCGCACCTGCCGATGTTCCACGACAACGGCATCAAGGTGCTGCACAAGTGCACCTCTGTCCGGCACGCGGTCAAGGCGCAAAGCCTCGGTGTGGACGGCATCAGCATCGACGGCTTCGAATGCGCCGGACATCCGGGCGAGGACGACATCCCCGGCCTTGTGCTGATCCCGGCGGCCGCCGCCAAGATCGACATCCCGATGATCGCGTCCGGCGGTTTCGCCGACGCCCGCGGGCTGGTCGCCGCGCTGGCGCTGGGCGCCGACGGCATCAACATGGGGTCGCGGTTCATGTGCACGGTCGAGTCGTGCATCCACCAGAACGTCAAGGAAGCCATCGTGGCCGGCGACGAGCGCGACACCGAGCTGATCTTCCGCCCGCTGCGCAACACCGCGCGGGTGGCCAGCAACGTGGTGTCGCGTGAGGTCGTCGAAATCCTGAACCGCGGCGGCCAATTCGCCGACGTCCAGGAGTTGGTGGCCGGCGTGCGGGGCCGCAAGGTGTTCGACGACGGCGACCTCGACGCCGGGATCTGGTCGGTGGGCACGGCGATGGGCCTCATCAACGACATCCCGACGGTCGGGGAGTTGGTGGCGCGGATCGTCGCCGAGGCCGAAGACCTGATCACCGGCCGGCTGGCCGACATGGTCGCCGAAGACGAGGAAGAAAAGATCCCCGCCTAACCTCAGCGGGGATCAAAGCAATAGGAACATCGAGCGGGGTCAAACTCAAAAGCGCGGACGCGGTAACAGCCGCGTCCGGATCAGCTCGCTGTGGGCAGCGGATGCCATTCGTCGAGCTGCTCCGAGGTCTCGCCTTCCACCAACACGTCGCCGTGGTAGAGAGCCTCGAAATCAACCTTGATGACGTCGGCACTTGAGTCGTCGATCCACATGTTCATGAGCGTATGGGTCACCATTAAGGAATCGTTGAGTTACGGTTCGGAAAATCGTGGCAATTCTTACCGCCGGGTAGGGTCGCATCTGCTGGTCCGGGGAGTAGACATTTTGTCCGGAAATCCGGAATGACGCTTATTTGTCAGGTGTGCAAGCTCTAAGCTCGGCGCCACGTCCTGATCGTGTCGGCGTTGCGGTGAACCATCCCGGGCGCCCCATCGTCTTAACCACCGGGCGACCAGGTCGTACCCACAACTTATCGCCGATAAGTTACCGCAGCTATTTTCCGGTGAGGGGACGCGCGCATGCTGCAGCGAACCGCTCGACTGGCCCTCGCCGCGCCGGGAAAGATCCTCGCGGTGGCAGCGCTCGTGCTGGTGGCGGCCGGGGTCTTCGGCGTCCCCGTCGCTAATAGCCTTGCCGCGGGAGGATTTCAGGATCCGGCGTCGGAGTCGTCGCGGGCGATTCAGCTGCTGACCGATAAGTTCGGTCAGAGCGACCAGACGATGTTGGTGGTGGTCACGACGCCGGCCGGTGCCGCCAGCGAACGTGCCCGCCGGGCCGGCACCGACATCGTTGAGCAGCTCAAGCAGTCGCCGTTGGTGTTCAACGTGACCTCACCGTGGACGTCGCCGCCGGCGGCCGCCGAGGGGCTGGTCAGCACCGACGGCAAGTCCGGCCTGATCGTGGCCAACCTCAAGGGCGGCGAAAACAACGCCCAGAAGTACGCCAAGACGCTGTCGGAGCAAGTCGTCCACGACCGCGACGGCGTCAGCGTGCGCGCCGGCGGAGTGGCCATGGTGTACGCCCAGATCAACGAGCAAAACGAGCGCGATCTACTGCTGATGGAGTCGATCGCTATTCCGCTGAGTTTCTTGGTGCTCGTCTGGGTGTTCGGTGGGCTACTTGCGGCGGCGCTGCCGATGGCGCTGGGCGCGCTTGCCATCGTCGGCTCCATGTCGGTACTGCGCCTGATCACGTTCAGCACCGACGTGTCGATCTTCGCGCTCAACCTGAGTACCGCGATGGGCCTGGCGCTGGCCATCGACTACACGTTGCTGATCATCAGCCGCTCCCGCGACGAGCTGGCCGATGGGACCCCGCGCGACGCGGCGCTGATCCGGACCATGGCCACCGCGGGACGCACGGTGCTGTTCTCGGCGACCACCGTCGCGTTGTCGATGGCGGTGATGGTGTTGTTCCCCGGCTACTTTTTGAAGTCGTTCGCCTACGCCGGCGTGGCCACCGTCGCGCTGGTGGCGGCCGCGGCGATCGTCGTGACCCCGGCGGCCATCGTGCTGCTGGGGCCGCGGCTCGATTCGCTGGACGTGCGCCGGCTGGTGCGTGGTGTGCTGCGTCGGCCGGCCCCTGCGCGCAAACCGGTGGATCAGCTCTTCTGGTACCGCAGCACCAAATACGTGATGCGCCGGGCCGTGCCGATCGGTCTGGCCGTCGTCGCGCTGCTGCTGCTGTTCGGCGTCCCATTCCTCGGGGTGAAGTTCGGCTCGCCCGACGACCGCGTGCTCCCGCGCTCGGCGTCGGCGCACGAGGTCGGTGACCAGTTACGCACCGACTTCGCCGACGACTCGGCGACCGCGGTGCCCGTCGTCGTACCCGACGCGCATGGCTTGTCTCCCGCCGAACTCGACCGCTATGCCGCCGACCTGTCGCGGGTGCCCGACGTGTCGGCGGTGACCGCGCCGACCGGGACCTTCGTGTCCGGGAAACTGACCGGTCCGCCCGCCGCGCCCACGGGGATCGCCGACGGCAGCGCGTTTTTGACGGTCGCCAGCACCGCGCCGTTGTTCTCGCAGGCTTCCGCCACCCAGCTCGACCGGTTACACCAAGTGCCCGGCCCCGCTGGGCGATCCGTCGAAATGGCCGGGCTCGCGCAGATCAACCGCGACAGCGTGGCCGCGATCATGACACGGCTTCCGCTGGTGCTCGGGCTGATCGCGGCGATCACCTTCGTCCTGTTGTTCTTGCTGACCGGCAGCGTGGTGTTGCCGCTGAAAGCGTTGGTGCTCAACGTGTTATCGCTGACGGCGGCGTTCGGTGCACTGGTCTGGATCTTCCAGGACGGCCACCTCGGCGCGCTGGGCACAACGTCAAGCGGCACGTTGGAGGCCAACATGCCGGTGCTGCTGTTCTGCATCGCGTTCGGGTTGTCGATGGACTACGAGGTGTTCCTGGTCTCCCGGATTCGCGAATACTGGCTGGCTTCACCGCGTACCCGGGCCGCCAACGACAACAGCGTCGCGCTGGGCCTGGCTCGCACCGGCCGGGTGATCACCGCCGCGGCGCTGGTGATGTCGATATCGTTTGCGGCGCTGATCGCCGCGCAGGTGTCGTTCATGCGGATGTTCGGCATCGGGCTCACACTCGCCGTGCTGGTGGATGCCACCCTGGTGCGGATGATGCTGGTGCCGGCGTTCATGCATGTGCTGGGACGCATGAGCTGGTGGGCGCCAAAACCGTTGGGGTGGCTGCATGAGCGGTTCGGGATCAGCGAGGCCGCTACCGCGACGTTGCCATCTGGCGCGGGGCGGCACCGCCGAAGCGCTCTGCCACTGGCCGGGCCGGCCGTACGTCATACCGATCACGCGTCGGTGACCGAAAATGGTTAGCGTGGCCGATGTTCGACGCCGCCGGGCGCGCCGTGGTTCGGGCGATCGGCTTCGCGAGGAAATCCTGGACGCGACGACTGAGCTGCTACTGGAAACCGGGCAAGCCAAGGCGGTGTCGATCCGCGCGGTGGCCCAGCGCGTCGGCGTGACGTCGCCGTCGATCTATTTGCATTTCGAGGACAAGGACGCGCTGCTGGATGCGGTGTGCGCGCGGTACTTCGCCAAGCTGGATCTGGAGATGCAGCAGGTGGCGGTGGGGCAGCCGTCCACCGCCGACGTGCTGCGGGCGCAGGGGCTGGCCTATGTCCGATTCGCCCTCCAGACGCCGGGGTTGTACCGGATCGCCACCATGGGCGAGTGGCGGTCGGGAAGCGACGTCGACGTCGCGCTGCGCAGTTCGGCTTTCGAACACATCTGCGGCACGGTGCAGACCTTGATGGACGAGGGCATCTACCCGCCCGGCGATCCGACCGCGGTTGCCCTGCAACTGTGGAGCGCCGCGCACGGCGTGGTGGCACTGCTGATCGCCAAGCCGCATCTGCCGTTCGGTGATGTGGAGGCGTTTGCCGACCGGGTGATGCGCGCGGTGTCGTGCGGGCATATCGTGGCGGGACTGGTCGGAGCAGACGCCACGCCGCAGCAGACGCTGGAGTGGCTGATGCCGGAGAGACGTTCGGAGGGCTCAGGTAGATGACATCAGCGACGACGGTCGACAACCCGTTCTTCGCCCGGATCTGGCCCACCATCGCCGCGCACGAAACCGAGCAGATCCGCGCGTTGCGGCGAGAGAACCTGGCGGGATTGTCGGGCCGGGTCCTGGAGGTCGGTGCCGGCGTGGGGACCAATTTCGCGTTCTACCCCGAATCCGTCGAACAGGTGGTGGCCGTCGAGCCTGAACCTCGACTGGCCGAGCGAGCCCGCGCCGCAGCGGCCGAGGCGCCCGTGCCGGTCCAGGTCACCGACGCGACGGTGGAGGACTTCGCCGCGGACGAGCCGTTCGATGCCGTGGTGTGCTCGCTGGTGCTGTGCTCAGTGGGCGACCCCGATTCGGTTCTGCGGCAACTACATTCGCGGCTTCGCCCCGGCGGGCAGCTGCGGTATCTCGAGCATGTGGCCAGCGATGGGTGGCGCGGCGGCCTGCAGCGGCTGGCCGACGCGACGTTCTGGCCGCGGCTGCTGGGGAACTGTCACACCCACCGCGACACCGAGCGGGCGATCGTCGGCGCCGGGTTCGAGGTGGACGACGCTCGCCGGGAGGCGACGTTTCCGGCGTGGGTGCCGCTGCCGGTAGCGGAGTTCGCGCTGGGCCGCGCGCGACGGCCTTAACTAGTCGAGCAGGGCCGACAGACGCTGCAGCAGCGTCGGCAATGCCTTGCTGGCGGATTCCCGCACGGTGAGCGTGGCGCTGGGCGACAGCGGCGTCGGCTCCGGATTGACCTCGATGACGACCGCGCCGCGGGCCAGCGCCACGTCCGGCAAGCCGGCGGCCGGGTAGACGATGCCGGAGGTGCCCACCACGACCAGCACATCGGCGGCTGCGGTCGCCTCGACTGCCCGCTGCCACGGTTCGTCAGGCAGCGGCTCACCGAACCACACGATGTCGGGCCGGATCAGCCCGCCACAGGAGCAGGTCGGCGGCTCGACTTCCAGGGCCGGCTCGGGCATCTCGGGAAGTACCCCGGTGTAGGGCTGTCCACAAGCGGCGCAACGGAATTCGAACAGACTGCCATGCAGGTGGTGGACTGGCTTACTGCCGGCGCGTTCGTGCAGATCATCGACGTTTTGGGTGACGACGGTGACCTCGGCGTGGTCCTGCCAGGCAGCGACGGCGCGATGTCCGGCGTTGGGTTCGACGCGGCTCACCAGGTAATGCCGCCACAAATACCATCCCCAGACCCGCTCGGGATTTTGTAGCCAGCCCTGCGTGCTGGACAGCTCATAGGGGTCGAACTTGGCCCACAGCCCGTTCTTGTCGTCGCGAAACGTCGGCACGCCGCTCTCGGCGGAGATTCCCGCCCCGCTGAGCACCGTTACTCGCACCCCCCCAACATAGCGGCGATCGCAAGCTCGGGTAACCGAGCGCTGCGGGTGGCGATCGCAAGCTCGGGTAACCCCGCGCTGCCGGTCGGCGCCGTCGGGCCGGCGTACTGCGCGATACTGGGCATCGTGCAGTTTCGGATCGACGAGCAAGCGGGCCGGCCGTTGTTCGACCAGATCAGGACGCAAATCATCGAGGCGATCCGAACCGGCACGTTACCGCCCGGCACCAGACTGCCCACCGTGCGTGAACTGGCGGGCGAGCTCGGCCTGGCCGTCAACACCGTGGCTCGCACCTACCGTGAGCTGGAAGCCGCCGGAGTCGTCGAAACCCGCGGGCGCTTCGGCACATTCGTCGCCCGTGCCGACCCGTCGGATAGCGCGATGGCCGCCGCGGCCAACGCTTACGCCGACGTGGCACGCGGGCTCGGACTAAGCAAGGATGAAGCGCTGCGCTACCTTGACGCCGCGTTCGACGATTAGCCGAAGTCCAGCAGCGTCAGCGTGGGACGCACTGATGCCAGGGGGCGGATCCGGTAGGTCATCGAGAGCAGCGAGTTGAACACCCGTCCGCGGCCCGGCGGCACATGCACGTCGCGCACTGCACGCACTCCGGGCACCCTGTTGACCAGTTCCGCGGCCTCTGCGACCGACATGTTGAACGGCATCGGCGGCATCTTGTAGTGCCACGAGCTCCAATGCCCGCGCCGGCTAAACCATGAGAACGCCGTCGCCGGCAGGTCGAACAGCATTTGGCCGCCGGGAAACCTCTTGGCGCACTCTCCGATAAGACCCAGCGCCTCCTCGGGTTGCAGGTACATCAGCAGGCCCTCGGCGGTGACGAACACCCCGCCGGACCCGTCCACGTGGTCTGCCCAGCTGTAGTCCAGCGCCGACTGGGCGCACACCGATATCCGGGATGATTGCGGCAGCAGCCGCGCGCGAAGGTCGACCACTGGCGGCAAATCAACTGTCAGCCAACGGAACTGCCCATCCGGGATGGCAGAGTCCAACCGCCAGAAACTGGTTTGCAAGCCCTCGGCCAGCGCCACCACCGTGGCCGACGGATGCTTCTCCAGATAGCTGCGAGTGTGGATGTCGAAGGCCAATGCGCGCAGCGCCATGCCCTGGTGGGGCCGGCCGAACTTGGCGAAGTCGCAGTCGATCGCATCTGCCAGCGAGACGGCCAGCGGGTCGTCAATGACGGCGTCGGCGCGGCGAGCCTCCCCGGCGCGTGCGTGCAGCGTCAGAAGCGCGGTCTCGGAAACACCGGTGAGGGAAGGGGTTAGCTTGGCGAGGCTCATCGACGCTGACCCTACCTGCCGCGGGTCACCGCAAAACGGTTTTGGCCAGCGTGCGCAGGTTGCGGGTGGTGGTCGACGACTTGTAGCGCTTTTTGCCCATCGTCTTGCCGATGGTGCTGTCTAAGGTGTCGCCCTTGGGGACCTGCCAGTAGATGACGCCGTCGCCGCGGGCGATCTTCTCGGTCGGCTCGGCCGGCAGCGCGGCCAGCTCGTCGAGCACGTCGGGTTCGGCGACCAGCGTGACGTAGGAGTGGTGTCCTTCCACTTCTGGTTCGAAGGGGTAGGCATCGATGATGGCGCGCACGGTGTCGGCGTCGTAGACCAGCACCCACGCGTCGTAGCCGAACCTCTTCCGCAGCGCGCTTTCGGCCGTCGCACGCACCGCCTCGGCGTCCTTGTCCGACTCCAGCAGGACGTTGCCGCTGGCCAGGATCGTGCGAACATTCGCCAGCCCGGCATCGGTCAGCGCCTTCGCCACCTGGGCCATCTTGAGGTTGACCCCTCCGACGTTGACCCCGCGCAGAAACGCCGCATACCGCGTCATGCGCGGCTCCCGAAAAGCGTGCAGCGGCAACGATGAACAGTGCTCACGCGGTGATGCTAGCCGAATCGGGGACCGTCGCCCGGTTGCGCGACTACGCTTTGGGCATGGGACGCCAAGTGTTCGACGACAAGTTGCTGGCCATGATCGCCGGGAACTCGATCGGGGTGCTGGCCACCATCAAGCGCGACGGGCGTCCCCAGCTGTCCAACGTGCAGTACTACTTTGACGCGCGGCGCAACGTTGTGCAGGTCTCGATCACCGAGCCGCGGGCCAAGACCCGCAACCTGCGCCGCGACCCACGAGCCTCGCTGCTGGTCAGTTCCGACGACGGGTGGTCGTATGCGGTCGCCGAGGGCACCGCGGAGCTGACACCGCAGGCGGCCGCACCCGACGACGACACCGTCGAGGGGCTGATCACCTTGTACCGCAACATCGCCGGCGAACACCCGGACTGGGACGAGTACCGCCAGGCGATGGTCACCGATCGTCGGGTGCTGCTGACGATGCCCATCGACCACGTCTACGGCATGCCGCCGGGCATGCGCTGATCGCGTAGGCTCCCAGTTATGGCCGAGGACGACACCAAACGCAAGTTCCGCGAAGCCCTGGACCGCAAGAACGCAAAGTCGGCCGGCGGGTCGGCGCACAAGGACGGCGGCGCCAAGCAGTCACGGGCCCACGGTCCGGTGGAGAGCCGACGGGAATTCCGTCGCAAGAGCGGTTAGCGCACAACGCTTTTCGCGCTGGCCCACACACGTACGCCGACCAAAGCGACCCGCGGTACGTATCCAAGACGCTGCTCGGCAGCGGCAGCTCAATCAGCGCGCCCCGACGAACTCGGTAAACTCGATGCTCGGCATCGGTAAGTGCGGCAAGTGTGGTGCCTCGCTGGCGCATCAGGTATCTCGGCGCGAGATCAAAGAATGCACGATTAACGTCCACCGTTACTACCGTTGCGGACGAACACCTTTGAGCTGCAATGGGTTAGCATCCTGGGCGACGGCAGCCTCAACCATCGAGCGGAGCAGCGCGCCGATATCGGGAACCTGATCACGCGCCTAGGCAATGCCACGTCGCTACCGACCGTCTTGGCCTTGGTCGTGGACTTGCTGGGCTTCGGGTCGCGGGCTGTCACCCGCCGGCAGGAAATCGCAAGCAAGTCGGATGCCCTAACTGCGTACTACCTGATGCAGCTACCTCCACGCGATTCGGCCTAATTAAGGCCTAGAAGGCGGCACCCTCTTTCGGGAGGGTGCCGTTCTTCCTTTCCTGCATTCTTTGATTTGATCTTCGGGCCCGCGCGGGGGCGTTGTGGCTTGGAAGCTGGAGCTACTCGCCGGCGAATCGAGACGTCATGCCGGATAAACGTAATGCTCGCGCACTTCCATTATCGAGGACCATTGCGGGAATCCCGCTATAATCTCAGCATCGGATAGCTCAGTCATATCTGGTGGCGCTTCACCTAATCCGTCGACATGTCCAAGGTAAATTTGGGCGCTCAGCGCTGACACCGCCAACGAACCAAACCCGACAATGTATTCGGGCAGTTTATTATTCGCGGGTTTATCTATTGGGGGCGCGGCAGTGGCTACATGAGAAGCATCTACGGCGTCGTGTGCCCATAGGGGCGAACCAGCCGTCCATGGTTGCGCTGGCTTGTTCCACACAGACGTCGTTGGTGTCCAATCGCCTCGGCGTGCGTACCACGGATGCTGTCGGGTGTCATCGCTAGTCCAACCCGCCTTGCCAACACCTGTTAAAACCAAGAGGGCGGTATTCGACCCCTCAAAACCGATTCCACGAATATCAAGGAGGACTCCGGCTCGTGAGCGCTGCGGCGAGAGGCGCATGTCGATAAATTCGGCCTCGTTAAGGGCTCCCTCTTCGGTCAGAGGATTTAGTCGCGAGGATGCCCGTAATTCAACCTTAGGGGCGAACTCGTAGAGTTCGTTGATCGAATAATGACTCACGCTGTCGATCCTATCATCGGTTTGGTAATGGTATGTGGGCGTACGGGTTCGAAGGCGGGACTGTCCTCCCGGTGAACGGGTCCACTTCTTGACCTATTCCATTCATATACGTCACATACCCGTTCGGGTATAAGCTCGTCGGCTCCATCACGCGAATGGATACGACACGGGGATCAATTCCTGGTTGCCCCTGGTGGAACGGGGTATATCCAACCCTCTCCACTATCTGCTGGGAGCTGCGAAACCAACCCGGGCGGAACTCCTGGCAGATTGGTTCCACCCGGACCAACAACGTTCGCGGGTGGATGCTGCGGAGGTAATACGGCTAGGTATTGCTGTTTCTCGTCGTTAAGCCGCTTAGTCTCATAGGCAAAATCGGCTCTCCGTGGATCATTGGGCGGCAGCGTCGAAATATAAGGTATTTCGGCGTTGTGCTCCTCGATCCTTGCATTTACATCTTTGAGCCCGGCAGCTGCTTGTCTGCGTGACATCGCCGGTGGCGCTCATCGGGCAAAGTCGGCCGTTCCGGCTTCGTCCCGAAGCCAGTCGCCCGGACGGTGTCGTCCGCCTTCGGGAACGTGCGCTTTTTGATGTCGTCGGCAAGCCGTTTATCGGTATCCTCGTATGCTTTGGCTGCTTTCCCCACATTCTCGGCGGTTCGAGCCGCTTCCTTTTGGACGCCCGGCAAGCCCTCGGATACTGGAGCCTCGACCTTGCTTGCCTGCGCTGCGATGGCCTGCGAGAGCGGATCGCTACCGGTAACGCCCTGCGGCGTTGGGGGTGTCGGTATTTCATTCGCCGCACCCAGCAACTGTTTAGCCGCAGCGGTCAACCTCTCGGTGTCGACTGCCAGCGGCTCCTGTGTCACTCCAAAATCGTAGCCAGAGCATCACTTGCGATTGGTCACCAATCTGTTGGCGCAGGAGCAGCTGATAAACGCGCCGAAAGTTTGGCCTTGCGGGTGGGGTGGTCCTGTGTGTTGAGTAGACCACGGTGAAAGGAGCGGCCGTTGCCGGTGAATCTCTGCCTGGCGCTGGAGCCAGAAGCAGACAAGCTGCTGTCTCAGAATCCGTTCGCACTATTGGTCGGCATGCTGCTCGACCAGCAGGTGCCGATGGAAACCGCGTTCGCGGGCCCGAAGAAGATTGCCGACCGGATGGGCGGGTTCGACGCCGCCGATATTGCCGACTACGACCCGGACAAGTTCGCCGCATTGTGTTCGGAAAAGCCTGCGGTGCACCGCTTTCCGGGATCGATGGCCAAACGCATCCAGGCCCTGGCGCAGATCATCGTCGACCGCTACAGCGGTGACGCGGCCGCGCTGTGGACCGCCGGCGACCCCGATGGAGCGGAGCTGCTGCGACGGCTCAAGGGCTTACCAGGATTCGGCGAGCAGAAGGCGCGCATCTTCCTAGCGCTGCTCGGCAAGCAGTACGGCGTGACACCGCCCGGCTGGCGGGAAGCGGCCGGCGACTACGGCAAGGCGGGCAGCCACATGTCGGTCGCCGACATCGTCGACGCCGGTTCGCTGGAGCAGGTTCGGTCCTACAAGAAGCAGATGAAGGGAAAGGCGGCGAAGTGAAGACACACCTGACGTGTCCGTGCGGAGAGGCCATCGTCGGCAAGGACGAAGACGAACTGGTCGAACTGACCCAGGCGCACCTGGCCAGCGTTCATCCCGGTCTGGAGTACGACCGCGACGCCATACTGTTCATGGCCTACTAATAGCGCGCCGAGTGGCTAGTTATGGCACGCGAGAGGGTGAAAAGCGTGTCAGAAGTAGCCACCCGGCATTATGCGGTTAGGGCACCACCGTCGAACCGATGGTGGGCATGAACTGGCACTGCTTGTCCTTGGTGGTGACCTGACCGAAGATCGTCGACATGATGCTGCCCGAACCGGTGTCGGCGATGGCGGTCAACGTCGTCGGCCCGTCGGGGTTGATGTCCGGCTGCGGCTTGAGCGTGGCGCTGCCCGACTTCCCGGTGGTCAGGTTCACCCACGTGACGTTCAACGGCAGCTTCTGCACGTCGGCCGGCCCGGGGGTGCCGACGGCCGTGAACACGTAGGCGGTCTGGCCGGGCTGAGGCCCGGGGGCCGGAATCTTGGCCGGCCCGGCGACCGAAAGGGCGGTCGCGATGACGTTACCGCCGTCGGCCGCGCAGCCCGTCCCGATCGAGGGGTACATGAAGTCCTGCGTGGGCGGCGTGTCCGGGTTGTAGGTGGGGGCAGCCGACGGAGCGGGCGGAGCCGGAGCCGGCACAGGTGCGGCGACCGGCGTGACAGCCGGCGTCGGGGCCGGCGCCGCCTCGGGTGCGGGGCCGGCGGCATGCGCGGGGTCGATACCCGTCGGCAGGTGTGCTTGAGCGCCCGGTTCCACCCCGACCGGCGGGACGTGCGCCGTCGGGTCCTGCACGAACTGATTCACCGACGAGGCAACGTTTTTCGACGCTTCGGGCGCCGTCGGACTGTGGCTGAACGCCGACGCGGCGGCCATCAACAGCTGCTGGGCCTGCTGCGGGTCGGCGGCGGCCTGCTGGATGATCGGGCTCAACTGGGTCAGTGCCGGCAGCCCAGGCATCTGCTGGGCGGGCAACGGCTGGGGTGCTGCGGGGTCTGCTGCAGCGTTCGGGCAAAGTCCGAACGCGACGGCTGCGACAGCGATGCCACTGACCAGATTCCAAGTGCGTACCACGGTGTTTCTCCCGATCGATGGTTTGTGGTCGGCCGGCCAACATGGGGTCGGCCGGCCGACCGTGGGTGTCAGGGCAGGGCGGAAAGCGGGAACAGCAACGGGTTGCTGGAAGCGCCCGACGCTATACCCGGTGCGGATACCGCCGTCGTACTCGGCTGGATGCCCCGCGGCACCGGAACACCGCCCGGGGCCAGCGACGCCAGGTCGCCGGGCAGCGACAGGTGCTGCGGCAGCGGCACCGGGCTGAACGGCACCTGCGGCAGGTTGAGTTGCGCCTGCGGCATCATCTGCGCGGGTCCCGTCGCCGGTGCGGTCGCCGGAACGGCGGGCGTAAGTCCCGGGAGCCCGGTTGTCCCCGGCGTGGTCGTACCCGAAACGGGAGTTGTCGCACCGGGAACCAGCGAGTTTGCGCCCGGGATGAGCGAGCTGGCCCCGGGAACGGAACTTGCGCCTGGTACCGATCCCGTCGGAGGCTGCGGCACCTGGATGCCGGCGCTGGCCAGCGGCGGCGGCGTGGGCGGCTGAGCCCCGAGCGCTGAAGCGACGCTTTGCAGCATTTGCGGGGCGTTGGCCGCCGTGCCGACGAGCTGTTGCCCGATGTCGGGAACCGGCACCGGCGCCGGGTCGGCATGGGCGATCCCGCCGGTCAACAACGCGGCCGACGAACCGACGACGACGGCGCCGGCACGTAACAGTGTCCAAATGGTTGGCATGACTCTCCCTGGTTCTCGACGACACATCCGCGGCTGATAGTTCGCGTGATGCCAGAGTGACTCAAGTGACACGTGTGGCGGTTATTCGATCGTTACGGCACCGAGCGGTGAAGGTGACCCGCCGCGGCGAGCGGAGCCGTCGCCACCGAAGCCTCGCTACAGTCGGGCAGGTAGACACGACCTCCGCCGCCCCGGCGGCACCGACCACCCGTCGGCGGGCGATTGCGCCGAACGCCGCCGGGCCGCTGCTGCTGGCGCTGTCGGTCGCCGCCCGGCTGGCTTGGACGTACTTGACTCCCAACGGCGCCAACTTCGTCGACCTGCACGTCTACATCGGCGGCGCCGCCGCCATCGACCATCCCGGCACGCTGTACAACTACGTCTACGCCGACCAGACGCCGGATTTCCCGCTGCCGTTCACGTATCCACCGTTCGCGGCGGTGGTGTTCTACCCGCTGCACCTGCTGCCGTTCGGCTTGGTCGCGTTGTGCTGGCAGGTCGGGACGATGGCCGCGCTGTATGGCGTCGTGCGTGTCAGCCAGCGACTGCTGGGCGTGGCGGCCGGCGAAGGCCATCGGGTCGCGATGCTCTGGACGGCCGTGGCGATCTGGATCGAGCCGCTGCGCAGCACCTTCGACTACGGGCAGGTCAACGTGCTGTTGGTGTTGGCCGGGCTGTACGCGGTCTACACCACCCGATGGTGGTTGTCCGGGTTGCTGGTCGGCACTGCCGCCGGGGTGAAGCTGACGCCGGCGATCACCGGCCTGTATTTCGTCGGCGTCCGGCGGTGGGGCGCCGCGGTGTTCTCGGCCGTCGTCTTCCTCGGCACGGTCGCGGTGTCGGCGCTGGTCGTCGGCGACCAGGTTCGCTATTACTTCATCGACCTATTGCGGGACACCAAACGCGTCGGGCCGATCGGAACGTCGTTCAACCAGTCCTGGCGCGGGGGGATCTCCCGGATCGTCGGCCACGACGCCGGCTACGGCCCGCTGGTGCTGGCCGGGATCGCCGTCACCGCGTTGCTGGCTGTCCTTGCCTGGCGCGCGCTGAACAACGACCGGCTCGGTCAGCTGCTGGTGGTCGAGTTGTTCGGCCTGTTGCTCTCGCCGATTTCCTGGACCCATCACTGGGTGTGGTTGGTGCCCTTGATGATCTGGCTGATCCATGGCCCGCTGTGCGCGCTTCGCGGTGCCCGCGTCCTCGGGTGGGGCTGGCTGGTGCTCACCCTTATCGGTGTCCCGTGGTTGCTCAGCTTCGCGCAGCCGACCATCTGGCAGAGCGACCGGCCGTGGTATCTGGCCTGGGCCGGGCTGGTGTACATCGTCGCGACGCTGGCGACCCTGGCCTGGATCGCAACAACCGGACGCCGGACTAGCCGATGATCCCGTTGATATCGCGCGCCATGTCGATGTCGTTTTGCGTGATGCCACCAGCCGAATGCGTTACTAACGCGAAAGTCACTGTCCGCCAACGGATATCGATATCAGGGTGATGATCCTTGGCTTCGGCGTGCTCGGCGACCCGGCGCACGGCGTCGATACCGGCCATAAACGACGGGAACTTGATCGACCGGCGCAGCGCGCCGTCCTCGCGCTTCCAACCATTGAGTTCGGGCAGTGCGGCGTCTACTTGCTCATCCGTTAACACAGCCATACACCGACGGTATACCGTCACGACGATGCCGAACCAGATCGTCGTGGCCGGTGCCGTCATCTCGGATGCGGCGGTGCTGGTGGCACAACGGCATCGGCCTGCGGAACTGGCCGGGCGCTGGGAACTGCCCGGCGGCAAAGTGATGGCGGGGGAGACCGAATCCGACGCGCTGGCCCGCGAACTGGCCGAGGAACTCGGCGTCGACGTCGCGGTCGGCGAACGGCTGGGCGGCGACGTAGCGCTGAATGCGACGACGGTCCTGCGGGCCTACCGGGTGAGTCTTTTGCGCGGCGAACCCCATCCGCACGACCATCGCGCGCTGCGCTGGGTCACTCTGGCCGACCTGCACGACGTCGATTGGGTGCCCGCCGACCGGGAATGGTTGCCGGCGCTGGTTCGTGCACTTCGGCCGCGGTGAGCCACAGCACCTGACGGGCAGCTGCCTTAGTCGCCTGGGTGTTGAGCCTGCGGTGCGTATGTCTCCAGATAGGCGGTGACGAGGCGTCGCGCTTCGTCGATTGTGGCGTCGTCGCCTTTGGGAGAGCGCCAGAATGCGACGTCAAAGAGTCGGTCGCCGGCCTCATAGGCGAGCTGTACGACGAATTGGGGGGTGTCGGCGCGGATGAGGTTGCGCTCGATGAGCAAACGCCAGAGCTGCTCTGCCTGCGATAGGTCGAATGCCTCGTCCAGTTCGCTCAGTGTCGAGCTACGGCCTTTGAACCACAGCTGGACGAGGCTGGGGTGCTCCCGGAAGTAGGCGAGCAGCGGGTCGACGGCCGCATCGATTGCGTCGCGCAAGGTGCGCACCGTGGGACTGCTCATAGAAGCGGCGACGCGCTCGTCGACCTCTCGCAGGTGGCGTCGCAGGACTTCGGCGTCGACCTGATGCCGGTCGGCGAAGTAGTGGTAGACGGACGCTGTCGGAATGCCCGCCCGCTCACCGATCGCCTTGAGGGTGGCAGCCTCGTAGCCCTGCTCGTCGAGCAACGCCTCGGCGGCGTCGAGGATGGCCTGCACACGCTCGACTCCGCGACGCTGCACCCCAGCCGAGCGTGCACGTGCTTGGGCTGTCGACGGGATCGACTGGCGGCTGGAGCTCTGAGGGGATGCGAGGCTGTTGGCCATACACCTCTCCGCTCTGTTTTGTCGCGTATGCGTAAGCGACTTTGGCAGCTGGGAGCTCAACTGAGCCGATCTCGAATCGTGCTCGAATTTACCAGCCGGCGAGACTTTCGGTGGCCGCCCGGTTGCTCACCGGCTGAGCGCCGAAGTCAAACTCTTCCGGATTGAACGCGCCAGATGTCGGAAGTAGCGATGTTGACGTTGCTCATGGTCGTTCGCAACGTGGGCGCAGGAACGCGTCGATGACGGGTGCTAATTCACTCGCGTTGTGCACGAGGTCGATGTGGCCGCCCGAATGCAAGTGCAACCGGGAGTGCGGCAGCAGTGCGTGCATGATGCGCGCGTTGATGACCGGGATGATCGGATCGTCGGTGCCCGCAACGATCAAGGTGTCCTGCCGGATGGCGGGCAAGGCGAACAGGCTCGTCCACACTGAACCGGCGAGCAGTTGGTGTAGATAGCCGATCTTGGATCCAGCGTGCAACTGCTGCGCATATAGCCGCGCCACATCCGCGCCGTGCGCGCGGACGGTCCCGCCGTAGAGCTCGCCGGCGATCGATGCGGCGTAGTCCGGATCGGAGAACCGGCGTGGGGTAAGCATTTTCGTCAGGACCCGCAGGCGGGCGGGCACCATCAGCACCCCGGTGCCCGTCGCCACAAGAACCAGACGCCGGCATCGCTTCGGGTTTTGGAAGGCGAACTGTTGCGCCAGCGCTCCACCCCAGGACAGCCCCAGCACGTCGACCACACCGATGTCCAGCGCGGACAGCACCCGGCCCAGCACCCACGCCAGATAGGGAAATCCGTAGGGCGCAACGGATGACGGCGATCCACCGGCGCCGGGAACGTCGAATCGCACAACAGTCGAGCTGGGATCGAGCTGCTCGATTAGAGGGTCGAATACTTCGAGGCTCGCGCCGATGCCGTTGCACAGCACCAGTGGAACGCCGGTTCCCTGTCGCAGGTTCACTCGGATGCGTTGGCCGCCAGCCGCGACGTAGTGGTCTTCGCCGAACTGGCTCAACGGCACCGCACGAAGACGGCGACGATGCACGCTCGATGCACCCATATCGTTCTTACTTTTCCATCACGTATGTGCCCGGTGCGGGACCCAGGGGCGGGAAGCCCTCCCCGCCAAGCGTTTTCGGAGCATCGACCTCGGGACCGCTGCGCTCGGCAAGCCAGGCCAGGTAGTGCGGCCACCACGAGTCGTTGAACTTCTGCGCGGTGTCCAGCCACTCTTGGGGGTCTTCGGCGTCCACTGCGCCAGTCCGATACGACGCTTTCGGGTTGCCGGGCGGGTTGACCAGCGCGGCGATGTGACCGCTGGTGGACAGGACGTACTGGTTGTCCTTGCTGCCGAGCAGACGCGCGCTGCGGTAGGTGGCCTGCCACGGCGAAATGTGGTCCGCGATGCCACCGATGACGTAAGCGTCCGCGGTGACCTTCGAGAGGTCCACCGGGCTGCCCAACATGCTCACCGCGCCAGGTGTGACCAGCGAATTGTGCACGCCCATCAGCACCATGTCGCGGTGCAGTGCTGCGGTCATCCGGGTGGTGTCGGCGTTCCAGAACAACACGTCGAACGGGGCGGGCGGCCTGCCCTGCACGTAGTTGTTGACCCAGTAGCGCCATACCAAATCGGTCGGCCGCAGCCAGGCGAACATCTCCGCCATCGCACGCCCGTCGAGATAACCCTTCTTGGCCGACGTGCGGATCGCCGCCTGCGCGGCCCGCTCACTCATTACCGCGGAGGCGAACCCCGCCCGGGTCTGATCGAGCACGGTGACCGCCAGGGTCAGCCCAGCGATCCGGTCTGCTTCGCCGATCTGGGCAAGATGCGAGGCGGTCATCGCCGCCAGAATCCCGCCCGAGCAGGTGGCCAGCAGATGTGCGCTGTCGGCCCCGGCGATCTTCTGCACCGCGTCCAGTGCCTCGATGATCGCCGAGCCGTAGGCATCGAAGCCCCAATCACGGTGCCGGGCTTGCGGATTGCGCCACGAGATCACGAACACCTGTTGGCCTTGCTGCACAAAGTACTCGATCAGGCTCCGCCCGGGCGCGATGTCGAGGACGTAGAACTTGTTGATCACCGGCGGCACGATCAGCAGCGGAATACTCCGCACAGTCGGCGTTTGCGGCGCGTACTGGATCAGTTCGAACATCGACGTTTGTGCCACCACCGCGCCTTTGGTGATCGCCACCGTCTCACCCACCGCGAACGCGTCGGGCTCGACCATCGCCGGCACTCGGGGTTTCGAAAGCATGTCGCGGACAAAGGCTCTCGCGCCGCGCACGGCGCTCAGCCCGCCGGTGTCGATCAGCGCCTTCCAGCCCAGCGGGCTGATCAGCGGGTTGTTGGTGGGCGCCAGTCCCTCCACCAGATTGTCGACGACGAAGCGCATCTTCTCCGCGTCGCGCCAATCCAGCCCGGCGTCGTCCAACAACCCATCGCCGGTCTCGGCAGCCGCCAAGTAGGCCTGCATGATCCGGTGCAGCAGCGGATTTCCTTGCCAGGCAGGATCACTGAAACGCTTGTCGGCCCGATCGGGCGCACGGTGGGATCGGCCCACCGCGATGCTCCCGAGCTCGCGGACGAGTGTCCCGGCCCGACCGGCCACCGCGCCGGGCTGTTTGGCCAGGTTCGCACCGAACCGGGCCCACACCGCGTTGGGCATCATGCGGCGGGCGAACGGCCGGGTGGCGCTGGTCAGCAGCAGATCTAACGGCGCGGCCAGTTCGTCGGGTTTGGTCGCGGTCATCGGATGCCCTCACTAGCGGGAGTAGTTATTTCGCGCTTGAGGATCTTGCCGGTCGGTCCCTTGGGCAGGGCGTCGACCAGCCAAACTTGGCGCGGATACCTGCAGGCGGCCGCGCGGGCTTTGACATACTCGCGCAGCTCGTTCAGGTTCTCACTGAGGCTGGTCACGATTAGCTTCCCGTTCGGTCCTTCGGGCTACTTTCCATCGTGATTTGCACCATGCGCAAAAGTCGATGTGTTTCCGCACATATCTTGATGGAAAGTCAAGGCGTACGTACATGTCGCAGCGGATGGTCCAGGCTTACGGTGAAACGCACCACGCCTTGCCAGACGGAGGCTCATGACCAGTACGAGTGCCAAGAAGCGCGTCGTCTTCATCGGCGCCGCGGGTGAGATGTGCCGATTGGCCATCGAGCGGTTCGTCGTTGCCGAGGGCGACTGGGAGCTGGCGCTCTACGACATTCGTCCCGAGCTCCTCGATCAGCTGATCAAGAAGCTGCCGCCCGGGCTGGCCACCGCCGCACGGTTGGACCTCTACGACGCCGCGGGGCTTCGCAAGGCGATCGAGGGGGCCGCGCTCGTCGTGCTCGGTGCCGGTCCCTACAACCGCACCGCCGGCCCCGTGATGGAGGCGTGCCTGGCGGCCAAAGTGCCATATCTCGATTTCGACGACGACATCGAGAGCACCCTGCACGCACTGAGTCTGCACGAAGACGCCGGGACGGCCGGAGTGCCGTTCTACGTCGGCTGCGGCGCTTCGCCGGGCATTACCAACGTCATGGTCGCCGACGCGGCCGGCGAACTGGACAGTGTCGAGAACATCGATGTGTATTGGGTGGTCGGCGACGAGCGCGGATCCATCGGCCGCGCGGTCCTCGACCACATGCTGCGCCTCACCGCCGGCCCCTGCATGACCTGGCAGAACGGCGGACCGGTGATGCACCAGTCGTGGCTGGAGACCCGCTGGACGGAGATGGGTGGCGGCCTCGGGCTGACCATGGTGCACGAGACCGCTCACCCGGAGCCGGTGACCTTGCCACGAAAATACCCGGATGCCAAGAACATTCGCTGCTTCGGCGGCCTGGATCCGGCACCTTACAACGGTCTTGTCCGCGGCGTGGGCCTGGCCGTGCAGAAGGGCGAGATGCCCATGGAGACGGCCATCGATTTCCTGGAGGCGCTGCTGACCAACAAGTTCGGCAGCGTGAAGGGCTGGCGCCACGCCCTTTCCGGGATGCGCAACCTCGTGCGCACCGGGGAGGCGACGCGCACCGAGCTGATCAAGTTCCTTGCGCTGGCGGCGGTCGGCCACACCTTCCCCTACAAATCGGGCCTGAAGGTCGAGGTGACCGGTCTCCGCAACGGCATACCCACGGTGGTCACCCGCCGTACCCCGGTGAGCGGTCCCGGCACCTACCTGTTCGCCGACATGGCAGCGGTGACGGGAACGGCGTGCGCCGCGTTCATGGTTGTCGCCCTCGACGACGGGCCCGAAGCCCGCGCAGGGGTGTTCACGCCCGAAGAATGGGCCGAGCCGCAGCGGTTCTACAAGGCACTCGAACGTGTCGGCACCCCGCGCGACGAAATCCTCGACGCCACGCAGTAGGTGTCATCAAGCCTCGACACAAAGGTTGACCATGGATCTCAAAACCGCACTGTTCGCACTCGCCGATATCTTCATGATCTTCGCCGGGCTTACCTACGGCTGGAAGTTCATCCGCGACTACAAGAACTACCTGCTCGGCCTCGAATGGATCATCGTGGGGTCTTCGGGGACCAATTTCCTGGCTTGGGGGCTCTTCAGCGGCAAGGAAACCAGTCCGATGTACTACCTGGCTTTCTTCTTGGACGCGTTCTCCCGGTCGATCGGAATCACTGTGATTCTCGTCCTGGGTCTGATGATGGTGACTCACGGGTTCAAGCCGTCGCTGCCCTTCGACGTCGGCGTCTTCGCGCTCGCCATCGCCGGGGGACTGGTCATGTTGTTCTTCGCCCACGACCTCGGGCTGAAGGCGGCAATCTTCTATGTCGTGATGAACGCGCTCACCACCGTGTTCCTGCTCTATTTCGCGTGGCGGCTGTGGAGAATCGGTGAATACCGCACCGCGATAGCCGTAACGCTCGCCACGGCAGCAGCGGCCGCGATCGCAGGGATGTACGACTTCTATCACATACCGGGCGACGATCAACACCACACGATCTTCTACATCTTGGCCCTCACCACGTGGGCCACCCAGCTGACCGTGTACTACTTCGGTTATCGCGCGCTGCACGAGAGCAACCAACGAACCTCGGCTGAGGTGCGCAAGCGGGCCATCGCCGCACAGGATTTGCGCAAATAGCACGCGACCAGAAGGTGGAGTGACATGGCCGGACTGGACCTGACCGGGCGCACCGCAATCATCACCGGCGCCTCCCGCGGCATCGGTCTGGCTGCGGCGCAAGCGATTGCGGCAGCGGGCGGTAACGTCGTCTTGACGGCGCGTCGACAGGAGTCCGCGGACGCCGGGGCGGACGAGGTATACGGCAACGCGATCGGCGTCGCGGCGCACGCCGTCGACGAGCAAGCCGCCCAACGCTGCATCGACGTGACGCTGGAACGTTTCGGCAGTGTCGACATATTGGTCAACAACGCGGGCACCAACCCGTCCTACGGCCCGCTCATCGACCAGGACCATGCCCGCTTCGCCAAGACCTTCGA
Source organism: Mycobacterium branderi (assembly GCF_010728725.1). NCBI lineage: Bacteria > Bacillati > Actinomycetota > Actinomycetes > Mycobacteriales > Mycobacteriaceae > Mycobacterium > Mycobacterium branderi. The sequence goes on from NZ_AP022606.1 coordinate 2,734,317, forward strand.
CGTGAACCTGTGGGCGCCGATCCTGTGGACGTCGCTGGCAACACGCGCATGGATGAGCGAGCACGGCGGGGTGGTGGTCAATATGGCTTCCATCGGTGGAATGGGTTTCGAAGCGAACCTCGGGCTGTACAACGCGTCGAAGGCGGCGTTGATCCACCTGACCAAGCAGCTGGCACTTGAGTTGTCGCCCAAGGTGCGGGTCAACGCGGTCGCCCCGGGTGTGGCGCGCACGAAACTGGCTGAGGCGCTGTGGAAAGAGCAAGAGAGCCAGTTGAATTCGGCCACCGCGTTGGCGCGGATCGGTGAACCCGAAGACATCGGCTCGGCCGTCGCGTTTCTCGTCTCCGATGCGGCGAGCTGGGTGACGGGGGAGACGTTCGTGATCGACGGCGGGCAGCGCCTCGGCGACGCCGCCCTCTTCCGGGCAAGTGCGTCTGTCCATGCCTGAGACGCAAGAGGTTGTCGGCGTCGACGTCGATGCGGTGTCACACTGGCTCGCGACACTGGGCATCGACTTCGTGCCTCCACTGCATTTTCAGCGGATCGGCCTCGGGCAATCGAACCTGACGTATCGCGCCGCCGACGCCGCTGGCCGCGCCTGGGTGCTGCGCCGCCCGCCGTTAGGTGATCTGCTGGCATCGGCCCACGATGTAATGCGCGAAGCGAAAATCATTGCAGCGCTGACTAACACCGACGTACCAGTCCCTCGAATCCTTGGTGTGACAGCGGATTCGGAATTCTCCGACGTGCCGCTGGTACTGATGGAGTTCGTCGACGGCATGGTTGTTGACACGATGGATGTCGCCGAGGCATTGCCACAGCACAAGCGTCGCCAGATCGCCCTGTCCCTGCCGACCACCTTGGCGAAGATCCACGCGGTCGACCTCACTACGGTGGGACTCGCGGATTTGGCCAGCCACAAGTCGTACGCGCAGCGCCAGCTCAAGCGGTGGGCGGGGCAGTGGGACATGTCCAAGACCCGGGAGTTGCCCGAACTGGACGATCTGACCCGCCGGCTTGCCGTTGCGGTTCCCGAGCAGCGCGAAATCAGTCTGGTACATGGCGACTTTCATCTGCGCAACCTGGTCATCTCATGGGAGACCGGCGAGGTGGCCGCAGTGCTGGACTGGGAGCTGTCCACACTGGGCGATCCGCTGGCAGACATGGGCAGCCTGCTCACCTACTGGCCGCAGCCCGGTGAGACGACGGGCGGTGACTTTGCCCCGTCGACGCTGCAGGGGTTTCCCGATCGCGCGGAAATGGCAAGGCTGTACCTGGAAGAGACCGGTCGCGACGCAGCCGCCTTGCAGTACTGGCACGCGCTCGGATTGTGGAAGCTGGCGATCATCGCCGAGGGCGTCATGCGCCGAGCGATGGAGCAGCCGCAAAACAAGGCAGCCGCAGGAACTCCCACCACCGCATGGATCGATACGCTGGTGCACAAGGCTCACGAAATCGCTGATGCCGCAGGGATATAAGTTTCGGATGGATGTGCGGGACTTCACACCAATGCGTTCGCGGTAGCGCACCGCGCCATCGACTGTGCATCCACGGCGGGATTTTTGCTCCGAGCCCTCCCTCAGTGCACGCTCGAATCCGTGAGTGCGCAGTCGATTTGGCGCATCGCCGTCAGGACCGGGTTGAGCACAATGTCGTAGTGCATCTTGGCCGCGGCGAGAAGCACGCTCATATGGCCGAGAATGGGATCAGTCTTTGCGGCGGTTGAACTGGTCGGCGATCCGGTCGCTCACCCAGAGGGCGCGCAACGCCGGAGCGCCGAAGACAGGAGCGGGAAAAAACCGCGGCCGCGGTCGCCAGACGGCGCACAGGTTGTCGTGCAGCGGGTCGCCGGCGATCCGGTCGGCGAGCAGCGTGCCGAGGTAGGGCGTCTGGGCGAGGCCATGGCCGTTGCACCCGATCGCGTAGAAAACGTTCTTCGTCGCCTCTCCAGCGACCGGCAGGAATGACGTCGTCATCGCGATCCACCCGCCCCACGCTTGCTGTACGCCGACGTCGCGAAGCGACGGGAATCTCTCGCGGAAGCCCCGGATCATGTCCGACACGACCGCCGGTGGCGGAGTGCGCGGGCCCAGTGGCGTGCGCGGCGCCGTCCGCAGCTGGCGGGTACCGAAGACGATTGTTCCGCGCCGCGTGAGCCGGTAATTCTCCAGGATGGTGCTCGCGGTCGCGATGCCGGCCCGGCTATGCCAGCCGAGCTCTGCCAGGCGGTCGGGTGCGATCGGCTCGGTCTCGGCCAGACTGGTCCACAACGGCGTGACCATCCGCTTCGGGGTAACGGCCAAATCGCGGGAATAGGCGTTGGTGGCGAGCAGGACCCGATCGGCGCGGACCCGACCGTCAGGCGTGCTAACGATGATGCCGGAACTCTCGGAGTTGACCGCCTGCACGGCGGTGTGTTCGAAGACGCGCGCACCGGATCCAAGGAGGGCAGCGCGGAGACCGAGCGCGAACTTTCCGGGATTCAGTAGCCCGCCGCCGCATTCGAAGATGCCGCCCGGGAACGCTTCGGGCAGACCGAAATCGCTGCCGTCGACGAACTCCGCTTCACCCCCCGCGTCTCGCACGATCTGTGCGCCTTTGCGTAACCGCCGAAGTTGTCCAGTGGACACGGCGGCCAAAACGTTGCCTGTCGGCTCGTAATCGCAATCTGTTCCGAGGCCCTTGATCAACCGCTCGGTGAAGTGGGCCGCGCTCTCGGCATAGCGAACGAGCCCGGGAAGCCGCCGGCGATAGAGCAGATGCAGGAGCCCGGGATCGCCCGCCAATCCGTTTGTCATTTGGCCCGCGTTGCGCGAACTCGCGCCGCAGCCGCAGAACCCGGACTCGAGGACGGCGACGTCGGCGCCGCGCTCGGCCAGCCTCAGCGCCGCCGCCATGCCCGTATAGCCACCGCCGATCACCGCCACATCGCACCGAATCTCGCCGTCGAGTGCGGGCGCGAAGTCGGTGGGTTCGTCAACCCACCCGGTGGATGTCAATGCCGAGTACGTCAAGGCTTTGCTTGCCATTGCTACTCCTTCGGCGCGGCGGCAGGCGCCGGCGTCAATGCGGTGCTGGGCGTGACCACTGCCTCGACGACCTCGTGGAGCGGCGCCCGGCCGGTGGCTGCAAGCGTCTTGTAGAACGTCTCCGGGTTGACCCAGTCCTCCGGCGCCAAGACCCCCGACTGTTCGCCCAGCTCGTCGAGGGCTAACACCATGAACGCCGCGGTGGCCGAACCAGTAAGTGACGCCATCGTGGTCCATGGCGTGCCGGGCCCGCTAACAGGCGCCCGACGCACCGAAACCACTTGCAGCCCATCGCGTTTGCCGGTCACCCGCACATAGTTGGTCCCGCGGAACGGGGGGTGCTTGCGAGCCGCCGACATCGCCAGGAACTTCGCCACCTCAGCCGCACTGATCTCGCCGCGGCGAATGGTGCCCCACAGCCCCGCCAACGCGTGCCGCCACACCTTGAGCGAGCCGGTTTTGTCGGTCACGAGGTCGTTGATGAAGTCGATGGCCTCGTCCATCGAGATCTTGCCCTGCTGCACGGCCACGGCGACGCCGCGCATGATGCCGTTGGTGGGGGGCGGGTCGAGCGCACCCAGCACCCGAATCCTGTCGGCGCCCGGCCAGCGCCGCGGCATCGTCACCGGCTCCGGGTGCGCACACTCCCAAAACCGGTAGGCGTCGCCGAGTGAGTTGCCGACGTCGAACACATCGGTCTCCAGGAACGTCTGGTGTTGAACGGCGCGGCCGTTCTCCCAGGTCTGACACGGCCCGGCGAAACCCCGGATCGCATGATCGAGCACCGCCCGTCCGAACGGGACCGGCCCCTCGTCACCGGTCACCCAGCAGATGTCAATGCGCTCAACAACATCCATATCGCGGGCCGCATCGGCCGTCATCACATTGGTGAATCCGGGCGACGCACCACAGCCGATGAGGATCGGCACGCCGGCGTCCTTCGCCTGGGCATCGAGTGCCAGCGCCGCGCGCGTGCTGGCCTCATCATCGTCGAGATCCAGATAGGGCACCTTCTTCTCGATGCACGCCTCCATGACCGGCTCGGCGGTGCGGATGTAGGGCCCAGCACCGAGCACGACGAGTGCGGCTCCCTCGATCGCGCTGCGAAGAGCGGGCCCGTCGAAGAGGTCAAATGAGCCGACGGTCGCCTTCCCGGCGGGCAGCTTCTTGACGAGGCCGTCGAGGGCTTCCGGCCGGATGTCGTACAACTCCAGCTTCCAGTCGACACCTGCTGCGGCCTCCGCGAAACGCTCGATCGCGAGGCAAGACATGTCGCCGGCCGCCCCGATGACGACAATTCTCTTAGTCATGGTCTTTGCCATCTCCTTTTGTTTCGGCTAAGAAGCCAGCCACGGCAACTTCAGAACCAGGTGGCCGGTTCGCATTGGCTCGGCGGCAGATCGAAGGTGAACGTCGGCTGCCCGTGCGGGATCGAGCACGCGGGTGAGGAACTCGAGTTGGTCCGCCAGCGCCTGCTTTTGCCACGGAACTCCGAAGACGTCCAAATGGTCGATGGGGTATTCCCGCAGCTGCGCCCAATATCCGGCCTTCTTGGCGGCGCGCCGCGCCGCACTGGGGGGTACGACCGCGTCGTTGGTGCCGACCTGCATGAGCATCGGGCACGCCAGACGGCTGGCAAACGTGGTGGGACGGTTCGCTGCCACCTGGAGCGCGTGGCGGGCGCAGACCTCGTTGCGCGCGGTCGGGCCGGCCATCGCGTAATAGGCCTCTTCGAGGCCGGGGGCGGTGATGATCGCCGTGGATCCAGGCTGCCCGACCACCGGCACGTCGTGCGGCGTGCGTTTGGTGAGGGCTCTGGCCATGTCGCACAATGCATGTCCGGTAAGCCGCGCCAGGAGACCGCCTTCTCCGCGGCGCACCATCCGGGCCAGCGTGGCCACCCCGTCGGTGGCCGGATTCATCGACACGATCGCCGCGACGCGCGGGTCCTGCGCGGCGACCGCGATGACATGCCCACCGGCATACGAGAATCCCCACAACGCGATCCGGTCTCGATCGACGCCGGGCAGGTGCCGGGCCGCCGCGATGGCCGCGTGGTAGTCCTCGCGCTGACGTCGGACCGAAACATCCTGGCGGGGCGTGCCTTCGGAGTCGCCGAATCCGCGGTAGTCGAACACGAGCGCGTCGATACCGGCGTCGGCGAAGGGCTTAGCAAAATCCAGCAGTCCGCTGTCGCGGGTGCCGCCGAAGCCGTGTGCCATGACCACGCACGGCCGGCCGGCTGCGTCGGCCAGCGCGTCGGTGCTGGCCGGGACATGCCAGGCGGCGCAGCTGATTCCGTGGCTGGGGAAAGTGAAGTCCTTCATGACCGCACCAGAACCGGCTTGACGCGGGTGAATTTCAGCGCATCGTCTTCGACCGGGCCCTCGCGCAGGCGTTCGGCATCGAGCTCGTAGGCGTGCTTAAACGCCCATGGGCCCTTGGTGCCTCCCCGCGGGAAGTTCGCGATTCCCCGCTGCACATAGCCCGAACTCATGTCCATCGCCGGCACCCGCTCCATGTCCGGATCGTCGAGCACCGGTTCGACGGTGCCGTAGCCGTGAGCGTCCATGTAGTCGAGCAGCCGGCAGAAGTGCTCGCAAACCAAGTCCACCTTGAGTGTCCAGGAGATGTTGGTGTAGCCGACCGCGAACGCCAGGTTGGGCACACCGGAGAGCATCATCGCCTTGTAGATCGTCGTATCCGGCAGATGCACCTGCTGTCCGTCGACGCTGAGCGCAATCTTGCCGAAGGGTGACATGTTGAGACCCGTTGCGGTCACGACGATGTCGGCAACCAACTCCTGGCCCGACTCCAGCAGGATGCCGGTCTTGGTGAACCGGGCGATGCGGTCGGTGACCACCGAAGCCTTTCCGGACGAGATCGCCTTGAACAGATCACCATTGGGCACCATGCACAGCCGCTGGTCCCACGGGTCGTAGCGCGGCGTGAAGTGGGTGTCGACGTCGAAGTGCTTGGGCAGCTGCCGGCGCACGTTGGCGATCAGCAGCCTGCGCATCAACTTTGGAGCGCGCTTGCACGCCTTGAACATGCCGCGGCTCATCGCGATGTTCTTGCGCCGGACAATCTTGTACGCGCGGTCATGGCCGAGCAGTCTGTTCAGGGTATTGGCGAGCGGGTCCTCGGCCGGAATCGAGAACACGTAGCTCGGCGAGCGTTGCAGCATCGTGATGTGGCCCACCTTGTCGGCCATCGACGGGATCAGCGTGACGGCTGTTGCGCCGCTACCGATCACGACCACGCGCTTGCCGGTGTAGTCCAAATCCGTCGGCCAGTGCTGCGGGTGGATCAGCTGGCCCTCAAAGTCCTCGACACCAGCGAACTCGGGGCGAAAACCCGCCTGGTGGTCGTAGTATCCGGTACCCAGGAACAGGAAGCGGGCGGTGAAAGTCGTTGTCTCACCGGTGCCGGACTGTTCGGCGGCGACCGTCCACCGTGCCTCGGCCGAGGAGAACTCCGCAGTGAGCACCCGGTAGCCGAACCGGATGTGCTCGCCCAGACCGTTTTCGGTGACGGTCTGCTGCAAGTAGTCCAGGATGATATGCCCATCGGCGATCGACTTGCGGTGTGTCCATGGCTTGAAGCTGTAGCCGAAGGTGGGCATGTCCGAGTCCGATCGAATACCGGGGTATCGGTGCAGCCACCACGTACCGCCGATCGAGTCGTGGGCCTCCAAGACCACAAACGACGTGCCCGGCCGGCGGGTCTTGAGGTGATAGGCCGCGCCGATACCCGAAATCCCGGCGCCGATGATCAACACGTCGAAGTCGGTGGTCTGCGTCTGGTCGGTGGTCGTGATCGTCACGAGCGTCTCCTGGCCGCGATAGGGCGGGGCTGTGTGTTTTCACGGTAAGCCGCAACCTGGCGTTTCGACATGTCTGCTCGCCTTGTATTAGCGCCAAAATATGTGTGGTCGCACACTCGCCGCTTCACGCGCGAGGAGACTATGCGCTGAGCTCGGGTGCCGTCTTGGTCGCCTTCAGGCAGACCGCGGTGTAGATCAATTCGACGACCGCGGTGGCCACCAACAGCAGCAACCCAATCGTGTAATTGTTGTGCACCGGATCATAGGTTGCACCCATCACCAGCGGCGGGAAATAACCGCCCAATCCGCCAGTGGCCGTGAAGATTCCGGTGACAGCGCCGATCGAGTGGGCCGGGGCGAGGTGTGCCACCCAGGCGCACACCCCGCCGGTGCCGATCCCGAGTGCAATGGCCAACGTGATGAACGTCGAACCCGACCACACATCCGGTGGCGGCTTGAACACCGCGATGAACGCCAACACCGCAACGCCTGACAGCGACGCCAGCACAACGTATTTCGGGGCGACGTGGTCGGCCAACGCTCCGCCGACGGGCCGGGCCAGTACCGCCGCCAGCGCAAAGCCGGCGGCGCGGGCCCCGGCATCGACCAGCGAGAATCCGTAGATCTTGTTGAGGTAGACGGGCAGGTAGTTGCTGAATGCCACGAACCCGCCGAACACCACTGCGTACAGCAGAGACATCTCCCAGCTGATCCGCAATCTCGCGGCGGCCTTGAGTGCCGGCATCACCGGGGCGGTGTTCGGTTGGAAGTCAGGTCCATTGCGCATCACCACGAAGCACACCGCGGCGGTCGCCGCCAGCGCCACCGCGACGATGATGTGCGTGGTGAGCAGACCGAACCAGCCCACAAACCGCGGGGTGAAAAACGCCGACGCCGCGGTGCCGATCATGCCCATCCCGAACACCCCCATGGCAAAGCCGCGGCGGGCAGGTTCGTACCAGTCGTTGACGAATGGGATACCGACCGCGAATACCGAGCCGGCCACTCCGAGGAACGCCGCAGCCGCCACAAGCAATGGATAGGACTTGGCCGCGCCCACGAAGCCGACGCCCAGCACCGGACCGATCGCGCTCACGGACACGGCGATGAACATGACGCGGCCGCCAAACCGGTCGGTCAGCGGTCCGCTAGCCAGCCGGCCCAGCGACCCCACCAGGATCGGGGTGGCCACCAACACCGATTGTTCAGTGACGGTCAGCGATATCTGCCCGGCGTATTTCGGCGCCAAGGGGCCGATCAAATTCCACGCCCAAAAGTTGATGACCGAGACCCAGGTGGCAAGCGCCAGGTTTACCCCTCGCCGCTCCCCGAGGCCAGGTCTGGCAGCGGTGATCACCCGCATATGCAAGGGCCGTGGACGTACCGCAATCGCGCTGCTATCCGGGCCGTGGGGTGACAGGCCGCGCCGAAACCACGAATTCGGGTGCGTTTGGTTGGTGGGCGTGATCGTCACCGGTGGTGTCTCCTGGCGCGGGAAGGCAAGAGCTGGACGGTGGTTCACGTTAGTGCCGGTGCAAGGCGCGCGATATGTCTATCCGCACCGTCTTTGTCGCTCGATGTGTGCAGTGAGACACCAAATTTCACCTGGAGCGCGCCGGTGACACCGGAGATCGTCTGGCTGATGGGCGATGTGGCGCCGACACGGTTGGGCTTGGTGCGCGACTTCGTCAGCGCTCATTGAGCTGGCCACGATTGCGCCCCAATGTATTTGCCTCGCAGCGAGGTGTTCCGGGCAGCCTGAGCCAAATCTGGACTATCAGCGGGTTTCAAGTTGTCTGGCTGGTGTAGCGCTCGGAATGCTATGCGCTCCCGTGGACCACGATGCCGCGAATGTTCTTGCCGTCGCGCAGATCCTGGTATCCCTGGTTGACGTCCTCGAGCCGGTAGCGGGCGGTCACCAGCTCGTCGAGTTTGAGCTGACCGGCATCATAGAGGCGCAGCAGACGCACGATGTCGTACTGCGGATTGGCGGAACCGAACAAGGTGCCCTTGATGGTCTTCTCCATCAGCGTCATCATCATGCCGGACACGTGGATGGTCAGCTTTTCCGGGTTGGCGAGGCCGGTGACGACGACGACACCGCCCTTGCCGACGATGTCGAACGCCGCCGAGATGACTTCCTCGTCTACGATGCCGGCGGTCACGATCGCCTGATCGGCGCCTTGGCCCCAGGACAGCTCGTTCACCTTTTCCGCCGCCTCGGCGGCGTTGGAGAACGCGTGTGTCGCACCGAATTTCAGTGCCGTCGCCCGTTTGAACGCCACCGGATCGACTACCACGACATATTTGGCGCCGGCATGCACCGCGCCCTGAACGGAGTTGATGCCGATCCCGCCGATACCGTAGATCACGGTGATATCACCCGCACGCACATTCCCGGCGTAGGTGGCGCTACCCCAGCCGGTCGGCACCCCGCATCCGACCAGAACCGCGGTCTCCAACGGCAGCCAGTCATCGATCTTGACCACCGAGTGTTCGGAGATGGTGGCACGCTCCGAGAAGGTGCCGAGCATGCACATGCCGCCGAAATCTTGTCCGCCGCCGTGAAATCGGAAGCTGCCGTCGGGCATGCACCCGTCGAGGATCGTCGCACCCATGTCGCAGAGGTTCTGCCGGCCGGTGGAACAGTAACGGCAGTGCCCGCAGCTGGGTATGAAGCTGCACACCACGTGATCGCCCGGCTTCACCTTGGTGACGCCGGGGCCGACCTCCTCGATGATGCCGGAGCCTTCGTGCCCGCCGACGATCGGATACCGTGGCGGGAGGTCACCATCGGTGAGATGCAGATCGGAATGGCAGAGTCCGGCGGCCACATAGCGGATTAGCACCTCGCCCGGGCCGGGGCCGTCGAGATCGAGTTCCATGATCTCGAACGGCTTTCCAGCATCCAGTAACACTGCTGCGGTTGTTTTCACGGGACTCTCCTTCAGAGCGCGACGTTGACGGACTTGGTCTGCAGATAGAGGTCGAGTGCGTTGGCGCCGAGTTCGCGGCCCCAGCCGGACTGCTTGTAGCCACCGAACGGCATCGCCGTGTCGAAGCCGTTGTACTGGTTGATCCACACCGACCCGGCCTTCAACTGCCGGGCGACGCGGTGGGCCTTGGAGATGTCTCGTGTCCAGATGCCCGCGGCCAGGCCGTAGGGGGAGTCGTTCGCGGCCTGGGCAACCGCGGTGATGCCGTCGTCGGCGTTGAACGGCAACGCGGCCACGACCGGGCCGAAGATCTCCTCGCGAACGATGCTGAATTGCGGTTGCACATCGACGAATACGGTCGGTTCGACGAAGAAGCCGGTGTCGCCGTGCCGCTTTCCGCCGGTCAGGGCGCGAGCACCGTCGGCCAGCCCGTCCCGGAGATAACCGGTGACCTTGTCGAACTGCTCTTGCGAGACCAGCGGGCCCAGTTCGGTGGCGGGATCGAGCCCGTGGCCGATCTTCACCTTCGACGCGGCGTCGGCGACCGCGTCGGTGAAGTCGCCGAAGATCTTGTCCTCCACGAACAGCCGGGTGCCCGCGACACAGCACTGACCGTGGTTGAACAGCCAGGCGTTGAGCGAACCGGCGACGGCGAGCTCGGAGTCGGCGTCGGCGAACACCACGTTGGGGCTCTTGCCGCCGAGTTCGAGCGACACCTTCTTCAGATTGCCGCGCGCGGCGTCGACGACGCGCTTGCCGACCTCGGTGGATCCGGTGAACGCAATCTTGTCGACCCCGTCGTGAGCGGCCAGCGCAGCGCCGGCTTCACCGAATCCGGTGACGATGTTAACCACCCCGGGCGGAAAGCCTGCCTCACAAAAGATCTCACCGAGCAGCAGCGCCGACAGCGGCGTCTGTTGGGCCGGCTTGAGGATCACGGTGTTTCCGGCGGCCAGCGCCGGCGCGAGCTTGAAAGCGGCCATCAGCAGCGGGAAGTTCCACGGCACAATCAGGCCGCACACCCCCACCGGCTCCCGCAGCGTGTACGCGTGGAACTGAGCGCCCGGCGCGAACGGCATGGACACGTTGATGGTCGCGCCCTGAACCTTGGTGGCCCAGCCGGCGTAGTAGCGGAAAATATCCGCGGACCAGCCCACGTCCACTGCCGTCGCGACGCCAGCCGACTTGCCGTTGTCCAGCGCCTCCAGTTCACCGAATTCGGCTGCTCGCTCGGAGATGAGGTCGCCGACTCGCCACAACAACCGCTCCCGCTCATTGGGTTTCATCCACTGCCACGGACCGTTGTCGAAAGCGTGGCGGGCCGCGCGTACCGCACGGTCGATGTCGGCGGCCTCCCCGTGGGCGACTTCCGCCAGGGTGGTCTCGGTGGCCGGATCGTGCGTGGCGAACGTGCGTCCCGATACCGCGTCCATCCAATCGCCACCGATGAGAAGCTGCTTGCGACGATCCAAGAAGGACCGAACCTCCGCGCGGATCGGAAACTCAAAGCCGACGGTCATCGAAACCTCCAAACATCTCGGCCCTGATGTACGACATAGTCTCCTGCCTCACCGGATCGCCCCCAGTCCAATGGAATTGGACAACCACAGCCGTCGATGTCGAGGCACGCATGCGGGTTACCCGGCGACACGGTAACGGGCTGGGCGTGATCGTTCGAGTGGGAGGGCGAGGCCGTGATGCGGTTCACGGTAACGCTGTCGCCAGGCGTGCAACATGTCTTCCAGCCTTGTCTTGGCGCCAAAATATGTGCGACGACACACTCGTGGCAGAGCCAATGCTGGCCGGGCTCGTCAGCTCGTCGCCGAGATGGGCACCGCCAAGCCGCACGGACGGCGCACCTGATCAATCCGCCCTGCCCGATGCCAGCCGTCACCGCTGAGCCAATGTCGCTCAGCGGATTAGTTATAGATTGTCGTCCACGGCGAACCCGGCGATCTCTGGTTGTGTGGTGACAAACGACATGCGCTTTCTCTTCTCGATGGTCGCTGGTTACTTACAGGCGCGACAGCAGATTCGGTTGCCGCGCTGCGGAAGTGTGTCGGTCACGGTGTCCCCTGATGCATCGCTTCCTTGATCAACAGGGCCGCCGAGCGCTTGAGCACGTCGCGTTCCTTGGTCACGTCAGCGATCGCCGTACGTAGCTGGTGGAGCTGCTCACGCTCGCTGAGCGGGGCCTGCCCATCTGGGGCAAACCCGTCGAAGTTCGCCCACCGACCGGGCGTCTCGTCGCCTGGCTGCCGCTTGGCTGCGCGATCGGCGCGATACCGCGGACGAGGCTCACCATTGCGGGGCGCGTTGACCACACTGCCGATCGGACCCACCATCGGCATGCCGCCGAACGAGCCGCCCAGCCCTGCTGTCGGCAATCCGTCCAGGCTTGCCATCGGCAATGCCCTAGCGGCAAGCTGGATTTCGGAAGCTGCGCTACCCCACGACTGGGGCACCGACAGCCCACCGACCGAGCTTGCCTCGCCCAGGCTCGCCGAGACCCCGGCACCAAGGCCCGCCGATTCGGACGTGCCCGCGAGGGCCGACCCCAGCGCTGCCTCGGGCAGCGCAGACACCTCAGCTGCCGGCGCCGCCGCTCCCGCCAACGCATAGCTTATGGCCGCGTTTTCAAACGGCGTCATGCAAAACAAAGCCCCGGATGCCATAAACGCCGGTCCGCCAAGGAGGGCTTGATAGCCCGCGGTTCCCGCCATCAGGCCTTCCCAGTCCTGGACGAGGGGGCTGTTCAGGAGATTCAGCAACCACTGGGAAGGGTCGGTGGATGCTCCTCCTGTGGCGAGTCCTTGTAGTGCCTGGGGTATTTGGGAAAGTGTCTGTGACACGCCGCCGGTGGCGGTTGAGGTGCTGGTGGCTTGGCTGACGGCGGCGCTTTGAGCGCCGGTGCTGGCGGGGTTGGTGTTTTGCGGCGCCGAGTTGAAGGGGGCCAATTGCGTTGCGGCGGCTGAGGTTCCGGCGTAGCCGTACATCGCGGCGGCGTCTTGGGCCCACATCTCGGCGTAGTGGGCCTCGGTGGCCGCAATCGCCGGGGTGTTTTGGCCGAGAATGTTGGTGGCTATCAACGTCATCAGCAGCGCTCGGTTGGCGGCGATCACCGGCGGGGGCACTGTCGCGGTGAATGCGGCTTCGTAGGCTGCGGCGGCTGCTCTGGCTTGGTTGGCGGTCTGTTCGGCTTGGGCGGCGGTGGTGTTCATCCACGCCACGTAGGGGGCGGCCGCGGCGGCCATCGACGACGACGCCGGGCCCAGCCACGGTCCGCCGGTGAGCCCGGAGACCACCGACTGATAAGACGTTGCCGCCGAACTCAACTCCGCAGCCAACCCGTCCCAGGCCGCCGCGGCGGCCATCATCGGCCCCGCACCGGCTCCGGCATACATCCGCCCGGAATTGATCTCCGGCGGCAACACCGCAAAATCGATCATGGCCGGATCGCCTCCTTGATCAACCTGGCAGCCGCATCGCGCTCCATCGCCAATTCGGCGAGCTCGTGGCGCAACTGGTCGAGCTCCGCGCGTTCGCGTTCGCTCAACGGGCCCTCGCCGACACGCGGACACCCGTGCGGCACCACGCTCCGACTCGGCGTGTCGTCGTGACCGCCGCGTTCCCCAGGCAATGTCGCGACCACCTTGGGGCGGGGGGCGTACCGGGAGCGCGGCTCGCCATTGCGTGGCGCGTTGACCACGCTGCCTACCGGCGGCACACCGCCCATGATGCCGCCTGGCCCACCTATCGCCCCAGCCTCGGGGACCCCGCCCAAACCCATGCCCGGCAACGCCTTAGCGGCAGAGGCCAGCCGGATTTCGGGGGCCGCGCTGCCCCATGACTGCGGCACCGAGAGCCCGCCGACCGACGCCGCCCGACCCAGGCCCGCCGACACTTCCGCACCGCCCACGCCCGCCGAACTTGCGCCCGACCCGGAGGAACTCATCAGGCCCGCTCCCAGCGCACCGTCAGCCGCCTCGGGTGCCGCAGTCGCCTGCGTCATAAGCCCCGCCGTGTACAGGGGATTCATCATGTACTCGACGCCGCTGGCCAGGAATGGCAGCGAACTAAAATAGGTAAAGGGCTGGCCGATACTGCCGGAAAAGGTATTTAGGGCTGTGCCCAGGGGGCTGTTCAACCAGTCCAGCAGCGACGCTATCGGGTCGGTGGATGCTCCTCCTGTGGCGAGTCCTTGTAGTGCCTGGGGTATTTGGGAAAGTGTCTGTGACACGCCGCCGGTGGCGGTTGAGGTGCTGGTGGCTTGGCTGACGGCGGCGCTTTGAGCGCCGGTGCCGGCGGGGTTGGTGTTTTGCGGCGCCGAGTTGAAGGGGGCCAATTGCGTTGCGGCGGCTGAGGTTCCGGCGTAGCCGTACATCGCGGCGGCGTCTTGGGCCCACATCTCGGCGTAGTGGGCCTCGGTGGCCGCAATCGCCGGGGTGTTTTGGCCGAGAATGTTGGTGGCTATCAACGTCATCAGCAGCGCTCGGTTGGCGGCGATCACCGGCGGGGGCACTGTCGCGGTGAATGCGGCTTCGTAGGCCGCGGCGGCTGCTCTGGCTTGGTTGGCGGTCTGTTCGGCTTGGGCGGCGGTGGTGTTCATCCACGCCACGTAGGGGGCGGCCGCGGCGGCCATCGACGACGACGCCGGGCCCAGCCACGGTCCGCCGGTGAGCCCGGAGACCACCGACTGATAAGACGTTGCCGCCGAACTCAACTCCGCAGCCAACCCGTCCCAGGCCGCCGCGGCGGCCATCATCGGCCCCGCACCGGCTCCGGCATACATCCGCCCGGAATTGATCTCCGGCGGCAACACCGCAAAATCCACCGCTACCACCCCTACTTAGCTGACCGGTGAAGCGGAGGTCCCATAGGACCTCATGTCGCGTTTGAATTTCGGCTGGTGCATGTCAGTCGTTGGCGTGCCTGTGGGCGACGTACTGCTCGGCGAAGGCCTGCAGGTCGTGCACGGTCCACATAAAGATGGGCGCGGCGGCCAGGAAGACGACGGTCGAGGTCATGTGTCCTTCTCCTGGAATACGGGGTTGTGATGTGGTGCACGGTAACGCCGCAACCGTGACCCGCGACACGTCTGCGCGCCCAGACCCTTGCTCGAAATATGTGCGATGACACACCCAATCGCCTGAGCGGCGAGACGCTGCGACCCGAGCTCATCGGCGACGTCCGCCGAGTCTGGTGCTGGCGCTGTTCATCTACCGCCGCCGCGAGACGGGGGACACCAACTCGTGTGAGCGGGCTACGAGGTCGACGACTACTCAGGTTCGACGCCGGCCACAACCGGCGAATACGCGCCCCGTCGTCACTGGGTCAGCCGCGCGGTGACCTGGATTTCGACCAGCGCGCCTGGAACGGCCAGCTCGGAAATCCCGATGGCGGTCCATGCGGGATAGGGAGCCGGTAGGAACTTGTCCTTCACAGCGCCGAACTCACGCACGTGCGCCTGCAGCCCGACGTGAAAGGTGTTCATTTCCACCACATTTGCGAACGTGAGTCCCGCTTCGGCCAACACTTCGCGCAGGTTCTCGAAGGCCAGGGCGAACTGTTCCGTCGGGTCCTCCGGAACACTCAGATCGGGACGGATGCCGATCACTCCCGAGCAGCGCAAGTAGTCGCCGTCGATGACCGCGGGCGCAAAGTGATGGATGTCGTACAGCGGCTGCATCGACGCCGGGATAACGACTTTCATGGCGGCTTCTCCCGCAGTCAGCGCAACTGGGCGAAATAGCTGGGGTGGTACGGCTCGCCCGGTGTCAGCGACGGGTCGTTGAGTCCGCTGATGTCATAGCTGAAATCCACGGGCCCGGTCGGCAGGGGGCGGTAGAACAGCTGGTCGCCGAAGAATCGAAATACCAGCGTGTGGCGATCCGGGCAGTCCGGGGTCACCGGAGCACCGCCATGCAGGGCGCCGGAGTGGAACACCAGCGCGTCACCGGGCTCCAGATCCCAGGAAATGACATCCCACGACGTCGGGTCGTTGGCGCGTTCAGCCTCGATGTCAGGCAATCGGGGCCAGTCGGTTTCGAGCCACAGCGGCTTGGTGTGGTCGGTGGCATCGCTGTAGCTCGTGCCGTTGTATTCGGTGCCGCGATGGGACCCCCGGACGATTTCGAGCACGTTCTTGCGGGGCAGCTTCTCGAAGCTGATCCAGATGTTGAGCAGGTGCGGCCCGTTCGCGGGCATGTACGCGGTGTCCTGGTGCCAGGGTGATCGGCCGGCCTTGCCGCCCTTCTTGATGAATAGTTCTTCACCGAGGAACCACACATGCTCGGAATCCCACAGTGCCGCAACGAAATCGGCGAGTCCCAACTCCTTGATCGTCGCGAGGTGCACCTCGCGGTTCTCGGGGTTGCCGTAATCGTTGAAGTGCTCGTCGTCGGTACCCGCGTAGGCCATGCCGTGCTGTGGGCTGGGGTGGGCGATCCCGTAGTCGAAAGACTCGCGGACCCGCGTCAATTGTTCACGCGTGAACAGGCCCCGTACGACGATGGCGCCGTCACTCGCCAGATCCCGCTTCATTTGGTCGGTCACCTCGATGTGCTCGGTCACCCGCAT
Organism: Mycobacterium branderi; assembly: GCF_010728725.1. NCBI lineage: Bacteria > Bacillati > Actinomycetota > Actinomycetes > Mycobacteriales > Mycobacteriaceae > Mycobacterium > Mycobacterium branderi. The sequence goes on from NZ_AP022606.1 coordinate 2,750,687, forward strand.
GTTCGTTCTCCTTTGCTCACTACGACGTCATAACAGTTGTGATGTTGATAACAAGTGTTATGTTTTACCCGCGCCGATGCACGTGTCAAGCCCGGAGTCCGCATGCCCACCAGAAAAACCACCTCGACCCCAACGCGGCACGACGAGGTCGTCGACGCGGCGGTGCGCGTCATTGCCCGCGACGGACTCTCCGGCGCTTCGCTGCGTTCGATCGCGCGCGAGATCGGCTACACGACGGGCGTCGTCATGCACTACTTCAAAGACAAGGAAGAGCTCCTGGTGGCGGCCGCGGAGGCGGTCTTCGGCCCGCACGAGGAACTGCTGTCGGAAGCCTTGCTGATGGAGGACACGTTCGAGGGCCTCCGGCGCATGTGCGTGATCCCACTGCCCACCACCGAGGCCAAGCAGGCCATTACCCGCATCTACGCGCAGGTGCTTGCCAGCACCGAGACCGAGCCGGCGTTCGCAGAGGCCTTTCGCACGCGATACGCCGCCATCCGCCAGGGCATCGAATCTCTGCTGGCCAATGGCCAGACCAACGGCTCCCTTCGGACAGACTTCGATCCTGCCGCGCAATGCGACGTCCTCTGCGCACTGATCGACGGGCTGGCCTTGCACGCGATCAGCGAACCGGCCAGGTTCCCGGCCGCGCGGCTTGTGGCCCTGGTGACCCAGGAACTGGAGAAGCTGCGGGCGTAGTTGTGCCGCGACCCCCATTGACACGGGAGGCCGTCGCCTTCATAAAATCGATATGGAATCGAGTTTGATTCTCGCATCGCTTCGTCGATCCTGATGACTGAGGACGTAGCACCATGGTTGAAGAGAATGCCCGCGAGCAGCACTGCGAGGTGGTGGTCGTCGGGGCGGGCGCTGCCGGGCTCGTCGGGGGTGCCACGCTCGCGCCAACGACCGACGTCGTCGTCCTCGAAGCCGCAACGAAGCCGGGCGGCCGCGTGGAATCGGTTCGCCACGGGGACTATTGGCTCAACATCGGCGCTCAGTTCACCGAGGGTGCTGGACCGCTCTTCGATGTCATCGACAAATACAAGATCAAGCTCGGATCCCTAGCGGACACTAGGGCGGGCCTCTACCTCAAAGGCCGGCTCGTGGCCGCGGACGACCCCATGGGGATCCTCGTGCGGTCCCGAATGTCGTTGGCCGCCAAAGTCGAACTGGCCTCTGTCGGACTGCGCCTTCGCCGCATCTTCAAGCGCCTGATGAACGAGAACCTCGACGAAGCGGCCAAGTACCAGGCATTCCTGGATACGCACTCGGGGTCCTGGCTCATGAGAGGCGTCAAGACGGACGAGATGCGTGCGATGTTCAACGCGTGGGCCGGACAGTGGATCGGCTGCAAACCGGAGGAGACGGCGGCAAGCCAGCTCGCGATATCCATCGGCTTTGCGCTCGAAAAGGCTGCCAATATCCCCAACTTCGCGCTGCCCGTCGGGGGCAACCAGACTTTTACGGATGCACTCGCCCACGAGCTCGGTGATCGATTGCGTCTGGGCGCAGAGGTGCAGTCGATCACCTGGACGGAGGACCGCGCGACGGTGCGCTACGTCGACGGGCAGGGTCCGGTGACGTTGGCTGCGCGGCGCGTCATCGTCGCCGTGCCGGCTGACCGGGCGCTGGCAATCATGCCCGACTTGCCCGACGAATATCGTGAGGCACTCCGCGTGACCAACTACGGCCGCTACATCCTCGCTGGCATTTTCACCAAGGAACATGGTCCGCAGCGCTGGGATGACTACTACGCGATTTCGACGCCGGACCTCCCGTCGTTTCAGGCGATCTTCAACCACGCGGCATCGCTGCGTCGCAGCGGTCCGCGGAAGCCCGGTGGCGCACTGGTATGCCTGGCAGGTGGGCCGCGCGCCGACGAATTGGACAAGCTCTCCGACGAGCAGATCGAGACGGCGTTTCTGCGCGACCTGTTCCGGATTCTCCCGGAGCTGGAGGGCAAAATCGACCGCGTGGTCGTCAAGCGACAGCCCAGGGTGGTGTCCTACTGGGCACCGGGAACGCGGTCTGCCCAGGAGATCCTCAGGAAGCCACTTGGCCCCATCCAGTTTGCCGGCGACCACCTCGCCGACCTGCCCTCGCTGGCCGGAGCTGTCGAATCCGGCCAAGGCGACGCTGAAAACATTCTTCAGGCATTGGTGTAGGCCCTACCGGCTCAGCACCCGCGGGCCGAGGTAATGCGCCAGCTCGAGTGCGAGCTCGACCGCCAAGCGGCGCTCCCCGGGCGCGTGCCCTAGGAGCTCGGTGGCGCGCGCAACGCGCTGGAGGACGGTGTTGCGGTGGGTGTGAAGGCGCGCAGCTGCTTGGGGCGCATTGTTGGCTTCGTTTAGGAACACACGCAGCGTTTCGCGGAGGCGCCCCGCGCTTTGCGTGTCGGCGCTGAGCGGGCCCAATGTTGTGGTGACGAACTCGGCGGCACGGTCGAGATCTTGCGCGGCCAGTGCGGTCACCTCGAGCTCGTGGTACAGCGCGAGCCGGTCGCCGTCGGCGTGTCCGGCAAGCATCCGTTGGACGGCTAGTGCACCGTCGTGGGATCGCCGGAAGCCGGTGATGCCGGATTTGGTCGGGCCCACGGCGACGCGCACGTTCGGTTGCGCTTGTGTGATCTCCTCACGCAGCGCGCCAGGCTTTAAGTCACCGTCGGTGCTAAGCCATGCCCACAGCGTCGACGTTCCCGCGGGAACCGTGAGCGGGCCGCGGGCGCCGACGGCCCGCGCCAGGAGCGTGGCGGCCGATTCCAGGGCGCCCTGGACATCGCCGGGCGGTTCGGCCCAGAGCACGAGCGCTGTGTTGCGGCGGGCGAGGTCATAGCCGAGCCGTTCGCTTGCGCGCCGACTCTCGATCGGGGCGCCGTCAAGGATCAGACGGATCGTCTCGGTCCGCCGTGCGAGGGCGCCGCCGAGGACCCGCTCACGCTCACGATGCGCCTCCTCAAGGACGCGACCAAGCACTCGGTCGGCGTAGTCGAATACCAGTCGCGAGGAGGCCTCGAGGAACTCCACGAGCTCGGGACCCGGTGGAACCACGCGCGCTGCGTTCGCCAGCCAGCGCCGCCAGGCGACGTACGTTCCGCGACGGTAAGCCTGGATGATGACGTCGAACTCGATTCCTCGACGGGCGACCGTCCGGGCGGCGTCTAGCGCCTCGGGCGGCACGTCGACGTCGACCGAGACGGGGCTGCCCTCGCTGCGCACGCACATGGTGAGGAAGCGCCGGACGACGGCGCGGTTGCTCGCCGACGTATCCGCCAGGATTGCGGCGTCCGCGCCGAGCGCGGGCGAGAGCTCGATCTCCGCGGCGTCCATCTCGTCGCCGACTTCATCGAGTTCGGCGAGCAACAGTTCGGCGACCTTGGCGATGCATTCGTCGATCGGGGGCGTGACGGTTTTACCGTCCATCTGGGCAGTGTGCCACCGCACGCATATTCACGCCAAGTGTGGGCAGATTGCTATACCCGCGAGGTACCTGCGATTCGTACTCTTTTCGAACTACAAGGGAGCCGCTCAGATCGAGCGCCTTTACGGCTTGCTACTGGCTACCGGTTGTGGAGAAAGGAGTGCTCATGTCGTTTGTGACTACACAGCCCGAGATGCTCAGCGCGGCTGCTGCTGATTTGCAGGGTGTCGGGTCTGTGGTGAGTTCGGCCAATGCGGCTGCGGCTGGCCCGACGACTGGGGTGGTGCCCGCGGCGGCCGACGAGGTGTCGGCGTTGACGGCAGCCCAGTTCGCCGCGCACGCGCAGGTGTATCAGGCGGTGAGTGCCCAGGCTGCGGGATTCACGAGATGTTTGTGCACACCCTGGCCACTAGTGCCGGTTCGTATGCGGTCACCGAGGCCGCCAACGCGGTCGCGGCCGGTTAACTGCAGGCACCCGTACGCGGTTGCGAGATAAGGAGATACCAAGATGACTGCTCGGTTTATGACTGATCCGCACGCGATGCGCGACATGGCGGGCCGTTTCGACGTGCACGCCCAGACCGTGGAGGACGAGGCCCGCAAGATGTGGGCGTCGAGCCAAAACATCGCCGGAGCCGGCTGGAGCGGAACCGCCCAGGCCACCTCCTACGACACCATGAGCCAGATGAATCAAGCCTTCCGCAACATCGTCAACATGCTGCACGGGGTGCGCGACGGGCTGATCCGCGACGCCAACAACTACGAGGCCCAAGAGCAGGCCTCCCAGCAGATCCTGTCCAGCTAGAGGCGATCGCAAGCGCGGCGCAGCCGCGCGCAGCGGGTCGCCGACCAGACAACCTAGGAGACACGACTATGACCATCAACTACCAGTTCGGCGACGTCGACGCCCACGGCGCGCTGATTCGCGCCCAGGCCGCCTCTTTGGAGGCCGAGCACCAGGCCATCATCCGCGATGTCCTTGCCGCCGGCGACTTTTGGGGCGGCGCCGGCTCGACCGCCTGCCAGGAGTTCATCACCCAGTTGGGCCGCAACTTTCAGGTGATCTACGAGCAGGCCAACGCCCACGGCCAAAAGGTGCAAACCGCCGGCTCCAACATGGCCAGCACCGACTCCGCCGTCGGCTCCAGCTGGGCCTAGCGCCAAACCTGGCCAGTTGCAAGGAGATCCGCGGTGAAAACGAAAGCAGCGGTCCTACACGCAGCCGGCAAGCCGCTCGAGATCGCCGAACTTGACCCGGATGGGCCGTGCGGGCTAGCGGGATCTCCGCGACGGGAAGAACATCCGCGCCGTGATCGTGCGCGCTCAATAATCAAGGCCGCCAAAAAAATTCACAGGCGATTCGCAGGAAAGCCACAGAACAGTCGAAGCCAGGCGCCGTCATTTTGTTTTTACAAAACTCAACGAAACATTAACCTTTAATTTTTGTGCTGGTAGTAGTCCAGATGCTTTCCTGTAACGCGTGGGAGCGGCGACCTCGCCGAATGTCGGAGCACGCGCGGGCAGGGATCGGGGGCGGCTATCAACACCCTCTCGGTCGACAGCGTGGTTGTGCCGATCCCTACGACCTATGCTGGGGGCCGGTTGCTGACCAGCGTGCGGGCCGCCGAGGGTGATGGCCACGCCGAGGCTGGTCGGACGGGTCGGCGAGATCATCGTCGAGTCGCTGACCAATCCGGGAGACACGACAACGGGGCACTGCGCCCACGGCCGAGCGACGAGGCGCGCCGCTACTTGTGAGGAGGTCCTCCTTGACTGTCACGCCCCACGTCGGAGGCCCTCTCGAGGAGTTGTTAGAGCGCAGCGGCCGCTTCTTCACCCCTGGCGAGTTCTCCGCCGACCTGCGCACGGTCACCCGCCGTGGCGGTCGGGAGGCTGACGTCTTCTACCGGGACCGCTGGAGCCACGACAAGGTGGTGCGCTCGACGCACGGCGTCAACTGCACCGGGTCGTGCTCGTGGAAGATCTACGTCAAAGACGGCATCATCACCTGGGAAACCCAGCAGACCGACTATCCATCGGTGGGTCCGGACCGGCCCGAATACGAGCCGCGGGGCTGTCCCCGCGGCGCCTCATTCTCCTGGTACAGCTACTCGCCGACCCGCGTTCGCTACCCGTACGCGCGCGGCGTGCTGGTCGAGATGTTCCGCGAAGCCAAGGCCCGGCTCGGCGACCCGGTGCTGGCCTGGGCCGACATCCAGGCCGACCCCGAACGCCGTCGGCGCTACCAGCGGGCCCGCGGCAAGGGTGGTCTGGTCCGGGTGTCCTGGGCCGAAGCCACCGAGATGATCGCCGCCGCCCACGTGCACACCATCAAGACCTACGGCCCGGACCGGGTCGCCGGCTTCTCACCGATCCCGGCCATGTCGATGGTCTCGTACGCCGCCGGCTCGCGGTTCTTCGAGCTGATCGGCGCCCCGATGACGTCGTTCTACGACTGGTACGCCGACCTGCCGGTGGCCTCACCGCAAGTCTTCGGTGACCAGACCGACGTGCCCGAGTCCGGCGACTGGTGGGACGCAGCGTATTTGATGATGTGGGGCTCCAACGTCCCGATCACCCGCACACCGGACGCGCACTGGATGGCCGAGGCCCGCTATCGCGGCACCAAGGTGGTCACGGTCAGCCCGGACTACGCCGACAACACCAAGTTCGCCGACGAGTGGATTCCCTGCGCCGCCGGGGCCGACGGGGCGCTGGCCATGGCGATGGGCCACGTCATCCTCTCGGAATGCTATGTGGCTCAGCAGGTTCCGTTCTTCCTCGACTACACCCGCCAATACACCGACCTGCCGTTCCTGATCAAGTTGGAACAGCGCGGCGACACGTTGGTGCCGGGCAAGAATCTGACCGCGGCCGACATCGGCGAGGCCGTCGAGAACGCGGCCCTCAAGCCGGCGCTGCTGGACGAGGCCACCGACACCGTGGTGGTGCCGCACGGCTCGTTGGGTTTCCGCTACGGCGAGGACGGCGTCGGCAAGTGGAACCTCGACCTCGGCACCGTCGCACCGGCGCTCACCGTGCAACATCCCGCCGCCACCAACGGAGAGCGGCGGACCGCCCTCGTCTCGCTGCCGAGCTTCGACACGATCAACGGCGAAGGCACCACCGTGCAACGCGGTGTGCCGGTACGCCAGGTCGGTAATCACTTGGTGTGCACGGTGTTCGACCTGATGCTGGCGCACTACGGAGTGGCGCGTCCCGGGCTGCCCGGCGAATGGCCCACCGGCTACGACGACGCCACCTATCCGAACACGCCGGCCTGGCAAGAGGCGATCACCGGGGTCTCGGCCGGGCAGGCCATCCGCGTCGCACGCGAATTCGCCCGCAGCGCCGAGGAATCCGGTGGCCGGTCGATGATCATCATGGGCAGCGGTATCTGTCAGTGGTTCCACGGCGACACGATCTACCGCGCGGTGCTGGCGCTGTTGATGCTGACCGGGTCGATGGGACGCAACGGCGGCGGCTGGGCCCACTACGTGGGCCAGGAGAAGGTGCGCCCGCTGACCGGCTGGCAGACCATGGCGATGGCCACCGACTGGGTGCGTCCGCCGCGGCAGGTGCCCGGCGCGTCGTACTGGTATGTGCACACCAACCAGTGGCGCTACGACGCCTACGGAGCCGACAAGTTGGCCAGCCCGCTGGGCCGGGGACGGTTCGCCGGCAAGCACACCATGGACCTGTTGGCGTCGTCGACGGCAATGGGCTGGAGCCCGTTCTATCCGCAGTTCGACCGCTCCAGCCTCGATGTCGCCGACGAGGCACGCGACGCAGGGCGCGACGTGAGCGAGTACGTGGCCGAACAGCTCGGTCAGCGGAAACTGAAGCTCGCCGTCACCGACCCGGACAATCCGGTGAACTGGCCTCGGGTGCTTACGGTTTGGCGGGCCAACCTGATCGGATCGTCGGGCAAGGGCGGCGAGTACTTCCTTAAGCATCTGTTGGGGACCGACTCCAACGTGCTGGGCGACCCACCGGCTGACGGGGTGCGGCCGGTCGATGTCGCGTGTGACCGGGAGATTCCGGAGGGCAAGCTCGACCTGCTGATGTCGATCGACTTCCGGATGACCTCGACGACATTGGTGTCCGATCTGGTGCTGCCGGCGGCGACGTGGTACGAGAAGGCCGACCTGTCCAGCACCGACATGCACCCGTACGTGCATTCGTTCAGCGCGGCCACCGATCCGCCGTGGGAGACCCGCACCGACTACGACGCGTTCGGCGCCATCGCGCGCGCCTTTTCCGCGATGGCCAAGAAGCATTTGGGCACACGCACCGACGTGGTACTCACCGCGCTGCAGCACGACACACCGGATGCGATGGCCTATCCCGATGGCACCGAACGCGATTGGCTGCACACCGGTGAGACGCCGGTGCCGGGCAAGACGATGGCCAAGCTCACCGTGGTGGAGCGCGACTACACCGCGATCTACGACAAGTGGCAGACGCTGGGTCCGCTGGTCGACAAATTCGGGTTGACCGTCAAGGGCTACACCGTGCATCCGCATCAAGAGGTCAAGGAACTGGCCGCGAAGTTCGGCGTGATGAATTCCGGTGCCGGCCAAGGCCGTCCGGCGATCACCACGGCCCAGCGGATGGCCGACGTGGTGCTGCTGCTCTCGGGCACCACCAACGGCCGACTGGCCGTGGAGGGCTTCCGCGAGCTGGAGAAGCGCACCGGTCAGCGGCTGGCCTACCTCGCCGAGGGCAGCGAGGAAAAACGCGTCACCTACGCCGACACCCAGGCCCGACCCGTTCCCGTGATCACCAGCCCGGAGTGGTCCGGCAGTGAGACGGGCGGGCGCCGCTACGCGCCGTTCACCGTCAACATCGAAAACCTCAAGCCGTTCCACACGCTCACCGGCCGGATGCACTTCTACTTGGCCCACGACTGGGTCGAGGAGCTGGGCGAACATCTGCCGGTGTTCCGCCCGCCGCTGGACATGACGCGGCTGTTCGGTCAGCCCGAGCTCGGCCCCACCGAAGACGGAATCGGTTTGACCGTGCGGTATCTGACCCCGCACTCGAAGTGGTCGTTCCACTCCACCTATCAGGACAACCTGTACATGCTGTCGCTGTCGCGGGGCGGCCCGACGATGTGGATGAGCCCCGGCGACGCGGCGAAAATCAATGTGCGCGACAACGATTGGGTGGAGGCCGTCAACACCAACGGTGTCTTCGTGTGCCGCGCGATCGTGTCGCACCGGATGCCCGACGGGGTGGTGTTCGTCTATCACGTCCAGGAGCGCACCGTCGACACACCGCGCAGCGAGACCACCGGCAAGCGCGGCGGTAACCACAACGCGCTGACCCGGGTGCGGATCAAACCCAGTCACCTGGCCGGTGGCTACGGCCAGCACGCGTTTGCGTTCAACTACATGGGCCCGACCGGAAACCAGCGCGACGAGGTGACGGTGGTGCGCCGGCGCAGTCAGGATGTGAAGTACTGATGAAGGTCATGGCGCAGTTGGCGATGGTGATGAACCTCGACAAGTGCATCGGCTGCCACACCTGCTCGGTGACCTGCAAGCAGGCCTGGACCAACCGCTCCGGTACCGAATACGTGTGGTTCAACAACGTCGAAACCCGTCCGGGCCAAGGCTATCCGCGTACCTATGAGGACCAGGAACGCTGGCGCGGCGGATGGATCCGCGACAAGAACGGCCGGTTGCGGCTGCGTGACGGCGGGCGGCTGGCCAAACTGTTGCGGATCTTCGCCAACCCCAAACTGCCGGGGATCGGCGACTACTACGAGCCGTGGACGTACGACTACGAGAACCTGACCTCGGCGCCGCTGGGCGACACGCTGCCCGTCGCCGCGCCGCGCAGCCAGATCACCGGCGAGCCGATGAAAATCGAGTGGGGGCCCAACTGGGACGACAACCTCGCCGGATCGTTGGAGACGCAGCAAAAAGACCCGATCCTGAAGAAGGTCAGCGACGAGGTCAAGGTCAAGCTCGAAGAGACCTTCATGTTCTACCTGCCGCGGATCTGCGAGCACTGCCTCAACCCGTCATGCGTGGCGTCGTGCCCGTCGGGCGCGATGTACAAGCGCAGCGAGGACGGCATCGTGCTGGTGGACCAGGACCGCTGCCGCGGCTGGCGGATGTGCGTGTCGGGATGCCCTTACAAGAAGGTCTATTTCAACCACCAGACCGGCAAGGCCGAAAAATGCACGCTGTGCTACCCGCGCATGGAGGTGGGCCTGCCCACGATCTGTTCGGAAACCTGCGTGGGCCGGCTGCGCTACCTGGGTTTGGTGCTCTACGACGCCGACAAGGTGCTGCAAGCGGCGTCGGTGGAAAACGACGCCGACCTCTACGAGGCACAGTGTGAAATCCTGCTGGACCCCAACGACCCCGAGGTGATCGCGGCCGCCAAAGCGGAAGGCATTTCCGACGACTGGCTCGAGGCCGCCCAGCGATCGCCGGTCTACGCGTTGATCAACACCTACAAGGTGGCGCTGCCGCTGCATCCGGAATACCGCACCATGCCGATGGTTTGGTACATCCCGCCACTGTCACCGGTGGTCGACGCGGTCAGCCGCGACGGCCACGACGGCGAAGACGTCGGCAACCTGTTCGGTGCCATCGAAGCGCTGCGCATCCCGATCGCCTACCTCGCCGAGCTGTTCACCGCCGGTGACACCAAGCCCGTCGACGACGTGCTGCGCCGGCTGGCCGCGATGCGCTCCTACATGCGCGACATCAACCTGGGCCGCGAGACGCAGCCACACATTCCGGCGTCCGTCGGCATGACCGAAGAGCAGATCTACGAGATGTACCGGCTGCTCGCCATCGCGAAATACGAAGAGCGCTACGTCATCCCGACCGCCTACACCGGCGAGATCCCTGCCGCCGCTCACGACCTGGAATGTTCGCTGTCGGGTGACGGCGGTCCGGGGATGTACGAGGCGGGTCCGTTCGCCAACCCGCCCGACGGCCCTGTGCCGGTCGCCGTCGAAAGCTTCCACGCGACACGTCCACGGTCGCGAACGAACCTGCTGAACTGGGATGGCGGCGACGTGCCGGCCGGGATGTTTCCCGAAGAGCAGAAGCAATGAAGCTGCTGAGCAGATCGCGGGGACCCGCGCTGGCCGACCGGTTGGTGTGGCAGGCGGCTTCTCTGCTGCTGGCCTATCCCGACGAGCACCGCGACCAGCGGCTCGACACCGTCGAGGGGCTGCTGAGCCACATCGACGGGCCGGCGCGAAAGCTGCTGGCGCGCACCGTCGCTGCGCTTCGGGCCGCCGATCCGCTGGCCGCCGCCGCTGACTATGTCGAAACCTTCGACATGCGCCGCCGCTCGACGATGTATCTGACCTACTGGACCGCCGGCGACACCCGCAACCGCGGCCGCGAAATGCTCGCGTTCGCGAGCACCTACCGCGAAGCGGGCGTCGAGCCGCCGAAAAGTGAAGCGCCGGACCACCTTCCGGTGGTGCTCGAGTTCGCCGCGACCGTCGACCCCGAGGCTGGCCGGCGGCTGCTGATCGAGCACCGGGTGCCCATCGACGTGCTTCTGCAGGCGCTGACCGAAGCGGACTCACCCTACGCTCATGCGATTGCCGCCGTGTGCGAGACGCTGCCGCCGGTCACCGATCAGGACGTGCAGCGGGCGCGCCGGCTCGCAGAATCCGGTCCGCCCGCCGAAGCCGTTGGGCTGCAACCGTTCACATTGACCGTGCCACCCAAGCGAACCGGCGGGAACTGAATTGGCCAATACCAAACTGCTCGAGGTCTTCTGGGACGTGGCGCCCTACGTCTCGCTGTCGATCGCCGGGGTCGGCACCTGGTGGCGCTACCACTACGACCAGTTCGGCTGGACCAGCCGCTCCTCACAGATCTACGAATCGCGGCTGCTGTCGATCGGCAGCCCGCTTTTCCATTTCGGCAGCCTGGTGGTGATCATGGGCCACGTCGTGGGCCTGTGCATTCCCGAGTGGGTGACCGAGGACATCGGGATGAGCGACCACTTCTACCACCTGCAGGCGCTGATTCTCGGCGTTCCCGCCGGCATCGCCGCGCTGATCGGGATCGGGTTGCTGATCTACCGGCGATGGCGCAGCGGACCGGTGCGCCTTGCCACCAGCCTGAGCGACAAGCTGATGTACCCGGTGCTGGTGGCCGCGATGGTGGCCGGTATGAGTTGCACGCTGATGGGCGCGACGCACTACGGCGAGCTACACGACTACCGCCAGAACGTGTCGATCTGGTTCCGGTCGATCTTCATCCTGGACCCACGTGGTGACCTGATGATCCAGGCGCCGCTGTATTTCCAGGTGCACGCGACGATCGCGCTGGCGCTGTTTGCGCTGTGGCCGTTCACCCGCCTCGTGCACGCCTTCAGTGCGCCGGTCGCCTACCTGTTCCGGCCCTACATCGTCTACCGCAGCCGCGACGCGGTTCGCGGCCGCGACCAGCTGGTGGGGTCCGCGCCGCGCCGCCGCGGCTGGTAGCTCGAGCGTCATATCGTGGCAGATATGGGTCTGCCCGACGACGTCTACGCACGGTTGCTGCGGCTACGGACCGAGTTGCGCCGGTTCGAGCGGTGGAGCGCCGAGCAGGCCCAGGCTGCCGGGCTGACACCCATGCAGCACCAGCTGCTGCTGGCGATCCGCGGCCATGCCGACCGGCGCGGGCCGACGATCGGGGATGTGGCGGAGTACCTGCTGCTGCGCCACCACAGCGCCGGTGAGCTGATCCAGCGGGCCGCGGCCGCCGGGCTGGTGGCGCGGGTGCGCGACAGCGACGATCACCGGGTGATCCGCCTGCAGCTCACCGATGACGGTGCCGAGCGCCTCGAGGCGCTGACCGCGATGCATGCCGAAGAGGTCGAACGGCTCAGCATCGGCCAGATTGGGCGAGAAGCCGGCAGCCTGGCAGAATCGCCCGGTGCAATTCCGTAACGTCGCCATCGTCGCGCACGTCGACCACGGCAAGACCACCCTGGTCGACGCCATGCTGCGGCAGTCGGGAGCGCTGCACGAACGAGGCGGCCTGACCGAACGCGTGATGGACACCGGCGACCTGGAGCGGGAAAAAGGCATCACGATCCTGGCCAAGAACACCGCCGTGCACCGCCATCACAGCGACGGGACGGTGACCGTGATCAACGTCATCGACACCCCCGGGCACGCCGACTTCGGCGGGGAGGTGGAGCGCGGCCTGTCGATGGTCGACGGGGTGCTGCTGCTGGTCGACGCCTCCGAGGGCCCGCTGCCGCAGACCCGGTTCGTGCTGCGCAAAGCGCTGGCCGCGCATCTGCCGGTGATTCTCGTCGTCAACAAGACCGACCGGCCCGACGCCCGGATCGCCGAAGTAGTCGAGGCCAGCCACGACCTGCTGCTCGACGTCGCCGCGGATCTCGACGACGAGGCCGCCAAGGCCGCCGAGGAAGCACTCGGGTTGCCGACGCTGTACGCGTCCGGGCGCGCGGGGGTGGCCAGCACGGCGCAGCCCGCCGACGGGCAGGTGCCCGACGGCGACAACCTCGATCCGCTGTTCGACGTTCTGCTGCAACACATTCCACCGCCGTCCGGTGACCCGGACGCACCGCTGCAGGCACTGGTGACCAACCTCGACGCGTCGGCGTTCCTGGGCCGGCTGGCGCTGGTCCGCATCTACAACGGCCGGCTGCGCAAGGGCCAGCAGGTGGCGTGGTTGCGTGAAATCGGCCCCGCCACTGCGAAGATCACCGAGCTGCTGGCCACCGAGGGCGTCGAGCGCTCACCGACCGAGGAGGCCATCGCCGGCGACATCGTCGCCGTCGCCGGCATCCCGGACATCATGATCGGCGACACGCTCGCCGACCTTGCGGAACCGAAAGCGTTGCCGCGCATAACTGTTGACGAGCCGGCCATCTCGGTCACCATCGGGACCAACACCTCGCCGCTGGCGGGCAAGGTGTCCGGGCACAAGCTGACCGCGCGAATGGTCAAGTCGCGGTTGGACACCGAGCTAGTAGGCAACGTCTCGATTCGGGTGCTCGACATCGGCCGCCCCGACGCCTGGGAGGTCCAGGGCCGTGGCGAGCTGGCGCTGGCCGTGCTCGTCGAGCAGATGCGCCGGGAGGGCTTCGAGCTCACGGTCGGCAAGCCGCAGGTGGTGACCAAGACCATCGACGGCAAGCTGCACGAGCCGTTCGAGGCGTTGACCATCGACTGCCCTGAGGAGTACGTCGGCGCGATCACCCAACTGATGGCCGCCCGCAAGGGCCGGATGGTGGAGATGGCCAACCACGCAACAGGTTGGGTACGAATGGATTTCGTGGTGCCCAGCCGCGGGCTGATCGGATGGCGCACCGACTTCCTCACCGAGACCCGCGGCACCGGCATCGGCAACGCGGTGTTCGACGGCTACAAGCCGTGGGCGGGTGAGATCCGGTCCCGGCATACCGGGTCGCTGGTCTCCGACCGCTCGGGCACCATCACGCCGTTCGCGCTGCTGCAGTTGGCCGATCGCGGGCAATTCTTCGTCGAGCCCGGGCAGGACACCTACGAGGGCATGGTCGTCGGCGTCAACCCGCGGCCCGAAGACCTCGACATCAACGTCACCCGCGAGAAGAAACTGACCAACATGCGCTCGTCGACCGCCGACGTCATCGAGACGCTGGCCAAGCCGATCGAGCTCGACCTCGAGCAGGCCATGGAGTTCTGCGGGCCCGACGAGTGCGTGGAGGTGACGCCGGAGGTGGTGCGCGTCCGCAAGGTCGAACTGGACGCCACCGCCCGGGCCCGCAGCCGCGCCCGCGCCAAGGCCCGGGCGTAGATGGGGCTATCGCCCCGACCGCATCCCGATACCCTGTGGGGCGTGCCGAAACCAGCCCGCCGCACCCGGTTCCGGATCGGCGCGCTGATCTCGTCGTTGGCGCTGCTGGTCTCGGGCTGCACGGTTAGCCCGCCGCCGGCGCCGCAGAGCACCGAGACGTCGAAGAGCACCGCTCCGCCGCCGCATCGGGTCACGCAGATCATCATGGGCATCGACTCGATTGGCGCCGGTTTCAATCCGCACCTGGTGTCCGATCTGTCAGCAGTCAACGCGGCGATCAGCGCGCTGGTGCTGCCAAGCGCGTTCCGGCCCGTGCCTGACCCGAACACCCCGACCGGGTCGCGCTGGGAGATGGACCCGACGCTGCTGGTATCGGCGGACGTGACCAACGACAACCCGTTCACGGTCACCTACAAGATCCGGCCCGAGGCGTCGTGGACCGACAACGCGCCGATCGCCGCCGACGACTTCTGGTACCTGTGGCGGCAGATGGTCGGCCAGCCCGGTGTGGTGGACCCGGCCGGCTACGACCTGATCACCGGCGTGCAGTCGATCGACGGCGGCAAGCAGGCCGTGGTCACGTTTTCCCGGCCGTATCCGGCCTGGCGGGAGCTGTTCAGCAACATCCTGCCGGCCCACATCGTCAAGGACGTGCCGGGCGGTTTCCCCGCCGGGCTGGTGCGTGCCCTGCCGGTCACCGGCGGACAGTTCAGGGTGGAAAACATCGACCCACAGCGCGACGAGATACTGCTCGCCCGCAACGACCGGTACTGGGGCCCGCCGGCCAAACCGGACCTGATCCTGTTCCGGCGGGCGGGGGCTCCGGCGGCGCTGGCCGACTCCATCCGCAACGGCGATACCCAGGTGGCCCAGGTGCACGGCGGTTCGGCGGCCTTCGCGCAGCTGTCGGCGATCCCGGACGTGCGGACCGCCCGGATCATGACACCGCGGGTCATGCAGCTCACGCTGCGCGCGAACGTGCCCAAGCTGGCGGATTCCCAAGTGCGCAAAGCGATTTTCGGGCTGCTCGACGTCGACCTGCTCGCCGCCGTGGGAGCCGGCAGCGACAACACCGTCACGCTGGACCAGGCGCAGATCCGCTCGCCGAGCGACCCCGGTTATGTGCCGACGGCGCCGCCGGCAATGAGCCAGGCAACCGCGCTGGGGCTGCTGCAGTCGGCCGGGTACCAGATCGAAAACGACACCTCCCCGGCGGTGGCGCCACCGGATGGCACCGCGCCGGCGAACACCGGGCCGCCGGAGGTCACCCGCGGCCGGATCAGCAAGGACGGAAATCAGCTGTCCCTGGTCATCGGTGTGGCGTCGAACGATCCGACCGCGGTCGCCGTCGCCAACACCGCCGCCGACCAGTTACGCAACGTCGGCATCGCCGCGACCGTGCTGGGGCTCGATCCGGTGGTGCTCTACCGCGACGCGCTGGTCGACAATCGGGTCGATGCCATCGTCGGGTGGCGCCAAGCCGGCGGAAACCTGGCGACGCTGCTGGCGTCGCGGTTCGGCTGTCCCGCGCTGGAGGCGACGGCGGTGTCGACGTCGGCGCCGGCGCCGGTCACCGCATCGGACACGTCGCCGACGTCCAAGCCGGCGCCGGCGCCCACCGCCGGAAGCCAGACGCCGACCACAGCGAGCCGCACACCGGAGCCCGGTGCGCTGGTGCAGGCGCCGTCGAACATCACCGGGATCTGCGACCACAGCATTCAGTCGAATATCGATGCCGCGCTGAACGGCACGAAGAACATCAACGACGTGATCAACGCCGTCGAGCCGCGACTGTGGAACATGTCGACGGTGCTGCCGATCCTGCAGGACACCACGATCGTTGCGGCCGGACCGAGCGTGCTCAATGTGAGCCTGTCCGGAGCGGTCCCGGTGGGTATCGTCGGCGACGCCGGACAGTGGGTGAAGACGGCGCAGTAACTGCTTTGCGGCGCAACGTAATTAGACGTGCGCCGGCGCCGAAAGCGGGATCACGGTATCGACGATGCGTAAGAGTTGACGCTTGTTCGGCGGGGCGCCGGTGAGCATCAGATGCTGGTTGATCAACGCCGGGCCCACCCGCGCCGTCAGCGGAGTCAGCGTCGCGGGGTCGATTTCGCCATTCTGCTCGCCCGCGCGCAGGATCGACTCGATGATCCGCAGGCGGGGCGTCACCACCGCGTCGGCGAAGATCGCGCGAAGCTCGGGTTCGTGAATGAGCTGGCCCATGATGGCCAGGCTGGGAAACGCCGTCTTGCCGGCCAGCACGTCGCAGTGCGCGGTGAACACGACGAGCAGGTTCTCCCGGGCCGACCGGTCCTCGCGCGGCTCGGGCAACGGCGGCAGCGCATACAGCAGCGCGTCCTGCACCAGCGCATACTTGCTCGGCCAACGGCGATATAGCGCAGCCTTGCCGGTGCGGGCCCGCGCGGCGATCCCCTCCATGGTCAGCCCGGCGTAGCCCACGGCGGTCAGTTCGGCCAGCGCAGCGTCGTACAGCGCGTGCTCGAGTTCTTTACCGCGCCGGCGGGTGCGGATCGTGCTGCTCTGCTGGCCCATTCCCTGATAGTAGTCGTTAGCGTTTCTTTTTGCGGACGGTTGGCGTCGGACTATGGCTGCGGCCCAAGCGTTTTGCACTGGGTATGGTGCCTGCATGCAGGAGACGCCGCGACTGTTGTTCGTGCACGCGCATCCCGACGACGAAACCCTGACCAACGGCGCCACCATCGCCCACTACGCCGCGCGCGGCGCCCAGGTGCACGTCGTCACCTGCACGCTCGGCGAGGAGGGTGAGGTCATCGGCGACCGCTGGGCGCAGCTGGCGGTCGATCACGCCGACCAGCTCGGCGGTTACCGCATTGGCGAGCTCACCGCAGCCTTGCAAGCCCTGGGCGTCGGCGAACCGATCTTCCTGGGCGGTGCGGGACGCTGGCGTGACTCCGGCATGGCCGGCACGCCGTCGCGCCGCCGGCAGCGTTTCGTCGACGCCGACGAACGCGAAGCCGTCGGCGCACTCGTCGCGCTCATTCGCCAGCTGCGCCCGCACATCGTGGTGACCTACGACCCCAACGGCGGATACGGTCACCCCGACCACATCCACGCCCATGTCGTCACCACGGCCGCGGTCGCGGCCGCCGGCACCGACGACTATCCGGGCGCGCCCTGGTCGGTGCCGAAGCTCTACTGGACCGTCATCGCCAGAAGTGCCTTCCTGGCGGGCTGGGCCGCGCTGACGCCCGACGATCTGCGGCCCGAATGGACGCTGCCGACCGGCGAAGTCTCGGACTTCGACGGTATGGGCTACGCCGACGAGGACATCGACGCCGTCGTCGACGCCGAGCACGCGCTCCCGGCCAAGCGGGCGGCGCTGGCCGCGCACGCCACCCAGGTGGTCGTCGGGCCGACCGGACGAGCGTGCGCGTTGTCGAACAATCTGGCCCTGCCCATCCTCGGCCAGGAGCACTACGTGCTGGCCGGTGGCGCCGCGGGAGCGCGCGACGAACGCGGCTGGGAAACCGATCTGCTCGCCGGACTCGGCCACGCGGTAGGCTGCTGACCAGGCAGCCGAGGAAGGACTTGGGATGGATCCTGATCTGGACTACAACCAGCAGCATTGGCAGGACCGACTCGACAGCTTCCAGTGGGTAATCGGATCGCTGGTCGCGCAACTGGACAGCATTCCCACCTGACCACCACCAAGCCGAGCGCCGGACCGGTCGACGACACCGGCGCGACGGATCCCGCCATTCGCCTCGTCGTCCTCACGTTGCTGGCCGTCGACGGCATTCTCTCCGCAATCGCCGGCGCGCTGCTGCTGCCCTCCTACATCGGCTCCGTTCCGTTTCCCGTCAGTGCGTTGATCAGTGGCCTGGTCAACGCGGCGCTGGTGTGGGCGGCCGAACGGTGGACCACGTCCGTGCGGGTGGCCGCGCTGCCGCTGTGGACGTGGTTGCTGACGGTTGCGGCGATGACGTTCGGCGGCCCCGGCGACGACGTCATCCTGGGCGGCCGCGGAGTCATGGCCTACGGCGCGCTGCTGCTGATCGTGCTCGGTGTGCTGCCACCCGGCTGGGTGCTGTGGCGGCGAAGGGCGCAGAGGTCGGGGGACCAGACCTAGCGGTGCGGCCCGGGATTACTGTTGGCCCCTATGGCAGGACTGCGGATGAAATTCGATCGGGCGGAAGTTACACCAACGTGCCGTTGACCCCGGATGACCTGCCGACCCCTGTGGTGCCGTCGTCTGCGCTGCGCCGAGTGTTGCGGCGGGCCCGCGACGGCGTCGCGCTGAACGTCGACGAAGCCGCAACCGCGATGACCGCACGCGGCGAAGATCTGGCCGACCTGTGCCACAGCGCCGCGCGGGTGCGCGACGCAGGGCTGGAATCGGCGGGACGGCGAGGCCCCGGTGGACGGCTGCCTATCAGCTACTCGCGCAAAGTGTTCATCCCGGTGACGCATCTGTGCCGGGACACGTGCCACTACTGCACGTTCGTGACCGTTCCGGGCAAGCTGCGGGCGCGGGGTGCCGGCATGTATCTGGAGCCCGACGAAATCCTCGACATCGCCCGGCGCGGCGGCGAACTCGGTTGCAAGGAAGCGTTATTCACGCTCGGTGACCGGCCCGAGGATCGCTGGCCCGAGGCGCGGGAATGGCTCGAGGAACGCGGCTACGACTCCACGCTGTCCTACGTGCGGGCGATGGCGATCCGGGTATTGGAGGAAACCGGCCTGCTGCCGCACCTGAATCCGGGCGTGATGAGCTGGGCTGAGCTGTCGCGGCTCAAGCCGGTAGCGCCGTCGATGGGCATGATGCTCGAGACGACGTCGCGGCGGCTGTTCGAGACTCGCGGGCTCGCCCACTACGGCAGTCCGGACAAAGACCCCGAGGTGCGGCTGCGCACATTGACCGATGCCGGGCGGCTCTCGATTCCGTTCACCACGGGCCTGCTGGTGGGCATCGGCGAAACGCTGGTTGAGCGAGCGGAGACGTTGCATGCGATCCGCAAGTCGCACAAGGAGTTCGGCCATGTCCAGGAAGTGATCGTGCAGAACTTCCGGGCCAAAGAACACACCGCGATGGCCGCGGTGCCCGACGCCGGCATCGACGACTTCGTTGCGACGGTGGCCGTCGCGCGACTGGTGCTCGGTCCTGGCATGCGCATCCAGGCGCCGCCGAACCTGGTGTCGCGCGAGGAGTGCCTGGCGCTGATCGCCGCCGGAGTCGACGACTGGGGCGGCGTCTCGCCGCTGACACCCGACCACGTCAACCCGGAACGGCCGTGGCCCGCGCTGGACGAGCTGGCCGCGGTGACGGCCGAGGCGGGCTACGAGCTGGTGCAGCGGCTGACCGCGCACCCCAAGTACGTGCAGGCCGGGGCCGCGTGGATCGACCCGCGGGTACGCGAACATGTTGCGGCGCTAGCCGATCCGGCCACGGGTTGGGCCCGCGACGTCAACCCGGTCGGCTTGCCGTGGCAGGAGCCCGACGACGTGGCGTCCACCGGCCGGGTGGATCTGCACGCGGCCATCGATGTGGCGGGCCGTGCTGCGGATGCCCGCAGTGACCTCGACAGTGCTTTCGGGGACTGGGATTCGATCCGCGCGCATGTGTACGAGCTGGCGGCCCGCGCCCCCGAACGCATCGACACCGATGTGTTGGCGGCGCTGCGCTCAGCCGAGCGCGACCCGGCCGGCCTCAGCGATGCGGAATACCTCGCGTTGGCTTGTGCGGATGGCCCCGCGCTGGACGCTGTTGCGGCGCTGGCGGATTCGCTGCGCCACGATGCGGTCGGCGACGACGTGACGTTCGTGGTGAACCGCAACATCAACTTCACCAACATCTGCTACACCGGTTGCCGGTTCTGCGCGTTCGCCCAGCGCAAGGGTGACGCCGACGCGTATTCGCTGTCGACGGCCGAGGTCGCCGACCGGGCGTGGGAGGCTCATGTCGCCGGGGCGACCGAGGTGTGCATGCAGGGCGGCATCGACCCGGAGTTGCCGGTCACCGGCTACGCCGATCTGGTGCGCGCCGTCAAGCAGCGGGTGCCGTCGATGCACGTGCATGCGTTCTCGCCGATGGAGATTGCCAATGGCGTTACCCGCAGCGGGCTTTCGATCAGGGAGTGGCTGATCAGCCTGCGCGAGGCCGGGCTGGACACCATCCCCGGCACCGCCGCCGAGATTCTCGACGACGAGGTGCGCTGGGTGCTCACCAAGGGCAAGCTGCCCACCTCGTTGTGGATCGAAATCGTGACCACCGCACACGAGGTGGGGCTGCGGTCGTCGTCGACCATGATGTACGGCCACGTCGACAACCCCCGGCATTGGGTGGGCCACCTCAACGTGCTGCGCGAAATCCAGGACCGCACCGGGGGTTTCACCGAATTCGTGCCGCTGCCGTTCGTGCATCAGAGTTCGCCGCTGTATCTGGCCGGTGCGTCGCGGCCGGGACCCAGCTACCGTGACAATCGGGCAGTGCATGCTCTGGCCCGGATAATGTTGCACGGCAGGATCTCTCACATCCAGACCAGCTGGGTCAAGCTCGGCGCCCAGGGCACCCAGGTCATGCTCAACGGCGGGGCCAACGACTTGGGCGGCACGCTGATGGAGGAGACCATCTCGCGGATGGCCGGCTCTGAACACGGCTCGGCCAAGACCGTCGCGGAGCTGGTCGCAATCGCCGAGGGCATCGGCCGTCCCGCCCGTCAGCGCACCACGACGTACGCCCCGCTGGCGGCATAGTCACCTTTCGGCCACATGTGCGCCCACCGGCGGCAAGGGGTATACCTCTGTCGTGCGCGCAAAGATCGACACTGACCGATTTCCGGAGTGGCAACCGTTCGTCGATGCCGTGCAGCAGCGCCGGCCCGACGCCGGCACGTGGTGCGAGGCCTGGACGGTGCGGGACATCGTCATCCATCAGGCCGGCAATGCCGAGGAACTGGCCCGGGTGCTGCGCGGGCACCTGGAAGGCCAGCCCGTCGGCACCCGCAGCTTCGAGGAACGCGAAGGACCGCTGCGCGCGATGAACGACGCGGATCTGTGGAACGCCCTGCAGGACCGGATGGCCACGCTCAACGAGGTCGCAGAAGCCGCCGACCGGGTTCCCGCCGACGCCGACGTGGCCTGGACCGGTCGAACGATGAAGGTGCCGTGGTTCGCCGAGCACATGCGCGAAGAACTCGCGCTGCACAGCTGGGACGTCACCGGCGACGACGCCGCGGCACAGGCCCGGCTGGGCGAACCCTGGATGACGACCCACAGTGTGATCGCGGTGGGAAAGCCGCTGCTGGTCAAGGGCGCCAAGCGGCTGGAGCCCGGGGAGCGCATCGAGGCCCGGCTGCGGGTACCCGGCACCGACGACGTCGTCGTCGCGGCCGAAAACGGTTCGGTCCGAATCGAACTCGCTGACCCCGACGGGCCGGCCACGCTGGAAACGGACGCGGCGGCCCGTGTCCTGCTGTTGTGGGGACGACGGCCTGCAGACCCGTCGCGGATCTGCAGCACCGTCGGGCCGAAAACGCTGGGTCGCGTGCGAAGTCTGCTGGCCGGGTACTAGGCCTTTACTCGCTACTGCCGAGCGGGTATACACACGGGGATGAGACCGGCGTTGGCCGCTCTTGCGGTGCTGATTCTGATGCTCCCCGGCTGCAGCGGAGCAAAAGAGAATCCGCAAAACCAGGTAACGACGCCCAAAGCCGCCAAGCTCGCGGTGAGCAGTCCCGCGTTCGCCGACAACACGCAGATTCCGAACGAATACTCCTGCAAGGGCCGCAATGTGCCGCCGCCGCTGCGGTGGCAGAACGTGCCGACCGGTGCCCAGTCGCTGGCCTTGGTCGTCGACGACCCCGACGCGCCGTCCGGCCTGTATGTCCACTGGGTGGTCACCGGCATTCCGGCGTCGACCACCGAGCTGGGGCCGCTGCCGCAGGGAGCAAGCGTCAGCCTGAACTCCGCCGGCAAGCCGGAGTATCTCGGGCCGTGCCCGCCGGCCGGCAGCGGGGTGCACCACTACCGGTTCCAGTTGTATGCCCTGAACAAACCATTGGCCTTGGCGCCGACCACTCCCGCGCAAGAAGCGACCAAGACGATCGCCGATGCGGCCATCGCCGAGGGCCGAACCGTGGGCCTGTTCAGCGGGTAGCGTCAGCTCGCGCGATAAGGGCGGCTACAGCCGGGCTGCCAGCTCGGTGCCCTGCCGGATCGCGCGCTTGGCGTCCAGCTCCACGGCCAGCGCCGCCCCGCCGATGATGTGCGGCTGAATTCCGTTGTGGCGCAAGCCCTCTTCGAGGTCGCGCACCGGCTCCTGGCCGGCGCAGATCACCACGTTGTCCACCGCGAGGAGTTGCCGCCGCGACCCGATGCTGATGTGCAGCCCGTCGTCGTCGATCCGTTCGTAGTTCACCCCGGAAAGCTGCTGCACGCCTTTGGCTTTCAACGATGCCCGGTGCACCCACCCGCTGGTCTTGCCCAGTCGCGTGCCCTGCGGGCCCTTGCTGCGCTGCAGCAGGTACACCTCGCGGGCCGGCGGCGACGGGATCGGCGCCACCAGCGCGCCGCGGGCTTCTTGCGGATCGGCCGCACCCCATTCGGCCTTCCACTCCTTGAGGTTCAGTGTCGGCGAGGACTCGGTCACCAGGAACTCGCTGACGTCGAATCCGATACCTCCGGCGCCGATCACGGCCACGCTCTTACCCACCGTCTTGACGCCGGTGATGGCTTCCGCGTAGGTCAGCACCATCGGGTGTTCGATCCCGGGGATCGACGGGATCCGCGGTGCCACACCGGTGGCCAGCACGACGTCGTCGTAGCCGCTCAGCTCTTCGACCGACACCCGGCTGCCCAGCCGCACAGTAACGCCGTGTTTGGCCAGCATCGTGGTGAAGTACCGGATCGTCTCGCTGAATTCCTCTTTGCCGGGAATCCTTCGGGCCAAGTCGAATTGGCCTCCGATGAAGTCATTGGCCTCGAACAGCGTGACGTGGTGGCCGCGTTGCGCGGCGCTGACCGCGGCGGCCAGGCCCGCCGGCCCGGCCCCCACTACCGCCACCGTGCGCGCACGCCGCGTCGGCGCGAGCACCAGCTGCGTCTCGCGGCCGGCCCGCGGGTTGAGCAGGCACGACACCGCCTTGTGCGCGAACGCATGGTCCAGACACGCCTGATTGCATGCGATGCACGTGTTGATCTCGTCGGCGCGGTCGGCGGCGGCTTTCAATACCCACTCCGGGTCGCTCAGCAGCGGGCGGGCCATCGAGATCAACGCGACATCGGTGTCGGCGAGGATTTGTTCGGCGGCCTGCGGCATGTTGATCCGGTTGGACGCCACCACCGGAATGCTCACGTGGCCGGCGACGGCGTGGCTGATGTCGACGAACGCGCCGCCCGGCACCGAGGTGACGATCGTCGGCACCCTCGCCTCATGCCAGCCGAACCCGGAGTTGATCAGCGTGGCCCCGGCGGCCTCGACTTCGGTTGCCAGCGCGACGACTTCGTCCCAGCTCTGGCCATCCTCGACATAGTCGGCCATCGACATCCGGTAGCTGATGATGAAATCCGGCCCGACGGCGGCACGGGTGCGGCGCACGATTTCGACCGGGAACCGCCGGCGGTTTTCCGGTGTGCCGCCCCAGGCGTCGGTGCGCTTGTTGGTGCGGGGCGCCAGGAACTGGTTGAGCAGATAGCCTTCGCTGCCCATGATTTCGACGCCGTCGTAGCCCGCCTCGCGGGCCAACGAGGCACAGCGGGCGAAATCGTCGATCGTGGTCTGCACACCGCGCGACGACAGCGCTCGCGGCCGAAACGGGTTGATCGGCGCCTTGATCGACGATGCGCTCACCGAAAACGGATGGTACGCATAACGACCGGCGTGCAAGATCTGCAGCAGGATCTTGCCGCCGGCGTCGTGCACGGCCCGGGTGATGCGCCGGTGCCGGCGCGCCTGAGCTGACGACACCAGCTCGGAGGCGAACGGCAGCAGCCAGCCGGTGCGGTTGGGCGCGTAGCCGCCGGTGATGATCAGCCCGACCCCGCTGCGGGCGCGTTCGGCGAAATACTCGGCCAGCCGGTCGATGTGGTGGGCGCGGTCTTCCAGCCCGGTGTGCATCGACCCCATCACCACCCGGTTGCGCAGCGTGGTGAACCCGAGGTCCAACGGCGACAACAGGTTTGGATACGTCATAGCGCGGCCAGCACTTCGTCGAGCCAATCGACCGCGCTCTCCTCGGCGCGGATGCCGCCGCGCAGCACCAGGTATTGATGCAGTGCAGCGCCGCGCAGCGTCGACGGATCGGGGAATTGTCTTTTCTCGAATCCCCGGTAGGTGTCCAGCAATTCGGCGTGTTCGGCACGCAAGGCCGCGACCTGGGTGCGCAGCGCGGCGACGTCGCCGTAAGCCGCGCCCCGCACCTTGACGGCCACGTCGCGGGTGCGGGTGTCGGCCAGCGCACTGCCCCGGCCGGTGAGCGGCTCGGCGATCCAGCGGGCCAACTCGGCGCGCCCGGCGTCGGACACGGTGTAGACCTTCTTGTCCGGGCGACCCTGTTGGACCACAGGTGTCGCCTGCACCCAGCCGTCGTCCTCCATCGCCCGCAGCGTGCGGTAGATCTGCTGATGGGTGGCGGTCCAGAAGTAGCCGATCGAGCGGTCGAATCGGTGGGCCAGCTCGTAGCCCGAGCCGGATTGCTCGGACAGCGAGACCAGGATCGCGTGGGTGAGGGCCACCCGGGCAGCCTACTATGCAACTAGTTGCATAGCCAGTGCGGTGTTTGCTTTTTGTCTGCAACGTCTAGTATCAGTAACCAACAGATCCGCGTCATTGAACAGCACTTGGAGGAGACCTTCGTGACGTACACGATCGCCGAACCCTGCGTCGACATCAAAGACAAGGCATGCATCGAAGAGTGCCCGGTCGACTGCATCTATGAGGGCGCTCGGATGCTGTACATCCACCCCGACGAATGCGTGGACTGCGGCGCCTGCGAGCCGGTCTGCCCCGTCGAGGCGATCTTCTACGAAGACGACGTGCCCGAGCAGTGGAGCCAGTACACCCAGATCAACGCGGACTTCTTCGCCGAGCTCGGCTCACCGGGCGGTGCGGCGAAGGTCGGCATGACCGAAAACGACCCGCAGGTGGTCAAGGACCTGCCGCCACAGGGCGAGGGCGACTGAGCGAGACAGTGATCCGCCGGTCGGCGGCCTCCGCTCTACTGCCGGTGTTCCCCTGGGACACCCTGAACGACGCACGCGCACTGGCCGATTCGCATCCTGGCGGCATCGTCGACCTGTCCGTCGGCACACCGGTGGACCCGGTTGCGCCGCTGATCCGCGAGGCGCTCGCCGCGGCCAGTGCCTCGCCGGGATACCCCACCACCGCCGGCACCCCCCGGTTGCGGGAGGCCGCCGTCAAGGCGCTGAGCCGCCGCTTCGGCGTCACCGGGCTTACCGAGACGGCGGTGCTACCGGTGATCGGCACCAAGGAGCTGATCGCGTGGCTGCCGACGCTGCTCGGACTGGGCGCCGCGGACCTGATCGTGGTGCCCGAGCTGGCCTACCCGACCTACGACGTCGGCGCGCGGCTGGCCGAGACGCAAACGCTGCACGCCGACTCACTTACCCAATTGGGGCCGCAGACCCCGGCGCTGGTGTATGTGAACTCGCCCAGCAACCCCACCGGGCGGGTGCTCGGTGTCGATCACCTGCGCAAGGTCGTCGGCTGGGCGCGCGAGCGCGGCGCGCTGGTGGCGTCGGACGAGTGCTACCTGGGGCTGGGCTGGGACGCCGAGCCGCTGTCGATCCTTGATCCGTCGGTCTGCGACGGCGACCACACCGGTCTGCTGGCCGTGCATTCGCTGTCGAAGAGCTCGTCGCTGGCCGGCTACCGCGCGGGGTTTGTCGCCGGTGATCCGCATGTGGTGGCCGAACTGCTGGCGGTGCGCAAGCACGCCGGGATGATGGTGCCCACCCCGGTGCAGGCCGCCATGGTCGCCGCGCTCGACGACGACGACCACGAGCGCGAGCAGCGCGAGCGCTACCGGCGTCGGCGTGAACTGTTGCTGCCCGCCTTCCGCTCCGCCGGTTTCAGCGTCGATCATTCCGAGGCCGGGCTGTATCTGTGGGTGACCCGCGGCGAGCCCTGCCGCGACACCGTCGGCTGGCTGGCGCAGCGGGGCATTCTGGTCGCGCCCGGCGAGTTTTACGGCCCCCGGGGCGCACGCCATGTGCGGGTGGCGCTGACCGCCACCGACGAACGGATCGCCGCGGCGGTGGCGCGGCTGTAATACCGTCGCAGGTGTGAGCGACTACGACGTCGAGGCGGTGGACCGGCTGCCCTTCGGCTCTCCGGAAAAATCCGAGCGCTACCGCACGCAGAACTACACCGGAGCCGTCGGGCTCAACTGGTATCGCACCGATCCGAGCCTGCAATTCGCGATGGCCTACTACCTGCGGCCCGACGAGCTGGCGGTGGCCGAGCCGCACCTGGACCGCATCGGCGAGCTGATGGGCGGGCCGGTGGCGCGATGGGCCGAGGAGACCGACCGCAACCCGGCGCGGCTCGAGCGCTACGACCGCTGGGGCCACGACGTCAGCCGCGTGGTGCAGCCGCCGTCGTTCACCGAATCCAAACGCGCGGTGCTCGACGCGCACAAGGCGCTCAAAGACGACGCTCGCAAAGCAGGCGTCAACCCGTCGATTCCGTTGTTCGCGGCTAACTATCTGCTGGACCAAGCCGACATCGGCATGGGCTGCGCGCTGGGGACCGGCGGCGGCATGGTCAAGTCGCTGGTCGCGGCCTACGCGCCGGCCGACGTGCGTGAGCATGTGCTGGCCAAGTTCGAGACCGGCGAGTGGGAGGGCGAGACCGCGCAGCTGCTCACCGAACGCACCGGCGGTTCGGATCTGGGCGCATTGGAGACGACGGCGACCCGCCACGGCGATGCGTGGCTTCTTAATGGGTTCAAGTGGTTTGCGTCCAACTGCGACGGCCAGGTGTTCGTGGTGTTGGCCAAGCCCGAAGGCGCGCCCGACTCCGGCCGCGGCGTGGCCACCTTCCTGGTGCTGCGGACGCGTCGCGACGGGTCCCGCAACGGGATTCGCATCCGTCGTCTCAAGGACAAGCTCGGCACCCGGTCGGTGGCCTCCGGTGAGGTGGAATTCGTTGACGCCGAAGCCTTCCTGCTCTCCGGTGAACCGTCCGATGAAGGCTCGCACGACGGCAAGGGCCTGGGCCGGATGATGGAGCTGACCAATGCCGCGCGGCTGGGTATCGCGCTGTTCGCGGTCGGCAACGCACGCCGCGCGCTGGCCGAGTCGCTGTGTTACGCGCAGCGGCGAGAAGCCTTCGGCGACAGGCTGATCGACAAACCGTTGATGCGGCGCAAGCTGGCCGAGATGATCGTCGACGTCGAAGCCGCCCTGGCGCTGGTGTTCGACGGCACCGGCTTGGCCAACCACCGTCAGCCCCGGGCGGTGCGTCAGCGCATCGCCGTGCCCGTCACCAAGCTCAAGGTGTGCCGGCTGGGCATCACGATGGCCTCGGACGCGATCGAGATCCACGGCGGCAACGGCTACATCGAAAACTGGCCGGTGGCACGTATATTGCGCGATGCGCAGGTGAACACCATCTGGGAGGGACCGGACAACATCCTGTGTCTGGACGTGCGCCGCGGTATCGAGAAGATCCAGGCCCACCAGCCGCTGCTGGAGCGGCTACACGATGCGGTGTCGGTGTCCGACGACGACGTGACGACACATCTGGTGAGCCGGCGCATCGGCGATCTGGATGCGGCGATCACCGCATGGACCAAGCTGGAGGGCGATGTGGCCGAAGCGCGGTTGTTCCCGCTCGCGCAATTCATGGGCGACGTGTACGCCGGTGCGTTGCTCACCGAGCAGGCCGCCTGGGAACGCGAAACACGAAGGGCTGAGCGCAAAGCGCTGGTCGCACGATTGTACGCACAGCGATATCTCGCCGACCGCGGGCCGCTACGGGGCATCGACATCGACAGCGACGAGGCGATCGAACGGTTCGACGAACTCGTCGACGGCGCGCTGGTCACCGCCTGATGACGTCGCCTGCCGGCCAGCCGCGCATACCGCTGTCGATCACCGACGTCTTCAAGCGGGTCTTCCTCGGCAAGCCGCTGATCACCGAGGAGTTGAGCACCGAACGGCTGTCGAACCCCGTTGCGCTGGGGGCGCTTTCACCCGATGCCATCTCGTCGACCGCCTACGGTCCCGAGCAGATCATGATCGAACTGCTGCCGCATGCGGGCCTGGCCGCGTTCGCGTTGCTGCTGCCGATCACCGGCGTCATTCTGTTGATCCTGGTGTTGGTGGCCGCCTCGTATCGGCAGGTGGTGATGGCCTACACCCGCGCCGGCGGATCGTATGTGGTTGCCCGGGAGAACTTCGGGCCCCGGGTGGCGCAGATCGCCGCCGCGGCACTGCTGATCGACTACGTGGTCACGGTGGCGGTGCAGTCGGCGGCCGGCACGGTGGCGGTGGTGTCGGCGATCCGACCGCTCGGGCCCTACAGCCTGGAAATCACCGTGGCCGTGGTACTTCTGATCTGTTACGCCAACCTGCGCGGGTTGCGGGAGGCGGGCCTGCCGTTCGCTATCTCGACCTACTCCTTCGTCGTCATGATCTCGGCGACGATCGTGGTTGGGGTGATCCGCCACCTTTTCTGGGGCTTACCGACATACGACCCGCAGCACATTCCCGGAGCGGTGCCGGTGCATCAGGGCAGTGGTCTGGTGATGGGCGCGACGATCCTGGTGTTGCTGCGCGCCTTCGCCAATGGAGGGTCGTCGCTGACCGGGGTGGAGGCCATCTCCAACACCGTCAATGTCTTCCGCAAGCCGCAGGGCGTCAACGCCCGTCGCGTCCTCACCACAATGGCCTGCATCCTGGGATTCCTGTTGGCCGGCGTGGCCTACCTCGCGCATGTCACCCACGCCACCCCGTATGTCGACGAGTACCCGTCGATGCTCTCTGAGATCGCCCGGGTGGTGTTCGGCCACGGAATCGTCGGCGACGCCTTGTATTTCCTGGTTCAGGCATCGACCGCGGCCATTTTGTTCACCGGCGCCAACACGAGCTTCAACGGTTTCCCGGCGTTGGCGAGCTTTGTTGCCGAGGACCGTTTTCTGCCGCGGCAGCTGACCAAGCGCGGGCATCGCCTGGTGTTCTCCAACGGCATCATCGCGCTTACCGCGCTGTCGGTGGCGCTGCTGATTGTCACCGGCGGCTCGGTCAACGCACTGGTGCCGTTCTACGCGATCGGCGTGTTCACCGGGTTCTCGATGGCCGGCTACGGAATGACCAAACACCATCTGACGCACCGCCAGCCGGGCTGGCGGCACAAGCTGGTGATCAACCTCTCCGCCGGGATCTTGTCGACGATCATCGTCGGCATCTTCGCGGTGGCGAAGTTCACCGAAGGCGCCTGGCTGGTGGTCGTGGTCTTCCCGTTGATGGTGCTGGCCTTGATGCGGCTGAACAAGGAATATCGCGCCGAGGCCGCGATTCTCGAGATGTTCCGAACCGACCGCCCCGAATTGGTCAAGTACGCGCGGCATCGGGTGTTCGTCTTCGTCAACTCCGTCGACCTCGCGGTGATCGAGGCGCTGCGCTACGGGAGAGGGCTGCGCGCCGACGAGTTGATCGCGGTGCATTTCATGGTGGACGCGGCCCACGCCGCGCAGTTGCGCAAGCGCTGGGACCGCTTCGAACTCGACACCCGGTTGCGCGTCGTCGACTGTCCGGATCGCCAGATCACCCGTGCGGCACAGGAACTGGTGCTTCGGGCGCTGAGCGAGCATCCCGACACCAACGTGACGGTGCTGCTGCCGCGTCGTACCTACGCGCCGCTGCTCGGGCGGCTGCTCCATGACCGCACGGCGGACAAGATCGCCCGGGCCGTCAGCCGGATACCGGACGCGGCCGCCACCATCGTGCCCTACGACGTGCAGTCCCGGATCGCCGAAGCGTTCCCCGATCTGTTCGAGCAGCGGGTCGCGCGCAAACTGGACAAGATCGAAGCGCGGATCTCGCGTGGTGAACAGCAGACTGTCGAACAATACGAGCACCCCGAGCGGGAGTCGGCGGTGATCCCGGTGGGCGGGCTCATCGAAGGCCAGCGGGCCACCGTCGAAGGACGGGTGAGCCAGATCGAGGACATCACCAAGCGCCGGCGGACATTTCGGTGGATCGTCGTCGGCGACGACACCGGAGAACTCCGCGTGACCTTCCACCCGGGTCGCGGCGACGACGTCCAGCCCGGCCAACTGCTGCGTGTCACCGGAAAGGTGCGCGGTGGCGGCAATCGCCCGATGTCGATGGTCGACCCGGCCTACCAGGTGATCGAAGAACCGGTGGAATCGGCGTAGCAAAGCCAAGACACCGTCGCCGGTGTGCGGCAAAGTTACTGACATGGCTACCAACCCAAAGGTTCCGAAACCTGGGGACATCAAATCCGCCGCTCAGGCCGCCGTGGAGACGGCGCAGTCAGTCGCGAGCGGCGTGATGCGCATTCCGCCGGCTTCTATTCAGATCGCCGCACAAATGCCGGATCTGTTGGAGAACCTCGCGACCGCGACCGAGCGTCTCAACACAACGATCGATCGGGCGGAACGCTACATCGCGCTTGCCGACCCCATGCTGCGAACCATGGACCGCTTACTGCCGCAGCTGGAGGCGCTGGTCGCGACCGGCAATGACGTGTTCAAGGCGCTGTCCAACATCCCGGGCGCTTCCACGCTGGGTCGACTGGCGGGCGGGCGGGCGTCGGACGAGAAGAGTACCGGCAAGCGCGGAAACAAGCCGGCACGCTGACCCGCCCGGTGGGACGCGTCAGATCGGGACATCGACCTCGACGGTCGTCCCGCCGCCGGATGTGGGCGACACGGTCAGCGTGCCTCCGATTTGAGCTACCCGCGCCCTCATCCCGCGCAACCCGAACCCTTCGGCGTGGTCGCCAGCCAAGCCAATACCGTTGTCCGACAAGGAAAGCCGAATACTGCCATCGGACGCCGTCAGCTCAACCCGTACCACGGTCGCCTGCGCATGCTTGCGAATATTGGTCAACCCCTCTTGCGCAGCGCGCAGTAGCACCACATCTTTGGCCATCTCCAACGCCGGCAGGTCCCGGTCGGCGGACATGCTCACTGCGATGCCGGTCTCGGCGCTGAGCTTGTCACATTGACGCTGGATCGCGGCGGCCAGCGAGCCCTCTTCCAGGGCGGCGGGCGTCAGATCCGCCACCATGCCCCGTGCCTCGGCAAGGTTTTCCCGGGCGGTCGTCCGGATCAGTTCGACGTGCCGGCTCGCAGCGGCGGGGTCGGATTCCAGTTCGGATTCGACGACCTGCGCCAAGGCGCCGATGCTGGTGAACCCCTGGGCCAGCGTGTCGTGGATCTCGCGCGCCAACCGCTCCCGTTCGGCTGAGATACCGGCCGCCCGCGACAACCGTTCGGCTTCGGCGCGGGTGGCTTCCAACTCGCTGACTAGGCCTGCCAGTTGTGCGCGTTGGCGGGTGGCCGTGACCACCATGATCCCGATCACCGAGCCGGCAAAGGCGCCAACCACTGTAATCGCGACGGCCACCGGGATGTCCGGTGAACTCGGCCCATCCATCACGAGGTCGATCGTCAGCGGGGCGAAGCCAACCGCGACGCTCGCCGCGATCGCGGTTCGCAGCGGCAAAGCCGAAAAGACAATCGGGTAGATCGCCGGTATCGCCGCGACGGCCACCCGCGAGAACCCGATCGCCCCAACCAGCAGCGCTACCGCGACGACAACGAATGTGATTGTGCGCCAGGTGAGTTCGCCCGAACGGGGCACACCGCGCCCGAAGGTCAGCGCCCAAGCCGCCAGCGCTGCCAGCAGCGCGGCGACAGTCGGTGCGTTGCCGGGGAAACGCTCGTTGAGCAGGAAGACGGCGGCGATGGCGGCGGCACAGACACCCGCGATGTAGGCCTCCCAGAGCCAATGCCATTCGCTGGGATGCGCGGCGCCGCCTTCCATTGGGCGATGTTAACCTCCGGCCGGTACCCAGTTGCCGTGAAATCCATTCGGTATTCGAGCCGGCAGGTGCACGGTGGCGATCGGCTCCAATGTCTGCGCGTCGAGCAGGACCAGATCGCTGCGGTCGGTGGTGCGGTCGTAGACGAAGCCCATCGCTACGCCGTCGTCTTCAGCGGCGTCCGGAGCGGACGGGACGAAGACGAATTCGCTTGGTTCGCGGCCGCTTCCGAATGACGCCGCCTGGGTAGAGCGGGTCACCACGTCGTGCTTGAGGATCGCGTCCGGCGCAGTGAGCGCAGCCCATCCCGGCGCATATCCGACTGCGTAGCCGTAGCGGTGGCGCCGGCCCACCAGTCGCTCGTCGACGCGGGGGAACTCCTGCGACGTGTCGTCGATGCGCTCCTCTCGCACTGTGCCGGTGGTGAGGTTCACGGTCCACCGATCCAGCGTCTGAGTGTCCGGGATGGGTTGGGCGGCGCTGGCGAACATCGTCGGATGGCGGACGACATCGAGGACCACAGTGTCGCCGTCGTCAAAAGCGTTGAGCGGGTGGAACACGTAGCACGGCTGTACCTCGAACCAGCGGACATCGGCCGCGGTTCCGGTTCTGGGCATGATCCCTACCCGGGCTTGGCGCTCAGGTGCCCAGCGATAAGGCAGCGGAAGGCTCGGTGGGCCGCCCCGCTCCGATCCCCGCATGGCGGTCCGCAGCAGAAAGTCCGGTGCGGGGTGGCGCTCGACGAACCGGGTCAGCCACCTGGCCACCGCCTTGGCCGGCTTGCGGGCCATCGCCGCGCTGAAATCCAACACCACCGGGAGGTCGTAGAGCACGACGTAGCGCTCGGTCAGCGAAAAGTCGTGCATCATGGTCTGCGCGTCGAGCCTGATGTCGACAGTGTGGCGCACCCTGCCGTCGACGCCGGTGACGGTGTAGCGAATCAGGCTGCCCTGCATGGGGTTGTATGAGACGGCATGCAACTCGCCGGTGGCGGGGTCCCGCTTGGGATGCGCGGTGTAGCCGGCGAAGAGCGTTCCGCAGAAATCCGACGGGCCGACGGTATCGAGCTCGTCGCTCAATTCGTATGGCCGCACACCCGCCTCGGTGAGCGCGAATGTCCGACCGGCGTGCCCGATGATGTTTGTATTGGCGGCGAAGTCGAAACCACCCAAATGTGGTCCGCCGGGCCATTGCTCGCCGAGCCGGCGAGCAACGTCGGCCGACCGCACCCAACGATTGCGGTACCACTGCGCCTTGCCGTCTCGCAGCCGCAGGCCGTGCGCCATGCCCTCGCCAAGGAATGGTTGATACCGGCATGGATCCGGATCACCGAGGGGATTGGGGCCGATGCGTAGGTAGCGGCCGTCCAGGAATTCGGGGATGTTGCCCGTCACCTCGAGATCGGTTGCGGTGATCTCCCGTTGCACCGGAGCCCAGTTGCCGCTCAGATACGGGTTGGCGGCGCTGTCCACTGCGGCGGCGAGTGTTGTCATGCGGTTGTCTCCTTCAGTTCGATGACGATCGGAATGCCGGTGTCGAACCAATAGCGGTGGAGTTCTTGGATTTTCGTGTGAGTAGGCAACCCGCGCAGATGAAGCGTGCACTCGGCATAGTCGACCGGGTTGACGGTGTCGCAGATCGCAGCCCGCGCAGTGGCCAGGTCGGCATCGGTGATCTCGTGCGCCACACCGTCGAACGTGCCGTCGGGGATCCTCAGCCGCACTGTCGGGTTGGCGCGGATATTCCGCACCCAGGCGTGAACGGCGTCAGGCGCAGTCACGGCGACGTGCGGCGGCCGAAGCGCAACCAGGTATGCGCGCTCGCCCCGGCGGATCACCCGGACGCACTTGCTTCTTGGCTTGCCGGACTTGCAGCCGGTCGTGGTCAGCACACCGAATCCGGCCGGTGGCGACCATCGCAGCAACGGCAGCATCAAGGCGCTGAGCACCCGACCGGAGCGGCCGGTGCGCAGCAGACGGCGGTGCTTGGCGATCTGTGCGGCGGCGGCTTCCCGCACTTGGTTGGAGTCCATGAGCCGATACTGCGGGACCACCTGAGGTTTCGCGACCTCCTGACGGCTGTATTGGCTATCCGTCAAACGGTGGACAGTTATTCGGCGCTCGGGGCTTCATAATCCTCGACGCGAGCCCGCTTAGGCATCGGCATGGCGGCTACCGTACCTGGACTGAGCGGCAGGGTGCCCGCACCGACACGACTTACGTAAGCAGCCCCAACGACATTGCAGTTGTCACCGCGGCCGTACGATCGGATACCCCCAGCTTATTGAATGCCCGCAGCAGATGGGTTTTCACCGTCGCCTCGCTGATGTGCAGTGCGCGCCCGATATCCGCGTTGGTCTTGGCCTTTGCGACAAGCGCGAGCACGTCGACCTCGCGGGCCGACAACGCCGGCGACGCCGGTTGGCGCACCCAACGCACCAGGCGGTCGGCCACCGACGGTGCGAGCACTGTCTTGCCGCGGCCCGCATCACGCACCGCCTCGGCCAACTCCGCGCGAGACGCGTCCTTCAACAAATAGCCGGCCGCACCCGCCTCGACGGCCCGCAGGATGTCGGCGTCGGACTCGTACGTGGTGACCACCAGTACCCGAGTATTCGGCAGCGCGGCGAGAATGCGCTCGGTCGCTGTCACGCCGTCGACGTCGGGCATGCGTAGATCCATCAAAATGACGTCCGGGCGCAATGATTCGGCCATCGCCACCGCTTCAGCGCCAGTGCCCGCTTCGCCGACGACGGTGAGATCGGTTTCGGCGTTGATCATTCCGCGCAGGCCCTCCCGAACCACCGGATGATCGTCGACCAGCAATACCGTCGTCATACAGGAACCTCAATTTCGATGCTGACTCCGCCGCCCGGGGTGCGGGAGACCCGCATCTTCCCGCCCACCTGCGCTACCCGTGCCTTCATGCCGCGCAGACCGAACCCGTCGGGGTGGTCGCTCGATAGCCCAATTCCGTTGTCCGCCAATGTCAGCCGAACACCGTTGGCCGCGGCCGACAGCTTGGCGCACACCGTGGTTGCCTGGGCGTGCTTACGGACGTTGGCGAGTGCTTCTTGCGTGGCGCGCAGCAGCACCACGTCGGCGGCCATGCCCAGCGCGGGCAGGTCGCGGTCGGCGGAGAACTTCACCGCGATGCCGGTCTCGGCGGTGAGTTTGTCGCATTGACGCCGAATCGCCGC
Organism: Mycobacterium branderi; assembly: GCF_010728725.1. Lineage (NCBI taxonomy): Bacteria > Bacillati > Actinomycetota > Actinomycetes > Mycobacteriales > Mycobacteriaceae > Mycobacterium > Mycobacterium branderi. Next base: position 2,786,112 of record NZ_AP022606.1, read on the forward strand.
GGCCAGTGAGCCTTCGCCGAGGACGGTCGGGGACAACCCCGCCACGATGGCCCGCGCTTCGGCCAGGTTTTCCCGTGCCGTGGTGCGGATCAACCCGAGGTGCCGGTCGGCGGCGGCACGATCGGAGTCCAGTTCGGCCTCGACGGCCTGGGCCAGCGCCACGATGCTGGTGAACCCCTGCGCGAGCGTGTCGTGAATTTCGCGGGCCAGCCGTTCGCGTTCGACCGCCGCACCGGCCTCGCTGGAAAGCCGCGCGCTCTCGGCGCGGCTCGCCGCCAACTCACGGACCATTGCGGCCATTCGCGCGCGTTGCCGGGTGGCCGTAGCCCCCAACGTGCCGATCACCGGGGCGGCGACCGCAGCGACCAGCGTCACGAAAATCACCAGCCGGATGTCCATCGATCCCGGCCGTCCGGCGATGAGCACGAACATCATCGGCGTGATCGTGACGGCGGTCGTCACCACCGGTGCGGCCCACATCGGCAACGATGCGTAAACGATCGGATACGTCGCCGGTACGGCCGCGATCGCCAGCGGCACCGCGGTATCGGCCACCGGCGTGGACCACATCGCCACCAGGGACGCCGCTGCCACCACACCGGCCAGCGCCCATGCCCGCCAGGTCGTCTCGCCGGAACGAAGCACTCGGCGACCGACTGTCAGGACGCAGACCACGATGACCGCCAGTGCCGCCGTCACGACGAGGGGATTGCCGGCGCGGCTGTTCGGTAGCAGTACCGCCGCGATCGTCGCAAAGCAAAGGACTACGACGTAGATCTCCCACGCCCAATGCCACTCGCCGGCAGTGCGTCCGGCTGTTCGCTGTCGGTGCGGGACAGCGCCGTCCATCACGTGAGGTTAGCCGTTTTTCCGCGTCACAATGTCGTGTTAGCGGCGCGCTCGCGGTGCGAGCATTCCCGGCGGTCCAGCAGTTCGGCCGTTTGCAAAGACGTGTCCGTGTCGGCACGCAGTGCCAGTGCCGGCCCAGCCGGCATCGACGACTCGCCGCGTGCCCATGCCACCAGCTCGGGTATCAGGATCAACACCGCAAGCCCGGCTACAGGCAGCACCCACGCGCGTCGGTGCGCTACGGCGCTCTTGCATTGGTCGACGTAATTGGTTGCGGCGTGCTGCGCCTGTTCTTGGTCGTCGAGCGTCGCCTGCAACAGCTGGCTGGAATAGCCGTTGCCGCAGTTGATCTGCATGCCGTACCTGTCATATGAGCCGAGATAGACCGGGAAGCACAGCGCGACCAGGGCGCCGACGAGCAGGGCCGCGCCGATCAGCATGTCCAACCAGCCGCGGGTGAGCACGTTCGCTGATTCGTCCATGCGCTCATCGTCGGCCGCCACGCCACGGGTGCGCGACGGCCTGACGGCTGAATTTGGGTGTCGGTCGAACGGTGGATAGCCGGTGGCAGCGCCGTCACGCCCGGGGTCGAAGCCCGTCGAGCAGGACGTCGACCAACTGCTCGGGCAGAGTCGCGGTCAAAGGCTCCCCGGTCAGGATCGTCCGCATGTGTAGCGGCGCGACGAGCATCTCCAGCACCAGCCGAGCGTCGGAGCGGTCCGGCAGTTCGCCACGCTCGACGGCCCGGTCGACCACCACCCGCATCGTGGCCAGGCGCGAGGCGAGGAAGTCGGCCCGACCGCGCGCGAGGGACTCATCCTCGACGTTGAGCGCCGCCATGCGGACCAATGCCCGGCCCAGCGGCACCGACAGGTATCCGATCACCAACCGGCACAGCTCGACCAGGTCGCCGCGCACCGATCCGGTGTCGGGGACCGGAATTTCGGCTGCGCTGCGCTCGAGGAGTGCGTCGACAATCAGGTCTTCCCTCGTGCGCCAACGCCGGTATACCGACGTCTCGTGTACGCCGGCGCTGGCCGCCACTGCGGCGACGCTCACCCCGTCGACGCCGTGCTCGACCAACTCGGCAAGTGTCGCGTCCAGCACCGCCGCGCGTACTGCCTCCCCGCGACGGCCCAACGAAGGCTTTGGTCTCGTCATCGCCCCAAAGTATCGCAGGGAGACTTGCGATAGCGAATAATGGTGACTACCGTATCGCAAGTAACCCTGCGTTAGGAGCCGCCATGACCATCCACCCACCGGTGCTCGACCTGCGCGGACCCGCGTCGGGATACCACACTTTCCACCCGGACCGCAGCTTGAACTTCCAGTGCAACCGCTGGTTGGAGTGGATCGGGCCGGAGGCCTACGCCGAGATCGCCGCGGCCGTACGCGATGTCGCCGACTACGAGGAGTGGATCGACGCATTTCTGGCGCTGGCGGATGCCAGATCGGCAATATCGGTGCATGCGTCCGCACGATCACATCCTGGGTTGACATGATGGCGCACAACGAAATTCAGTAGCCTCGCAACCGATGGTAGCCAGGTGTCACAACGTCGTGTCGTGGGCGGGCGGCCGGTGCGAACGGTAGCGGCGATCCAGCACGGCCGCTTCGTGGAATTCCTCTTCGGGGAGGGCGGGCGGCCGAGCACTCGCTGGTTCGGGCGAACCCGGCTCGGGGAGACTCGGTGAGTCGCCGCGCATCCACGCCACCAGTTCCCCGATGACGATCAGGGTGCCGGCGGCGGTCAACGGTACTGCCCAGATGCGTCGGTGCAGCAGGGCGCTCTTGCATTGGTCGACGTAGTTGGTGGCCGGCCTGGACTGCTGCGGGGGTTCTTGATCGCTGATGCTCGCCTGCAGCAACTGTGTGTAGTAGCCGTTGCCGCATTTGATCTGGATGCCCCACCGGTCGTGAGCGTCGAGGTAGACGGGCAAGCACAGCACGATCAGCCCGGCGGCGAGCAAGACGGTGCCGACGAGCATGGCCAACCGACCACGGGTTATCACCTTGGCTGATTCGTCCATGTCCCGATGATGCGCCCCGCGGCGGGGGGTTGCGCAAGCCTCGGCCGCACGGTTTTTCAGATAGTGAGGATGTAGTCGTCGTCGCGGGGCTGGGTCAGCATCCTGGTCAGCCGCTTGCGGTCAAAGGGCCACAGGTCGATGTGGTTGTCGTCGGCGAAGTACCAGGAGTTGCAGCCGGTATTCCAGACCGTCGGTCTCATTGCCTCGGCGACGTCGTCGGCGAAGCGGCTGGTGGCTTCCTCGGTGATTTCGACGGTGGTGATCTGGCCGTCGCGGAACCGTCGCAGCCATCCGGTGATGTAGTGGGCGGTCAGTTCGGCGACGTGCTGCAGTGACATCGAACCGGAGGGGGAGTTGGGGCCCAGAACGGTGAACAGATTTGGGAATCCGGGGATCGCGGTCATCGCCCAAGCGCGGGGACCCTTCGCCCAGGCGTCGTCGATCGACAGCCCGTCGCGGCCGCGCAGGTTCAGCGGACGCATGTAGTTGTGGGCTTGAAACCCGGTGGCGAGCACAATGACGTCGACCTCGTGGTGTGTGCCGTCGGCGGTTCGTATCCCGGCCGGGGTGATCTCGGTGATGGGCTCGGTAAGGAAGCTGGCGTTCGGCATGGCGATCCGGCGGTAGTAGCTGGCGGAGATCACCTGGCGTTTGCAGAACGGCTGATAACCCGGGGTGAGACGGGCACGAAGGTCCTTGTCGCGCACCTGTATTCGCAGGCACAGCCGCGCATAGTCCTGGGCCAGCCGTCGCCGCCAGGACGGTCGGGTGACCAGGTCGACCACGAGATCCGAGCCGATGCGCTGGCCGCGGTCCACGGTCCAGGCCAGGCCGGGCAATGCTCGCAGGAGCCACCCGACGATCCGCGGTTGGCGCAGTCCCATCGGCATCCACATCACCCACTGCGGCGTGCGGACGAAATGCGTGATATGCGCCGCGGCGGGCTGCAGAGCCGAGAACACTTGTACGCCAGTCGAACCCGTGCCAATCACCGCCACCCGTCGGCCTGCGGTGACGACGTCTGTCCAGCGGGCGGTGTGCACCACCGGTCCGGCGAACGAGTCCAGTCCGGGTATGTCCGGGATTGCGGGATGGTGCAATACCCCGGTGGCGGCGACCAGGAATTCGGCGTCGATCGTGTCACCGTCGGCGGTGGATACCCGCCATCGGTTGTCCGACCACACCGCCGAGGTGACTTCGCAGCCCAGCCGCAGATGCCGGTCCAGTTGGAGGCGGCCGACGAGATCGCGATGGTACTCCCGGATTTCCTCGCCGGTGGCCCAGATGTGTTTCCAGTCGGGTTTGGGCGCGAACGCGAATTGGTAAGTGTGCGATGGCACATCGCATCGCAGGCCAGGGTAGCGGTTCCAGTGCCAGACGCCGCCGACGTCGGATCCTTTTTCCAGAATCGTGAAGTTCTTGAACCCGGCTTGGCGGCAGGTGTGAGCGGCAGCGATGCCCGCCATGCCGGCGCCGACGATCACGATCCGCGGATCGCGTCGGTGGCTTTGGGAGGTTTCGACGGGCAGCGACCGAAGCCCGCGCAGTACCGGGCTGTTGATTCGCGTCGGTTCTGCAGTGGGAGCGAGGTGCGGTAGCCGACGCGCGAGCATTTCGATCGCGGCGCGACTTTCGATGCGGGCCAGCGCATTGCCGATGCAGAAGTGGATACCAGAGCCGAACGCGATGTGCTCGTTGGCATTCCGATCGAGGCGAAACTCGTCGGGGTCTTCCCAGTGGCGGGGATCGCGATTGGCGGAGCCGATCAGCGGCAGCACTCTGGCGCCGGCGGGGATCGTCGTACCGCCGATCGTCACGTCGGTGGTGGCAATCCGAAGAAGACCCTGGCCGGGGGCGTCGAAGCGCAATGTCTCTTCCACGGCGGACGCCGTCAGGGATGGATCGGCGGTGATCTGCTGCCACAGGTCGCGGCGCTGCAGCAGCGCCAGCATGGCGTTGGCGATGAGGTTGGTGGTCGTCTCGTTGCCGGCGACCAGCAGCAGCACGCAGAAGTTGATGAGTTCGACGAGGCTCAGGGCGTCGGTGTCGCCGGTGACCAGCAGGCTGACCAGGTCGTCGCCGGGATTGCGGCGCCGCTGGCGCACGGTTCGCGCGAAGAACCACGAGATTTCGCCCGCGCTGGCAAGCATTTTGGCTTTGCTGCCGCCGGTGAGAAGCCCGTTGACCAGGTTGTCCGACCAGCGTTTGAAGTCGTCGTGCCGATCGGCGGGGATGCCCATCATCTCGGCGATCACGATGGTGGGCAGCGGGGAGGCCAGGTCGGCGACCAAATCGATCGGCTTGTTTTTCGTGGCCATATCGTCGACGAGGCGTTCGGCGATTTGGCGAATCCGTGGCTCCCAGGCGGTGATTCGCCGTGGGGTGAACGCCCGGCTCACTTTGCGGCGCAGCACCGTGTGCTCGGGCGGGTCGCTGGTGAGCAGGGTACGAAGCGGCACAACGCGTCCGAGTGTCCCGGCGAAGCGGTGCGGGATCTTCATCGACGGGTTGAACGGGTTGTCGTCGAAGCGTGAGGCATTGCCGAGATCCGAGGAAAACCGCTGTGCATCGCGCACCGCGACCGTGACATCGTCGTGACGGCTGAGGATCCAGAGATCCGGATCGCTGCTGTGATACACCGGTGCCTCGTCGCGCAGCCGGGCGTAGTGCGGGTAGGGGTCGGCGATGACGGCCGGATCGTTCAAATCGAAGACAGTGTGGGTCATGTGGGCGCTCCGATCGCGGTCATCAGTGTGCGGACCCATTGGCGAATGAATCGGTCCTCGTCGATTCCCAGCGGACGATCATTGTGGATAGACGTTGCGATCCAATAGTTCTCGATCGCACCGAGCCAGATTGCGGTGATCGCTTCGAAGTCGCGGTCTACTGAATCGTCTTGCGGTGCTTTGTCTTGGAGCCACTTGGCCAGAAATTGCCGCGACCGGGCGAATAGCCGGTCGCGGGCGTCGGCCATCACCTCCGGGAACCGGTCGCCTTCCTTGGCCATCACGCGAATCAGGTTGCGCCAGTTGGTCATCAGCACCAGCGAGCCACGGGCAACCAGCGTCAGCTCGGCCTCGAGGTTGCCCAGCGACAGCATCGGCGCGAGCGTGAAACTCGCATCTGCGGTCTGAATAGCCCGCTCGACGGCGGCGGCCATGACCTGTTGCTTCGACCCGAAATGGGTGTACAGGGCTCCGGAGTGCGGCGACAGCCCGGCCGCTTCTTCGATCGAGGCGACCGACGTGCCGGCATAACCGTGTTCGGCGAACAGCCGCAGCGCTTCGTTCAGGATCCGATCGCGGGTGCTGTCGGCCACGGCGTCATCCAATCAAATGCTTGGGTATTCCAAGCATATGCTTGTGTGCTCGGACGCACAAGGCCTACGGGTCGTCGTCGTCTTCGTCGTCGTCTGGCCGGAGGAGTTTGTCGGGGTGCCAGTAGTTGTTGGTGCGGGGTTGGCCGTGGTCGAGGTGTGGGGGTGGTATCCATTCGGTGTCGCCGTGCGCGTTTTTCCGGGTGGTCCAGCCGTCTTCGGTGATGGGGTGGTGCCCGCCGCAGCCTAGGGTGAGGTCGTTGACGTCGGTGGTGTGGCATTGGGCATACGGGGTGCAGTGGTGGGCTTCGCAGTGATAGCCCGGTACCGGGCAATTCGGGAACGTGCACCCGCGATCCTTCGCGTATAACACGATTCGCTGGGCGGGCGACGCTAAACGTTTGGTGTGGTACAGCGCCAGGGCTTTGCCTTTGTCGAAGATGGCTAGGTAGTGGTGGGCGTGGGAGGCGATCCGGATCACATCGGACATCGGCAGTAGTGTTCCGCCGCCGGTGAGGCCGTGTCCGGTGCCGGCTTCGAGGTCTTGCAGGTTGGTGGTGACGATGATGCTGGCCGGTAGCCCGTTGTGCTGGCCGAGGTTTCCGGAGGCGATCAGTGCGCGCAGTCCGGCCAGCAGCCCGTCGTGGTTGCGCTGGCCGGTGCTGCGGGTGTCGCGTTGGGCTGTCTCCTCGCAAGGGGTGCCGTCGACGACGGGTGTCGTGTCGGCGGGGTTGCACATGCCGGGGGCGGCGAGTTTGGCCCACACGGCTTCGAGGGTGGCGCGCAGTTCCGGGGTGATCCAGCCGCTTAGGTGTGACATGAGATCGGGGCCTTGTTTGCCCAGGGTCAGGCCGCGTCGGCGCGCCCGCTCGTCGTCGGAAAAGTCGCCGTCGGGGTTGAGGCAGTCGGTGAGCCGCTGGGCCAACATGGCTAGGTCGTCGGGGCGATGCTGCCCGGCCAACTCGGCCAGGTGGGCCTCGGCGTGTGCGCGGGTTTCGGCGTCGACGAAGCCGGGCAGCCGGTGCATGAAACCACGGATCACCGCCACATGACCGGCGCCGATCTGCCCGCCGCGCTGGGCGGCGGCGGTCGCGGGCAACACCGGCGCCAACGGTTCGCCGGTCATCGCCTGGCGCGGCCCGAGGTCTTTGGCTTCGTGAATGCGCCGACTGGCCTCGGCCGGGGTGATGCGCAACCGCTCGGCCAGCGCAAACCGCAGCGTGCCGCCCAACTCAGTCTCGCTGGCCTGTTCGGCCAGCTGGTTGATCAGCGGATGCTCCACCGCCGGCAACCGCCGGCGGATGGTTTCACAGCGCTCCAACATGGCCAGGCATTCCGGGGTGGTCAACGTATCAAACGTCAGGTCCAGGGCGCGCTTCATGGCAGATTCGAGTGCGTCGAAGGCCTCGACGATCTCCTCACGGCTACTCGAACGCATGTTCGAATGATAACAGGCCAGCCCGGCGGCCGCCACCGATTTCCACAAGTAAAACTAAAGTGACAGAAGTGATTACAGTGGTTCAGGAGGTCGCGCGAGCCCGCGGTAACCCCGACGATCGATGACCGGACACGCGGATGGTTAAGTGACCGTCGTGAAGCAATTGACAGCTGTCTTGGGGTCCCTGACCGGGTTGGCGTTCACCGCCAACGGCTACCGCCCGCTGAGCAAGCGCGGCTACCCCTCGCTGTTCGTCTTCGCCTACGGCGTGTTCGCCTCGGAACTACCGCTGGAAGTCCTCGCCGGCCAATTCGCGACGTTGGCCGCGGTGACCCGGCGGCTGTCTCCGCGGGTGCGCTGGTTCAGCTGGCTGGTGTCGGCGCTGTCATGGCTGGGTCTATTAGGTCTGCATCGCATCGGCCGCCAATCCGACAGGCCGCTCACCGCAGCGCTGGATGTCGGGCTGGGCGCCGGCCGTCGTACCGAATCGGGCGATCTGTGGAAGCGGCCCGCGGGCGCCGGCACCGCCAAGACGCCAGGCGTTATCCGCATGATGCGGGTGTACGGCGACTATGCACACGACACCAATATCAGTTACGGCCCATACGGCTCGCGCAACTATCTCGACATCTGGCGGCGTCCCGATTTGGATCCCAACGGACAGGCCCCGGTGCTGCTGCAGGTTCCCGGCGGTGCATGGATGCTGGGAAGTAAACGCCACCAGGCGTATCCGTTGATGAGTCATCTGGCCGAGTTGGGCTGGGTTTGTGTCGCAATCAACTACCGGCTCAGCCCGCGTTCGACCTGGCCCGACCATATCGTCGACGTCAAACGTGCACTGGCCTGGACCAAGGAAAACATCGCCGAATACGGCGGGGACCCAGACTGGATTGCGATCACCGGCGGCTCAGCGGGCGGCCACTTGTGCGCATTGGCCGCGCTGACCGCGAATGATCCGCAATTCCAACCCGGTTTCGAGGACGCCGACATCAGCGTGCGAGCCGCGGTCCCGTTCTACGGCGTCTACGACTTCACCCATACCGATTCACTGCACCCACTGATGACGCCGACGCTGGGCAAATACGTGTTCAAGCTGTCACGCAACGAAACGGCCGAGGCTCTTTGCGCCGCCTCGCCGATCAGTCACGTCAGTTCCGATGCCCCACCGTTTTTCGTGCTGCATGGGCGTAATGACTCGCTCATCCCGGTCGAACAGGGCCGGGCTTTCGCGGCGCGCCTACGCGAAGTCAGCCACCAGCCAGTTGCCTACGCCGAATTACCCTACGCACAGCACGCTTTCGACATCTTCGGGTCCGCCCGCGCCGCGCACGCTGCGGTGGCCGTCGAACAGTTCTTGGCCGAGATCTACGTGCGCTCCAGGGTTACCTCAGCGACTTGACGTTTCGTCACCGCCGAACCCGACGCGCCGACTGTGCGGTTTGATACGGCCACATCGGCGTGTCGCGGATGAAACTGCACAATCGGCCGAAGATTAGGCGTCGATCACCACACGATCGCCCTTGGCCCGCGAGACGCAGACCAACATTTCGCCGTCGCCCTCGGCGGCGCGTCCTCTGCGCTCCACGTCGCCGGCCAGCACCTTCACCTTGCAGGTTCCGCAGAAACCCTGCTGACACGAATACGGGGTTGCCGGGTCGCGGTCGAGCATGACCGCCAGTGCCGAGCGGTTCGCCGGCACGCTGACCACCTGCCCAGACCGCGCGAGCTCCAGCTCGAAAGGAACACCGTCGATGACCGGCGGCGGACTGAACCGCTCGTAATGCAGTGGTGCATCGGCATGTTCGTCACGCGCCGCCCGCACCGACTCCAGCATGCCGGTCGGTCCGCACACGTAGACCGCCGTCGTCGGCCCCGCGTCGACAAGCAGGTCCTCGGCGGTGGGGATCCGGCCGCGCTCGTCGTCCGCCCACACAGTGACCCGGTCCGGCGCCACCGCCACCAGCTCGTCCAGCAGCGGCATGTACTGGCGGCTGCGGCCGGCATACACTGCGCGCCAATTGATTCCGTGCTGCTGTGCGACCTGAACCATGGGCAGGATCGGCGTTATCCCGATACCGCCGATCACGAACAACACCTCGCGCTCGTCCGTGACGAGGTAGAACGCGTTGCGCGGGCCTTCCAGCACCAGCGTGTCACCCACGTCGAAGGTATCGTGCATCTCGATCGAACCGCCACCGCCGTCGGCGATGCGGCGCACGGCGATGCGGTAGTCGGTGCGCCGGCCGGGCGGACCGCACAGAGAGTACTGCCGGCGACGGCCCGAAGGCAGCCGGACATCGATATGCGCGCCGGGTGTCCACGACGGCAGCAGACCGCCATCGGGATCGGCCAACGTCAACGCCACCACATCGGGGGCCAGCACTTCGCGTTTGGTGACCACCGCCGTGATCGTGCGCTGCACCGGCGCCACCCGCGACGGTGTCCACCGCGACGCGGACGCCAGGCCGCCGAACAGTGTGCCCACGCCGTACAGCGCGGTCAGCGCGCGGTCGCGCTTGCGCCGACCATACAAGTCGGCCGGTCTACTCGCCCAAATGCTTTGCTTCACAGTATCTCTCAGGTTGTTGTGCGGCGATCCGCTGCGCCCGGCTCCGCCGCGCTGGCGATCTCCGCGGTCTGTCGAAGGTCGAACCGCGCGAACAGCCGCACCAGCGAGGGGCTGAGGCGGCGCAGCGCATAGCCGATCCGGGACTCGGCCGCGACCGGCAGTACCGCCGGGCCGGTCCGGATCGCCTTGACGATCGCTTTCGCGACGGCTTCCGGGGTATAGTTACGACGCCGATACGCGGCATCGGCCTTCTGCCGGGCCCGCTCCTGCTGCTCGGCCGAAAAGCCAGCGTACACAGTGCTTTTGGCGATATTAGTATTGACGAAGCCGGGACACACCGCCGTCACCGTAATGCCCTCGTCGGCGAGGTCCGCGCGCAGCGATTCGCTCAATGCGAGCACGGCTGCCTTCGTGGTGCCGTAGGCGACCATGGATTTCGACGGCAAAAACGCTGCGGCCGACGCCACGTTGATGATCGTTCCGCCCTGGCCGCGCTCGACCATCTGCGCGCCGAACACCCGGCTGCCGTTGATGACGCCGCGCACGTTGACCCCGATGATGGTGTCCCAGTGCTCGGGCGTCGTCTCCAGGAACCGGCCCGCCATCCCGATGCCGGCGTTGTTGACCAGGATGTCGACGACGCCATGCTTTTCGTGCACTTGTGCGGCAAGGTCATTCATCGCGGCTTCGTCGCTGACGTCGACCTGGTAGACCGCGGCCTCGGCCCCGGCAGCACGCACGGCCTCCGCGGTTTCGTCCGCGCTGCCGGCATCGAGGTCGACCACCACGACGGTGGCGGCACCCTGACGGGCCAACTCCACCGCGGTGGCCCGGCCGATCCCGGCGCCCGCCCCGGTGACCAGCGCGAGTTTGCCTACCACATCACGGGATCCGGTGTTGACGACCGAACTGCCCGCTGCGCCCTCGGTGACCAGGTCCACCCACTCGCCGGTGAGCCGCGCGATGACGTCCGGACGCGACGTCACCACCCAGTGCCCGCCTTCGATCGGGACGATCCTGCCGCCCGGCGCGAGAGAGCCGGTGAACCGCTGCAGGGCGGGCGACACGAAATAGTCCTTGCGCGCAACCAGCACCTGCACCGGCACTCGTGTTTCCGGCAGCCGTGCCGGCGGCGCCAGGATCGGCGCAGGCATGTTGGCGCGGTAGAGGTTGAGCCCGTTGAGGTAGTCGTGGACCGACCGGTACGGCGCAGGGCGCCGGCTTCGGGTGCTGGACCGGCCGATACGTTCAACCGCCTCAAAGACTTTCACGGTCGCGCGGGACCGGATCGCCAGCTCCGGCACACCCGGGCACAAGAAGAACCAGATGTAGCTGGACGCCAGGACCTGTTTGGCGACGTCCGCCACGGCACGCGGCGTGCGCGGTGACCGCAGGAACTTGCCCGCATAGTTCAGGTGCGGCCCGGAGATCGACGTGAACGACGCGATCCGGCCCATCACCGAGTCGTCGGTGACCGCGGACCAGGCTTGAATCGAGCCCCAGTCGTGGGCCACCAGGTGAACCTCGTCGACCCCAAGGCTGTCGATCACCGCGGCGATGTCCGAAACCAGTTGGGGGAGGCGGTATCCCGACCGGTCGGCCGGCTTGGACGACTCACCGGCCCCGCGCACGTCATAGGCCGCGAAGTTGTACCGGTCGGCAAGCTGCTCCGCGACGCCGTCCCACACGTGGTGGTTGTCCGGATAGCCGTGGATCGCCAGGATGGTCGGTCGCCGCGCGTCGATTTCGCCGTACCGGTGCACGGCCAGGGTGACGCCGTCCGACGCGGTCACGAAAGAGGTGGTCATGGCTTAGTGCGCCGCGCGGGCAGCGGGGGAGCGGGCCAGGTACTCGACCGCGCGCCCGACCCCGCCCAGCTGCGACGGGTGGAAACCCGGCTTGTAGTAGGCGCCGATCACCCGCAGGAACTCGAACGGCCCGGGCACCAAGCCGCGGCGCGCCGCGTCGAAGTAATCCCGCCAGCGCGGTTTGGTTCCCGGCGGCAGGTGCGGGTCGACCGAGTACATGAACCGCACCCCGCGGGCGAATAACCACAGCATCGCCGGCGTCACCAGCAGCTGGGTGCGCACTTGGCGCCAGTACCCGGCCTGCAGGTGCTTCATGGTGTCGAAGGCGACCGCTTTGTGTTCGACTTCTTCCGCGCCGTGCCAGCGCAGCAGGTCCAGCATCACCGGGTCGGCGCCCAGGTCGTCGAGCTGCGGCGTGTCCAGAATCCACTCGCCGAGGATGGCGGTGTAGTGCTCGAGCGCGGCCACGATCGAGACCTGCTCGGCCAGCCAGCTCTGCCGTCGCCGCCTACTCCACCAGGGCCGGTCCCCGATGAGCTTGTCGAACATCCACCGGATCTGGCTGGTGAACGGCGTCATATCGACGCCCTTGGCCGTGAGGTGGTCCGCCACACCGGCGTGCGCCTGGGAATGCATCGCCTCCTGGCTGATGAACCCCTGCACATCCAGCCGCAGCTGGTCGTCGCGGATCAGCGGCAACGCCCTCTTGAAGACGTCGACGATCCACTCCTCGCCCGCCGGCAGCAACAGATGCAGGACATTGCAGAAGTGGGTGGCGAAGACCTCGTTGGGCACGTAGTAGAACGGCAGCTTCGCCCAGTCGAAGTCGACGTCGCGCGCCTGCAGGACGATCCGCTCATGATCGAGCGACTCGTCGTGCGGGCCCGCTGCCTTCTCATCGACGGTAAACATCGCTAACTCCCAGTCTAGTTACGCGCTGTACCGCGCTTCGCTCTCCGCCTCGGTGATCAGACGCTCGCGCCGTAGGAACCCGACGAGATCGTCGACCGTGTCGGCCAGCGCCGGCTCGTGCCGCCGAACCTTGGCCAGCGCCCGCGCCTGCCTGTACTGGCTGTTGTCGTAGCGCTTGTCCCGCATGGCCTGGATCTTGCCGGACGAGCGGGTGAGGAAATCGACCAGCGGGTAGAGCGCATCGCCCGGCGTGCACCGGTGGTTCACCTCGTCGGTGAAGGACGGGATGTCCAGGTAGTCAAAGCGGTAGCCGTGGCGTTCGGACAACAGCCGGGTGATGTCGGTGAGGTTGTAGTAGTCGTCGGCGGTCAAGTTGAACACCGTACCCGCCTGCATCGGAAGGCCCATCAGCGCGACGACGTGATCGGCGATCAAATCCGCCGGCAGCAGGCTGATCTGGTTGCGGGCGTCGACGGCCAGCCCGTGCTCGATCATGAACGCGGTGAGCCGCACCAGGATGTCGTCCTGGCTGCCGAAGCCCGCGTTGGTCGGGGAGATGAGCGACGGACGGTAGATACGCACATCAAGTCCCTGGCGCTGCGCTGCCAGCACCAGCTGCTCGGCGACCCATTTAGTCTGCGAGTAACCGAAGTCCAGGCCGCTCATCTCCTCGTTCGCATAATCTTCGCCGACCACCGGCATGGTGCTCCAGCCGTAGATGAACGTGCTGGAGACCAGGTGGAACGCCTTCCGGTGTGCGGTCATGGCCAGCCGCAGCAGTTCGTGCGTGCCGGCCACGTTGGTGGGCCGCAGGGCGTCGTAGGTGCGGACGTAGTTGACCAGGGCGCCGTTGTGCACGATCGCGTCGATGCTCTCGGCCAGTCGCTGGAACGCGGCCTCGCCGATGCCCAGGTTCGGCTCGGCCAGATCGCCGCAGATCACCCGCACCCGCGCGCGGACCTCGGCTTCCAGGCGCGGCGACCACAGGTGCGCCTGCCGCAACCCGGCAACGATCCGGTCCAGGCCGTGCGCCGCATCGGTGGCTCGCACCAGGGCGTGCACCGTGTAGGACGTCTGCGCCAGCAGGCTGCTGACCAGGAACGGCCCGAGGAATCCGGTGGCGCCGGTCAGCAGGATGTCGGTCGGCACGCCTTCACGCGCCGGCGGCAGGGCCGGCAGCGGCAGTTGCGCGTCGGCACGCATCTGCCGGGTCTCGTATTCCTCATACTCGGCAGCAATCTGGTCCAGTGTCTGCCGCAAGGTCTGGAGCGGCAGCTCGGCCCCCTCTCCGAACTGCCGCATGAGCCGGAAGAACTCGGCAACCGTCAGCCGCTGCAGCAACCGCGTGTTGACCTCTTTGGCCAGCTCGCCGGCGCCGTGCTCTCTTAGCAAGGCCTGCAAGTCGGTGTGGAGTTCCGCCAGGGCAAGCGAGTCGATGCCCAGATCGGCGAAGCTGCAGTCCTCCTGACCAGTCAGGTCGTAGCTCTCGATGAGGTAACGGAAACGGTCCAGCGGACCCGCGCCGGCACCCGGCGCTTCCGGCGCCTGGTGCGAGTGGGTCGCCAGCACGGGCAGCTTGCCGTCCAGCCACAGCTGACGGGTGTGCGCGCGCCGGATCTTCCCCGACGTGGTCTTGGGAATGCTGCGCGGCGGCGAGAACACGATGGTCTGCGGATCGATGTGGCAGTGCCGGCGGATCGCCCGCGCCAGCATCTTGGCGTCCGGCAGCGCGTCCTTGTCGCGCACCTCGGCGACCACGACCAGTGATTCCTGGTCGTCGCGCTCGACCGAGAAGGCGGCCACGCAGCCGCCGCGGACCTGTGCGGCCGAGCGTTCCACGACGGCCTCGATGTCCGACGGGTAGCAGTTGACGCCGCGCACGATGATCAGGTCCTTGCGCCGGCCGCAGACGAACAGCTCGCCCTCGTAGAGGAAGCCGAGATCGCCGGTTCGCAGATAGGTGTGGTCGTCGTCGCCGACGATGCGCGCCTCGAACGTCTCCGCGCTGAGTTCGGGACGGCGCCAGTAGCCGCCGCCCTTGGACGCGCCGTCCACCCAGACCTCGCCGATCCGGCCCTCGGCCAGGTCCTGCCGCGACTCGGGGTCGACGATGCGGATCACGTTTCCGGCGACGGGCTTGCCGGAGCTCACCAGCGGCGTCTGGTTGTTGTTTTCGGGCACGGCCTTTTCGACCCGCACCGCGTTCTGCTCCAGCGCTCGCTTGTTCACGGTCACGGTCTGGCGCCCCTTGAGCGTCACCGCCAGGGTGTTTTCGGCGAGACCGTACGCGCCGGTCAGCGCGTCGGGCCGCAGACCGTAGGGAGCGAAGCGCTCCCGGAAGCGGGCAAACGTCTTGTCGCGCAAAGGTTCTGCGCCGACCACGATGCTGTCCAGGCTGCTCAGGTCAAGGCCGGCCAGTTCGGCGGTGGGAAGCTTGTCCTCCCGCAGGCAGTACTCCAGGCCGAAGTTCGGCGCCGGCGTGTGGGTGCCGCGGACCTCGCTGATCAGCCGCAGCCAGGCAGAGGGCCGCTGGAGGAAGTCGGCCGGCGACATCCCGTGTGTGGTCCCGCCGAGCACGACGATGAACAAGTAGGCGGAGATCAGCCCCATGTCGTGGTGCTGCGGCAGCCAGCTGACCGCGACTTCCTTGCCGGTGAACGCCGAGGCGTTGGCGATGACGTTGGCGTGGCTGACGATCACGCCCTTGGGGTCGCTGGTGGAACCGGAGGTGTACTGCAGGAACAGCACCGGACCGGGGGTGTCCGCGACGGCAGCGCCACCGAAGTCCTGCGTGGCATCCGTGGCGAACCACGGCAACTCCGGCAGCTGCGCGACGTCGGCCCAGGGCAGCCCGCCTTGCTGGTTGCCCAGCAGCGAGCGGAAGTCGTACTCGAGTTGCTTGGTCGACAGCACGGCCTTGGCCTGGCAGTCCCGCGCGATGAAGCTGAGCTTGGCCAGCCCCGCTTCGAAGGACATCGGCAGGGGAGGGCTGACCGGAACGGCGATCACGCCGATGCGCGCGCAGGCGTAGAAGGCCGCGACCATCTCCAGGCCCGGGGGGTAGACCAGCAGCGCCCGGTCTCCCGGCCGCAGCCCGGCCTCCGTTGAAAGGTAGGCGGCCAGCTCACGCGTCCGCTCGGCGAAGCTCTGGTAGGTGTAGTGCTCGAGCTCGCGGCCCTCGATGTCGACGAACCGGTAGAGGGTCTGGTCCGGCTGCCGCGCTTCCCACTTCTCGAGGTAATCGATAAGCGTCTCCATCGTCCGGAGTCACTCTCCCTTCCAGGCTCGTCTTAACTGCAATCAATAGAACAACTTCGTTACTGGATACAGCCGATCGTAGCGCTGCTAAGCAATGTCTGGCAAAGTCTAATCAGGCTTTTTAGTGGCCATACACTGAACTCACAACAACTTCCCAGCTTTCTGAAGTGGGTGCGGCATTTACGGGCGGTGTGTCGATGTGTTTCTGCTCACTGAATCAACCCCAACAGGGCGCTATTAGTCCATAGATACTGCGATCAGTAGCTCAGTGGATCATAAATTCCCAGGTAAGACGTCTTTAATTCTGCGGATACGCTATTACTGGACTACTGAAACGTAATTTTCTGTAACCGCTGATATTTCGCGTCCGGTTTGTGCTCTGGCCCGGCCGACCGGCTTTTGGTCGTCGCCGGATTAGTAGAAATGTGTGCAAGAAAGATCCATAGCGCGGTCGGTATATGGACAAATCCCCGCAACCCCAGCAAACACTGTCTGTCATCGCCGAGGGCGATGGCTCCTGGGTTGCCGCCCGTCGGCGACGCCAGGCAACGGCATCGACCCGCGGCGCTACAGAAGTCATAATGTACTGAGATACGGATTACTGAGATACGTTGCCGAGAAGGAGGCCGACGATGAGCGGTATCAGAGGCGACGACGGGCGGCCTCGCGCCGCAGGTGGGCGGGTCACACCCGCGGTGGCGGCGGCGCCGACCGAACCGTTCGCCATCGGCCGGACACGGACTGCCCGAACACGACGGACGGTCGATCTTTCAGCCGCCCAGCACCGGGCCCTCGACATCTGGCAGCGAGAAGCCGCCGACCGGCTCGGACTCGCCCGCGTCACCGGACAAGAGGTCCTCGTTGCACTCGTCGACCAACTGCTGAGCGACCCGAAGCTCTCCACGCAGATCATCCGCACCATCCGCGCTCGGCGGTGAAGGGCGCGGCTAGCCGTGCGCTACCGGGGCGACGCGGATGCGCGGCCCGGCGCGGGCGACAAGCCTGACGATGCCGTCGAACCGCTCGCCGTCGATGATCGGTGACAGCGGCTCGTCGTCGGCCTCGATGATCATCTCTTTGCCGTTGACGTCGCGGACCCCGCTACCGCGCAGCCTGCCGTAGGTGAGCGCTGCGGGAAGCTGCACGACAATGCTCGACGGCCTGATCTCCCCGGCCTGGAAATGCAGCGCGCCGGGTTCGGACGCCCGTGGGAACAGCCGGAACGGACCCCCGATGCGCAGGTCGATCGCGCCGGCGTGCAGCACCCGGTGCGTCCGGGTCGGAACCTCCTCGCCGTCGATGACGACGCGGGCATGCGTCGGCGCGAACAAGTGGGCCGCCCAGTTCTCCCTGTCCATGTGGCCGGGAGCGACCTTGTTGGTGATGTAGTCGCCGAAGGTGCGACCGATCACCCGGGCGACGGCCGCACGGCCGTGATCGGGGTTGGCGTAGTACTTGTCGTAGAACCGGTTGCCCACACCTCCGGCGGCCATCCCGAAGCACAGCCGGTGAAACGGCGCACCGTCCGCGGTTGCGCCGTCGAGCTCCAGGGTGTCGAGCGACATTTCGGGCGGGAACCTGTCTTTGGCCGCGGCAGCGGTCAGTGTGCGAACGATCGCGTCGGCGCGCCCGCGCACCCGTGCCTTGCGCGCGACGGCGTTGACGCTGCCGCCGTTGGTGGGCACGAAAGCCGGCCATTGTTCCGGATCGCCGACGCAGTGCTGCATTTCGTTGACCAACCAGTGCAGGGCGCCGTCGCCGCCGTCACCCACCAGATGCGTGACCCGCGGATGGAGCTCCTCGATGACCTTGCGGAGCTCCTCGATCGAGGCGGTTTCGTGCACTTCGCCCCACGGCCCGACGATGCGGCGCAGCTCTTCGCTGCGATCTCCCCGCGCGGCCAGGTTCTTGCGTGCGCGCGGATTGACGATGACGCCTAAATACATCCGCAGATCTCCGTTGAGGGAATGCTCCTCGGCGGGTGCGCGGGTGCGCTCAGGTGGGATTTCGCACGCATCCCGTGGACGATACCTGCGACGGCGTTTTCGCCGGGCAATCGGCTGACCGGCGGCGGTGTTCGACGCTCATGCGGACTCATTACTGTGTCTGCCATGCCTGGTTGGACCGCAGCAGACCTGCCCTCGTTCGCCGGACGCACTGTCGTCGTCACCGGCGCCAACGCCGGGCTGGGTGAGGTGACCGCCCGCGAGCTGGCTCGTGTCGGTGCCCACGTCATCCTCGCGGTGCGCAACACCGAAAAGGGTGAGGCCGCCGCCCGGCGCATGACCGGAGACGTCGAGGTACGTCGGCTCGACCTGGAAGATCTGTCGTCGGTGCGGGCTTTCGCCGACGGCGTGGACGCGGTCGACGTCCTGGTCAACAACGCCGGGATCATGGCCGTCGACCACGCGCTGACCGTCGACGGCTTCGAGCGCCACATCGGCACCAACCACCTCGGCCACTTCGCGCTGACCAACCTGCTGTTGCCCAGGCTCACCGACCGCGTGGTGACGGTGTCGTCGCTCATGCACATGTTTGGCTACATCAGCCTCAAAGACCTGAACTGGCAGTCCCGCCCGTATTCGCGGTGGCTGGCCTATAGCCAGTCCAAACTGGCCAACCTGCTGTTCACCAGTGAGCTGCAGCAGCGCCTGCAGACCGCCGGCACGTCGCTGCGGGCGCTGGCCGCCCACCCCGGCTGGTCGCATACCAACCTGCAGGGCCAGTCCGGACGCACAGTCAGCGACGCGGTGGTACTGGCCGTCGACCGGGTGGTGTCCACCGATGCCGACTTCGGTGCCCGGCAGACGTTGTACGCGGTGTCGCAGGATCTGCCCGGCGACACCTACGTCGGCCCGCGGTTCGCGTTTTACGGTTCCAGCGGGCCGACCTGGCGTAACTGGCCGGCGAAGCGGTCGAGCACCGCGGCGGCGCTCTGGGAGTTGTCCGAGCAGCTGACCGACACCAAGTTTCCGCTCTGAGGGTGCACAGACGTCGCGGTTTCGCCGCGAAGCTCGTCGAGCACACTTGTGAGCACTAGGCAAGGAGGTCAGATGTCGAATACGGATATCGCGGGGTTTCTTGCGCTCTGCGCCGCGCTGGCCGCCGCGATCGGCAGTGTGGTCCGCCAGCGGATCGCACAGCAGATCACCGACGAACAGGTCGGCCACTTGGCGCTATTCGGGATGTTGGTGCGCGACGGCCGGTGGTGGCTCGGCGGTTTGGGGGACGTCGCCAGTTACTGCCTGCTTGCCGCTGCACTCGACAAGGGGTCGGTCATGTTGGTCACGGCACTGCAGGTGACCGTGCTGCTGTTCGCCCTGCCCATCTATGCGCGGGTGACCCGTCATCGGATTACTCGCCGGGAGTGGATCTGGGCGGTCGTACTGGCCGCAGCCTTGGCGGTTGTCGTCACGGTCGGTGATCCGACGGCCGGCCAATCCCGCGGCTCGCTGGAAACCTGGATCGTCGTGGCCCTCGTGATGGGCCCGGCATTGGCGTTGTGTGTGGTGGGCGCCCGGATCTGGTCGGATCGCCCGGCCGCGGCGGTCCTGCTGGCGGCGGTGTCGGGTTCGGCGTTGGCGCTCTTCGCGGTGCTGACCAAGGGCATTGTCGACGTGCTCGAACACGGGGCAGGTGCGCTCTTGCGAACCCCGGAGTTGTATGCCTGGATCTTGGCCGCGGTGGTCGGAATGATCTTCCAGCAGTCGGCTTTTCGGGCCGGCGCGCTGACGGCTTCCCTTCCGACGATCACCGTGGCGAAGCCGGTGGTGGCCACGGCGCTGGGGATCCTCGTGCTCAAGGAGACCTTGGAAGCCGATGGGCCGGAGTGGCTTTTGCTGGTGGCGGCGGCGGTGCTGGTGATCGTGGCGACCGTTGGCCTGGCACGCGGAGAGGCCGCCACGATGACGGCCGGCGCCGGGCACGACGCGAAGGTCGACGCGCTTTAGCGCTCTGTGGCCCGCAGGCTCAGCGAAAGCACCAGCCGCACATCGGGTTCGGCGAGCGACGTCGACAGCAGCCGTTCGATCCGGCGGACCCGGTAGCGCACGGTGTTGGGATGCACGTGCAGCTGCTGTGCCGCCGCGCCGACATCGCCGAAGCTGTCCAGGTACGTGCGCAGCGTTTCGGCCAGCGCCGGCTCACGGGTACGTAGCTCGCGGACCCGTGGGTCGACGAGCCGGTCGTCGGCACCGACCATCGTGACGATCTCGTCGAGCAGCACGGTGGTGCGCGCCTCGGCCAGCGAGCTGACCTGACCGATCGAATCCGGGTGGCGCGCAGCGCTATCCAGCACGCGGTCGACCTCGGCACGGGCCGCGGCCACCCCGGCCAGTCCGTTGACGGGCGCTGCGATGACGGCCCGCAGGCGCAGCCCCAGCTCGGTGTGCAGAGAGCCGATGGTGCCGCGAACCCAGGATGCGACCGACGCGGGTTTGGCGGTGTGGGGAAGCAACACATATGTCCGCGAGCCGCTCGACGTGACCTGGGCGTCGGCGCGAAAAGCGCTGGCGCTCAATGCGATTATGTCGGGCAGTCGGGTGTGTCGATCGGCGGAGTCGACGCCGAGAAGTGCGGCGCTGCCGTCGGCGGCAATGCCCAGTTCGTGGGCGATGTCGCTGGTGTCGAGGCGTTCCTTGTCGGCCAGGCCCAGCAGCTGCTGGACCCGCAGCGCGTGCGTCGAGGGCCGCGCCGCCAGCCGCGACATGGTCCGGGCAGCCAGCACCGCGGCGCCGCGCAGCACTTCCTCGGCATCGTCGGCCAGCGGCCGCGAGCCGCGCTGCACCCAGATGGTCCCGACGAACGCAGGAGGGCGCCGCGCGTCGACCGGTGGCTGGTGAATGCCGATCGCCAGCCGCGAGCGCAGGCCCAACTCCGGGCGCTCCTTGACGTGCACCACCTCGTCGCCCGCCCGCAGCGCGTCGAAGATGCCGGCGCGGCTGATCCACTCCAGATGCTCGGGCGGACCGGCGCGGCCGAGGATCGACAGCCGCCGCAACTCGTCGGCCTCGTCGTTGGACGCCGAATAGGCCAGCACATGCGACTGCTCGTCCTCGATGCTGACCATGCCGTGGATGCGGTCGGCCACCGACTGGGCCAGACCGAAGAGGTCTGTCCCCGAGTCGTAGCGGGGGTCCGTTCGATGATGCTCCAAGACGTGATTGACCAAGCGGTACAACCGTTCCCAGCGGGCCCGCGGGTCCACGGCGACCACCGCTGACCCGGCCTTGGCGGCACGACCCACCAGCGCACCGGAGGGCTGCTTGGCGAAGATGGCCACCGGCGCACTCGACTGCGTGCCGATCCAGCGCTGCGCCTCGTCGTCGCTGACGCCGAGCAGGAAAAACACGTCGGCCGAATCCGCGCCCGGCGCCAGGCCGAGACGTACGTCGTCGGAGTCGATCAGCGCCGCCGACGCCACCGGCAGATCCAAGCCGCGCGGGGCGTCGACCAGGCTGACCATGGTCGCGTCCAGGGCCAGCAGCAACTGGCCCAGCCCGACGCCCGTCACCCGCATATTGTGCGATTCTACTGTCGAAAGCCCCTCGGGTTGTCTGATCGGCCAAAGGCTGTGCGCTTCTTGGCGGGGATCCTGAGGGCATGGACGCGATCACTGATGTTCCGCTGCCCGTCAACGAACCGGTTCACGACTACGCGCCGCGTTCACCGGAACGCGGTCGGCTGCTTACAGCGCTGAGCTCGCTTGCCGACAACCCGATCGACCTGCCGCATGTGATCGCCGGCGAGCATCGGATGGGCGGCGGCGAGCGGATCGACGTCGTGCAACCACACCGCCATGCCGCCCGGCTGGGCACGTTGACCAACGCGACGCACGCCGACGCCGCGGCGGCCGTCGAGGCCGCGATGGCCGCGCGGTTGGATTGGGCCGCAATGCCGTTCGACGAGCGCGCTGCGATCTTCTTGCGGGCCGCAGACCTGCTGGCCGGGCCGTGGCGGGAAAAGATCGCGGCCGCAACCATGCTCGGCCAATCCAAGACCGCCTACCAGGCCGAGATCGACGCGCCCTGCGAGCTGATCGACTTCTGGCGGTTCAACGTCGCGTTTGCCCGCCGGATCCTGGCGCAACAGCCTCTGAGCGGGCCCGGCGAATGGAACCGCACCGACTACCGGCCGCTGGACGGATTCGCCTACGCGATCACGCCGTTCAACTTCTCCTCGATCGCCGGGAACCTGCCCACCGCTCCGGCGTTGATGGGCAACACCGTGGTGTGGAAGCCGTCGATCACTCAGACTCTGGCGGCCTATCTGACCATGCAGCTGCTCGAGGCCGCCGGGTTGCCGCCGGGGGTGGTCAACCTGGTCACCGGCGACGGCTACGCGGTTTCCGATGTGGCGCTGGCGGATTCGCGGCTGGCCGGTATCCACTTCACCGGGTCGACGGCCACCTTCCAACGGCTGTGGCGCGAGGTCGGCGCCAACATCGACCGTTACGTCGGCTATCCGAGGCTGGTAGGCGAGACCGGTGGTAAGGACTTCGTGGTGGCGCACGCGTCGGCGCAGCCGGATGTGCTGCGCACCGCGTTGATCCGCGGCGCGTTCGACTACCAGGGCCAGAAGTGCTCGGCGGCATCGCGGGCGTTCATTGCGCATTCGGTGTGGCAAAAGATGGGCGACGACTTCCTGGCCGCCACAGCCCAATTGCGCTACGGCGACATCACCGACTTCACCAATTTCGGCGGGGCACTGATCGACAGTCGGGCGTTCACGAAGAATGTGGACGCCATCGAGCGGGCCAAGGGTGCGGCCGGTGTCACCATTGCCGTCGGCGGCGAATACGACGACAGCGAAGGCTATTTCGTGCGCCCGACGGTGCTGTTGTCCGACGACCCGACCGACGAAGCGTTCGCCACCGAGTACTTCGGCCCGCTGTTGTCGGTGCACGTCTACCCTGACGACGCCTACGAGCGGATCCTCGACGTGGTCGACACCGGATCGCGTTACGCCCTGACCGGGGCGGTGATCGCCGATGACCGCGACGCGGTGCTGACCGCGCAGAACCGGTTGCGATTCGCCGCCGGCAACTTCTATGTCAACGACAAGCCGACGGGAGCGGTGGTGGGACGTCAGCCGTTCGGTGGTTCGCGGGGCTCGGGCACCAACGACAAGGCGGGTTCGTCGTTGAATCTGCTGCGCTGGACGTCGGCGCGCACGATCAAGGAGACGTTCGTGCCGGCCACCGAGCACCTGTACCCGCACATGGCGGCGGACTGATGGCCGGGCGATCACAAGCGCGGCGAAGCCGGGCGCAGTGGGTCGCCCGCAAATGATGTCCGGGCGATCACAAGCGCGGCGAAGCCGGGCGCAGTGGGTCGCCCGCAAACCCCGCATTTTCGCCAGGACGGTGCGTCCGGCGGTCCTGGCGGCGAGCCGCTCGCACCGGTTGCGGCGCGCCGCGGAGCGGTTACCGGTAACCAGCAAGGTGGTGCACCGGTTCGTGCCGGGGGAGACGCTCGACTGTGTGCTGGACAGTGTTGCGGCGCTGCGGGATTCGGGACGCTTTGTCAGCGTCGACCACCTGGGTGAGGACGTCGCCGACGTCGACGCCGCCACCGCGAGCATGCAGGCCTACCTCGACCTGCTGGATGCGCTGGGCGGGCGGCCCGACGCGGTGCACGACGGGGCCCGTCCGCTGGAGGTGTCGGTCAAGCTTTCGGCGCTGGGCCAGGCGTTGGAACGCGACGGCGAGAAGATTGCGCGCGAGAATGTCCACACCATCTGTGCGCGCGCCCAGCGGGTCGGCGCCTGGGTGACCGTGGATGCCGAAGACCACACCACCACCGATTCCACCTTGTCCATCGTTTCCGATCTGCAGGACGAATTCCCTTGGCTGGGCGTGGTTTTGCAGGCCTATTTGCGACGCACGCTCGGCGACTGCCGCGACTTCGCCTCCGCTCGGGTGCGGTTGTGCAAAGGCGCCTACGACGAGCCGGCGTCGGTGGCCTACCGGGATGGCGCCGCCGTCACCGCCTCGTACTTGGACTGCCTTCGGGTGCTGATGGCGGGATCGGGATACCCGATGGTGGCCTCGCACGACCCGGTGATCGCCGACGCGGCGGCGGTGGCAGCCCGCGAAAGTGGCCGGGGGGCTGCCGATTTCGAATACCAGATGTTGTACGGCATTCGCGACGGCGAGCAGCGGCGGCTGGTTGGCGACGGCTACCAGGTGCGGGTGTATGTGCCGTTCGGTACCCAGTGGTACGGGTATTTCATGCGACGTCTGGCCGAGCGGCCGGCCAATCTGGGGTTCTTCCTGCGGGCGCTGAGGCAGCGCTGAGAACCGTTGTCAGGACCGACGCGCCTTGCGCCACAACCGAAGTGGCAGCAATCCGATCGGCGGCGCCCGGTTGCCCAACTCGCCGGTGCGGTCAAACGCCGCGGCATACCGGCGCGCCTCCTCGGCGGTGCGGTATGCCTTGCTGCCGGCGTGTCCGCATCCGCGCTCGCATTCCCAGTGCAGCGTGCGGCCTTCGGCGCGAAATCGCGGTCGATGCCCGACCAGCCGGCACACCCACGGCGTCATGCGGCATCCGCGGTAGTCAGCGGCATCGCGAGGTCCTCCAGTTTCTGGCCCTCGGCCTTGACGCCCAAGATCAGCTCGACCACGCCGCCGATCGCCATGACGGCCGCACCGATCAGAAATGACAGGGCGGCCTGATGCCGGTCCCCGGATTCGATCAGGTCGCCGAACAGCAGGGGGCCGGTGATTCCGCCGATCGCGGTGCCTACCGCATAGAAGAAGGCGATGGCCAACGCCCGGGTCTCCATCGGGAATATCTCGCTGACCGTCAGGTATGCCGCGCTGGCGCCGGAACCGGCCAAAAAGAAGCACAGCATGAGCACGGCGAGAAACGTCCAGACGCCGCCGAATTGGCTCACGAAGATGCCCGCCAGTACCACCGCCAGCGCGGCGGAGCCGAGGTAAGTCAGCGAGATCATCGGTTTTCGCCCGACCGAGTCGAACAGCGGCCCGAGTAGCACCGGCCCGGCGAAGTTGGACAGCGCCCACAGGATGAAAAACACTGGCACCATGCCGGAGGCCACCGAGTAGAACCCGCTCAACAGGGTGCCGAGGTTGAAGGTGACCCCGTTGTACATGAACGCTTGGCCGATGAACAGCGCAAGACCGAGGACCGCGCGGCCAGGATAGAGCGTGAAGGCCACCTTGGCGATCTCGGCGAGCGAGATGGTCTTGCGCTGCCGGATGGTCAGCGATCCCTCCGGTTCCGGCAGCGATTCCTGCATCTCGAGCTCGACCTCGTCCTCGATACCACGGACGATCTCCTCGGCCTCCTCTTCACGGCCGTGAATGAAAAGCCAGCGCGGGCTTTCGGGAACACTGCGGCGCACCACAAGCACCGCCAACCCGAAGACGGCGCCGATGCCGAACGAGATTCGCCACCCTATGCCGATCGGGAAAATGGACGTGTTCAAGAAAAGCAGCGCGCCGGCCGCGCCCAGCGCCGATCCCAGCCAGAATGAACCGTTGATCGCCAAGTCGACGCGGCCGCGGACCCGCGCGGGGATCAACTCGTCGATCGCCGAGTTGATCGCGGCGTATTCGCCGCCGATGCCGGCACCCGCGAAGAACCGCGCAGTGAAGAAGTACCAGGGTGCGAAGGAGAATGCCGTCGCCGCGGTGGCCGCCAGGTAGATCACCAGGGTGGTGACGAACAGCTTCTTACGACCGAAGCGGTCGGTGAGCTGACCGAAGAACAGCGCACCGCTGCAAGCACCGGCAATGTAAAACGCTGCGGCGACGCCGATTTGCGCGATGCTGATCTTGATGCCGCTGCCAGGCTCGGTGAGTCGGGCCGCGACGTTGCCCACCATGGTGACCTCGAGGCCGTCCAGAATCCAGACGCCGCCCAATCCGACAACCACCCGCCAGTGGAACCGCGACCAGGGCAGGCGATCCAGCCGGGCGGGGACCTGTGTGGTGATCGTGCCCGTCTGTACGCCTTCGCTCATTGCAGCCCTCCCGGTCGGTGTGCGGCACATACCCGAAACCATCGTGTTCTATCCGGACTCGGCGAGAGAAGGCACTCCGGTGTCGCGGCACACAGCGATCAGCCGCTTGTCGCGGGTCCACAGCCGCGCCCCGCCGACGAGCGACACCGACCCGAGGAGGTGAGCGTCCACCGCGCTCAGGCCACGCCCGAAGAGCCTGCGGCGGTCGACGAGCGTCATCACCTCGGCGTGCGTGAGAACGGGAAATCGATGCAAACTGCCGAGTAGTTCAATGACTATGGCGCGCTGTTTGATCGATCCAAGCGCCAATTCGTCGATCACGTATGGGTGACATCCGACTTCGTCTGCATTCAGGAGAGCGACCAATCGGGGGTCCGTGTGGTGGAGATGATCGATCCACACCGAGGTGTCGACGAGGATCACCCGGCGGAGCCCCGTCGCCGGGGCGCCGCAGCGGCCTCCTTCTCCGACCCTCCGAGAGCGGCCAGTCGACGGGCGCTTTCGACACGTATCAGGGTCGTCAACCCGTTGCGCAGCAGCACCGACTTCTCGGTGATTCCCGTCAGCTCGCTCGCGCGGGCCAAGAGTTCGTCGTCGATCGTCACCGTCGTCCTCATCGGGGCTCCTCGCATCTAAATCAGCATCATTTGATGCTACTAATGATGTCAGCTGCGAGCCGTCCTGCCAATACTCGCGGCGAACACCCGCGCATCGCGCCCGACTGATGGCAGGCTGGCAGTTATGTCGGAGCAGATCTTCGAACCCGCCGAGAGGCGACCAGGCGCCCCACCGTTGTCGCTGTCGCTGACCGATCCGGCGCGTGCGGCGGTCGAGTTCGGGCTGCTGCTCGGGTCGCTGCCGCTGCGGCGCGCCCTGCCGGTCGGCGACGGCCATCCGGTTCTGGTGCTGCCCGGCCTGCTGGCCGGCGACGGGTCGACGCTGGCGTTGCGCCGTATCCTGCGCGGCCTGGGATACCGGGTACACGGCTGGCGGCTGGGCCGCAACATCGGTCCGACGGCCCAGGCCGTCGCGGGCATGGGCGAGCGCCTGCACGACTTGCACACCCGATACGGCACGCCAGTCAGCGTGATCGGCTGGAGCCTCGGCGGCATCTACGCGCGGGCCATGGCGCGGCGCCGGCCGTCGTCGGTACGCCAGGTGATCACCCTCGGCAGCCCCTTCCGTCTCACCGACCAAAACCAAAGTCGTGCCAGCGCGGCGTTCAACCGCTTCTCTCATTTGCACGTCGAGCGGGCTGCCGCGCCGCTCGACCTGGAAACCGAGCCCCTGCCGGTCCCCGCGACGTCGATCTACTCCAGATACGACGGTGTGGTCGCCTGGCAGGCGTG
Source organism: Mycobacterium branderi (assembly GCF_010728725.1). NCBI lineage: Bacteria > Bacillati > Actinomycetota > Actinomycetes > Mycobacteriales > Mycobacteriaceae > Mycobacterium > Mycobacterium branderi. The sequence goes on from NZ_AP022606.1 coordinate 2,813,631, forward strand.
TCTGGATCTGCGCTCGCCGCGCGCGGAAAACATCTCCGTGATCGGCAGCCACTTCGGCTACGGCCACAACCCCGCCGTGGTGTGGGCTGTCGCGGACCGACTGGCGCAGCCGCGCGGCGAGTGGGCCCCGTTCCGGCCACCGGCTGCCCTGCGGCCACTGTTCCCAAGGCCCGACTGGCCGGCCGAGCGGTCCGGGCCGGACGGTTCGCGGGTGAATTTTGCGTAGAACGCTCAACGGTTCGCGCTGAACCCCAGCCGGCACCTAACGGCAAGTTGTCAAGGCCTGTGGATCGGGTGTTTGGCCACCCGAAGCGGGCATGTTGACATGAGCCTTCGGGAACCGCGTCAGCCGTTGTAGCGCAGGCCTTCGAGCAGGCGGCGCACGGCTGCGCCGATGTCTTGGCGGGCGCGTAGCGGATTTTCCGCTCCGGCTATCGCCGCCACCGCCTGGTTGCTGAGCCCCATGAGGAGTAGCGCGAGGGGCGCCACGGGCTGGGGCGCGAGCACACCGTGTTCGAGGAGGAGAACCAGGCCGGCCTGAATGTTTGCGATGGTGTAGCGGGCGTTGCGCTCCTGCCACTTTCGCCATCCGAGTACGGCGGGGGCGTCCACAACGCGGATGCGCTGAAGCGGCTCATCGACGGCGGTGTCGAGGACCGCCTCCCATCCGGCCACGAACACCGACCATGGATCCTCGCCTCGCTCGATGGCCGCACTCGCCGCGGCACGGACCTGCGAACTGACCCTTTGCTCTGCGCGGTCGAAGACCTCTTCAAAAAGCGCCGATTTGTCGGCGAAGTGGTGGTAGAGCGAGCCACGGGTCACGCCGCTGCGGCGGACGATCTCCTCGGTACCGGTTTGGTGGTACCCGCGCTCACCGAACAACTCGGTCGCCACCGCGATGAGCCGTTCGCGCGCGTTCAGGGTTTCCTTGACTGCGGCCATACAGTCTGTATGGTATCAACATACTGCCTGTATGGAGGTGCGCCATGACGGCCCACGCCACCAATTCCGATCTGGTGTCCACCTGCCTTGGGCCGCTGCACATTGGGCGCTTCGGTGCGGGCCCACCGGCGGTGTTATGGCACAGCCTGTGGGTCGATTCGCGTAGCTGGGGTCCGCTGGTTGACGCGTTCGCCGCCCATCGTCAGGTGGTGACGATTGACGGACCCGGATATGGCCTCAGCAGTCCGATTCGCCGTGACTTCACTCTCGAGGACTGCGTGCAAGCTGCCTGCGAGGTGCTCGATGCACTCGGTGTCACCGAGCCGGTGGATTGGGTGGGCAATGCGTGGGGCGGGCATGTCGGGATCACGCTGGCGGCTACCCGGCCACACCGGTTGCGCAGCCTAGTGACGATCGCCGCACCGGTCACTCCGGTCGGTCGGACCCAACGCTGGACGCAAACGTATCCACTCGCGTTGCTTTACCGACTACTGGGCCCGAACCGCTTGCTCACCAAGGTGCTGTTCGACGTGCTACTCGGTTCCGATGCGATTGCGGCACAGCCTGATCGGGCTGCGGAGATGATGGCTGCCTTCCGGGCGGCCGACCGCGAATCGATATGGCGCACCATCCGATTCATGCACAGTTGGCGCCCGCTCACCGACAAGCTCCGAGCCGTCACCGTTCCGACCGTGCTGATCACCGGCGACCTCGGCGGCCAGCACTGGCGACCAGCTGACGCCCAGGCCGCTGCCGCGACGATGCCGACCGCGCGAGCAGTGGCCGTCACCGGCTCGGGACACGTCGGCCCGCTGCTGGTCGACGTCGACCAAATCGCCAGTACTGTCATCGATTTCTGGAATTCGATCCCATAGCGCCCGGGATAACTGTCCGGTCCCGACTGGCTCTTGCCTCCAGCGAGAGCTTCTGATCGTTACTCGCGGGGGCAACACGGTAAGTCAACGCACAATCGGGACCTTTGGCCCTGCTGGCATGGTCGATCCGTCAGATGCTGGTACTAGCAGTTACGCATAACCCGGGAGGTCGAGCCGTGGACCACTTGACAACTTTGGACGCGGGATTTCTCCACGCCGAAGATTCAGACCAGCGCGCGAATTTGGCGATTGGTGGGCTTGCGGTTATCGAGGGGCCGATGCCAGATCACGATTCCCTGATGTCGACCCTGGCCCAACGGATCGGTACCTGCCCGAGATTCGCTCAGCGGATCCGATTGCGCCCGTTCGACCTTGGCGCACCGCAATGGGTGGACGATCCCCGTTTCGACATCGCCCACCACGTACGACGTATCGCGCTGCCACATCCGGGCACCGATCGAGAGTTGTTCCGCGCCATTGCCGATGTGATGTCATGGCGGCTGGACCGAAGTCGCCCGCTCTGGGAGATCTGGGTCATCGAGGGGTTGGCCGATGGCCGTTGGGCCATGCTGATGAAAGTCCACCACTGCATCGCAGACGGTATAGCGACCGCCCACATGCTTGCCGGACTGTCCGACGGCGGTATTCGTCACAGCTTCACGGGTCAGATTCGCGCCGCCAAAGAGGGCCAGACACAGCGACTTTCGCCGCCCAAGGCCGGCATTAATCCGATCGCGTTGATGAGCGAGGTGTGGAGCACATCCACCTCTGTCGCGGCGAACGTCCTAAGGAGCGCCCGCGGCGCCGCGGAACTCGCCACAGGACTGATGCGCCCGTCTGCCGGCCCATCTCTGAACGGCCCGATCACCAGCCTGCGCCGCTACAGCGCGGCGCGCGTCTCGCTCAGCGACGTCAAGGAGATCTGCGAAGCGTTCGACGTCACCGTCAACGATGTCGCTTTGGCCGCACTGACGGAGAGTTACCGCGCCTTGCTGACCCGCCGCGGTGAACAGCCGCTGCCGGATTCGCTGCGCACGCTGGTGCCGGTGTCGGTGCGCTCCGCCGCGGCCCTCGGCAAGGCCGACAACCGGGTTTCGGTGATGCTGCCGTATCTGCCGGTCGAGGAGAAGAGCCCGATTCGGCGGTTGAGAATGGTCCATTCCCGGCTGTCCAAGGCGAAGGCCACCGGACAACGCCAAGCTGGAAATGCGTTCGTATCGATGGCCAACGCCATTCCATTCGCTCTGACGGCGCCTGTGGTGCGGTTGTTGACCCGGTTGCCCCAGCGGGCCGTCGCCACGTTGGCCACGAATGTCCCAGGCCCGTCTGAACCGCTAAAGATCATGGGACGCACGGCGATAGCGGTGATGCCGGTTCCGCCGATCGCCATGCGCCTGCGGAGCGGCGTCGCGATCCTCAGCTATGCCGACGGCCTGTTCTTCGGCATTCTTGCCGACTTCGACGCCATGCCCGACGTCGACGAACTGGCCCGGGGTATGGAAGTCGCGGTAGCCCGCCTGGTAGCAAGTAGCAAACGGCGCAAGCGAGTACGCGAGGATCACGGGCTGACGCTGGTGGTGAGCGCCTGAGTACCAAATCATCCGCGGTTGACTCAGGTGGCCGGTTCGAATGAAATAGTGCGTGTGCAGCGGATTTCATTGGAGGCTTTGGCCCGACAACAGCTGGAATTGGCGGCATCTCATGGCGGTCGAGCCGCCGACACCGTCGTCGGAGGCCATGAACGCGTGCTGCGCCAGACCGTTATCGCTTTGCTTGCGGGGACGACGCTGTCGGAACACGCAAATCCTGGAGAAGCCACCGTTTATGTTTTGCGCGGTCGTGTCCGACTGGCCGCCGGCACTAATTCATGGGACGGCCGCACAGGCGATCTGCTCAAGGTGCCCGATGCCTCACACAGTTTGGAGGCAGTGGAAGATTCCGCAGTGTTGTTGACCGTCGCGAAACTACCTTAATTGTCTTGTGGCGAGCTATGACTGGCGCGCCACGATCACCGGTATGCGCGCCGAGTGCACCACCGCGGCACTGACGGAGCCGAGCAGCATGCCAGCGAAGCCACCGCGGCCGTGACTGCCGACCACTACCAGCTGCGCGATCGCTGACTGTTCGATGAGCTGGCGCGCCGGCCGATCGCACACCACCATGCGACCCACTTTGACGTCGGGGTAGCGCTCCTGCCAGCCCGCCAACCGCTCGGCCAGACTCAGCTCTTCCTGTTGTTTGACGATCTCCCAATCCAGGCCTGGCAGCTCGAAGATTTCCCGGTCGCTCCAGGCGTGCAGAGCCAGCAGCTCGACACGTCGCCGGGAAGCCTCGTCGAAGGCGATCGCCGTCGCCAATTCCGAGGCCGGCGACCCATCGATACCGACCAGCACCGGCGCGTCACTCAGTGGCGGGTTTTCGTCGTGCACCACCGCGACCGGGCAATGGGCGTGATAAACCAATCCGGAGCTGACTGACCCCAGCAGGAAGCTGGTCGGCCCGCCGCCTCGCCGGCAGCCGACCACGATCATTTCGGCCTCTTTGGAAAAGTCGACGAGCGTCAGGACCGCCGCAGCGAACAGCATGTAGCTGTGGACCTCTGGTCGCCCGGCCGCCGCAGCATTTTCCCTGGCGATGTCGACGGCGTCGTCGAGGAACGCCCGCCCTCGCTTTGCCAGCCACTCCTCAAAATTCGGCACCGGAGCATGCGGCCACGTCGACAGGGCCGCATCTACCGCGTGAACCAGTGTCAACGGCACATCGCGCATCGCAGCCTCGTGCACCGCCCAGCGGACAGCCGCCTGCGAGGCGACCGAGCCGTCAACCCCGACGACTATTCCCGGATGCTTGATTGAAGCCGGCATCATTTGGTCCCTTCGGTCGTCGGCAAGCGGAAGCATGCACTACCGACGGTAGGGCGATAACCGGCGTGGGTCAGGGGCCTTTTGTCACTCACCTGGATGGCCCTAATGCTCGTCGGTGATGGCTATGCGCCGTCGATTCGCCCGATTTCCCAAGTCCTTTCAACCTGGGGTCTTCCGTCCCTAGTCCGAGCGCTCTGGCCGCGACAGGGTGGAGGAGAGCCGACCGAATAAGAGGTATCAGAAATGAGCGCAACGTTCCCGGATGCCGAGACCATCCGGACCGCCCTTACGTTGGCGACGCAGGCGCCGTCGGTGCACAACACCCAGCCGTGGTTGTGGCGTGTAGGCGACAAGAGCATCCACCTCTACTCCAACAAGGACTTACAACTACACAGCACCGATCCGGACGGTCGCGACCTGATGATCAGCTGCGGGATATCGTTGAACCACTGTGTTGTTGCCTTCGCGGCGCTGGGTTGGCTGGCCAAAGTACACAGGTTCCCCAATCCCGCTGACAACAACCATCTCGCGGCTATTGAGCTCATGCGGTGTCCCGCGACTGACACCGATATCGCGCTGGCAGCGGCGATTCCGCGCCGGCGTACCGACCGGCGGCGCTACAGTTCACAACCGGTACCCGCAGTAGACATCACATTGATGGGTTCGCGTGCTGCACGCTTAGGTGTGATGCTGCGCAAAGTGGAAGCACTCGGTCATCTGAGCGCTCTCGTAGCGCAGGCCGCTCTGCGGCATGCCGAAAGCGCGGACTACCTCTACGAATTGACGACGTGGAGCGGAAGATACGCCTCTCAGGCCGGCGTACCGGCCCGCAACGCCCCCCAGCGAGACCCGGAAGCGGCTATCCCGAGACGCGCGTTTGCGGGTCCCGCACTACACGAGTCAATGGGGACCGCACCTACCGTAGACAACGCGGTCGTTATGGCGCTTGGCACCCGTGACGACGACGCCCTGGCGCGGCTGCGCGCCGGAGAGGCTACGAGCCTCGTCCTGCTGACGGCCACATCGTTGGGGCTGGCAAGTTGCCCTATTACTGAACCGTTGGAAATCCCCGAAATTCGCGAGGAAGTGCGCACCGACGTCTTCGGGACCAGTGGATTCCCGCAGATGCTGCTGAGGGTGGGTTGGCCACCCGCTGGCACCGATCCGTTACCGGCGACGCCGCGTCGGCCGCTAGGAGATGTCGTCACTCGACTGGACGGCACGCCGTTCGAGTAGCGGCTAGGGCAGCGGCACCGACCAATGCAGAGCGGTGCCGCCGTCGGGTGCGTTGGTGATCGTGAACTCGCCACCGGCCTCCTCGGCGCGACGCCGCAGGTTGGCCAAACCGCTTTCGGTGACCGGCCCAGCGATGCCGCAGCCGTTGTCTACGACGTCGATACCCAACTCGTCTTCTACCCTGACGTCGATGGTCACCTCTGTCGCATTGGCGTGCCGCACCGCGTTGCTGACGGCTTCGCGTACCACGGCTTCGGCGTGATCGGCTAAGTCGGAATCGACGACCGACAGCGGTCCGACGAACTGAACCGTGGTGCGTACCCCCGAATCGGCGAATTGGGCGATCGCCGCGTCGAGGCGCTGGCGCAAATGGCCGGTACCGGCCGGGCCGCCGTGCAGGTCGAAGATTGCTACGCGGATCTCTTGAATGACGGCCTGCAAGTCGTCGACAGCATTCGAAAGTCGCTGCCGGACTTCGGGATAGCGTGCGCGGGGGATGGTGCCCTGCAATGCCAGTCCTACTGCGAACAGGCGCTGGATGACATGGTCGTGCAGGTCACGCGCGATGCGGTCACGATCAGTCAGGACATCGAGTTCGCGCATGCGGCGCTGCGTGGTGGCCAGTTGCCACGCCAGCGCGGCCTGGTCGGCGAACGCTGCCATCATTGCCAGCTGTTCGTCGTCGAAGGGGGCCGCACCGCTCTGCCGAAGCACTACCACCACCCCGGCGATGGTGTCGGCAGCGCGGAGCGGCAGCAACAGAGCGGGTCCACCGTCTACGCCGTCGAAGTCGATGTGTTCAACCCGTTGCGGTTCGCGCTTGGCGAAGGCACCGCCAACTGGTGTATCCGCCACCGCAATCGTCTGTCCAGCAACGGATGTCGGCGCTTCGCCCACCGTTTCGGCCACCAGAAGCTCGGTTACGTCGTCGGTTGCGGTCTGGTCATCGGCGGGGATGGCGACCAATGCCGCGGTGGCGCCAGTCAGCTTGAGCGCCTCGTCGGCGACACGTCGAAAGACCGTCGCTGGTTCGGCGCCGGAGAGCAATTCTGTCGCAATGTCGCGAGTCGACTCAATCCATGCTTGACGCGCCCTGGCCTGTTGGTACAGCCGGGCGTTCGCGATTGCGATCCCCGCCGCCGCCGCCAGCGCCTGCACCAGCACCTCGTCGTCCTCGCTGAACAGCTGCCGGTTGGCCTTCTCCGCCAAATACAAGTTGCCGACGACGTCGTCCCCGACCCCGATCGGCACCCCGAGAAAGGTGCGCATCGGTGGATGGTGCGGCGGAAAACCCACCGACACTGGATGATCGGCGATGTTCGCCAGGCGTAACGGTTTAGGGTCATCGATAAGCAGGCCAACCACACCGCGGCCCTCGGGGAGATGACCGATGCGACGGACCGTCTCTTCGTCTATCCCCTCGTAGACAAACTGCACCACTCGCTTGTCCTGGTCGTGTACCTCAAGTGCCCCATACCGGGCGTCGACGAGTTTGATGGCCGACTGCACGATCGACCGCAGGGTCGTGTCGATATCGAGGCCGGAGGTGACCACCAACATCGCTTCGACCAACCCGTCGAGGCGGTCGCGGCTTTCCACGATCTGCTCGATACGGTCTTGCACTTCGACGAGAAGTTCTCGCAGCCGCAGCTGGGAAAGCGTGTCACGAAGAGGGGAAGTGCTATCCATCGACGTGGCGCGGGCGGTCGAGCTTGGATGCGAACACCGCCGCCTGGGTGCGCCGTTGCATGCCGAGCTTCGCCAGCAAACGGGAGACGTAGTTCTTCACGGTCTTCTCGGCGAGGAACATCCGGTCGGCGATCTGTTTGTTGGTCAACCCTTCGGCCAACAGATCGAGCAGCACGCGTTCCTGCTGTGTGAGCCCGGACAGTGGGTCGGGCCGCTCGGCTTCGCCGCGAAGTTTGGCCATCAGCGCCGCCGCTGCGCGGTTGTCAAGCAGCGAGTGTCCCGCACCGACCTCTTTGACGGCGTGCGCCAATTCCATGCCTTTGATGTCTTTGACGACGAATCCGCTGGCGCCGGCCAGAATGGCGTCCAGCATCGCCTCGTCCGAGCTGAATGAGGTCAGCATCAGGCAGCGCAGCTCCGGCATTCGAGACAGCAGGTCGCGGCACAGTTCGATGCCGTTGCCGTCGGGCAAGCGCACATCTAGCACGGCAACGTCGGGCTGCAGCGCCGGCACTCGTGCCAGGGCTTCGCGCACTGAACCGGCTTCACCGACGACCTCCAGTTCGGGGTCGGCGCTCAGCAGGTCGATCAGGCCGCGTCGGACCACTTCGTGGTCGTCGACCAGGAAAACCTTGACCGGGGCGGCGGTGGTGGGCACATCGGATTCGCCAAGGTTCATAACCACCACTTTCGGTCGCAAACCATCACGGTGCAACCCGCGGCATCCAGGGCGGCCCGGCCGGAGGGCGCCAAGAGGACATCGAGTGGACCGGGCCGCAAGGGGTCCACCACGACTAGCTGGACTGGCGTTGCGGCGCGCTGCAGATGCTCGAGGTAATTGAGCAAGCCGTCATGCTCGGGCACCAGCTGGATGTCGAGATCGGGAAGGTTTCTCCGCCAGTGGGTGAAACGGTGTTCAAGTTGTACGCCGTCCCGGCTCCGCCCGGGTACCGCGGCGGCGTGCGGCATCCTGAAAACGCGCACCGGCGCGGCGCGAAGGCGCGCTTCGGCGACACTGTGCTCGAGCACCGTGTTGTCGGCCGGTGATCCGTCCACGACTGCGAGGATCAAACCTGCGTCGTGCCGTTTCAAGCCGGCGGTTGCCGGCACGATTGCCATTGGGCAATGCGCCGAAGCCGCAACCGCAGCCGCCGTCGAGCCGAGGCGGCCCTGCGTGGCGTGTACAAAACCTGCCGAGCCGACGCAGAGCAGGGCTGCCGAGCGGGATGCCTCGACCAGCGCGGTGACCGGGTAGCGATGCACGATGTCGGCCTCCAGCTTGACCGGCTTGCCCGTCGACTCGACCCTGGCCAGCACCTCCTGGACCGCATTCTCGGCGGACGCGGCTTCAGTAGCCTTGTCGTCCGGATCGTTGCTGACGGACTCGATCGCATACAACAGCTGCAGTGGAACGTCGCGATCGATCGCCTCATCGACGGCCCACATCGCCGCTTGTATGGCTGAGCGTGAACCGTCGACGCCGACGACAACAGATGGGGATGGGGAGTATGGGTCACGCATTGCGGGTCCTTTCAGCTCTGCACACGGAAGACGTCTTCGAGCGGTCGCCGCGGTGTGGGCGGCGGTATTTCTGCCATGGCCGGTGCCACGCCCACCCGTATCAGGGCTTGTGGGACGGTGTCGTGCTCCATGCACGACTTGACCATGTCGCGGGTGACATGGACTTCGGTGATATGGGTCACCGTGCAGGTGGCCAAACCGGCCATGGTGCATTCCAGCAGAACCGCCGACAACGTTTCGCCGGTTGCCAATGCGTCGGCCGGGGTGTCGGCATCGGTGGACAGCAACAGAATCGCCGCGTGGTCTTCGGGGACTTCGGTGCGCCTTTCGCCGTTGTGAGTGAACGGGAACACTCGCGCCACGTCGACCCGGTCGCTTTCGGCGGCGGACACCAGCGCACTGTACGGAATACCCTCTGATGCTTCGAATGGCGCTGTCCACCAGCCTAATTCGGCGTGATATGTCGAATCGTATAGTCGCAGCGACTCGGCGAGCTGGGATGCGTCGGCCAGGCAGCGGTGCAGGTCGTCGGGCATCACATGCAGATAGACGGCGTCACCGTCGACAGCGTTGCGCAGCACGGGCTCAAACGATGCCCAGTTTGTTGGAGCGGTGAACGGCAGCCGATCGGTGCGTCGCAGCAGGATCGCGTCGGCGCGGCGACGATGGCCCTCGGTCACGTAGTCCATCGGGGTGAAGGAAATAGTCGCCAAGTGGTTCGGGTCGTTGGGATTCGGGAACCGGTCGACATGAGATCGCCACCCGACGGCGGCCATCGCCACCCGAAGGTGGTCGAGCGCGGCGCCGCAACTGATCAGCGCTTGCCGGCGTGACCGGTCGTAGTTCACAACCCGGTTAGGCTCGAGGAACAGCCGCAGTCCAGCGCCGTCGAAAACCCATTGCCAGGGCTGGGTGTTGTGCAGTGACGGGGCGCGGCATGCTAAGTGCACCGCATCCTTGACGACGTCGGTTTCTACCATCGCGGCAGGCATCTGGACCTCCGATTTCTACCTGCCCTAAGCGTTCTCCGAAACCGGACGCGGTTACAGGGCCATTGGTCCCTGGCCCGGTGGCCCTTTGGCCCGGGTGAGCGTTCACACCTGTTTAGCGCCGGTCGTTCAGCGCGCTTGAAATGTCTTCCAACACCTCTGGGTGTTTCAAGAATGGCGTGATGATGTCGACAGGCAGTGGGAACACGACGGTCGAATTCTGGTCGGCACCAAGCTCCAATAGCGTTTGCAGGTAGCGCAATTGAAGTGACGCCGGATTTTTCGACAATGTCTCGGCGGCTTGGCGCAATTCCTCGGACGCCTGGAGTTCGCCGCGTGCGTTGATGACTTTCGCCCGCCGTTCGCGTTCGGCTTCGGCCTCCCGGGCCATCGCCCGCTGCATCGATTCGGGTATTTCGACGTCCTTGATCTCGACAACCCGCACCTGCACCCCCCATGGCTCGGTCTGCTTCTCGATGATCGTGCGCAGGTCGCTGTTGAGGTCTTCGCGGTGTGCCAGCAGGGTGTCCAGATCCGCGCGGCCCAGCAGCGAGCGCAGCGTGGTCTGGGCGATCTGTGAGGTCGCGACGGCGTAGTTCTCCACAGCCAGGATGGCTTTCGACGGGTCCATGACCTGGAACATGACGACGGCGTTGACGCGGGCCGGGACGTTGTCTCGGGTGATGACCTCCTGCGGCGGGATGGTCAGGGTGACGACCCGTTGATCTACCCGAATCATCCTGTCCACCAAAGGGATCAGAAACCGCAACCCCGGCCGGTACAGCGGCCGGACGTGTCCCATCCGGAAGACGACCCCGCGCTCGTATTCGCGCAGCACCACGAGGGAGAAGTATGCCAGCACGGCAAGTACGGTGAGCGCGACCACCGCAACCGCGATTACCCCGGCGCTCACTGCGGGCCGTCCTGCTTCTGCTTCCAGCCGCCCCACCGGGTGGAGTATCGGTCGATCGCCGCCGCCACCTGCTCCTCGAGACCGGTGCGGTGCGGCAGGTATTCGGGAGCGTTGGACGGGCTGTTCCACAAGTGCCGCGCCAGTGGCAGCCCAACGATCACGACAACCAGGGCAGCGCCGCCCAACATCAGCACGTCGACTGGAGTGTGGTGGCCGATCAGCATCGCCAGCGGCATGATGACGCCCAGCGCTGCCACGAAACAGGCGATGCCGCGGTGGAACCGGCCGGCGTCCGAGTACGGCCACGGATCGATCTCCCGGGTGATCTCCCGGCCGTGATCCGACGTTGTGCATGTCGACTTCACTGGGCAACCGTTGCATACCACCGGCAGCGCCCGGTACCGCATCACCCGGTGTTGCGGGTCGAACGACGTCGGCCACAGCCACTGGTCCTGGGGGCACACCCAGGCGTCGTGGTCGGGCCGGTAGACGAATTTGCCGGTGCGCCACCGCGCGGCGACCCCCGACACTCGCTTGGCCATCGCGTCGAAGCCCCATCCGACGGTCACCAGGAACAATGCGTATCCGGCGACCAGCCACACCGACGTGGCGGGCGCAGCCATCGTCACTCCTTCGCCGGCGCCGCGGACTCGGCTTCCGCGGCAGGGGTTGTCTCGGTGTAGAGCGGATGTTCCGGCAACTCCTGGGCCACCGAACCCGATCGGAAGTTGCGGACGGCTGTCCACGCGATCCAGATGAAGGGCAGCACACCGCCGAGAATCAGAATCAGATCACCGGGCATTCGCAGCCACTCGAGCACCGAGTTGCCCGGCCGGGTGATGTAGCCCAACGAGCGGGCCTCGAAATAGCCCTCGTTGACCGAGTGGTAGAGCTGCATCACGCCCAGCGGCAACAACGTTGCGAACACCATCCAGGCCAGCCCGATGTTCATGCCCCAAAACGATAGTCGTGCAAGCTTTTCCGGCCACTTCTCGGCCGGGATGATGTAGCGGAACGCGAACATCGCCAGGCCGACTGCGAGCATGCCGTAGACACCCATCATGGCGGCGTGCCCGTGGTTGGCGGTCAGCGCGGTGCCGATTTGGTAGTAGGACACCACTGGCAGGTTGATCAGGAACCCAAAGATGCCGGCGCCCAGGAAGTTCCAGAAGCCAACGGCCACCAGGAACATCACCGCCCAGCGGTGGGGGAAGGGCTTGGCGTCACCGGACTGCTGGCGCGACCCGAGCTGCAGGAACGCCCACGCCTCGACGGTCAGGAACGTCAGCGGGATGACCTCGGCGGCCGAGAAGAACGCGCCGAGCGCCATGTGCTCGACCGGGGTGCCCGAGAAGTACAGGTGATGCATGGTGCCGATCACGCCGCCGGCGGAATACAAGATGATGTCGAGGAAGATCACCCCGAGCGCAATCCGTTCCCGCACCACCCCGAGCAGAACGAAGATGTAGGCCACCATCACGGTGGTGAACAGCTCGAGGAAGTCTTCCACCCACAGGTGCACCACCCAGAATCGCCAGAAGTCCGCCACCGAGAAGTGGGTCTTGCTGCTGGCCAGCAGGCCCACCGCATAGAACACCGGGATAGCCAGCCCGGCGAAGAAGAACATCCACGGCATGTTGAGTTTCGATTCGCCCCGCAGCCGGGCCCGCATCCCGCGCCAGATGATCGCGATCCACAAAAACAGGCCGACGATCAGCAGGATCTGCCACAACCGCGGCAGGTCGAGGTATTCCCATTGCTGGGAGAACAGCGACCCTTCCGGGATCATCCCGTAGATGGACAGCGCTTCGGTGATCAGGGAGCCGAATACGACCAGCGCGACCGCGCCCAGTAACCCGTACGCCAGCCAACTCTGGCGTTTCGGCTCCCGGCGGGCGATGAATGGCACCAGGAAAATGCCGCCGGCCAGAAACGCCGCCGCGGTCCAGAACAGGGCCAGCTGCACATGCCAGGTGCGGGCCAGGTTGTAGGGCAGCACCCGGGCCAGGTCCAAACCGAAGAAATTCGACAGGTCGGCCCGGTAGTGCTCGGCGGCCGCGCCCACCAATGTCTGCGCCAAGAACAGCACCGACACGATCGCGAAGAACCAGACCGTGGCGCGCTGAGCCGGTGTCAGGCCCACCTCGCCCGGCTCGCGGAACGACAACGTGGTTGCCTGCTCGCCGTGCCAGCCGACCTGTTGGCTCCAGCGGCCGTACACGGCGAACATGATCCCGATGCCGCCCAGCAGCGCGATCAGAGACAACGCAGAGAACACGATCACCGACGCGGTTGGGCCGTTGTCGACCCGGGGCTCCGATGGCCAGTTATTGGTGTAGCTGTAGACGTGGCCGGGTCGCTGCGCCGCGGATGCCCAGGCAGTCCAGGCGAAAAACGAAGTCAGATCATGGATCTCGGCCTTGTCGGTGATCAGGCGCGGCAGCAGACCGTATTTGGTGGAGTCCTCGCCGAAGAAGGACGCGTAGTGCCGCTGGATGTTGTCGAACGCCCGGGTCTGCTTGTCGGTGAACACCAGAGTCTTGGTGTCCGGGTTGTAACGGTTGGTGCGAAACTCGGCGACCACCCGATCGTGTGGCTCGCTGACACCTTCTGCCCGGTATTGGCCGGCGACGTCCTCGGTGGCCATCCGCAGGTATTCGGCGGTGCGGTCGGGCCCCAGGTAGGCGCCGTGGCCGAGCACGGAACCGTACTCCATCAGACCGCGAGCTTGGAACAGTTCCTGGCCATGAGTGATGTCGTCCTTGGTGAACAACACCTGACCGGACTGGCTGACAACCTTGTCCGGCATCGGCATCGACGCTGTGTAGGCCCGGTAGGCCAGGATGCCCAGCACCAAGAATCCGAAGATCAACACCAGGGCCACACCCTGGGCCCAGCCCTTGCCGATCAGTGGCTGTGCAGTCGCGCCATTCGAAGCCGGCGATTGAGCCGGTTTGGTTGCCATACCGGTGACCCTCCTCGACCGTGGGCGGATTGCCCGAATTTAACTCGTTTGTGACGCGCGACACGCCGGATTGGCAGGTATTGACCATTGCCGGAGAACGGGGGACCAATGGCCCTGGGGAACGCCATTTTCCGACGCCTAGCTTGAAATCAGCAAAGCACTCGGCAAAGGAGGACGTGATGCGCGACATACGTCCAGCCCCCTCAATGGTTGTTGGCATCGACGGATCACTGGCGGCAACGCACGCGGCTTTGTGGGCGGTCGACGAGGCCGTCAGCCGGGATATCCCGCTGCGACTGGTCTACGTGATCAATCGTGCAGACGGTGGCGGTGTCGACGACCACAGCCGACTGGCGTCCGGTCGTGCGGCGTTGCGTGCAACGCAACGGGCAGTTGAGAAGACCGGTCAACCGGTCAAGGTGGAAACCGACATCGTGTGGGGAACGCCGCTTACGAAACTGGCCGAGGAATCGCGTTCGGCGGTGATGGTCTGCATCGGTTCGATGGGGATGAAACACGCTTGTCACGGCGAGGGTTCCGTCGCGTCCGCCTTGCCCGGCATCGCACGGTGCCCGGTCGCCGTGATCTGTGGCTCTGTGCACCGGCCGGCAACTTTCCGCGTCGGCGCCGTTGCCGTCGAAGCAAATGACGATAGGGCGCTTCAACAAGCCTTCGAGGAGGCGAGACTACGCGGAGCGCCGTTGCAGGCCATCGCCTCGTGGGAGGCGGAGGCGCCCGACGACATCATCGACGGGAACCGGTTGGCCGAAGCGCAACTGAATCGCCGGATCGCCCGCTGGACGCGGCAGTATCCCGACGTGTCGGTCGAGGCAATCGCGGTTCGCGGCAGCGTATGTCGCTATGTAGCCGAGAACGCGGGATCCATCCAGCTTCTCGTTTCGGGTGTGCGCAGTCGCGGGTGCGATGCGGGCAAGCCGGCCGCGGTCAATTGTTCAGTGCTGACCGTGAACGGTAACCACTTATAGGATGCGGGATTCCACCAGCTTGACCGCGTCGCGGTGCATGCGGCCGAAGTTGTAGTAGGCGGCGCAGGCGTCTTCGGGGGACACCATGCAGGTGCCGATCGGGGTCTCCGGAGTGCATGCGGTGCCGAAAACCTTGCATTCCCAGGGCTTGAGCACACCCTTGAGCACTTCACCGCATTGGCACGCCTTGGGGTCGGCGACCCGCACGCCGGGCATGTCGTAGCGCAGCTCGGCGTCGAAGTCGGCGAAGTCGTCGTGCAGCCGCAGCGCGCTCTGCGAGATGAAGCCCAGGCCGCGCCATTCGAAGTGCGGGCGCAACGCGAATACCTTGCCCATCAATGCCAGCGCGGCCGGGTTGCCGTTCTCGGGCACTACCCGCCTGTACTGGTTTTCCACCTCGCAGCGGCCCTCGCGGATCTGGGTCAGCAGCATCGCGACCGACGCGATGTTCGTGAGGTCAATCCGACGGCGACGATTCTGCCGGTCAGTGCCCGCACTGGTGCAGGTATGACAGCTTGGTTGGCCTGGCTGCGGCGATTCGTGGCAAGCGGCGTGGCCTGACAGTTATTGACGCGCCGGTGGCTGTGATGGCCAGGCAGCCTGGCGAGTGCCTGTTGAGGACTTTGGTCCCTGCAGCACAGGGCTTCCGGCTCCGGTTCTCGACGTTCGCCTCTCGCTAGCTTCTGAGGCATGACATACGTGATCGGCAGGGCATGCGTGGACGTCATGGAAAAGTCCTGCGTCCGGGAATGCCCGGTGGACTGCATTTACGAGGGCGCCCGGTCGTTGTACATCAACCCCGACGAGTGCGTGGACTGTGGTGCATGCAAACTAGCGTGCCGGGTCGGCGCGATCTACTACCAGACCGATCTGCCCGACGACGAGCAGCAATACCTCGCCGACAATGCCGCGTTCTTCGCGGAGACGCTTGCCGGCCGCGACGCACCGCTCGGCTCCCCCGGGGGCGCGGCCGCAATCGGCCGGCTGGGGGTCGACACGCCCTTGGTCTCGGCAATGCCACCACGCGTCAGGCCCGGCTGAGGGAATCGTCATGGTGCTGCGACGCGAGCTCGAAGTCCTTGAGCGCCAACAGTGTATGGCATTACTGCAGAAGGTCCGAGTGGGTCGCTTGGTCTTCACTGAGCATGCGCTTCCTGTGGTGCAGCCGGTGAATTTTCGGTTGTGGCACGACGATATCGTGCTCCGCGTTGGCGGCGGCGCAAAGCTCGACGCTGCGGTGCACAACGTTGTCGTGGCGTTCGAGGCAGACGAGCTCGACCCGGATCTGCGCACCGGGTGGAGTGTGACTGTCGTCGGGCACGCGCAGCTGATCACATCCGTCGACGATCTGGTGGAGCTGTCCGGGGTGTTCTTGCAGCCGTGGGTTGAGGGCCGGCGCGACTACTTCGTGCGCATTCTGACAGAGCAGGTGACGGGCCGCCGGATGCGAACACCGGTGGAAGCGACTGACAGCGGCCGGCTTTCGGCACTAGCGCCAAGGGGCGACACTGCATCGAATTGTTGAGCGAGCGCTTCGCAACCGACCGCGTATCTTGACGGCTTTGCCGCCTCACCTGGTCTGCGTGCTGGCGCATCTTTTTGTGCGTCGCTGGGCGGCTCAAGCCTTTTCTCCAGACACCAGGCACTGGTGGAGCCCGGCGATTCCACGCTATTGTCAACGGACGGCGCCACATTCACCAGTTGAGCATGGAAGTCATGAGTGACTTTCGGCCTTGCCCTACGGTGACTTACGACCGTGATCACCAAGCCATCCGGCACTCGCGTCGCTTGCTGCGATGGTCGATTCTGAGCTTTGTGGCACGCGTACGCATTCATCGTTTCGGTGGCAGGCTGCCGGGCGGGGTTTACGGCGCGGCTGATGCGAACTTTGCTTGCGCTGTCCGTAGTTTCGCCGACTTATTCCCGACTCGCCGACTCGGTGGCGGCGCGCTGTCCGTGTACCTCGACGGCTGGCCGGTAGTTGACGTGTGGACCGGGTGGGCAGACCGCCGTGGCACTGTCCCGTGGTCGGAGAACACCGGCGCGATGGTGTTTTCGGTAACCAAGGGGTTGGCTTCGACGGTGATCCATCGGCTTGTCGACCGCGGATTGCTCGCGTACGACGTGCCGGTCGCCGAGTACTGGCCGGAGTTCGGCGCGAAAGGCAAGTCCGCCATCACCATTCGCGATGTCATGCGGCACCGCGCCGGCCTGTCACACCTGGGCGGCGCCACCGGCGCCGAATTGATGGACACCCACACCATGGAGGCCAGGTTGGCGGCAGCGCCAGTGGGGTGGCTGCTCGGCAAGCCGGCCTATCATGCCCTGACCTACGGGTGGCTGATGTCTGGTCTGGCTCGGGCGGTTACCGGCAAGGGAATGCGTGAGCTGATCCGCACGGAGCTCGCCCAGCCGCTCAACACCGACGGGCTGCATTTGGGCCGTCCACCGGCCCACGCACCGACTCGCACGGCACAGATCATCGCGCCGCAGCGCAGTAGGGCCAACCCGCTGTTCAACTTCGTGGCACCGAAGATCGCCGCCTTCCCGCTGTCGGCCGCGTTCGGCGCAATGTACTTCCCGGGCATGAAAGCTTTTGTCCAAGGCGATATGCCGATGCTCGACGGTGAGCTGCCGGCGGCAAACGGGGTGTGTACCGCACGCGCGCTGGCCCGGTTGTACGGTGCGGTTGCCAACGGCGGCCAGCTCGACGGAACACAGTTCCTGTCGCCCGAACTGGTAGCCGGATTGACCGGCAGGCTCAGCCTGCGGCCCGACCACAACCTCTTGCTGCCGTTGGCCTGGCACATGGGATATCACGCGATCCCGCTACCCATCCCGGGTGTGCTGCCCGGATTCGGTCACGCCGGTATGGGCGGATCGATCGGGTGGGCCGATCCGGCCAGCGGGATGGCGTTCGGCTTCGTGCACAACCGTTTGCTGACCCCGATGGTCTTCGACCAGGCGACGTTCATCGGGCTGGGTGCACTGCTGCGGCGCGGTGTCGCTGCGGCGCGACGGCATGGCTACTACATCATGCCCGAATTCGGGGCGCCGTTCCCCGAATCGGCGAACGGCTCCGCCGGGGGAGCCGCTATGCCGACCCGCGGAGTCCGGCGGTTGGGTTGACGGTGATTCTCCGCATCAATTGCTTGGCGAAATCAACCCGTAGTGCCCGTCGTAGCGGTGATACAGCACGCCGGCACGGCCCTCGGCCACGTCGATGAAGAACAAAAACGGCAGCCCGAGCAAACAGAGCTCTTCCTTAGCCCGCTGTAGGGTGAGCCGCGGAGCGGGCTGCGGGCTTAAGGTCACCGGCAGCTCGAAGGGCGCGAGCTCTTCGACCGAGGGTTTGAGCTGTGCGACACGGTAACCGGTTGGCCCCGCCCTGTACACGACACTGGCTTGCCGCGTGCCCTTCTCGGTGAATAGGTGGAAGTCGTAGTCGAGCAGCTCCATCTCCTGCACGGCCTCGTCGAGTGTTCGGGTTGTCGTTATCTCGACTTCTCCTCGGGCAGCTGGAGTTTGGCTCGCAGCCTGCGACCAAGATCAGGCCCTCAGTTGCAGCGCGCAGATGCCCTTGACCGTGCTCGCGGCGTTTGGAATTCATGCCACAACATGCCATCTGCCAGCGAACTGACGAACGCCCCGCACGAAGGGACTTCGGTCCCTATCGCCGGGATTCCCTCGCCTGCTCCGATGGGTGATAGGCCCCAAGGGCCAGTAGTACAGGAGGTATCACAATGAATGCTTCACCGCAATCGCAGGTCCGGACACGCATGTTTGCCCGTGTGCTTGGCCCATTCTTGGTTGTTGTCGACGTGACTGCATTGGCACGCGCGTCGGACATGCGGGGACTGCTCTCCGACTTCGAGGCGAACTCCCTGTGGACCTGGGTCACAGGCGCCTTCATCCTGCTCTTCGGCCTCATCGTCGTTGCTGCGCACCAATACTGGCGTGGTGCCCCGGCGATCATCGTCTCCCTGCTGGGCTGGCTTATCGCGCTGCGCGGGTTGATCCTGCTGGCCTTCCCCAAGGCTTTCGTTTCGCTCGCCAACAGCATGATCGACGCCCAAGGTTGGTGGATGACCGCCTGCGCCGCTTTCGGTGTGGTCGGACTGTACCTGACCTACGTCGGCTGGATGCCGGTCAGCGGACCGGAATCACGAGCACCTAGCTCGGCGGCGAATCTGCGCCGCGCTGCGTAACGCTCGCACAGGGGACGCCTAGTGCCGCCAGGGGCGATGAGGATTCATCGAGTTTGACGCTGGCGCGAAGAAGTGCGAGTGACCAGCGCGCTCACGTCGATCTCGCTTACCGAACCCTATGCGTGATCACTCGGCGATTGGGGTGCGCGGACGCGCCACGATGACCGGTATGTGCGCGGCGTGCACCATCGCATTAGCCACGGATCCGAGCTGCATACCGGCGAAGCCGCCGCGACCGTGGCTGCCCACCACAAGGAGTTGCGCAGACTCGGAGTGGTCGAGCAAATGCCGTGCCGGGTGTTCTGCCACCACTACCCGGTGCACGATGACGTCGGGGTAGCGTTCTTGCCATCCGGCCAAACGCTCGGCCAGCGTCTCCTCCGCGACGGATTGGGCATCGGGCCACGGCGCACCAGGAATGTAGTCAAGACGATCGGCATCGGTGAAGGCATGCAGCGCAACCAGTTCCACGCCGCGCCACGATGCCTCCTCGAATGCGATCGCGGTAGCCAATTCCGAGCCCGGTGAGCCGTCGATGCCGACCAGCACCGGCGCGTGCGAGAGCGTGTTCGGCAGGATGGTGTCATCGTGGATAACCGCCACGGGGCAATGGGCATGATGGACAAGCGCGGTGCTCACCGAGCCGAGGAGCCCACGGCGCAGCGCCCCGTAGCCGCGGGAGCCGACGACGACCATGCGAGCCAGCCCGGACAGCTCGATCAGGGTGGGCACGGGCGGGCAGAAGAATACGCGGGTGTGCACCGTCAATTTTCCGCTGCCGGCGCTAGCGTCAACCACCCGCATTGCCTGATCGATCACCTGCCGGCCACGCTCCTCTTGGATCACCCCGAAATCCTCGGGCAGCGGGGTCGTCACCAATCCCAAACCGCCCCACCCGCGCAATGGGGTTGTGACGATGTGGATGAGATCAAGCGGAACCGAACGCATCAATGCCTCGCGAACTGCCCAGCGGACCGCCGAGTGCGAGTGCTCCGACCCATCGACGCCAACCAGGATTCCGTCGCGTCCAAACCTCTCGGGCATATCGGTGTGCTCCCTAGCATCCGGTTTCAGTGCCGCACCGCGACATCGGCGAACCTCTGGTCGGGTAGACCATCGGGCTGGGCCAACCTCGAAGCGGACGACTCACGCATCAGGAAGCCGGTGAGTTCTCCGATCGCGCTCATCAGGGGGGCGGGAAAGACGACAGTCGTGTTTTTCTCTACTCCGAGTTCGGCGAGTGTTTGCAGATTGCGCAGCTGCAACGCCAGCGGGTGCTCCATCATCGTGTCTGATGCATCGCCCAGCGCGGCGGCGGCACGCGCTTCACCCTCGGCGGCAATGATTTTGGCTCGCTTCTCGCGTTCCGCCTCGGCCTCGCGGGCCATCGCGCGCTTCATGCTATCGGGAAGCTGAATGTCCTTGAGCTCGACCAGGGTGACCTCGACACCCCATTCGACAGTAGTGGTGTCGAGGATTTGGCGGATGCTGCCGTTGATCTTCTCCGTTTGGGCAAGCACCTCGTCGAGGGAATGCTGCCCGACGACATTGCGCAGGGTGGTCTGCGCAATCTGATCGATGGCGGCGTGGACGTTTTCGATCACGACAACCGATTTGCGGGCATCGACGACGCGGAAGTAGGCGACTGCGGCGATGTCTACGCTGACATTATCGCGGGTGATGATTCCCTGCGACTGAATCGGCATGGTCACGATGCGCATCGAAACCCGCAACATCCGGTCGATGACCGGGATGATCAATCGCAGCCCGGGTTCGCGAACGCCGATGACCCGGCCGAGCCGGAAATGTACACCGCGCTGATATTGCTGCACCACGCGAATCGAAGCGATTATCAACAGCGCCACGGCAACCGCGAGGGCCGTGAGGGCTGTCGCGTTCTGGTTCACGACGACTCCAATCTGTCGATCCGACTCAGCTCATCCGACCATTTGCTCCGGGCCATTCGATAGGGACCGAAGTCCCACTTTTCTTGCTCGCGCGGTCAGCCGCGGAACTCGGCCAGTATCGCGTCGACGACTTTGGGCACTGCGGCAGCGACCGCCGGAGTCAGTCCGACACCGTGTCCGGTATCGGCAACATCAACCGTGAACACCACCAGTTCGCCGGGCATTCGGCCCAACGCCCGGCCTAGCGCGACGGTTTGCGCCAGTCCGAGCGCATGGGAACTCACCACTACTTCGGGATCGAGCTCGGCTGCCGCAAAGCGCCGGATACAGCCAGGTGTCGGGCCCACCGCCGCATCCACCACAAGGGCCCGGGCAGCCTTGTTCCACGCCTCGAGCAGCGCGGCGGGTTCGCCAGTTGCGGTCACGGCGCGCAAACCAGGCACACCACACTCTGCGATCTGCTCTGCAACCACGACGCCGACGCCGTCATCGCGGCGGAAGCTATTGCCGATCCCGATAACGACCGCAGTTTCGGTCAATGCCGCTCGACTGTCAAGGTCAGGAAATGCGCCGAACACGAGATGCAGGGATCGTAGTTGCGAATCGCCCGCTCGCACAACGAGGTCAGCGTCGCGTCGTCCAACGATGCGTTGGCGGCCACCAGTTGTGCCATGTCATGTTCAATGGCGGTCTGGTTCTGCGATGTAGGGGGGGATGATTGTCGCCGCCCGGATCAGGCCGTCCGCGCCGATCTCGTAGCGGTGATATAGCAATCCGCGCGGCGCCTCGCTGACACCGTGGCCGACGCCGGCGCGGGCGGGCACCTCGACGAACGGCCGGGACGGTCGCTGATACTCGGCGATGATGCGCAGCGCCTCCTCGATCGCGTACACCACTTCGACGGCACGAACAATGATGCTGCGGAACGGATTGCGACACTCATCGCCGAGTCCCGCCTCGGCAGCGGCTTGCCGGGCGGTCGGTGACAAAGTAGTCGAATTCAGCGAGTAGCGGGCCAACGGCCCCGTCAGAAAGCGGCCGCCGTCGAGTGTCGCGTGCAGCGCGGTCGAGTGCGGCACTTGCAACTCGGCCACGTGGTCGCCGAACTCGGCCACCGGGAACGCCGCTCCGGCGCTGCGGGCAATAAACCCGTTTTCGATCGCGTACCGATCTGAGGTCAGCGCTAACAGCTCATGGTCGAGTTCGGCGTCGGGGAAGTCGAATTCGGCGACGGTGCGAACGGTGTAGAGCGCATCCTCCATCGCATGGCGCAGCATCTCGGCCAGCGGTTTGAGCTCATCGGGCGACGGCACCGAATAAAAGCCGCCCAACCGCACGTTGATGGGATGGATGGCCCGGCCACCGAGCTGCTCCATCAACCGGTTGCCGGCTTTCTTCAGTGCCAGTCCCCGCTCGACGAATTCGCGGCGGTCCTTGGCGAGGCTGATCGCATCGGGATAGCCGAGAAAGTCCGGCGCGTGCAGCAGATAGATGTGCAGCACGTGACTGTGGATCCACTCGCCGCAGTACAGCAGGCGGCGCAGCGCCACCAGCTCGGGATCAACCGTTATCCCGCACGCATTTTCAATCGCGTTGCACGCGCTGACCTGGTAAGCCACCGGGCAGATGCCGCAGACCCGGGCGGTGATATCCGGCGGCTCGGTATACGACCGGCCGCGCAGGAAAGCCTCGAAAAACCGTGGTGGCTCATAGATGTTCAGCTCGGCGGACTCGACCGCGCCGTCCCTCAGCCTGACCCGCAGTGCGCCTTCCCCTTCGACACGGGTCAGCGCCCCGACGTTGAGGATGCGGGTGTTCACCGGTCGTTTCGCTTCCCGGCGAAGGTGGCGACGTTGAATGTCGAAAACACCCGTTCCACCTCCCCGTCGGACATTCCGTCGCGGCGCAGCAGCGGGACCAGGGCCGCGGAATTCGGAGTGGCGGCAGGACCGAAGCACCCGTAGCAGCCTCGCCGATACGACGGGCACAACGCCCCGCATCCGGCATGGGTTACCGGACCCAGGCACGGGATGCCATCGGCGACCAGAACACATGTCACTCCACGCATCTTGCACTCGGTGCATACCGTCTTGGCGGGCAACCGCGGTTTCCGGCCAACCAGCAGCGCGGCGAGGGTTTCCAGCAGCTGACCCCGATCGATCGGGCAGCCCTGCAACTGGTAGTCGACCGTGACGTGCGCCGAGGCTGGCGTCGAAGTAGCCAGTGTCTCAATGTATTCCGGTTGTGCGTAGACGACCGATGCGAACTCCTCGACGTCGGCGAAATTGCGCAACGCCTGCACACCGCCGGCGGTGGCGCAGGCACCGATCGTGACCAGCACCTTGGACTGCTCGCGGATCTCTCTGATGCGCCGCTCGTCGGCAGGAGTGGTGATCGACCCCTCGACCAGCGACACGTCGTAGGGCCCGCCGACCACCGCGCTGGAGGCTTCCAGGAACGTGTTGATCTGCACCTGCTCGGCGATCATCAGCAGTTCGTCTTCGCAGTCCAGGAAGGTCAGCTGGCAGCCGTCGCAGGAGGCGAACTTCCACACGGCCAACGTCGGAGGACTCATCTACAACTCCTTGATCCGCAGTAGCGGTTCGGCAACCTCGTAACTGACAACGGGGCCATCGCGGCATAGGAGCAGCGGTCCCAGCTGGCAGTGGCCGCACCAGCCGATGCCGCATTGCATGTTCCGCTCCAGCGAGACTCGAATGTCACTGGGCGCTATGCCCTTGTCGAGCAGTGCTTGGGCGGCAAACCGCATCATGGCCTCTGGCCCGCAGATCAACGCGGTAGTAGCAGATGGGTCCAGTGTGAGAGCGCGTAGCGGTTCGGTGACCAAGCCAACCGTCCCCGACCAGCCGGATTCGGTGGTATCGACGGTCAGTTCAACTTCGAGAGCGGAATCTTGCGCCCATGCGGCGGCCTCCGTACGAAACAAGAAGTGCTGTGGCGTCCGCGCTCCGGCGATCAGTACCACCCGGCCGTATCGGGACCGCTCGGCCAGCACCTGCAGTATCACTGGGCGCAGCGGGGCCAGCCCGCAGCCCCCGGCGACGATCACCAAATCCCGGCCGGCGCAAGATCCCAAGTCCCAATCCGTGCCAAACGGTCCGCGAACCCCGAGGATCGTGCCCACCTCAGCATCGTGCAGCGCGCGGCTGACCGCTCCGACCAATCGGATAGTGTGTCCGAGGGTGCCCTCGAAGTAGGACGGAACGTCGCTCACCGACATCGCGATCTCACCGACCCCGAAGGCGTACAACATCATGAACTGGCCCGGCGCCGGTCGTGGCAGTCGCTGCGAAAGTGGTTCCAGCCGAAGCGTTGCCGATTCGAAATTCTCGACGACCCTGCTGCGGACCCGATGCGGGACCGGCGCCATCGCCGACGTCGGCGACGGCCACGCCGCGACGTCAGTCATCGCTCGGCCGCCAACGATCGTCGTCGGCAAGTCCGGCGAGCGCGTTCATTTCCTCGGTGATGTCGATTCCGGTGGGACACCACGCGATACAGCGTCCGCAACCCACACAGCCGGTGCTGCCGAACTGGTCATGCCAGGTCCCCAGTTTGTGGGTGATCCAATGCCGATAGCGTGACTCACCCGATTTCCGCACACTGTCGGGATGGGTGTAGGTGAAGTCGAACTCGTAGCACGACGCCCAGTGCATCCAGCGTTCGGCGTGCTCGCCGGAGAGGTCGGTGACGTCTTCGGTGCTGGTGCAAAAACAGGTGGGGCACACCATCGTGCAGTTCCCGCAGGTCAAACATCGGCCGGCCACGTCTTCCCAGCGCGGTGACTCCCGCGAGACAATCAGCAGCTCACGCAAGTCACCTTCGGGCATTTGGCGACCCATGTGATTGGCTGCTTCGCTGACATCGCTTCGGGCCGAATCGATTTCGTTCTGCTCGGCGTCGCGGTGGGGCAGCGCGGCAAGCACGTCAGCACCGTCGTCGCTGCCGACGTCGACCACATAGTGACAGCCGTCGTCGTCGATGCGCTCGGTGAGCGCGAGATCGTAGCCCGGGCCCACCTCGGGGCCAGTCCCCATCGATGCGCAAAAGCACAGTCCGCCCGGTTCGGTGCAGTTGACCGCCACCACGAAGATCCGCCGTAGCCGGCCGACGAAGCCCTGGTCCGGGTGGGCGCCGACGCCGAGGACACCGTTGAGGATCTTGATCGCCGACAGGTCGCATGCCCGCACCCCGATGAAGGCGTACCGCGGCGGCTCTTCCGGTGGGGTTCCGTCGGACGACCACAGCCGCTGTCGTGACGGGTGCAAAAACTGCTTCCATGACTGCGGACCGGCCGAATGGCCGAAGAGCGCATTGTCGTCGCGTCGGCGCAGTCGATAACGCCCGCGCGCGACGTCGACGCCCCAACCGCGCGGCAGATCGTCGGCGGAACTCAGCTCGCCCAATACGATCGCGTCGTCGGAGCGCCTGGGGCCCACCACCCGGTATCCGCGGTCGATCAAGGTGGATATCAGGTGTTCTAGTCCGGTGGCGTCGATCACCGCACTGCCCATTGCTCTATGGTGCCGTGAGCCGGTTCGTAAGATAGGGCCTTTGGGCCATTGCTCGGCTAGAGTTATTTTGACGTCATGGCCAGCGACCAGGATGAATCCGCGTTCACCCGGCTGGGCGAGCGTGACCTGGTGCGCCGAATGCACGAGCAACTCGACGAGTTGCTGGCGGCCCGCGACCAGATGGAACAACTCCTGCGAATCATCGTCGACATCGGCTCTGACCTGAACCTCGACGTGACATTACGTCGCATCGTCAAAGCGGCGATGGAATTGACAGGTGCCCGATACGGGGCGTTAGGAGTCTACGGATCCGCGGGCGGTCTGGTCTCATTCGTCCAGGCCGGCATCGATGCCGAAATGATACGGAGGTTGGGCAGTCCGGCGGTCGACGAGGTCGTTCGTGTCGACGATCTGACAGCTCATCCGCACATCGGCCTTGGTCAAGACGACGACTCCTCGATGCGGGCGCTCCTCGGTCTGCCGATTACCCTTCGTGGAGTCGTCTTAGGCAGCCTCTACCTGGGCGACGACCGGGCGGGCCGGGTGTTCTCCGACGCCGACGAGGCCGCCGCGCGGGCGCTGGCCGCGGCTGCGGCCGAGGCCATCGACAACGCGCAGTTATTCGAACGCGAACGCGCAACGGCCAAGTGGATTCGGGCCAGCCGCGAGATCCTGACCGCTCTGCTGTCCGCGGAGCCGCAGACCGGGCCACTGCAACTGATCGTGGACCGAGCACTGGAATTGACCGATGCCGAGCAGGCGATACTGCTGATTCCGAGCGAGGCGGACCTCTCCGCCGACGAGGTCGACGAGCTTATCGTCACCGCGATGGCCGGCCAGTACGCCCCGGAGGCGATCGGACAGGCAGTACCGGTGGAGGGTTCTACGATGGGCGGGGCAATCCGTCGCGGCCTACCGCTGATCACGAACTCGTTCCTGTATCCGATCGAGGGGTTCACCGATGTCGGTGAACGCTCCGCGATTGTGATGCCGCTATCCGCGAACGGCTCGGTGCTCGGGGTGATCGCCGTGGCCCGCGAGGCCGAAAAGCCACCGTTCAGCGACGATTATCTCGAACTGGTCAGCGACTTCGCCAGGCACGCCGCGATCGCGTTAGCTCTGGCGGCGGGCCGCGAGCATGCCCGCGAACTCGCGATTCTGGCCGACCGCGAGCGGATCGCCCACGACCTGCACGACCACGTGATCCAGAAGCTGTTCGCGGCAGGTCTTGATTTGCAGGGCACCATCGCTCGGTCCCATTCGCCGGAAATCGTCAACCGGCTGACCCACACAGTCGACGACCTGCAGGGCACCATCGAAGACATCCGGGCGACGATCTTCAGGCTGCAAACACCCGGTGAGCTCGGCGTGGATTTCCGGGAGCGAATCCAGAACAGGATCGCCGAGTTGACCGAAGACCGTGACATCGCGACCACGGTGGATATCGCAGGAACGCTGACTGCCGTCACCGGCAACCTGGCCGATCACGCCGAGGCCGTTGTCACCGAAGCTGTCAGCAACGCCGTTCGTCATGCGCAGGCCAGCCGGCTGACCGTTCGGATCGAGGCGAATCGCCGGTTGGTCATCGAGGTCAGCGATGATGGCCGTGGCATTCCGCCAGGCAACCAACGTCGCAGCGGCCTGGCCAACATCGAGCGCCGGGCCGCGCAAGTCGGCGGCGAATGCTCGATCACCATGCCAGCCGGGGCGGCACCCGGCTGTACTGGGCGGCACCGCTGTCGTGAGCAGCATCACCCGGGCGCCCCGTGCTCCTCGACGTAACGAACGACGTCTGTAAGGGTCCGCAGCGATCCATAGTCGGCCTCGGGAATGTCGACATGCAGACGCTTGTGAATTCCGACCAGGAAGTTCAGCCAGTCCATCGAATCAAGATCAACTTGGTTGCGCAGCAGTACGTCGTCTTCGATCTCGGCCGGATCCACTTCGGGGGCGATGTCCGTTAGCACCGACAAGACTTCGGCGCGAAGGCTTTTCATGCTCGTCATGGCGCACTCATTTCTCCAGTTCTTGCGGATGTTGGAGCAACTCGTCGATGGCCGCGAGGAACAACGCCCCGCGGTGGCCGTCGGTGGCGCGGTGATCCGCCGAGAGCGTGGCTTGCACGGTGGTGACGACCCGGATTCCGCCGTCGATGACGCACACCCGCTGCGCCGGTTTGCCGAAACCCACCAGCGCCACCTGGGGCGGGTAGATCACCCCGAAAACCGCGTCCACCCCGCGGTCGCCGAGATTGGTGACGGTGATGGTGGGGTCCGACATCTCCGAGCTGCGCAGCGAGCCGGCCCGGGCCCGCGCGACCAGATCGGTCAGATCGCTCATCAAGTCGTCGAGCTTTTTGTCCGGCACGTCGTGGATGGCCGGGGCGACCAGCCCGCCGCCGCGCAGGTTGATCGCCACGCCGACGTGTACTCCGGTGGCGGGCTGGAAGGTGTCGCCCTGCCAGAATCCGTTGAACTCGCCGAACTGCCGGGCCGCCAGCCCGACGGCCTTGAGCTGCAGCACGGCCGGCAGCACCCGCTCGGTGATCGGGCGCGCCGCGTTGCGCTGGGTCAGCCACGCCAGCGCCTTCTCCAGCTGGATTTCGTGCGAAAGGTAGTAGTGCGGAATCTCGCGTTTGGATCGGCTCATCGCGGCGGCGATCGAGCGTCGCATCGCGGCGCCGCGATCGGCCGCGGCGGCCTTGGGCTGCTGCGGCTTTCCCGACGCGGCGGCGTGCTCGACGTCGTGGATGGTGACCGCTCCCTGTGGGCCGGTGCCGCTGACCGTGGTGACGTCGATCCCGAGCGACTCGGCGAGCCGCCGCGCGGCCGGGGACACCCAGCGGCGGTGCGGCGGCGCGGGTTTCGTGCCCGTCGGCGCAGACTTTGCCGGTGGTTTGGCCGGTGCCGCGGCTTTGCGTGCTACGCGTTTGCGCGGCGCGGGCACGGTTTCGCCGGGTTCCAGCAGCGTGGCCAATACCGTTCCAACTCCGACAGTTTCACCGACTCCAACCAAGAGCTCGTGCACGACGCCGTCGTGCCAGCATTCGACTTCCACTGCCGCCTTGGTGGTTTCGACGACGGCGAC
This sequence comes from Mycobacterium branderi, assembly GCF_010728725.1. Lineage (NCBI taxonomy): Bacteria > Bacillati > Actinomycetota > Actinomycetes > Mycobacteriales > Mycobacteriaceae > Mycobacterium > Mycobacterium branderi. The sequence goes on from NZ_AP022606.1 coordinate 2,842,351, forward strand.
AACCTGGCCGCGCGACACCGTGTCGCCCGGTTTGACCAGCCATTCGTTGAGTGTTCCCTCGTCCATGTCCGCGCCGAGCGCGGGCATCTTGAACTCGATCATCCGCCGTCCCCGAGCAGGCTTTTCACGGCGGCGACGATCGTGTCCGGCTGCGGAAGCGCGGCCTGTTCGAGGTGCTTGGCGTACGGCATCGGCACTTCTGCGCTGCATACCCGGGCGATCGGCGCGTCGAGGTCGAAGAACGCGCCCTCGACGATTCGCGCGCTGACCTCCGCGGCCAGACTTCCCGAGCGCCACGCTTCGTCGATCACCACCGCGCGGTGCGTCTTACGCACCGACTCCAGGATCGTGTCGGTGTCGAGCGGCCGAAGTACCCGCAGATCGATCACCTCGCAGTCGATTCCGGCCAGGGACAACTCGTTGGCGGCATCCAGCGCCTTGGGCAGCGACCCGCCATAGGCGATCACGGTAGCGTCGGATCCGCTGCGCCGCACGGCCGCCCGCTCGATGTCCGTGGGGGTGAGCGCGTCGACGTCGCTGGCGGTGTTGTAGAGCTGGACGTGTTCGAAGATCACCACCGGATCGGGGTCGGCCAGCGCCGGGGCGAGCATGCCGTATGCGTCGGTCACCGTCGCCGGGGCGACCACCTTGATGCCCGGGATGTGCGCGTACCAGGGTTCGAGGCTGTGCGAGTGCTGGGCGGCCAGCTGTCGGCCTGCCCCGGTTGCCATCCGGATGACGATCGGCACCGAGAACTGCCCGCCGGACATGTGCCGCAGCGCCGCGGCGGTGTTGACCACCTGGTCGAGCGCCAGCAGGCTGAAGTTAACGGTCATCACCTCGACGATCGGGCGCAACCCGCCCAGCGCCGCACCGATTCCGATACCGACGAAACCCAACTCCGACAACGGCGTATCGCGCACCCGGTCCTCACCGAACTCGTCGAGCAGCCCCTTGGACGCCGCGTAGGTGCCGCCGTAGCGGCCGACGTCCTCACCCATCAGCACCACCCGCGGGTCGTCGCGCAACGCGTCGCGCAGGGCGTCGTGTACGGCGGTGCGGTAGCTGGTCTTCATCGCGACGGCTCCGGTGTCAACACGTCGCGCTCGAGGTCGTCGACGCTCTCCCAGGTTCCGGCTTCGGCGAAGGCCACCGCGTCGGCCACTTCACGGTCGGCGGCCTGCTCGATCGCCGCGACGTCAGCGTCGTCGAGGGTGCCGTCGCTCAGGCACTGGTCGGTGAACGCGGGGATCGGGTCGCGCTGGCGCCACTGCGCGACTTCGGCTTTGTCCCGGTACAGCTCGGGATCGAACATCGAATGGGCCCGGAACCGGTAGGTGCGGAATTCGATGAAGAACGGCCCGCCGGTGCCGCGGATGTGATCGACGCCCTGCCGGGTGGCGTCGCGGCAGGCCAGCACGTCCATCCCGTCGACCGCGATGCTGGCAACGTTGTACGACGACGCCTTGACCGTGAGATCGGTCTGTGACTGAGCACGATGCAGCGCGGTGCCCATCGCGTAGAAGTTGTTCTCGCACAAGAACAATACCGGCAGTTTCCACAGCGCGGCCATGTTCAGCGACTCGTGGAACGCCCCCTCGGCGACCGCGCCGTCGCCGAAGTAGCAGGCGGTGACCCGGTTACGTCCCAGCATCGAGTCCGCCAGCGCCAGGCCCACCGCGAGCGGCAGCCCGCCGGCCACGATGGCGTTGCCGCCGTAGAACCGGGTGGCGGCGTCGAACAGGTGCATCGACCCGCCCCGGCCTCGCGAACACCCTTCCTGCTTGCCGAACATCTCGGCCATGATCGAGTTCATGCCGATGCCGCGCAGCAGCGCATGCCCGTGCTCCCGGTAGGTGGCCACCACTGCGTCGTCGGGATCCAGCACGGAAAGCGATCCAGCGGCGACGGCTTCTTCTCCGACATACAGATGCAGGAATCCGCGTATCTTGGCTTTCCCGTACAGCTCTGCGCACTTTTCTTCCATGCGGCGCACCCGCACCATCGACGACAGCAGCGTTCGGGCCAGTTCGCGGTCGGTCATGACCGTACTTTCTCCGCCGGTGGCTCGACGGTGGAGGTGTCACCCTCGGGCAGCCCCAATTCGCGGGCCTTGAGCAGGCGGCGCATGATTTTGCCGCTGCGGGTGTGCGGCAGCGTGTCGACGAACTCGATTTCCTTCGGCGCAACGGTGGCGCCGAGCCGCTTTCGGGCGTGTCCCAACAACTCCCGGCGCAGCTCGTCGTTCGCGGTGAAGCCGGTTTTCAGCAGCACGAACGCCTTCACCACTTCGCCCACCATGGGGTCGGGCTTGCCGATCACCGCCGCCTCGGCGACCGCCGGATGGTCGGTCAGCACATTCTCCACCTCGAACGGCCCGATCAGATGCCCGGCCGACTTGATCACGTCGTCGGCTCGCCCGACAAACCAGAAGTAGCCGTCGGCGTCTCGTTTCACCAGATCACCGGTCAGATACCAGCCATCGGTGAAACACTTGCGGTACCGCTCGTCCTCATGCAGATAGCCGCGGAACATTGACGGCCAGCCGCGCGCCAGCGCCAACTCGCCCTCGACTCCGGGTTCGTCGATGACCGTGACGGTGCCGTCGTCGTCGCGGCGCACCACACACGCGTCGACGCCGGGAAGTGGCCGGCCCATCGACCCGGGTTTGATGTCGAATGCCGGGGTGTTCGCGATCATGATGCCGCCGGTCTCGGTCTGCCACCAATTGTCGTGAATCGGCAAGCCCAGCACCTGTTTTCCCCAGATGACCGCTTCGGCGTTCAGAGGCTCGCCGACACTGGCGATGAACCGCAGCCGCGGGAAGTGGTACCGCTTGGGCAGCTCCGGCCCAGCCTGGATCAGCATGCGCACCGCGGTCGGGGCGGTGTACCAGACCGTCACATTTTGGGACTGCAGAATGCGGTACCAGCGCTCGGCGTCGAACTCCGCCTGGTCGACGATCGAGGTGACACCGTGCAGCAGGGGGCTGATCACACCGTAGGAGGTCCCGGTGACCCAGCCGGGATCCGCTGTGCACCAATAGATGTCATCAGGGTGAAGGTCCAGTGCGTACAAGCCGGTCACGTAGTGCATCGCGACGGCGCCGTGCACATGCAGCGCGCCCTTGGGTGTTCCGGTGGTGCCGCTGGTGAAGTGAAGTAACGCCGGATCGTCGGCGGTGGTGTGCTCGATCGGGGCGGTGTCGTCGGCGCCGGCTATCCATTGCGAAAAGTCGAGAGTCCCGGGTACGGGGCCGTCATCGACGACGAAGATATGCCGCACCGTGCTGAGCCGGCCGCGGATGCCGGCGATCTTGCGTTGGTAGAGCGCCTTCGTTGTGACGAGGACTTTCGCCTCACCGATGCCGATCCGGGTGGCCAGTGGTTCCGGACCGAAGGCCGAGAACAGCGGCGAGACCACGCAGCCGGCGCGCAGCGCACCCATGATCGTGATGTACAGCTCGGGTGTGCGGCCCATGATGGTGAACACCCGATCGCCCTTGTTGACCCCGAGCGAACGCAACACGCTGGTGAACTGACGGGACAGCGCGGCAAGCTCCGCGTAACTGAGGTCGCGGGTGCTCAACGCGCCATCCCAGCTGGTCTCGTTGACGAACCGCAATGCCGTCCGCGTCGCCGATGCGCCGTCCGCGTGCCGGTCCACCGCGGCGTAGGCGATGTTGCAACCGTCACCGCCCATCCCGGCGCACAGCGCCGGCGCGGCCGACCAGGCGAAGGTCGCCCGCGTCTGCTGGTAGTCGGTCAGATGCGGGGTGACCGGCCAGTCGGCGGGCGTCTTGCGGATGAGCTTCACGGTGGTCCTAGACGGCCTTCCCGTTGCCCCTTGCCGATGCGATGTTGGCCATCGCGCGGTCCAACAGTGCCGCGCAAAGTGTTCCGTCGTTGGCCACGTTGCTCAAACCTCTGTGCAGCAGGTAGGTGTGTAAACGCCGGTCGATCGGCCAGTTGGCAAAGCGAGGCCCCGCATACTCGGAACCGAGAAACTCCCGTGCCAGTGCATCCAATTCGGCTTCAAGTGATTCGACGGCAGGTTGCGGCATTATTGTTCCTCTCCGTGCGCTGACCCTTCGATAGTCGTTCTCGGCCATCGCGAGGACCTAGTGCCGAAAGTCATCAGGCCAACGGGTAGTCGTGCTCTCAAGTGGTGCGGCTTGGCAGCAGAACGAAGTAGTTCTCCTCTTCTTCGGCGAAGTGCAGTGTCAGCAGCGCATGCAGCCCGTAAAGGCAGGCCAGCAGGTCATCGATCTGGTCGTCCCCAATACGGCCCCGGGCTTGGGCGATCTGGACGTGCGAGTGCAACTTGCGGGCCAGCCGGTCGATTTCGCCGTGCATGCGGCTCATCGTCGCGGTGGCCTCGGGACTGCCCAGCGGTGCGGCCAGCGCGGGATAAAGGTTGCGGTCCTCAGCGTGCTCGTGCGGCAGCAGTGTCTGGTGGAGAAACTCGTCAGCACTGCACAGGGCGGTTAGCGCCGCGCGGCGTTCCCCGCTGCCCAGTAGCTGGGCGGCATCGCGGAACATCGCGAGGCTTTCCCGCATCCGGTCATGCTCGGTGGAAAACCTGCGGATCAGCTCCTCGGCCTCCGCTCCCAGCGCCGGTGGGGCATCGGCGCCGCGCAGCGCACGCAGAGCATTGAGAATCACCGCGACGTCGATGGCCTCTTGTAGGAGGGCTCCGATGGCAGGCGCAAGCACGCCGGCCGCCGCGAATCCCATCGCGAGTAGCGACAAACCCATCCCGACAACCGCGCTCTGCAGCGCGATCCCCCGCGAGCGGCGGGCGATCACCATCGCGTCGGCCAGCCGGTCGAGCCGGTCGGTAGTCAAGACGATGTCGGCAGCTTCCGAGCTCGCCGTGGCGCCGTGCGCGCCCATTGCCACGCCGACCGTTGCCGCAGCCAGTGCCGGCGCGTCGTTCACCCCGTCACCAACCATCACAGTGACCGCCCGCTGCGCTTCGGCTTGGACGCCGGCCACCTTGTCGGCGGGAGTCTGGCGCGTCCGTACCTCATCGAGTCCCAGGACAGCCCCGATCTGTTCGGCGGGACCCGGCCGATCGCCGGTGAGCATGATGGCCCGGGTTATACCCGCCGCACGTAGCCGCCGGATCGTGCGCCACGCGTCCGGCCGCAGCGGGTCTGCCAGCAAGATCGCGCCTGCCAACCGGCCATCGACAAATACCCACGCCACCACAGCGCCCTCCGGGGCGGCGCGGGACAGCGCCGCCAGTGCCCATGGCGGCGGCTTCGCAGGCAGCTCATGGCCGCCGACGCTGACCTTGTGCCCGTCGACGGTCGCCGTGACGCCTCGACCCGCTTCCTCGACGGCGTCTACGGGCATACTCAGCGACAGCCCGCGGAGCGCCGCTTCGTCGACGATCGCACGAGCAAGCACATTCGGTGAGAACTGGTCGGCGGATGCGGCAAGCCGAAGCACCTCGGCGACCGTCCAACCGGGGGCCACCAGAATCTCGGTGCCACGCGGGCGGCCCCCTGTCACCGTTCCGGTCTTGTCCAGCACCAAAGTGGTGGCACGGCCCAGGTTTTCCAGGACTGCGCCGCCGCGCACCACGAGTCCGAGGCGCGACGCTCGCGACATCCCTGACACGATCGCCACTGGTGCGGCCAAGATCAGCGGGCACGGTGTCGCGACGACGAGCACCGCGACCGCGCGGGTGGGCACCCCGCTGAGCAGCCACGCTGCGCCGGCCACCAGCAGCGTCGCCGGCACGAACCACGCGGCGACGCGATCGGCAAGTCTGACCACGGGTGCGCTTTCCGCGGCGGCCTGCTGTGCCAGGCGCACGATGCCGGCATAGGTACTGTCCGCGGCGGCGGCCACTGCCTTGATCTCGATGACGGCGCCGGCGTTGATGGCGCCGCTGCAAACCCGCTGACCCGCATGGCGCCGCACTGGAACGGACTCGCCAGTGAGCGCGGACTCGTCGAAAACGGCTGAGTCAGAAACGATTTCCCCATCCACGGGAACCATTTCACCGGTGCCGACCACCAGCAGGTCACCAGCCACCACGTCGTCGAGCGGCACGGAAGCGACGTCGTCGGCGTTGCGGCGCCACGCCTGCTGCGGGGCCCGTTCGAGCAGCGAATTCAGGTCTTTGGCCGCCCGGCGCTCCGCTCCGGCTTCCAGCGACCGGCCGGTGGCGAGCATGACACCGATCAGGGCACCAGCCAGGTATTCTCCGACCGCGAGCGCGCCGGCCAGTGAGAGCACCGCGATGATATCCACACCCAGTCTTCCGCGGCGCAGCGCTGTGACCGCCCACCAGGTCGCGGGTATGATCGCAATGATTGTGCCTGCAGCCCAGCATGTTTCGGCAGTGGCGCGGGCCCCCAATAGCCAGGCTATGCAGCCGCTGGCGAGTGCCGCGAGCGTTACTGCCAGCGGAGTGCGAACCGTCACCGGGTGTCGCCTCGTGCCGACTCCAGTAGCAGGCGCTGCTCGGCGGCGGCCACTGTGCGCCGGGCCGCAGCCGCGGCGTCCGGGTTCACCGAAACCGATGTGATGCCCATCCGGACCAGGTGTTCGGCGAACATCGGGTTGGTGGACGGCGCCTGCCCGCACAGCGAGGACGAAATGCCGAACCTTCTTGCCGTGCCGATGATCTGGCCGATCGCGTCGAGTACCGCTGGGTCGGATTCGTCGAACAGCTCGGCGCAGACGTCCGAGTCCCGGTCGACGCCCAGCATCAGCTGGGTCAGATCGTTGCTGCCGATCGATACCCCGTCGACACCCATCCCGATGTAGCTGGGCAGCCAATGCATCACCGACGGCACTTCGGCCATCACCCAGCGATGCAGACCGCGCTGGCGGCCGAGCGGGCTGGCGTCGACCAGCGACAAGCACTCCTCGAGCTCCCAACGGGTCCGCACGAACGGAATCATCAAATGCAGGTTGGGGTTTTGCTCACGAACTCGGGCGATCGCCTCAAGCTCGAGCGCAAACAGGTCCGGTTCTTTGACGTAGCGATAGCAGCCGCGATAGCCGATCATCGGGTTGTGCTCGACGGGTTCGTACTGCTCACCGCCGAGCAGACCGCGGAATTCGTTGCTGCGGAAGTCGGTCGTGCGATACACGACTGGTCGGGGTTTGAATGCAGCAGCAATGCGGCCTACGGAGCCCACCAGCGCGTCAACCAAGCCGGCTTGCTCACCACGCGCAATGAGGTCCCGCGGGTGACGCCCGGAAAGTGCTTGGGTGAGCATGAATTCGGCGCGCAACAGCCCCACGCCGTCCACGTCGTGTGCGGCGACCGTCTCCGCCGTGTCTGGCATCGCCAGATTGACGTAGATCTTGGTAGCGGTGACAGGTCCAGCGGCGACGGGCGAGGTGACGGCCCGGTCGATAACCGCGACTCGCGGTGTGGCGGCGCGTCCGCTGGTGACCTCTCCGCGGGTGCCGTCGACAGTGACCATCGTCCCGTCGCGTAGCTCGGTAGTGGCGCGTCGCGCACCGACCACGCACGGCACGCCGAGTTCGCGTGCCACGATCGCGGCGTGACAGGTCATGCCGCCGGTTTCGGTAACCAGCGCAGCAGCCCGCCGGATGGTGGGCAGCCAGTCGGGATTGGTCATCGGGGCGACCAGCACCTCGCCGTCGACCAGCCGAGTGCCCTCTTCGGGCCGCGTGAGCACCCGCACCTGCCCCGACGCTGTCCCCGGCGCGGCCGGAAGGCCACGTACCAGAACGGTGCCCTGCCCGGAATCGCCGCGGCCAGCACCGCCCAGGACCGTGATCGGCCTGGCTTGCACCAGCCAGGTTTTGCCCGACGAAATCGCCCATTCGACGTCTTGCGGGCAACCGTTGTGCCGCTCGGCGGCGATCGCCAACTCAGCGATCTCGCGTAGCGATCCGTCGTCGAGAACGCGCGAGTTGGCTTGTGCTGCATCGAGTTCCACGACAGTGTCGGTGCCGTCCGGACCAGGCACGATCTTGAATGCCTGATATCCGACCTGGGAGTCGACGACCCCTACCGTCTGCTTGTCGACGACATAGGTGTCGGGTTGCACCTTGCCGGACACCACCACTTCGCCCTGTCCGAACGCAGCTTCGATGACGACGTGATCGGCTCCGGTGCTGGGGTCCTTGGTGAATGCGACACCGGCTTGCTCGGGTGCGACCATTTGTTGGACCACCACTGCCATCGCCGGATCAGCGGTGAACCCGCGGCTGGCCCGGTAGGTGAGCACGCGCGGCGTGAACAGTGACGCCCAGCAGCTCTGGACCGCATCGATGAGCGCGTCGGTGCCGGCCACGTTTGTGATTGTCTTGTTCATCCCGGCGAAAGAGGCATCGCGGCCGTCTTCTCCGGTGGCTGAGGACCGCACCGCAACCACGACATCGGTGCCGAGCCGCCGGTATGCGGTGACTACTTGATCGCGAACGACGTCGTCGACGCCCGCTTTGGCCACCAGCGCACGCATGCGATGACAGAGCTCGTCCAGGCGAGCAGCGTCCCCGACGCATGCCAACGCCTCGCTGTGCAACGCGGCAAGGTCTGTGTCGACGCCGCCCGCCACCATCGAATCCAAATAGCCTGTCCGCATCAGTACGAAGCCGCCCGGAACCGGTAGGCCTGCAGCCACCAGCTCGCCCAGGTTGGCGCCTTTGCCACCCGCGTCGTCGGCGTCGCCGATGCGCAGCGAGGCGATATCACGTACATAGGTGTGAGTTCCCATGAGTTTCTCCTATGTCAAGCCGCTGCGGGTTGGCAAGGCTGGGTTCGGTTTTGGTGGTCGGTGTTTAGGTGGCCGAAGACGACGCGGGCCAGGCGGCGTTTGAGGCAGCGCAGGGCTTCGGTTTTGGAGTCGCCGGCGGCGATGCGGTGCCGGTAGTAGGCCTGTCCGACGCCTGGAAGGCGGATCTGGGTGACGGCGATGCGGTGCAGGGCGGCGTTGAGTTGGCGGTTGCCCGAGCGGGTCATGCGCACCCGGCCGGCGGTATTGCCCGACCACACCGGGACGGGCGCCACTCCGGCATGGCGGGCAAAGGCGGCCTCGCTTTTGAACCGGGTTACCCCGGCGGCCTCGCCGACCAGTTTGGCAGCGGTCAACTCCCCACAGCCCGGAAGGGAAAGCAGCGCTGGGGCGACGGCGCGGACACGCTCACCGATTCGTTTGGCCAACGCGTTGATGGTTTCGGTGAGCCGGGTGATGTCGGCAAGCTCATCGCGGGCGAGCTCGGCGACCAGTCCGGGCACGCTGGCCAGCCAGTCGCCCAGGATTCGGCGATGCTTAGGCAGGTCCAGCGAACGGGCCTTCGGGGCGTGTTCGGGATCGAGTTCATGCACCCGCCACAGCAACCGGTTGATCGTCGCGGTGCGTTGGGCCACAAGGACTTCGCGGCGATCCACCAATAACTTCAACTCCCGTGAGACCTCGTCATGCGAAGCGACCGGCAGATCCGGTTCGCGCAGAAACCCCCGCGCGACTGCTAACGCATCGATCGGGTCAGACTTGCCCCGCGTGCGCGCGCTAGGGTTTGGGCCATCAACTTCGGCGGCACCCGCACCACCTGTTGACCGGCGGTCAGCAGATCACGTTCCAGCCGCGCCGATAGGTGCCGGCAATCCTCGATCGCCCACACCACATCGGTGCCGAAGCGTTCCCGAGCCCACATCACCGCCTCGGCGTGCCCAGCCGTGGTGGCTTTGACGACCTTCTCGCCGAGCTTGCGGCCCACCTCGTCGACGGCGACGAACGTGTGGGTGCGCTTGTGCACATCGGCTCCAACAACAACCATGGAGGTTGCCTCCTTCACTGTGAGGTGACGGTTGGGCCGGTCGGCGGACAAACCTCAGTGGGGGCGATGCCACGCTCCTATCAAGTCACGCCGGCCGGTCCTTCACACCTGATGCCGACAAAACGCATGCACGCCAACCCGAAGGCGGCACCGACGCTACGAGCCAGACACCAGGTGATCAGGATCCAACCACCGCAACAAGCGGCGACCTCACCCTGACACTGATTGTGACGCTAGTGACGCTCCGCGCTCGAGGTAGCGGCCAGTGGACACCATCGCGTGTGACCAAAGTCCTTTGTGGTGGCCTGTTTACCGCGTGCGCTGCCCGGCGAAATGCCATAGCTCCTCGGCAGTGCGAACTGCTTCCGCCGGGGGCCGGCTGGTGTCGACGGTGTGCGCCTCCGGCCATTGCCGAGCATTGTCGGCCAACGCGCAGGCGATTTCCGGAGTTGCGTCGGAAATATTGCCGGCCTTCCGTGCCTCGACTCGTCGTGCGGCGGTATGCACCGCTGTGTCGCACCGCAATTCGAGGATGGCAGCATGTGTTTGGGCGGCAAGCTCTCGCGCCTGCTGGCGGCGGCGGGGATCTCGCCAGGTGCCATCGAGGATCACCGATCGGCCGTTGGCCAGAAGGAGGTGGGCTCGGCGCAACACCTCCTCGTAGACGGCTCGGACATTCTCGTCGGCGTACAGCCGGGCGTTGAGCACGCCTGCCTCTCCACGGATAGCACCCGAACTTTGCATGTCTCGGCGCACTTCGTCGGTGGAGACCACATGGGCCCCGACTTGCCGCGCCAATCCCTGCGCCAGGGTGGTCTTGCCGGTGCCGGGCCCACCACCGACCACAACCATGCGCACCCTGCCCGCCTGCAGGTGCTGCTGCGCGATATCCATGTGACGCAAGGCATCCGCGGTGGCATCAAGATGCCCCTGGGCGAACCGCACGCAATCGACTTTGGCCCGCACCAGTGCCCGGTATGCAATGTAGAAATCCTTCAGCGACTGCGGTGCTGGGTCCGCGGCCAGCCGGCTGTAGTGGTCCAGGAAGAATTCGGCGAGATCCTTGTGGCCCAAAAATTCCAAATCCATGGCCAGAAACGCGGCGTCGTCGAGCATGTCGACGTATCGAAGGTGATCGTCGAATTCCAGGCAGTCCAATATCTCCGGGCCGTCGGGCAAGCAGAAGATGTCGTCGGCGAGCAAGTCGCCGTGTCCGTCGACGATCCGCCGCTCTGAGATGCGCTCGGCCAGCAGCATCCCGCGACCGGCGAGGAATTGCGAGGCCAGGTGATCTACCGCGTCGAGACGCTGCCGGTCCAAGATCGTGTCGGCGAATCGCTGCAACTCTGTAATGTTGGTCGTCCAGCGCGTTTTGACGGCATCGACGGTCCCGTGCGACGCGATGGATCGACCACGCCGGGCGGTTTTGTGGAAACGGGCCAGCACCTCGGCAATCGCGATCAGCGCGTCGGTGACCGGTTGGCCGCCTCGCACCATGGTTGCCAACCGGGACGAGTCGGGGTGGCGCCGCATGACAACCACTGGCTCGGCTGCGACGTTGCAGGGCATGTTCAGGTGGGCGACACCCAAGTAGCTGGCCGGGGCCAGCCTCCGGTTTAGTTCTACCTCACGCTGGCAGACCTCCTCACGCCGTTCCGGCGTGCTGAAATCGAGGAAGTCGGTGCGTACCGGTTTCTTGCATTTGAAGGCCAGGTCGCCGACTAGCACCACAAGCCCGGTGTGGGTTTCGCGCACAGTCGCATACGGCTCGGCCGGTGTTAGCGGCGGTTGACCTCGTCCGTCGGTGTGACCCATGAGCACAGTGTGCTTCGTAAGCGGGCCTGAGCGAAGCGGTCGCAAGACCCCGTCAGCCAGGGACCAAGGACCCTGGCATCTGTTATATCGATTGGCAAAGGTCAAGCACAGAGAAGGACGGATGATGGTATGACGAAAACTGCGGTGGCCACCGAAGTGATCTCGCGTGCCGTTGAATTGGCTTGTCGCGCTCCGTCGCTCCATAACAGCCAACCGTGGCGGTGGGTGGCTACAAGTACCACCGTCGAGTTGTTCGTCGATCCGCACAGGGTGGTGCGCTCCACGGACAGTTCCGGGCGAGAGGCACTGATCGGCTGCGGTGCCGTGCTGGACCACTTCCGGACCGCGATGGCTGCCGCCGGCTGGAACACCCGTATAGACGAGTTCCCCAACCCGAACAAGCTCGAACACCTCGCGTCAATCGACTTCGCCCCGCTCGATGATGTGAGGCAGGTATGGCGCGACCGCGCCGATGCAATTTCACGTCGCCGCAGCGATCGCCTGCCGTTTCGGACACCCAAGGATTGGGAGTCGGTGGAACCCGCACTGCGCAGCTGGTTCACCGACAGTCTGGCCGAGATCGACGTGTTGGCAGACGATGTGCGCCCGCAGCTGGCCCAAGCGTCGCGGCTAACCGAGTCCCTGCGCCGCTACGACGACTATTACCATCACGAACTGCAGTGGTGGACAGCGCCTTGCCGAGTGTCAGAGGGAATTCCACCCAGCGCGTTGGTGTCGCGGTCAGAACGCGATCGAGTCGGCATCGACCGGTCATTCCCACCCCGTTGGTACGGCGAGCGACGAATCACGGTTGCCCAGGATGAGGCAAAGATCCTCGTGCTGTCCACGCCTGATGACACTCGTGCAAACGCATTCCACAGCGGTCAAGTGCTATCAGCGGTGCTGCTGGCATGCACGGTAGCGGGCCTGGCCACATGCCCGCTCACCCATATCACCGAGCTGGAGGCCAGCCGCAACGTCATCAGAGATCTGATCGGACGAAATGTCATGCCGCAAGTACTGATCCGGGTTGGAACGGCGCCGGATGTCGACGACATTCCACCGCCCACCCCGCGGCGGCCTGTGTCCGAAGTTTTAGAGATTCGTCGCTGAGGGCTACGGCAGCAACTGAAGTGAACGAAGTAGGCGCCGGCGGCGCGTCGGCAAAAACCAAGAGGCATAAGACATCGAAGCAGTCGAAGCCGAAGATCCCTAACGGCATCTATGCGGCCGAAATGTTCCGGTTGCAAACAGAGTTCGTCAAGTTACAGGAGTGGGTCCGCCATTCCGGCGCTCGTATCGTGGTGATCTTCGAAGGCCGTGACGGCGCCGGCAAGGGCGGCACGATCAAACGAATCACCGAATACCTCAATCCGCGGATCGCTCGGATCGTCGCGCTGCCTGTACCGACCGAGCGCGAACGCGGCCAGTGGTATTACCAGCGTTACGTCGGGCATCTACCGGCCAAGGGGGAGATCGTGCTGTTCGATCGGTCCTGGTACAACCGTGCAGGTGTCGAGAAAGTCATGGGTTTCTGCACCCCGCAGGAACATGCGCTGTTCCTGCGGCAGACACCAATCTTCGAGCAGATGCTGATTGAAGATGGGATCGTGCTGCGGAAGTATTGGTTTTCGGTGTCGGAGGAGGAGCAACTGCGCCGATTCAAAGCGCGCCGCAGTGACCCGGTCCGCCGATGGAAACTGACCCCGATGGACCTGGAATCGGTCTACCGGTGGGAAGACTATTCGCGAGCCAAAGACGAAATGATGGTGCACACCGACACCCCGGTAAGCCCGTGGTATGTCGTGGAGTCTGATGTCAAAAAGCATGCGCGGCTGAACATGATGGCTCATCTGCTGTCCACGATCGACTATCGGGAGGTGGAAAAGCCGGTGGTCGAGCTGCCCGCACGTCCGGTGGCGACTGGCAATTATCACCGTCCGCCGCGCGAATTGTCGACTTATGTCGACGACCATGTGGCAACGCTGCTGGGCGACCGCGAATAGTCGGCCTGACCAACGACCTTCCGAAGCGAGGACTTCCGGCTCTGCCACCGCGTTGCGTCACGTGGTCGGATCGAAAGGTCAATTGCCGCAGCGAAGAACTAGCCAACGGGTAGGGAGGTGGGCGCTATGGCGGTGGTAGCCATCAACGGCTTCGGACGGATCGGTCGGGCCACGCTGAAAGTCCTGGCGGAGCTGGATGGCATCCGCGTGGCGGCGATCAACGATGTTGTGCCCGTCGATAGCCTGGCTTACCTGCTGCGCTACGACAGCGTGTATGGCCGCTACCAGCGGTCGGTCTCCGTCGACGGCGACGCTTTGGTGCTCGACGGTCGGCGGATTCCGGTGTACTCGCGCTACGATCCTGCCGAGCTGCCGTGGTCGGAATTCGGTGTCGACCTGGTCTTCGAGTGCAGCGGTGTGTTCCGACGGGAACCGGAGCTCGTCGGCCACCTGAAGGCAGGTGCCAAGTTCGTGCTCCTATCGGCGCCCGCCCGCACCGAGTCCGTCACCACGGTGGTGCACGGAACAAACCGCGCAGCCCAAGATCAACAGATCATCTCCTGCGCCAGCTGCACCACCAATTGCATCACCCCGGTGATGGAAATCCTGCAGCGTCGAATCGGGGTGGCCCGCGCGGTCATGACCACGGTGCACGCGTACACGGCAAGTCAGCAGTTGATCGACGGGCCCAGCAAGGACGCGCGCCGCGGACGGGCGGGCGCGCTGAACATGGTGCCCGCTTCCACCGGCGCCGCGTTGGCCACCACGCGCGCGCTGCCTGATTTGACCGACCGGTTCGACGGTGTGGCGGTGCGCGTGCCCATACCAGTCGGCTCGATCGCCGACATCGTGGCGGTGACCACGCGGCCCACGAACACGGACGAGATCAACGAGATTTTTTGCGATGAGGCCGATAGCGACCGCTACCGCGGGATCGTCGGCGTCGCCAAAGATCCGATTGTGTCGACCGACATCGTGGGTGATCCCCGGGCGTCGGTGATTGACGCCGCGATGACCCGCGTCGTGGACGGCACCCTGATCAAGATCATGGCCTGGTATGACAACGAGTGGGGCTTCACCAACCAGATGGTCCGCACCGCGTTGGCCGTGCTAGGCATCGATCACAAACTCTAAACGTCCCAAGTCATTTGGGATTTACATTCGCCACGATCACTCCGGAGGCAGCAAATGAAAGAGAAGGAATCGACATCCCAGACCAAGCATTGGGCAGTCGAGATCTCGATTGACGAACACCGCAAGCGCACTCGCGCGAGGGCGCGGCTGCACTGGCGGGGCAGGCAGCTGACTGGTCTTGGTATCGCCCGGGTCAACCCCAGCGACCGCAACATTCCGGAGATCGGCGACGAGCTGGCCGTCGCCCGTGCGCTATCCAATTTGGCCGACGAGTTGTTCGCCGCCGCGGCGTATGACATCCATACCGCCACCCACGAACCGGTTGTGCTGGTGCACTGAGCGTTTAGGTCCCGCTCGGCCTCGCGTGCAATCGGCGCTGGTGTACGGACGCATCACCGTCGGTCAGCGGCTAGAAGACCCGGCTTTGGTGGCCGAAAAGGCCTTTCGTGACGTAGATGTGGGGGCTTAAGGCCCTTGGGTCCGGTCTGTGGGCGACCCATGCTGGAGACGCTATGGAGATTGTCTCGAAGCAGAATGCGGTGAAGGTGTGATTCGGCATGGCACGCACAGGGACGGCGTCAGAGGGTGTGGTGGCGGTTGGCGCGTCTGCCGGCGGCATCGAAGCACTCACCGAACTGGTGGCAAGTCTGCCGCCCGACTTTCCGTTCGCGGTGATGGTGGCGATTCACATGTGGGCAGGAGGACCCTCAGTGCTGGCCGAGATCCTTGATCGCAGTGGGCCATTGGCGGCGACGGCGGCCACCGACGGTGCCATCCTGGAACCCGGACGCATTTATGTAGCGGTGCCCGACAATCACCTGCTGGCGCGCGACCACCGAGTAATGCTGTCGGATGGTCCGTCGGAAAGCGGTCGGCGGCCCGCGATCGATGTGCTCTTCCGTTCGGTCGCACTCGATTATGGCTCGCGAGCGATCGGCGTTCTGATGTCCGGCCTGCTTGACGACGGTGTTGCCGGATTGGGGGCGATCAAGGCGGCCGGCGGAACAGCGGTTGTTCAGGACCCGATGGATGCGCTTTTTCCCGACCTGCCCCGCAACGCTCTCGAGTCCGGAGTGGCAGACTATGCGCTTGCCGCGAAGGACATCGGTGGTCTTCTTGGACAGCTGGGCGATCGTGGTGTCCAGGATGAGGAGATGGGCCCCGACGGGCGGTCCGCGGTCTCGGTCGACCCAGAACAGGTCGGGTTGCGATGCGCGTCCTGAAGAACAAGTCCAAGCCGTGGCGCAGGCTTGCTGAAAAGCCTTGCTCGGGGCCAGATCTCGTATGTCAGCGGACCGAATGGGAGAAGTGAAAATGTCCGATAATCGCTACCTGGAAGCTATCAAGCATCTGCTGTTTGCAGAGACGTACTTTCGTCGTCGGGAAGAAGCTGAAGCTGCCGAGTCGAAACGACGACCATCCCACGAAAACCCTCAGAGATAACACCGAGTGGGTGGAGGGAGAATGGGATGACCGAAGGGACGACGAAATACGGGATATTGGTCGCGGTCGACGGTTCAGCGGAATCGCGGGCCGCGGTGAGCTGGGCGGCGCGCGAGGCATCGATGCGCGACGAAGTCATCACGCTGACGCATGTTGTGCAACCCGTAGTTGTGAGCTGGCCGGTGGCGGCAGAACAGGTCGCTGTCGCGAAATGGCAAGAGGACAACGCGCGCGACGTTATCGTGCAGGCCCGCAATGATTTGACCGACGCCATGGATAAATCGCAGTCGCCGGAGGTACAGAGCGAGCTTCTGTACGCAAATCCCGTGCAGGCGCTCGTCGACGCCTCCCAGGACGCTCGGATGGTAGTGATGGGAAGCCGCGGGAGGGGTGCGTTCGGGCGCCTGCTGTTGGGTTCGGTCAGCAGCGGAGTGCTCCACCATGCCCACTGCCCTGTGGCGATTATCCATGCCGGCAAAGCGTCAGTAAGGGATCCGGACGGCCCGGTGTTACTGGGCATCGACGGTTCGCCCGCGTCCGAAGCTGCCACCGCCTTCGCGTTCGAGGAGGCGTCGCTGCGCGCGGTGTCGCTCGTTGCGTTGCACGCATGGAGCGATGTCGCGGTCTTCCCGATCCTGGGCATGGATTGGCGCGCGTATCGGGATCAAGGGGAGGAGCTGCTGGGTGAACGTCTGGCCGGCTGGCAGGAACTGTACCCAGATGTGCGAGTCGAACGGCGACTCGTCTGTGATACGCCGGCTCGCTGGCTGATCAAGGAGTCTCAGCACGCGCAGCTGGTTGTGCTGGGTAGCCGCGGCCGCGGCGGTTTCAGCGGCGCGCTCCTCGGCTCCGTCAGTTCCGCAGTAGCGCAGTCGGCGGAGATCCCGGTAATCGTGGTCCGGACCCAGTAGCGCGATAGCGATGGCCGATACGCTCAACGCCACCCACGAACCGCCCTGGCAGCTCGTACATGGCCGGGTATCCACCAAAACCGGTCTCAGCTCACGGGAGGCCGCACGTCGTCTGCAGGTGTACGGTCCGAACGAATTGCCGGCTGCTGCCGGTCGACACTGGTTGCGCAGTCTGTCCCGGCAGTTCACCCATCCGCTGGCGCTGTTGCTCTGGGTCGCGGCTGCGCTGGCCGCGGTGTCGAAATCCCTTGTGCTCGCTGCCGCCATCGTTGGGGTGATCATCCTGAACGCGGTGCTGGCATTTGTCCAGGAACAACACGCGGCACGCGCCGTGGAGGCATTAAGCGCGTATCTGCCGCAACGAACCTGGGTGCTACGCGGCGGACGCCGGACCCAGGTGCTTAGCCGTGAACTCGTGCCCGGCGACGTTTTGTTCGTCGAAGAAGGTGACCGGATTCCGGCTGACGCTCGGCTAGTCAGGGGCAGCCTCGAAGTCGACATGTCGGCGCTGACTGGCGAGTCCAACCCCGTCGAGCGCGCCGCCGGCCACGTCGGTTCTGCAGAACGCTCCATCGATTCGCCGGTTCTGGTGTTCAGCGGAACCACCTGCGTGGCCGGCTCGGCGACCGCGATCGTGTACGGCACCGGCAGCCATACCGAGCTGGGTCGCATCGCCGCATTGTCTCGGAAGGTCCGTACCGACATGAGCCCGTTGGAGCGGCAGGTCCGTCGGGTGGCGTGGCTGATTTCCGGTGTCGCAATTGCGGTGGGCGTGTTGTTCCTGCCGCTGGGCTTGCTGGCAGGCCTGACTCTCAACGCGGCGTTGCTGTTTGCGATCGGGCTCCTTGTGGCCAACGTTCCGGAAGGGCTCCTGCCCACAATCACTCTGGCATTGGCTGCCGGGGCCCGCTCGCTGGCCCGGCAAGGCGCGGTTGTCAAACGGTTGTCGTCGGTGGAGACTTTGGGATCCGTTGCGACGATCTGTACCGACAAGACGGGAACCCTGACGCAAAACCGGATGCAGGTCGTCGACGTGGCGGCGGCGGATGACGATCACGCTCTGCTCGGCGCGGCGGCGCGGTGTACGACCGCCACGTTGGGGGCTAACCAAACCGGGGACCCCACCGAGATCGCATTACTCGAATATGCGGCTCTAAATGGCATCAGCGTGGATGTCGCGACGCGAGATAGCCAGCGTCACAAGCTTTTCCGCTTCGAACCCCAGCTGATGCGGATGTCTACCCTGGACAGGGTAAACGGTCGATTGGCCCTGCATGTCAAGGGTGCGCCGGAGCGCATAATGCCGCTCTGCGAGCTCGACGTCGCGCAGCGCGCGCTGTGGGAGCACCGGGTAGATGAAATGGCCGAGCGTGGATTGCGGGTGCTGGCGATCGCAACCCGCGATATGACCGGCGAAAACCCTGATGCCGACCGCGACACTGCTGAACAGCAGCTGGCGTTTCTCGGTCTGATCGGTATTCTCGACCCGCCGCGGCCCGAAGTGTCTGCCGCCGTGCGGCAGTGCCATACCGCCGGGATCCGGGTGCATGTCGTCACCGGTGACAATGGGCGGACTGCTTCCGAAATCGCACGCCGGATCGGCATAGGCGCCCACCGCGTGGTCGATGGGGTCGAACTGGACCGGATGAGCGAGCCACAGCTTGACGAATTACTCACCAGCGGTGAGGAAATCATCTTCTCCCGGGTCTTGCCGGAGGCGAAGCTACGCATCGCCGATGCGCTGCACCACCTCGGCACTGTCGTGGCGATGACCGGCGACGGTGTCAACGACGCACCGGCCCTACGTCGTGCCGACATCGGAGTCGCCATGGGCCGCAGCGGTACCGACGTCGCACGCGAGGCAGCCACGATGGTGATCACCGACGACAACTTCGCCACGATCACCGCGGGTATACGCGAGGGGCGTCGCGTCTTTGCCAACATTCGTAAGTTCGTGCTGTACATCTTCGCGCACGCGGTGCCTGAAGTGGTGCCGTTCATGGTCTTTGCGCTCTCTGGCGGTGGTATTCCCCTGCCGCTTACCGTGCTGCAAATACTCGCCATCGACCTCGGAACCGAAACCCTCCCGGCGTTGGCCCTCGGCCGTGAGCCGGCCGAGCCAGGTCTGATGCATCAACCGCCACGCCGCCAATCGGAAAACGTGATCACGCGTCAAATACTTTGGCGCGGCTGGGGGTTGATGGGGCTTCTCTCAGCCGCGCTGGTTATGGCGGCCTTTTTCGCGGTGTTGTTGGACAGCGGTTGGCATTTGGGTGACACCATCAGAGACGGGACACCGCTTCACCGCGCATACCTCCAGGCGACCAGCATGTCGTTCGCGGCAATCGTCGCATGCCAAGTTGGCACGGCGTTTGCCTCTCGGACTACTTGGGCGTCGCTGCGCTCGGTAGGGCTTACCACAAATCGATTCCTGCTCGGTGGGATTGCTTTCGAATTGACTTTCGCCGCGATGGTCGTCTATTGGCCGCCACTGCAATACATATTCGGAACCGCGGCGCTCGACGGTTGGATGCTGCTGATGCTCGTCCCGATGCCGCTGGCGGTCTGGGGCGCCGACGAGCTCTATCGTTGGTGGTCGCGATCCCGGGACCAAAGAACCCGTCAGCTGGAGGCTAACGACCCTGCTGGCCCACGGGTCGTAACGCATACCGTCGATTGTGCGCAACGTAACCGAACGGGAGCACGACATGGTGAGTTATCCCACCGGGCAGCCCGGCTCGCCAGGTGAGCAACCATATTGCCAGGGGAGTTTCCCCGTCACATCGGCTGTTCCACCGCCCAGAACCGCGTCGCGCCGCCGGACAAAATGGCTCATCGCCGCCGCAGGGATCACCGCGGTCCTCTGGGTCGCAGGCGGGGCGGCCGGCATCGTCATGACCAAGAGCGCGGAGCACGCCCGGGCCCCGCAACCGACGATGTCGAGTACCGCTGCAATGCAGCAATGGTGGTCAGCGGCACAAGACGATTTCACCGAGACGCAGAGGGCGGCAGGAGACGTGCAGGCTGCGATGAACGTTTTCCGGCCAGGCGCACTGGCGGCAGCCTGCCAGCGTGTGCACGATTCTGCCGAGGTTGGGCTGAAGAGCCATCTCCCCAGTCCCGATGCTGAACTCACCGCCGAACTCCATGCGGCGATCGAGGATTATCACTCCGCGGCACATCTGTGCCTTGCCGTCGTTGCCGGATCACCGGTCAACTATGACGGCGAGTTCCTCTCATCGATGGCTCAAGCTGATAAGCATCTGCGAGCGGCCCGGAACATCATCAAAAGGATACTCACCAGCGTCTGATCCGCTGCTGCCGCGCGTGGGTTCGGCGCGAGTTCAGTCACGGACGATCAGTACCGAGGCTTCGGTATGCCGGAAGACCGGATGCTGCTTGGACCCGATGATCTGTGCGAGCCGGTCGGCGTCGTCGCTGCTGATAACGGCGAGCGGGGCCCAGTTGTCGTCGTTGTCGTGCAAAAACCGGGCAACGTCGGTTCCTGTGGCGACGGGGTAAACATGGACGTCCGGATACCAGCGCCGCCAGGGTGTCAGGCGCTCGTCGAGTTCGTCGGGCGCGGTGCCGGCGATCCCTCGCTGCGTGACACCGATGGCCAATACCGGCAGCTTGCGCAGCTGTGCTTCGCTCATGGCTTGGTCGACGACGAGGTCCTCGTTACTTGCTTCGTCGACTGCGACCACGATCCAATCGATATCTTTCCGCGGTTGGTCCGGCCGCGAGCGGATCACCGCCACCGGGCAATGCGCCTGCTCCGCCACACTTGTCGCCGTCGAACCAAGCAGGGCCCGGGAATAGCGACCGATGCCCACAGAACCGACGCAGAGCATATCGGCATCGTGTGATTCCGAAACGAGGACGGCAGCGGGCTGCCCACGCCGGATTTCGGTTTCGACCTTCACCGGCAAACCCATGGCTTCAACCGCGGCCTGGGCTGCACCAACCGACGTTTCGGCGTGCTTGAGATCGCGATAGTAGTCGTCGTTAGAGGAATGGGTGGCCTTCATGACCGCAAGCAGCCGTAGCGGGATACCCCGGACGCGGGCTTCATCGACGGCCCACTCAGCGGCGTGGATCGATGCTTGCGAGCCGTCCACACCGACGATGACCGCCGATCGTATCTCACTGGCGTTCATGGCTTCTCCTGCTTCTTGCTCGCCCGGGCCGATGCACGATCAATGCGTCTCGACGGAGTCCGCGCGGGGCCGCGCGAGCCGATACACATCGACCAACCGGGTGAGATCACTTGCAGTGACGATGCCGACGACACGACCTTCGTCGACTACCAGGGCGCGACTTTGCTGTGTGGCGCTCAGACGTTCCAGCAGCGCGGTGACCGGTTCGTTCGGTGCCGCCGTCGGCACGCGGTCCAGCGGCACGGCGATCTCGCCCACCAGGGTTTCGCCCCGCCGACCCGGCGGGACCTGACGCAGTTGGGTCAGCGTGACGAGCCCAGAGATCGATCCATCGCGATCCTGGACGGGATACGCAGAGTGCCGGTCACCGAGCAGATAGCGTTCGATGAAATCCGCTACCGTGATCCCGGCGGGTGCTGTATGCGGATGGGCGGTCATCGTATCGGCGACGCGCACTCCAGTGAGCGCATTTCGCGCCAAGATCTGCGTTTCATCGGTGTGTGCGGCAGTGAAGATAAACCATCCGATAAACGCCAACCAAATACCGGCAACAAAGGCTCCCGCCAGGAATTCCACGAATCCCAAGCCGATCAGGACGAGGGCGAGAGCCCGCCCCGCCCGCGCTGCGCCGACGGCAGCGCGAACGGGGTCACCGTATCGTCGCCAAAGCCACGCGCGCAGTACCTGACCACCGTCCAACGGTGAGCCCGGCAGCAGGTTGAACAGGCCCAGCAGCAAGTTGATCCCGGCCAGCCACCAGAACACGCTCGTCGCGATGTCGGGGCCGCCGATAGTGGCCAATCCCGCAGCGGCAGCAGCGAATCCCGCTGCCAGCGCCAAACTCGTCACCGGACCTGAAACGGCGATCCGGAAGGCTGTCTGCGGCGTCTTCGCTTGACCGCCCAGTCGGGTGATACCGCCGAAAAGCCACAGCGTCACATCGATCACCTTGACACCGGCACGCCGGGCGACAATCGCGTGCGCGAGCTCGTGAGCCAACAACGAGGCCAACAGCACCACAGCCCCGCAGGCGCCGGCGAACCAGTAGGTCGCAGCCGAGTACCCCGAAACTGCGCTGGGCAGAGTCGAAGCCAGGCTCCAGGTGAACAGCCAGAGGATGACCAGCACACTCCAGTTTGCGGTTACCGGAAACCCGGCGATTCTGCCCAGCGGAATACCGCCCATCGATCAGACCTCCAAAGGCATTGTGGTGCAAAGCTGTTGCGATGTACCGGTGATATCCACTGCTAGTGGCTGGTGAGGGCCTTGGGGGAAGACATCGCCTTGACGAAGCGTACGATTGCGTATTCAGGCAACAGACGTGCGATGTCGGCCTGAGCGACGATGCCGACCAGCCGGTGGCTCTCGATAACCGGCAACCGGCGGATCTGGTGTTCCTCCATGATGTCGAGCATTTCCTCGATGCTCGCATCCGCGTCGATGTAGTAAACACTGCCTTGTGCCAGCTCGCCCGCCGTCGTGGTCGTCGGATCCAGGCCCGCAGCCACGCATTTCGTGACCAGGTCGCGGTCTGTGATCATGCCGTGTAACCGGTCGTCGTCGCCGCAAATCGGCAAGGCACCCACATCGAGGTCTCGCATGTGTTGTGCTGCAACGGCTAACGTGTCGTGTTCACCGATGCAAGTGACATCGGTAGTCATGATGTCGCGTGCGGCGGTCATGGTGTTCTCCTCAGGTTGTGGGCCTCTAAGTCACAAGCTAAAGAGCAGGCCGACCTATCTGTAGGGTCGTTAGTCCTCTGAATCAGCGGCGACGGGCCACGATCACCGGTACCCGCGCTGCTTGTGCCACCGCCGTGCTCACCGATCCCAGGAGCATGCCTGCGAATCCACCCCGGCCATGACTGCCGACGACGACGAGCTGGGCGGACTTGGCGGCGTCGAGCAGGTGCCGGGTCGGGCGGTCCGCCACGATCCGACGATCCACGCTGACGTCGGGGTAGCGCTCCTGCCAGCCCGCCAGACGCTCGGCCAAAACTTCGACTGCGCCGGCCTGCTGGGCCGACCATTCGGTGCTGCCGATGTCGAACTCGTCGGCATCGCTCCAGGCGTGCAGCGCTATTAATTCCACGCCCCGCCAGGAAGCCTCGTCGAAGGCGATCGCGGTCGCCAACTCTGACGCCGGCGAACCGTCGATGCCGACCACCACCGGCAGTTGGCAAGGCTGCAACGACGGCGGGTTCTCGTCGTGAATCACTGCGACGGGGCAGTGGGCGTGATGGACCAATCCGGTGCTGACTGACCCCAGCAGAACCCGGTCCAGCAAGCTCTGGCCCCGGCAGCCCACAACCAGCATCCGCGCGTGCTTGGACAAGTCGACAAGCTCGGAAACGGGTTGGCCCAACAGCACTTCGCGATCAATCTGGGTTGGACTGAATTCGAGGCCGTCGACGATGCGTGTAGCACCGGCGATGATTCTCTGGCCCGTCACTTCTTGCTCAGGGCTGATTTCAGCAACGGCAGAGGCCGGGGGTCTACCAAACGCCGTCGGGCCCCAAGGCGCTGCGAAAATGACGTGTACGAACGTGAGCGGAAGCTCGCGCATCGCTGCTTCACGGACGGCCCACAGTGCCGCCGCCGTGGACGCGGGTGACCCGTCGACTCCGACTACGATTCCCTGGGGTGGCAAGCGGTTTGACATTTTCGACCTTCCTGTTTGGGGTTGGCCCGGACACAGTCCTACGCGTGAAGCCAACGCAGGTATTCGAAGGGGCCCAGTAGCTCGAGGCGTCGCCAGAGCGCGCTGGTCGGCAGGGCCTGACTGGCGTGGAGGCACACTGCCTGGTTCTGCCGGCTTCGATCGACCGGGACGACGAGGTCGATATCTGCGAGTCCATGCCCGATGAACGACATGCCGTATTCGCGATTGAGGATGTCCGCAACGGTGTCGGGCAGCGTCCAACCCAGCGTTGGCAGCGCAAGCTTCCTTGCGACCGCGGTTGCAGCAGCTGTTGCCTGCCGATGATCCGGGTGCCCGGTGACTCCCGTTGGGTCGAACACGAGCAAGCCTTGCGCACTGACCCTTTCCGCGAGGGCGATGGTCGGGATGGCCAACTCGTCACTGGACTTGTCGGCCAAATGCCCGTCGGGGTAATGCAACAGCTCCACCGTGGACACGCCGAGCGCTTTGGCCGCCGCGGCAAGTTCACCGGCCCGGATCTCGCCCAGGTCGCCCGCCACGCCTTGCAGAGTCGACGCCTCACCTCGGGTCAGGGAGAGCACAGCCAACTCCGCGCCGCGCTCAGCAAACGTAGATAAGATGGCACCCAGACCGAAGGATTCGTCGTCGGGGTGTGCGACCACGGCGAGAACGGATCGCCACGCGGGCAGTCCATTGGCGATCATTGGAACATCTACATGATCCGGATGGCGGATTCGACTTCCTGGGCGGACAGTTCTTTGGTGCAGAAGAACCAGTCCTCGCAGTTGATGCCCTCAGCGGACCCTTCCATTCGTTCCTGCGCGGCAGCCGAGGAGTCGGCCGTCGGCACGATGACCGGTTCGCCGGGACGCCAATCCGCCGGAGTGGCGACGCCAAAGTGCTCGGTTGTCTGCAGCGCCTTGACGATACGGAGTAACTCCTCGAAGTTGCGCCCCAGGCTCAGTGGGTAGTAGATGATCGCGCGGATCGTGCCCACCGGGTCGACCACGAAGACCGCCCGCACCGCCTTCCTGGAATCCTCACCCGGCATGATCATGCCGTATTTTCGCGCGATTTCCATTGAGACGTCCTCGATCAGCGGGAAGGTGACGTCGACGCCGGCGAAATCACGGAAGGTGATCTTCTCCCTGATCGTTCGCAGCCAGGCGATGTGGCTGTACAGCCCGTCGACGGAGAGGCCCACAAGCTCGGTGTTGTATGCGGCGAACTGCTCCTGCATCGACGCAAACGTGACGAACTCGCTGGTGCAAACCGGCGTGAAGTCAGCGGGGTGAGAAAACAAGATCACCCACTTACCCACGTAGTCGGCCGGAAAATGGATGTGGCCCTGGGTGGTGACCGCTGTGAACGCGGGAGCCGGGTCACCGATGCGTGGCATCTTGGTCGTGATGGCAGGCGCCTCTGTAATCGTGGTCATCGTCACGGTTCCTTCCTTGCGAAGCAGGGCATGCTAGCGACGCTAAGCAGCCGCCGGGATCGAATCAGGAGGCTTTGGTCCTCAACCGGTGGGCACTAGGGCCTACACCACTGCTGCACAACTACTTTCGCTGGTGCCGGGTCACCGGCTCACGTCGGGCGTGGGATCAACCCGTCGGCGGCGGGAAGGGCGTCGGCTGCGATCCGCCGCCGCCAAGCGCGGTGCGCACTGTCGAGATATCGGCGCGGAAGCCGTAGCCAATCCGAATGCAGCCACTCCAAATTATATACCCGGTGGGGTATAGTACCTCTCATGTGACGGAGGAGCCGAATGGGACGAATGACTCTGTTCGGCGCAGCGCAACGGGCGTGAAACTAGTTACCGAGGGCCGATGCCGCGAGCGAAGGGAAAGGTCCATGCTCACGATTCTCAAGCGCACGTGGGTACCGCTCGTGGTGGTGGCGGCGGTTGCTCTCGGCGGCGTTGCCGTCGACCGGCTGCGCGGTGTCTTCGGTTCCGACGAGATCTTTTCCGCGACCGGCAGCAGCGCCGAACCGTTGGTGCCCTTTCACGTCAAGGAGGTGACGTACGAGGTTTTCGGCCCCCGCGACACGACGGGCAGCGTGAGCTATTTGAACAAGGGCGCCCAACCCGAACAAGCGAGCTTCACCGCGCTGCCGTGGGCCCACACGATCACCACGACCGTGCCGGCCGTGATCGCCAACCTGGTGGCACAGGGCAACAGCGACAACATCGGATGCCGCATCACGGTCAACGGTGAGGTCAAAGACGAGCAAACCGGCGTCGGCCACCACGCCCAGACCTTCTGTTTGGTGAAAGCCGCATGATCACCGATCATCA
Organism: Mycobacterium branderi; assembly: GCF_010728725.1. NCBI lineage: Bacteria > Bacillati > Actinomycetota > Actinomycetes > Mycobacteriales > Mycobacteriaceae > Mycobacterium > Mycobacterium branderi. The sequence goes on from NZ_AP022606.1 coordinate 2,868,559, forward strand.
CGCCCGTCCGAAATTCATGCGGTTCGTCCGCAGGTTTGCGGTGCCGATCATCGTGGCCTGGCTGCTGCTGACGGTCGCCGTGAACGTGCTTGTGCCGCCGATCGAATCGGTCGCGAGAAGCCACGCCGTGACGATGTCGCCGCAAGATGCGCCGGCGATGATCGCCGCCAAGCGCATCGGCGCGAAGTTCCACGAATCGGATTCCGACAGCATCGCGATGGTGGTATTGGAAAGCGACCAACAACTCGGCGAGCACGCGCACCGGTACTACGACGGGCTGGTGGAAAAGCTGCAGGCCGACTACCAACACGTGCAGCATGTCCACAACGTGTGGGGGGATCCGCTGACTGCTGCCGGCGTTCAGAGCCGCGACGGCAAAGCCGCGTATGTCCAACTCAATCTGGCCGGCAACCAGGGCAGCACCTTGGGCAACGAGTCGGTCAAGGCGGTCCGCGACGTCGTCGACGGTTCAGCGCCGCCTCAGGGACTCAAGGTGTACGTCACCGGACCGGCGGCGCTGACCACGGACATGAACGAAGCCGCCGATAAGAGCATGTTCAAGATGATGGGTGTAACCGGCGTGGTCATCATGATCATGCTGTTCATCACCTACCGTTCGATCAGCACGGTGCTCCTCGTTCTGGTGATGGTCGGTTTCGAAATGGGTACGGCGCGAGGCGTTGTCGCGATCCTCGGGAACTACGGCCTGCTGGGGTTTTCCACATTCGTGGTGGCCATGCTGTCCTCACTGGCGATCGCGGCGGGAACCGACTACGCGATATTCCTCATCGGCCGATATCACGAGGCACGGCAGGCCGGCGAAGACCGGGAAACGGCGTACTACACGATGTTTCGCGGGACCTACCATGTCATCTTGGGCTCCGGGCTGACGATCGCCGGCGCGACTTTCTGCCTGCACCTGGCGCGACTGTCGTACTTCAAGGCGCTGGGCATCCCGTCCGCGCTGGGGCTGCTCGTGGTGATAGCGGGAGCGCTGACCGTGGGGCCGGCCGTTGTCGCGGTGGCCAGCCGGTTCGGGCTGCTGGAGCCGAAGCGGATGGCCAAGACCCGCGGGTGGCGGCGCATCGGCGCCGCGGCCGTGCGTTGGCCCGCTCCGGTGTTCGCCACTTCGTTGGCCATCGCCATCGTCGGCATCCTGATCATGCCGAGCATGAAGGTCAGCTACAACGATCGCTTCTACATACCCCACGCTCTGCCCTCGAACGTCGGATATACGGCGGCAGAGCGCCACTTCAGCGCAGCCACAATGAATCCCGATATCCTGATGGTCGAAAGTGATCACGATATGCGGAACACCGGCGACATGATCATCTTGGATCGGATTTCCAAAGACATCTTCCGTTCACCGGGAATCGCGATGGTGCAAAGCATCACCCGGCCGTTGGGCGGGCCGATTGAGCACACGTCAATACCGTTCCAGATCAGTGCCGGGTCGATTCCGATACGAGAGAACCTGCAGTTCATGAAGGACCGGTCGGCCGACATGCTCACGATGAGCAACGACCTCGGTGCCATGATCAGCTCGATCGAGCGCATGTACGGCCTGATGGGACAGATGAGCGATACCACGCATCACATGCTCGGCGACATGAACGAAATGAAGGCCACCGTGGACGAGATGCGGGACCATCTAGCAGATTTCGACGATTTCGCGCGACCGTTCCGCAGCTACCTGTACTGGGAGCCGCACTGCTTCGACATTCCCGTCTGCTGGGCGTCGAGATCGGTGTTCGAGGCAATCGACGGTGTCGACAAGTTCAGCGACGACATGAGAGCGCTTTTGAACGACGTGAGCAGCATCGACACGATACTGCCGCAGATACGCCAACAGTTCCCGCCGATCATCGCCGTCGCGCAATCCATGCGCGCCAGCTTGCTGACCATGCAGAGCAGCTTCTCGGGTTTGATCACGCAAATGTCGAAGATGACCGACACGGCGAGCGCGATGGGTGAGGCGTTCGACGCCTCCAGGAGTGGCGACTACTTCTACCTGCCGCCAGAAGCATTCGACAATCCTGACTTTCAGCGCGGTCTGAAACTCTTCCTGTCGCCGGACGGCAAGGCCGCGCGGTTCATCATCACCCACGACACCGACCCGGCAACCCCGGCAGGCATCTCGGCGGTTATGCCGGAACTGACCGCCGCGCATCAAGCGGTGAAGGGTACCAACCTGACCGACGCCAAGTTCTACCTCACCGGCACTGCGGCCATCTACCGCGATATCCAGTCGGGTTCGCACTACGACCTGCTGATCGTCGGAATAGCTGCGCTCACACTAATTTTCGTCGTCATGGTGATGATCACCCGTGCCCTGGTCGCCTCCCTGGTGATCGTCGGAACGGTGTTGATCTCGCTGGGCGCAGCCTTCGGGCTCTCGGTCTTGGTCTGGCAGTACATTTTCGGGCTGGCGCTGAACTGGATTGCGCCCGTGTTCGGGTTGATCATCCTGCTGGCCGTCGGCTCCGACTACAACCTGCTGCTGGTGTCGCGGTTCCAGGAGGAAATAAGCGCGGGACTGAAGACCGGCATCATCCGTTCGGTGGGTGAAACGGGCCAAGTCGTCACCGCGGCGGGCCTGGTGTTCGCCTTCACCATGATGTCCATGGTCGCCAGTGATCTGCGCTCCATCGGCCAAGCCGGCAGCACGATCGGGCTGGGCCTGCTGTTCGACACCCTGGTCGTGCGCTCGTTGATGACGCCCTCGATTGCCGCGCTATTGGGACGCTGGTTCTGGTGGCCGCTGCGGGTGCGCCCGCGCCCGGCCAGCTCCATGCTTCGCCCGTTCGGACCACGACAGCTGGTGCGGTCCCTGCTTCTGGGTGAGAACGGGGAGGTGGCAAAAACCAACCTCCAGAGCTCCGCCCGTTGACGCCCGGGTCACAGCGATGCGGTCAGCGCCTGCAGCGCCTGGGCGGCGGTGTATCGCGGCGTCCAGCCGAGTTGCGTCTTGGCCTTGGTGGTGTCCATCACCAGCGGCGTGCGCAAAGTTTGCAACCACTCCACGAAGGACGGAACGAACGGTAGCCACGCGATGGCCGCAGCCGCGAACGTCGCTGCGGCGGCTGGTATTCGCACTGGCCGCCCGCCGAGCGCCGCGATCACCCGGGACGTGGATACCACGCCGTCCCCGGCGATGTTGTAGGCACCCGGCGGCGCCGCGGTGGTGACCGCGCACGCGATGGCCGTCGCGACGTCGGTGGGATGTACCAGCTGCAGCGGAGTGCCGGGGTCGGGGATCAGCGGCTTGAGAATCGGCAGCATCCGGGTCGCGCCGGCCAGGTAGGGGACCTGGTTCCACGGCATCGCCTCGGCCAGTAGGCGTGCTCCGGGGCCGGCGACGATGCACGGGCGCAGAACGAATGCCTGCAGCTGTGATCCGGTGGTGGCTTCGGCGAGCGCGGCTTCGCAGGCCGCCTTCTGTGCGGAATAGTAGTGCGCCGCTGAGCCCCGGGGCGGGACCTGCTCGGTGAGCGGAACGGGATTGTCGGAGTGGTAACCGTATACGGCCACCGACGAGGTGTACACCAGGCGACGCGGGCGCCCGTGAGCGGCACCGGCTGCACAGGCTTGGAAGACGTTGCGACAGCCGGTCAGGTTGACGCGTCGAGTCTCCTTGCGGGAGCCCATGATGACGAATGCGAGATGGAGCACCACATCGGCGTCGGCAATCAGCGCGGCCACCGCGTCGGGATCGCCGATGTCGCCCTGTTGGTAGCTGGTCTTCGTCCAACCCAGTGACGACGGGTCGAAGGGCCGGCGCGCCATGCCGACGATGCGGTCCACCGCCGGATCGCTTTCCAAGGCCAGCACCGCCGCGGTGCCGATCTGTCCGGTGGGGCCGGTGACGGCCACGCTCAGTCCCATGAAATACCGCCTTCGCTAAGGCGCTGAAGGCTTTTCAGAAAGTTGTTTTCGTCTTCGAGCATGCGCCGGTCACCGGTCGAGAGCGCAGAGTCTTTAGTCCCCGCCGTCGGCGCTCAAGGTCCCGAAACGACCGCTCGGTATCGACGGTCGGTTGACATCCTTAGCTGTGTCGGGAATAGGCGGTGAACTCAGCCCGCCGTGGTGCCGACCTCGGCGTCGGCGAATTCGCAGAACGCGTCGTACGCGCGAGCGCCGTAGATAGTGGCCGGCCCGCCATGCATTTGAATGCTGACGCCGATGGCCTCGGCGGCTTCCTGTCTTGTCGCTCCAGCGCGGGCCGCCCCCCGGGCGTGTGAGGCAATGCAGCCGTCGCATCCGGCCACAATGCCGATGGCCAGCGCGATGAGCTCCTTGGCCTTCTTGTCCAATGCGCCAGAAGCCAGTGCAGCCGTCTGCATCTCTGCGAATCCGCGGTAGACCTCCGGGATCATTTGCCGCAGAGCGCGGTGCTGGGGATTCAGGTCGTTGAGTACGTCGTGGTAGTGGTTGTTGTCGTTCATGTGCTCCATGATACGGATACCCTAGGGGGTATACAAGTCGAAAGTGGACTTTGCGTGTCACGGCAATCGGTTATACCCCCTGGGGTACGATGGTCTTGTTGGATTACAGAAGGGGCGTAAGCAGTGAAGCGTGACGAAGAGAGCATGACCGCGGTGCTCAACCGGTTGCGGCGAGCGCAAGGACAACTCGCCGGGGTGATCTCAATGATTGAGCAAGGCCGGGACTGCAAGGATGTCGTGACGCAGTTGGCGGCGGTATCTCGCGCGCTGGACCGGGCCGGATTCAAGATCGTCGCAAGCGGCCTTCGGGAGTGCATCAGTGGTAGCGGCCGGAGGGGCGCGTCAGCGCTAACCGAGGCCGAACTGGAAAAACTGTTCCTCGCTCTGGCCTAAGCCTCACCGAGCATGGCCCGGTCCAATATCGTCCGTCGAGAACGTCCTTTGACATTCAAGGAGTACCAATGACTTTGGCTTTGAGCACTAGACTTCACACTTCTTTCCAGGACGCCGTGGAGCGGACCAGTCAGGCCCTGGCTGATCAAGGTTTCGGCGTGCTGACCACAATCGACGTCAAGGCCACGCTGAAGCAAAAGCTTGGTGAGGACATGGAGGACTATCTGATCCTGGGCGCCTGCAACCCGGCGTTGGCGCACCGGGCCCTAGCGGTGGATCGCCAGATCGGCCAGCTATTGCCGTGCAACGTCGTGGTGCGAGCCGACCCCCACGGCGACGCAGTTCTCGTCGAGGCCATGGACCCGCAAATCATGGTCCAGGTGACCGGGCAACCAGGAGCGCTGCAGGATGTCGCCGACCAAGCCGCCGCCAAACTCCACGCCGCCATCAGCGCACTCGGCCAAGCCGGTGAGACAAACTAGCGCCATGCGACAAAACCGATCCGCGAGGGCGACTGTGCCCCAAGCATTCCGGAGGCCGCCGGCCACCATCAGCGGCAGCGCGACTCCGGTCGTGGACGGCCTCACGGTACAAAAGCCGGGTGGTCAGTCACTTTGCGGGGCAATAGGGGATCTGCTCGAAGGCGGATTCCCCGTCTTGGGACGGTGGGTCAAACGAGGTCCTACTGAACCTCATTACTTCCTGCCCTTCGAGCAGATCGCAATACCTACTGTCCGCTTGCACCGTTCTGGGCTGTAGGGCCGAAGGTCCTTTCGTCTACGTCCGAAGGTCCCGGCGTACGCTGGCACGCATTGGTCGGGTCGACGGTCATCCCAAACCGCGGGTAGGTCTGCGCCCGCTCAGAATTCACAGATGCGGCCAACACAGCCGCCGGCGAAGTCGCTGTCGGCCTGCGGAATTGCGGGTTCCGGCGCGGCGAAGCTGAGTACCTGGCCTTGGCGGCTGCCGTAGCGGTAAACGGTGATGCCCTTGGCTTTTGCCTTCCAAGCAGCCAGGTAGATCCGGCGAATATCCTCGACGGTCGCGTCGGCGGGCAGGTTGATCGTCTTGGATACGGCTGCGTCGACATGGCGCTGGATGGCGGCCTGCATGCGTAGATGCCACTCGGGTGCGATCTCGGCTGCGGTGGGGAAGGCCGCCCGCACCTCGGCCGGCAGGTGCGGATAACCACGCACGCCGCCACGTTGTGCGATCTCGGTGATCAGTTCGTCGCGGTAGAAGCCGCGGTCGCGAGCCAGCCGGTCGAAGCACGGGTTGACCTCCAGCAGGTGCCTGCCCATGATCGCGCGGGTGAAGGCGATCGCGAACATCGGCTCGATCCCGGCGGTGGTGCCGGCGATCAGTGAAATCGTGCCGGTCGGGGCGATCGAGGTGATCTGAGAATTGCGCAGTGGCCCAGAGCCAGCCCACCGGCTGTCAGCGATCGCCGGAAACGAGCCACGCTCGTCGCCAAGTTGCGTCGACACGATGTGTCCCGCCTGCTGGATGCGGCGAGTGACTCGGCCGGCCAACCGTACGCCCTGTTCGCTGTCGTACGGGATGCCCAGGCTGGCCAGCATTTCTGCTAACCCCATGACACCCAGCCCGATCTTGCGCGTCGCCCGGGTGGCTTCGCCGAGTTCGGCAAAGGGGTAACGGCTGACGTCGATGACGTCATCGAGGAACCGAACCGCCAGCCCCACGACCTCGGTCAGTCGATCCCAGTCGACGCGTCCGTGGCTGGTCATGCGGGCCAGGTTGATAGACCCGAGGTTGCAGGACTCGTAAGGCAGAAGTGGTACCTCGCCGCACGGATTAGTCGCCTCGATTCTGCCCAGGCCGGGCAGCGGGTTGGCGCGGTTGATGGTGTCGACAAACACCAGTCCCGGGTCGCCGCAAGCATGCGCCGCTTCGCAAATCGCGGCGAACAGCTGCGCTGCGCGCACCCGGGCGACCGTTTTGCCGGTTCGGGGATTGACCAAACGGTGGGTGCCGTCGCGTTCGACGGCCCGCAGAAACGCGTTGCTGACACCGACGGAAAGGTTGAAATGGGTGAGCTCGTACGGTGATTGGGCCTTGGCAGTGACGAAATCGTAGATGTCTGGGTGCGAACAGTCCAGCACGGCCATGCACGCACCGCGGCGACGCCCGCCCATCGAGACCACGCTCGCGGCGGTGTCGTATAGCCGGAGGAACGATACTGGGCCGCTGGCCGTGCCGCCGGTGCCGGCCACGCGATCGCCCGCCGGCCGCAGATGGGTGAAGGTGTAGCCGGTGCCACCACCGGCACGTTGAATCTCGGCTGCGTGCCCGAGTGTGGTGAAAATCGAACGAATCGAATCCTCGACGGGCAGAACAAAACATCCCGCGAGCAAGCCAAGATCGGTGCCGGCGTTCATCAGCGTCGGCGAATTCGGCAGGAACTCCAGTCTCCGCAGCCGCGTGGAAAATTCTTCAGCCCAGCGCCGCGATGAGCCGCGCTGGTAGCGGTCCTCAGCGGCGGCGACAAAGGTCGCTACCCGGTCCATCATCTCGCCCGTCGACTCCACCGGGCGGTCGTTTTCGTCGCGGAGCAGGTAGCGTTCCCGCAGCACGGTCGCCGCTGCCAAACTCAGCTTGAGCTCATCGCGTACCTCCAACAGCTCTTTGGCCGAACGTAATTCGGCGCGGCGCTGCCGGTACAGGATGTATGCGCGCGCCACGTCGTCGAAGCCGGCCGCAGAGAGCTTCTCCTCGACGAGATCCTGAATTGCCTCGACGGTCGCGGTGTCCCGCCGTCGCTGTGCCAGCGAATCGGCAACCGCGGCAGCCACGCCGGCGGCCAGGTCCGGATCCGGCCTTCCGGTTTCGCGTGCCGCCCGCGCGATCGCGGTTTCGATCCTGGCCAGGTCGAAGGTCACCAGCCGCCCGTCGCGCCGGCGGACCCGCGCCGGCCACCGGACAGCAGGGCGCATTGTTCTCATCGTTCGAGTATCGGACTATCGAGCAGGCTCGGCGCTACGCGACTGCGTCGCGGCGCCTTCATTCTCCAATTGTCGACGCCGGTTCTCGGCGCGGCGCTTGATGCCGGTGAGCATGCCGCGCGTCAGCAATGCGGTAACCGGGCCGGCGAATTCGACCGCAAGTACCTCTCCGGGGTGGCGCATTCCAGCCCGGCGGCGAATGACCAGCCGGCAACGGTCCTCCCAGTGCGGCATGACGTGGAACGACCACACCGAGTCCCAGGGGAGCTCGGGAGGCCTAGCCCGCAAGACAATCCGCTGTTTCGGTACCAAGTCCGCCACACGCAACACCACGCCGTCGCGCAGACCCATCCAGCCCTCGGGTGCCAGTCGGACGGCATCGCCGACGTCGAGCCGCTGCCACTCCGGGTGGATACGATGAGCGTTGCGGAATCGCAGTCGGATCAAATTCTCCAGCGCCTCGAAGCTATAAAGACCACCGCGATCCTGGCCCATCTGCACCAGCCAGGGCCAAACCTCATCGACGGACGCATCGATCGATACCGCCTCGGTTGTCTGCACCGCCGGGGCTTTCACCAGCTCGTCGCCGGGCAGGGCCATTTTGCACTCTTCTTTGGTGGCCCCCCAATTGCGGTAGTAGCGACGGGCAGCGTACAAGCATGCACCTAACAACCCCAGCCGAACCACGGTGTGCCTCATGGCACAACGCTTTCCAGACGTGCCACGGGTTCGATAGGGCCGGAAGTCCTCTGTTGCCCGGGAGTTAACCAATGGCCCGGTGACGTAGGACTTCCGCCCCTACTGCGGCGTCGGGTCGGGGTGGTCGAATCGCTGCGTAACCAAATCCGATCTGTCCGAAGGAGGCAAACTATGACCGCCCTTCCCGTTCAGCGTCAGCCGCGCTCGCGATTTCGGGAGTTCTCTGAGCTGTTCGCGGCGTTTCCGTCGTTCGCCGGGCTTCGTCCTGTTTTCGACACCCGGTTGATGCGGCTCGAAGACGAGATGAAGGAGGGCCGCTACGAGGTGCGCGCCGAGCTCCCCGGGGTTGACCCGACCAAGGACGTCGACATCACCGTGCGCGACGGACAGTTGACCATCAAGGCCGAGCGCAGCGAGAAGAAGGATTTCGACGGCCGTTCGGAGTTTTCCTACGGCTCGTTTGTCCGCACCGTGACACTGCCGCCCGGCGCCGACGAAGATGACGTCAAGGCAACCTATGACAAGGGCATCCTGACGATTTCGGTGGCGGTTTCGGAGTCCAAGCCCGCCGAAAAACACGTGCCGATCGCGGCAGCGAGCTGACGTGATTCCCAGCGGGCCCGCGGCGGTTTCACTTGCCACCGCGGGCCCGCACCACCGCAATACCGCAGGTTGGTGAGCACCCACGATGACCAGAGGGATCCGCACCCGAAAATCCGTAAGGGACCGGATGTTTCGCGACCGCCGTGAGGCCGGCCGCGTGTTGGCCGGTCTGCTAGAGGCTTACCGCGACCGACCCGACGTCGTTGTCTTGGGCCTGGCCAGGGGAGGAGTGCCGGTCGCGTGGGAGGTCGCTGCCGCGTTGCACGCGCCCCTGGACACATTCATCGTGCGCAAGCTGGGTGTGCCAGGCCACGAAGAATTCGCGGCCGGCGCACTCGCCAGTGGTGGTCGCGTCGTAATCAACGACGACGTGGTGCGAGGCCTGCAAATTACTCCCCAGCAGTTGCGGGATGTCGCCGAGCGAGAAGGACGCGAGCTGATCCGGCGGGAAGCGGCCTACCGCGACGGCCGCAAACCGATCGACGTGGCCGGCAAAACCGTCATCCTCGTCGACGACGGACTGGCCACGGGCGCCAGTATGTTCGCCGCGGTGCAAGCCCTGCGTGAGGCCGAACCGGCACACATCGTCATCGCTGTACCGGCTGCGCCCGAGTCCACCTGCCGCGAATTCGCGGGCCTCGTCGACGACATGGTGTGCGCGTCGATGCCGACCCCGTTCCTGGCGGTCGGAGCATCGTTCTGGGATTTCCGACAGGTCAGCGACGACGAGGTCCGTACGCTACTGGCCACCTCGACGACCGGGGTGGCGACGACGTCGGTTGCGGAGACGGCAGCTGAGATCATCGGGCGAGTCGCCGTCGACGCGCCCGGTGGTGTACCACCGGGGGAGGTGTTGTCCGATTTGATCGGCGACGCGCGGATCGTGCTGATCGGCGAAAGCACGCACGGCACCCAGGAGTTCTATCAGGCCCGGGCCGAGATCACGAAGTGGCTGATCGACGAGAAGGGGTTCTGCGCGGTGGCCGCGGAAGCGGACTGGCCGGACGCCTATCGGGTCAATCGGTACGTGCGTGGTCAGGGCACGGACACCACCGCCGAAGAGGCATTGCGGGGATTCGAGCGCTTCCCCTCGTGGATGTGGCGCAACGTCGTGGTCCGCGACTTCGTCGAGTGGCTAAGGGGCAACAACCGGCGACGCGAAGCACAGTATCGTCGCCAAACGGGTTTCTACGGTCTGGATCTCTACAGCTTGCATCGGTCGATGCACGAGGTGGTCTCCTACCTGGACCGGATCGACCCGATGGCCGCGGCTCGCGCGCGGGCCAGATACGCCTGCTTCGACCATTCATCGGCCGACGACGGTCAGGCGTACGGATTTGCGGCCGCCTTCGGTGCCGGCCCGTCGTGTGAGCGGCATGCCATTGAGCAGCTCGTCGACATCCAGCGCAACGCGCTCGACTATGCACGCCGCGACGGACTGCTTGCCGAGGACGAGCTGTTCTATGCGGAGCAGAACGCACAGGTAGTACGCAACGCCGAGCGTTACTACCGCGCAATGTTCGGCGGTCGCGTCACGTCGTGGAACTTGCGCGATCAGCACATGGCCCAAACGCTGCAGGCGCTACTCGCGCACCTGGACCGCCACTACGAGGTACCGCCGGCGCGAATCGTGGTGTGGGCGCACAATTCCCATGTCGGCGATGCCCGCGCGACCGAGGTATCCGCGGACGGCCAGCTGACGCTCGGTCAGCTGGTCCGCGAACGCTACCGCGACGACTGCCGGCTGATAGGGTTCACCACCTACACCGGCACCGTGACCGCAGCCAGCGAATGGGGCGGGGCGGCCGAACGAAAGACGGTCCGCCCAGCGCTACCCGGCAGCGTGGAAGAGATGTTCCACGAGACCGGCAAGAGCGCGTTCATGGTGTCTTCCGACAGTGACGCTACGGCAGCGTTGGATATGGTCAGGCTGGGTCGTGCGATCGGTGTGATCTATCTGCCGGCGACGGAAAGACAAAGCCACTATTACCATGTTCGGCCCGCGGATCAGTTCGACGCGATGCTCCACATCGAGAAGACCGAGGCGCTCGAGCCGCTGGAAATGACCAGCCAATGGATCACCGGCGAGACACCCGAGACCTACCCAACAGGCCTGTAGGCCGCGCGCATCGGAGCAACCCGAATGATCAAACGCATTGCGCTCAACGGACATCGAGCCACGATCGTAACGTTGACGATGAATCCTGCCCTCGACATCACGACCAGCGCCGATCGGGTGCTGCCTACTGACAAGATCCGCTGCCGCGGTACTCGCTACGACCCTGGCGGCGGCGGGATCAATGTGGCGCGCGTCGCGCGTGTACTCGGTGCATCCGTGTCGGCGGTCTTTCCCGCCGGCGGACCAGCCGGCGATATGCTAGCGAATCTACTTGTCGGGGAACAGGTTCCGTTCCACAGGGTCAGAATCGCTAGCTCCACCCGGGAAAGCCTCACCGTCAATGAAGAAAGCAGTGGGCAACAATATCGGTTCGTGCTTCCTGGACCGCAGTTGACTTTCAGCGAACGCGCGCAATGCCTCGACGAACTTCGCATGGCGGCCAGTTCTGCGAGGTTCGTGGTGGCAAGCGGCAGCTTGCCACCAGGCGTGCCCGCGGAGTTCTATCAATCGGTAGCAGATGTCTGCCGGGAACTCGGTGCGCGACTGGTTCTCGACACGTCCGGCACCGGCTTGCAGCACATCACATCCGGGGTATACCTGCTCAAACCTAGCGTGCGAGAACTACGTGAGTGCATCGGGCGTGACCTCGGCACCGAGGCAGAGCAAGTCGACGCTGTGCAAGAGCTGATTGCGCGGGGCGTCGCCGAGGTCGTCGTGGTGTCGCTGGGCGCCCAGGGTGCCTTGTTGGTCACGAAACAAGGGGCCCAACGGTTTCCGGCGATTCACATGCGTTCCGGTAGCGGGGTGGGTGCGGGAGATGCGATGACCGCTGCGGTTACGGTCGGATTGTGCCGCGGATGGCCGCTCGCCAAGTCGGTCCAGTGCGGGATCGCCGCCGGTGCCGCGATGCTGATGACACCGGGGACGGCCGTCTGCCGCCGTGACGACGTCGAGCGTCTTTTCGAACTCGCCGCCGAGCCGGTGGATCTCAGCTCAGTGAGCCGCTAGCTGCTCCGATGCCGCTGGCAGCTCCGAGAAAGGCTCAGAGGAGGTTGATATGACGATAGCCCCTCTGACTTGCGACCTCTGATGGGCCACGCAAACACCACGCGCCCGGTTCGCGATCTGGCGGTGGACTTTTACCGGGTATCGGGCGTGGCCCTCATTGTGCTGGGACATTGGCTGTTGTCCTGCGTGACATACCACGATGGGGACTTCGGTCGGCAGAACCCGCTCATCGATTTGCCGTGGACACAGTGGCTGGTGTGGCTATTCCAGGCGGTGCCGGTGTTCTTCCTGGCCGCCGGCTACGCCAGCGCGGTGTCTTGGACGCATCGGTGTGCCGACGGTATGCGACAGCACGCCTATATTCGGCATCGACTGGCCCGAGTACTCGGCCCGACGGCCGTGTACGTCGGGCTGGTGTCGACAGTTGTGGTGATTCTTGGCATCCGGGGTGTGGCCCGTTCCGCGCTGGATTACGCCGGTTGGGCGCTAGCGATGCACCTGTGGTTCCTCGCCGTCTACCTGCTTGTGGTGTCGTTGACACCCATCGCGATTGCCGCACAACGCCGTTGGGGACTGTTGGTGCCGGCTGCGTTGGCGGTTGGGGTCGTGGTGGTGGACATCGGCTCGGTCGGCGCCCACGTGCCCTATCTCGGCATGGTGAACTACCTGCTGTGCTGGGGGACGCTCTACCAGCTCGGGATCGCTTGGCGTGAAGGGCTGCTGGTGGGCCGTAGATCCCTGCTGCTCGCAGCCGGGTCGGCAGTCGCACTGGCACTGCTGATCTGGCTGGGACCTTACCCGATCAGCATGATCGGCGTGCCCGGCCAAGCGGTGCAGAACTCGTCGCCGCCCACGGTGGCGATGCTGGCGTTCGGGTGTGCACAGGCCGGCGTAGCCATGGCGGTGGCACCTCTGCTCAACCGTGTGCTGCGCCCCAGTCCAGCCCAATGGATCCTGCGCACCGCTAACAACAATGTGATGGCGCTTTACCTGTGGCACATGGTGCCGGTCATCATCGTGGTGCTGGTCGGCTACCCGACCGGGTTACTGCCGCAACCGATCGAGGGAACCGCGGCGTGGTGGCTGGCCCGGCTGGAGTGGGTGCTCGTCCTCTGTGTCGCGACAGGGGTTGAGATGGCAGTGTTGAGTTGGCGGCGAGGCTTTTTCGCAGCACCACTACCCGTGTTCGGTGCGCCGGTCGCACATCGCTGGGTCGAACCGATCATGCTGGCCGGGGTCGCGATGGCGGCGTATGGCCTGGGGCTGTTCTCCGCTACGGGTTTTGCTCCAGGGGGCCATTTTCCGTGGGTCACCGGCCTTGCCTTCGGTGTTGGGCTGGTCCTGGTGGCGCTGCGAACCGCAGAGATCGATCGTCCCGGATGACGCTTTCCGTGGGCCTGAGCAAACTGCCTGCCAGGCAACTGAATCAGCGCGTTGCGGCACATCACCGGTGCGGTTGAGAGAAGCTTGAGGTGGCGGTTAGGGGCGGCTCGAGAGGAACAGGCAGCTATGCGGTCGCGGAGGGCCATTGCCGCGCTGACAGGCGTGGTGATTCTCGGCGTCATGCTGATCAGCGCCCCGCCCACGGCTTACGAATACGAGCCCGTGTTCGTCGCGAACCCGGTCGAGTACGTCGACACCCTGATCGGTACCGGGACGGGAGGCGAGACGGTCGGGGAGATCAACGACTTTCCTGGCCCCTCGGTGCCGTTCGGTATGGTGCAGTACTCGCCGGACACGGTCGACACCTACGCCGGTTACGACTACGGCGTCGAACGCTCCACCGGATTCAGCATGACCCACGCCTCAGTGGGTTGCGCAGCGTTCGGGGATATTTCGATGCTGCCGACCACTACCGCGATCGGCACGCAGCCGTGGGAAGCCGCCGAACAGATCGCTCACGGCGACGCCGAGGTAGGTGTGCCCGGGTATTACACGGTGCGGTTCCCCAAAACCGGTGTGACTGCGGAACTCACCGCCACCACCCGTACCGGCGTCGGACGATTCAGCTACCCGCACAACGGTCGGCCCGCCCTGCTCTACGTGCGCTCCGGTGGGTCACTCGCGGGCAACTCGGCAGCGAGCATCCAGGTCGTCCAGGACAACACCACGATCACCGGATCGGCAACCAGTGGGGGATTCTGCGGCAAAAGCAACGTCTACACAGTGTATTTCGCGATGAAATTCAGCCGGCCGTTCACGTCGTATGGCACCTGGGACGGCTACTCGGTGTATCCCGATGCCCGCAGCGCGTATTCGAGTTATCGAGGGTCCAGCGGGGGGTACGTGGAGTTCCCGGCCGGCTCGGTGTTCGAGGTCCGGACCGCGTTGTCCTACGTCAGTGTGGACGGGGCGCGTGCGAACCTTGCCGCCGAGGGCGGCGCGAATTTCGACGATGTGCGCGCCGCCGCATCGAGCGAATGGAACGCGGCGCTATCGCACATCCGGGTGGCCGGCGCCGATGACAGCGACCTGACGACCTTCTATACGGCTCTTTATCATTCGTTGTTGCATCCCAACACCTTCAACGATGTCGACGGTCGCTACATCGGATTCGACGGTGTCATCCATACCGTGGCCAGGGGGCATACCCAGTACGCCAACTACTCCGACTGGGACACGTACCGGGGTGTCGCCGCCCTGCACGGACTGCTGTTTGCGGAGCGAGCCAGCGACATGGCGCAATCGCTGGTGAACGATGCCGAACAGAGCGGGGCGTTTCCACGTTGGGCGCTGGCGAATACCGCGACCGCGGAGATGACCGGAGACAGCGTGGTACCGCTGATCGTCAACCTGTATGCGTTCGGCGCCAGGGACTTTGACGTCAACACGGCACTGCGCTACATGGTCGACGCGGCAACCACGGGCGGCGTCGGGCGGGGCGGTTATGTGGAGCGGCCGGGAATCGCCACCTACCTGCAGCGCGGCTACCTGCCGACGACAGGGACGTCTTGCTTGAGGGGTTCGATTCCCGGCACCTCGATCACCCTCGAGTGGTCGGTCGACGACTTCGCGATCTCCCGGTTCGCCGATGCGCTGGGCAATTCCGCTGCCGCCACGGAATTCCAGAACCGCGCACAGTATTGGCAGAATCTGTTCAACCCCACCACCCACTACATCTCTCCGCGCAATGCCCTCGGTTTCTTTCCCGAGGGTCCCGGGGTGGTTAAGCCCGCTCCGGGCTGTTTCAGCCAGCTCGGATACGACGAGGGCAATGCCGAGCAATACATCTGGTGGGTGCCGCACAACATCGCCGGCCTGGTGACCGCGCTGGGCGGCCGAAAGGCGGTCGCCGATCGGCTGGACCGCTTCACCAAACGGCTCAACGCGGGTCCCGACCAGCCGTATCTGTGGATCGGTAACGAGCCCGACTTCGGGGTGCCGTGGCTATACAACTACATCGGTCAACCCTGGAAGACCCAGCGCACGGTCGACCGGGTGCGTAGCAAACTATTTGGCCCCACACCCGACGGGGCGCCGGGCAACGATGACCTCGGCGCGTTGTCCAGCTGGTACGTCTGGGCCGCACTCGGGCTGTACCCGGCCACCCCGGGGACATCGATCCTCACCGTGAACACGCCGCTGTTCGATCGCGCCGAAATCGAGCTTCCCGCAAGCAAATCCATCCGGATCTCCGCGCCGGGGGCTTCCGGGGCGCATCGCCTGAAGTACATCGACGCTCTCAGCATCGACGGCCGGCCCACCGGTCAGACGTCACTTCCCGAGTCGATCGTCCGCACCGGTGGCGAGCTTGGCTTCGCACTCTCTGCCAAACCCAACACGGTCTGGGGCACCGCCGAATCCGCCGCGCCACCGTCGTTCGGTGCGGGCAGCGTGGCCGTGACCGTCAACGTCAGGCCGGCCGTCGTCGCGATTGCGCCGGGAGCCACCGGAACCGTGACCGTAGACGCGCAACGGATGATCGAGGGGCCAGACGACTACACCGTCACCGGCACGTCCTATACCGCGGGGATCACGGCATCACCGGTATCCGGTGCCTTCGCCCCCGACGGATCCGCCAGCCGGAGCCTCACGATTGCGGTGGCCCAGTCCGCGCCCCACGGCTACCACCCGGTCGATCTCACCACCGTCGTCGGCGGAACCGGTAGGACCTTTATGCTCTCGGTCGCGGTTGGCCAGGCCGGCGTGGACGAATGGCTGACCGGCCTCAGCGTGTCTCCCTGACCACCTGGCGAGGGTCCTTGTCGGTACGTAGGCCGGTGTAGCGCGGGTGGCGCAGCTTGCTATCGCGTGTCCATTCGGTAAAACCCACCTGTGCAACGAGTTTTGGCTGTACCCAGTGGATGTCGGCGGAGCGGACCGTCCCACGGGTGAAAGGCGAGGCGTCCCGCTCGATGGCAGACAACCGCTCGTGCAGGCTTCGCAACGTGACCGTGTCGAAGCCGGTCCCCACCTTGCCGGCATACACCAGGTCGGTCCCCTCGTAGTAGCCCACCAAGAGCGCGCCGAGCCCGACTCGACTACCCTTCGGCGCGGTATAGCCGCCGATGATGAATTCCTGGTCGTGAACGCACTTGAACTTCAGCCAATTTGGCGAGCGCCGGCCCTCGTAGGGCGAGTCGGCCCGCTTGGCGATGACGCCTTCATCGCCGCGCTCGCATGCTTCCCGGTAGGCGTCCTCGCCGTCTTTGACGCGGTATGTCGTATGGCGCAGCGGATCGTGAAACTCAAATGCGTTGTAGAGCAGCTGTTTCCGCCAAATCAGTGGCAGGGCAGTGGTGGCCTTGCCGTCGAGGTGCAGCACGTCGAACAGGTAGTAAAACACGGGTATGCCGCTGCCCAGGGCCCGGTCGGGATCGGTGATACCCAGTCGGCCCTGCAGTCGCGCGAAGCTCGTGTGCCGTCCTTTGAAGGCCACGATTTCGCCGTCGACAACAAACCGGGGAGCGGCCTGCGCGCGCAGCGCATCGACGAGTTCCGGATAAGTCGCGTTGAGAACCTGGCGATTGCGGGACATCAGCCGCACCCGCCGGCCGTCGCGATACGCCAGGCACCGCTCCCCGTCGAGCTTGGGTTCGAAGATCCATCGCGGATCAGAGAACCGCCGCTGCGTCAGCGTCGCCAGCATCGGAGCGCGCCAGTCGGGGACCGCCTCGTCGTGCAGCAAGGTGCGCACCTTGGCGGGCAGTTCGGTAAACACAGCGATTCAGCCAGCATACGTTGAGATGTTCTTTTCCCAGGTACGACGCAGCCTTTCAAGCTCGCATTCAATCCCCGGGCTGACGTCGACCGGATATGGCCCCCCACTGCGGTCGAGCGAACGAAGCTGAGCCGGGAGCGCGTCAACCTGGGAACGCGCGCGTTGTCGCACCGCCTCCAGACTGAAATCGTGCCCAGAGAGACGTCGGCCATTCTTCATGACTGGCACCAGCAACGGCTCGCCGTCGAGCTGTTCGTCGGGCTTACCGATCGTGTCGCCGGCGAAGACTCCGTGATCGAGCCTGCGCAAAACCTGCTTTCGCCCCGGGTATATCACCTTGCCGCTGGAGAACTTGGTGCGCCCGACGCCGTCGTACTCGACGAGCTTGTAAGCCATATCCAACGCAGGCGCATCTTGGGCGACCACCACCTTGGTACCAACCGCGAACCCGTCGATCGGGCAGTCGTCGTCCATCAGCGCCGCCACCCGATACTCGTCAAGACCCGACGAGGCAAAAATTCGGACCTGGGTCAAACCTGCGGCGTCGAGCTTGGCGCGCGTCGCCTTCGACAGCGCACCGAGATCCCCCGAATCGAGCCGGATTGCGCGCACATCGAAGCGATCCCCGGAACGCTCTGCGAGCTTGACGACCTGATCGACCCCACGCAGCGTGTCGTAAGTGTCGACGAGCAATGTGGTGCCTGGATAGAGCCGAGCGAACGCCTCGAACGCGTCGAGCTCGTCATCGAACGCTTGGATGAAGCTGTGCGCCATGGTGCCGTACGCGGGAATTCCGTAGAGGCAGGCGGCGAGCAAGTTCGACGTGCCCGCCATGCCGGCCAGGTAGCCGGACCGGGCGACCTTGACAGCGGCGTCGGTGCCGTGTGCGCGCCGGGCTCCGAAATCCACGACTGTCCGCCCCCGAGCGGCTTCGACCACCCGGGCCGCCTTGCTCGCGATCACACTTTGCAGGTGGATCTGGTTCACCACAAGTGTTTCGGCAAGTTGGGCTTCGGCAATCGGCGCGATCACCTGCACGATCGGCTCGTGCGGAAAGACCAGAGTCCCCTCCGGCACCGCCCACACGTCCCCGGTGAAACGTACGCCGGCGAGCCGATGCAGGAACGCGGGGCTAAACAGGCCCAATCCCCGCAGGTACTCAATGTCATCCGGCTGGAAGCGCATCGCTTCGAGGAAGTCGAGCACGTCCGATAGGCCAGCGGCCATCACGTAGGAGCGGCCTTGCGGGAGTTTGCGGAACATCGTTTCGAAGACGGCCGTGCCCGACATCCCTTCGGCCGCATAGGCCTGCGCCATGGTGATCTCGTAAAGATCCGTGAACAGCGCACTGACGTGCTGCGGGAGCGTCCTGACGGTCATCACGGCCACCTGGTTAGCTGCCACGCGTTCATTGCGATACCTCCGTGTCGAACGGGTTGTCCGCTGAGATGGCAACCGCGCCAGAGTTATCCGACCATTTCGCGCGAGTCCGACGGTAGGGACGTAAGTCCTGCCCCTTCAGGCCGTTTGTCGGTTGGGCAGGCACCGTCGACTCGGGCAGCATGACTGAGGTGACGAGCGAGGAAGGAGAATTCGATGATCGAAGTACTGCCAGATATGCCAAAGGGAGTCACCGGTATTCGGGTGTCGGGCCGGCTGCGTGGTGACGACCTACGCGAGTTCCGGCCTGCCATCGAGGAGCTGCTGAAAACCGGCGAGGTCAGGATCGTGGAAGTCATCGCGTCCGACTACGAGGGCTTCGGGCCCGGCGGATTGGTCGAGGACCTGAAGCTGGGTTTTGGCGCTGTCTTACAGCATCATTCGGCTTTCAAGCGAATCGCGGTAGTGTCCGACAAGGAATGGGTCGTCCATACCTTGCATGCGCTGGCGTGGATGATCCCCGGCGAGCTGGCCGTGTTCGGCCTCGACGAATTCGAGCGTGCAAAGGAATGGGCGGCCGGCTGAACGCTCTGGCCCGTGCGAGCGTTGTAGCTGTGTCAGCCCGCTTGATGGCAGCGGTACTAGTACGTACCAGGGCGGCATCGTCGGACAGCAATCCTATTGTGCATGCGTAGAGCGTGCGCCGGTGCCACAATCCTGGTGTGACCGACGACTTCCGCCAGTACGGGGATCGCGGGATGCACCCCCTTCGCGAGACCCTGTCGCAACTGCGCCTGCGTGAGCTGCTGGTCGAAGTGCAGGCCCGTGTCGAGGAAATCGTCGAAGGCCGTGACCGGATTGACGGGCTGGTCGAGGCGATGCTGGCTATCACGTCGGGTCTTGAGCTGGACGCGACGTTGCGCAGGATCGTGCATACCGCGAAAGAACTGGTTGACGCCGAGTACGGCGCCCTCGGAGTACGCGGGCAGGGCCACGACCTGGTCGAGTTCGTCTACGAGGGCATCGACGAGGACACCCGCGCGCTCATCGGGGAGCTTCCGCAGGGCCGCGGTGTTCTCGGCGTGCTGATCGACGACCCGAAACCAATTCGGTTGGACAACATCCAACAACATCCGGCGTCCGTCGGCTTTCCGCCCAATCACCCACCCATGCGAACTTTTCTCGGTGTTCCGGTGCAGATTCGCGACGAAGTGTTCGGCAACCTCTACTTGACCGAAAAAAGGAACGGTCAACCGTTTAGTGAGGACGACGAGGTTCTGGTGCAGGCTTTGGCCGCCGCGGCCGGTATCGCGATCTCCAACGCCAGACTTTACGAGCAGTCACGAACCCGTCAGGTCTGGATTACGGCAACGCGCGACATTGCCACGGAAATGCTGTATGGCGCCGATCCCGCGACGGTGTTCCGGCTGGTCGCCGACAAGGCGCTGCTGCTGACCAAGGCCGCAGCCACCCTGGTTGCGGTGCCCGCCGACCCCGATATGGCTTCCTCGGAGGTCGTCGAACTGGTGGTCACCGATGCGGCGGGTGCGGTGTCGATCCCGGTCGGTGGAGCCGTGATTCCGGTGCACGGCACACCCGTCGGTGAAGCGTTCCGGCTCCGGACCCCGCGACGATTCGACGACTTGGATCTGGGCATCGACCCGCTCATTCCCCCAGGTCCCGCACTGGTACTTCCGCTACGTACCAGCGACGCGGTCGCGGGTGTGCTTGTTGCGCTCGGCCACCCTCGCACACACCAGTTCGACGACGAGCAGCTCGACATGTTGGCCGCGTTCGCCGACCAGGCCGCACTGGCGTGGCAGCTCGCGAGCTCTCAACGCCGGATGCGGGAACTCGACGTGCTGACCGACCGCGACCGGATTGCACGGGACCTGCACGATCACGTTATCCAGCGTCTGTTCGCCGTCGGACTCACGCTGCAGGGAGCCGTACCGCGAGCGCGGGTACCGGAAGTGCAACAACGCCTCTCCGAGAGCATCGACGATCTCCAACAAGTGATCCAGGAAATCCGTACGGCGATCTTCGACCTGCACACCCCACCGGCGGCCGGCAGCCGGCTGCGGCAACGGCTGGAGGAGGCGATCGCCCAATTCTCCGGCAACGCCCTACGGACCACCGTCGAGTTCATCGGCCCGCCGGCAGTGGTGGACGCAGACGTCGCTGATCATGCGGAAGCCGTTGTGCGGGAAGCGGTCAGCAACGCCGTCCGGCACGCCCACGCCACCGTACTCAACGTCATTGTCAATGTCGGAGACGACCTGTGTATCGAAGTCGCCGACAACGGTCTAGGCATGCCGCAGAAGATCAACGGTGGCGGTTATGGCCTGAGGAACCTGCGCCGTCGTGCTGCCGAAATCGGTGGCAGCCTGACGATCGAGACCCCACCCGACGGTGGGACGGTGCTGCGGTGGTCGGTGCCACTGCACTCATGGCGATACGCTGCTACGCCTCGCGAGCAACGATCACCGGCATCCGGGCCGAGTGGGCCAGCGCCGCACTGACCGAGCCCAGCAACATACCTGCGAATGCACCCCAGCCATGACTGCCCACAACCGTCAGCTGCGCCGATTCCGACTGCTTTATCAGGTGGTAAATGGGGTGGTCACACTCCACCAGGCGTCGCACGGTCACGTCGGGGTAGCGCTCCTGCCAGCCGGCCAAACGCTCGGCGAGGATCTCCTCCGCTTGCGGTTTCATCGCGGGCCAGTCGATGGCGGGGAAATCGTTCACTTCGACGTCGCTCCAGACGTGCAGCGCGACGAGCTCCACACCTCGCCACGAGGCTTCGTCGAAGGCGATCGCGGTCGCCAGCTCCGACATCCGCGAACCGTCAATCCCCACGAGCACCGGGGCTTGCGCCGGATGCGGCATCAACGGGTCCTCGTCATGGATGATCGCAACTGGGCTGTGCGCGTGCTGGATCAGGTTAGAACTCACCGAGCCCAGTAGGGTTCGGGCTACTGCCCCTCGCCCCCGGGAGCCGACCACGACCAGCTGGGCCTCTTTGGACAAGTCGACCAAAGCAGGAACGATGGGCGCGAACAACACCCCGCTTTCGATCTTGACCGGACCGCCGCTCCGGCTGCTTTGCTGCGCGATCTTGACGGCGTCGTCGATGACCTCCTGCCCCCGCTCTACCTGCCACCGCGCAAAGGCTGTAGGCATCGGCGCTTTGGGCAGCGTCACCCCTAGAGGCTTGACGGCGTGCACGATCGTGAGTGGCACGTTGCGCATCGCGGCGTCGCGTGCCGCCCAATCGACGGCACAGTTCGAGGCAGGTGATCCGTCGACGCCGACCAAGATGCCCGAATAGCTTGTCGGGGCAGACATTTTGCATCTCCTTACAGCTAGGACGAGGCCACAGGGGCCGCTGTCGCCAACGTTAGGAGCATGCGATTCGGTGGTTGAGGAGGCTTAAGTCACTCGAAACGTGGCCATAAGCCCTTGGTGCGGACCGGGTCAGTGCTCTGCCCAATGGGACCAAGGACCCTGGAGGGCGAATGGGGCGATGGCTAGCGTCGACGTCAGAGAACCTCAACCAAGGAGCCCGACATGTCTCGAGCGGCCCCGGACATCGCGGTCATTGAGAGAGCGGTGTTGCTGGCGTGCCGCGCTCCATCCGTGCACAACAGCCAGCCGTGGAACTGGGTTTCCAATGGACAAGTGCTGCAACTTTTCCTCGATCGGCATCGGCGGGTGCCTAGGGCGGATCGTTCCGGTCGAGAAGCGATCATCAGTTGTGGTGCTGCCCTTGATCACCTTCGCATCGCGATGATGGCGGCAGGTTGGCACGCAATTGTCGATCGGTTTCCCAACCCCAACAACTTGGACCATTTGGCGTCAATCGAATTCGCAGCGCTCGATTTTGTCACCGACGCCGCCCGTCAGCGCGCAGACGCGATCCTGCAACGCCGAACCGATCGGCTTCCACTAGGGCGTCCGACCTACTGGCCGGCTTTCGAACCAGTGCTGCGCAGCCGTGTCGACGAAAGCATCGCGATGCTTGACGTGCTCGACGATGACGCCCGGCCGCAACTGGCCAAAGCCTCGCAGCTCACCGAAGCGCTGCGCCGGGACGATGCTTCGTATCATGCCGAACTCCAATGGTGGACATCGCCATTCGCGTTATCTGAGGGTGTACCGCCGGAGGCGCTGGCATCCGCCTCGGAACGGCGGCGGGTGGACGTGGCGCGCGATTTCCCCGCTCGTGGCCTTGGCGAGCGCCGCAGCGAGGTCGCAGTGGATTGGGCGAAGATCCTTGTGCTGTCCACCGCGGAGGACAGCCGACGCGACGCGCTTGGTTGCGGCGAAACTCTGTCCACTGTGTTACTGGAGTGCACGATGGCCGGCTTGGCCACGTGCACGCTGACCCATCTGATCGAACTGGACCAAAGCCGTGACATCGTGCGTGGGCTTATCGGCGGGCGCGGGGAGCCACAGGTGTTGATTCGCGCTGGTATAGCACCACCCATGGAAGACCTGCCTGCACCGACGCCGCGACGGCCGCTCGGCGAGGTACTGGAAATCCGTTAGTTCCGGAGTTCGAGCGATGGATATGGCGCCGGTGACGGTCGATCCGCGCTACTACGATGCGGTGGTCTTCGACCTTGACGGCGTAGCGACCGATGCAGCGGTGGCCGCTTCCGTCGTCGCGTTCGTACGCAAGTTGCGTGACGCCGGGGTGCGCGTCGGCATCCATTCATCTTGCCCTGATTGGCGGCAAGGCTTCATTACTCCCGGTATTGGCGACATTTCTCCCGTTGAAGTCGACGGCGCTGTAACGCTGGATGCGACTGTATTGCTCGAAACCGCAAGACGCCTTGATGTGGCGGCCGGCCGGTGCGTCGCTATCGAAGGCTCCGCCGCCGGCGTGAGCGCGGGCCGTGATGCCGGGTTCGGCCTCGTTATCGGTGTCGATCGAACTGAGCATGCCGACGAGTTGCGCCGAAGCGGTGCGGATACGGTGGTGGGCGACCTCGCTGCTATTGCAGTGCGCGCCGGTGACCGTCGGATGCCAACGCTTCCCGATGCGTTGCAATCCTACGGCCAAATCGCCGCGGCGGCCGCGACGCGACGCCTTGCGGTCCTGCTGGACTTCGATGGAACTCTGTCGGACATCGTCGACGATCCCGACGCTGCAACGTTGGTCGAGGGTACCGCAGAGGCACTCAAGGCGTTGGCCGCCCAGTGCGAGGTCGCTGTGCTGTCCGGACGTGACCTGGCCGACGTCGCCGCGCGTGTCGGACTGCCCGGTATCTGGTACGGGGGCAGTCACGGCTTTGAGTTGACGGCACCCGATGGCTCACGGCACCGGTACGAGGCCGCCGCGTCGGCCGTCGAGGTGCTTGGAAGCGCGGCCGCCGAATTGCGGGAACGGTTTGCGCATTCACACGGTATTCGTGTGGAGCACAAGCGGTTCGCGGTGGCTATTCATTACCGCCACGCCGCCCCGGAGGTAGTTCGCGAGGTGACAGCCACCGTGCGCGCGGTAGGGCTGCGCAGCGGCCTTCAGGTCACTACCGGACGCAAAGTCATCGAACTTCGACCGGACGTCGCGTGGGACAAAGGGACGATGCTGGAGTGGATCCTGCATCGGATTGCCCAGCCCGATCCACTCTTACCGGTCTACATCGGTGACGATCTCACTGACGAGGACGCTTTCGACGTGGTGCGAGACATCGGCGTCGGGATCGTCGTGCGCCACGACGAGGACGGTGACCGTCCCTCGGCTGCCCGGTTCGCGTTGGACGGCCCCGACGCGGTGCGCGAATTCCTCTATCGGTTGGCGCAGGAGCTAGCGGCAGCGCACGACCAAAGCAGCAATCCGTGGACTTTCACGTTCGGAGGTTATGACCCGGGCGCCGAGCCGCTGCGCGAGGCATTGTGCACGGTGGGCAACGGCTACTTCGCCACTCGCGGCTGCGCGCCGGAGTCGTCTGCCGGAGAAGTTCATTATCCGGGCACCTACGCCGCCGGCATCTACAATCGCCTCACCGACCGGATCGAGGGCCGGACCGTCAGCAACGAAAGCCTTGTAAACCTGCCGAACTGGCTGCCGTTGACATTTCGGATCGGGGCCGGGCCGTGGCTCGACACCGACAATGTCGAGCTGTTGTCCTATCTGCAAACTTTGGACCTGCGCGGGGCGACATTGACCACCGAGTTCCGCTTCCGCGACCCTGAAGGCCGGGTCAGCTCGGTGACCCAACGCAGATTCGCGTCTATGCATCAACCCCATGTAGCCGCCCTGGAAGCGACGGTGAGAGCTGAGAACTGGTCCGGCACAATAGAATTCCGCTCCGCCATACACGGTGACGTGCAGAACCGGTTGGTGAAACGTTACCGGAATCTGTCCAGCAAGCACCTCACAGTGACCCAGGCGCGCGAGTTGTCCGGCGACTCAGTGCTTTTGGGAGTTGCCACCGTGACGTCCCGGATACGGATCGCCATCGCGGCGCGCACCACCGTGTGGTGTGGCGACAAACCGGCACGGGCCGATTATCGCCTAGTGCGGGATCCGGCGCGCATCGGCCACGATATCGCGATCAACCTGATGGCCGGGCAATCGGTGACCCTGGAGAAGGTCGCCACCATTGTCACCGGCCGCGACCGAGCGATATCCCGACCGGCCGACGAGGCTGAACAACAGCTACGCCGCCTCGGTCGGTTCGCCCAGCTTCTGCGAAGTCACACGCTGTTGTGGGGACATCTGTGGGAACGATTCAACGTCGATATCGGCGACAACCCCGACGAACTTCGCATTGTGCGCCTGCACTTGTTGCACCTCTTGCAGACCCTGTCACCACACACTGCTGACCTCGACGTCGGGGCGCCGGCGCGCGGCCTGCACGGCGAGGCCTACCGCGGGCACATCTTCTGGGACGAATTGTTGATCTTTCCCGTCCTGAACATGCATCTGCCGATGGTCACCCGATCGCTTTTGCAGTATCGCTATCGGCGGCTGCCGCAGGCCCGCCGCGCCGCCGCTGAGGCCGGTTATGCCGGCGCGATGTTTCCCTGGCAATCGGGCAGTGACGGTCGCGAAGAAAGTCCGGAGCTGCACCTGAACCCGCGTTCGGGCCGATGGAACCCCGATCCCAGCGCACGCGCCCACCATAGTGGTATCGCCGTCGCCTACAACGTCTGGCAGTACTACCAGGTGACCGGCGACACCGACTACCTGGTCGACTACGGAGCGGAGATGCTCGCCGAAATCGCCAGATTCTGGGTGAGTTTGGCCAGTTTTGATACTGAACGCGAACGCTACGCGATCCGCGGCGTCATCGGGCCCGACGAGTTTCACTCGGGCTACCCGGGGCGCATCTACGACGGTGTCGACAACAACGCCTACACCAACGTGATGGCAGTCTGGGTGATCGTACGCGCCATGGAAGCACTCGAGTTGCTGCCGTTGTCGGACCGACTCGATCTATTGGAAAGGCTCAGTATCGACGGTCCGGAACTCGACCGGTGGGACGACGTGAGCCGGCGCATGTTCGTGCCGTTTCACGATGGCGTGATCAGCCAATTTGAGGGCTATGAGCAGCTTACCGAGCTGGATTGGGCCGCGTATCGCAGGCGATACGGCAACATCGGTCGTCTGGACCGGATTCTGGAGGCTGAAGACGACAACGTCAATTACTACAAGGCATCGAAGCAAGCCGACGCGCTGATGCTGTTCTATCTGCTCTCCGCCGACGAGCTGCGCGAACTGTTCGGTCGGCTCGGCTATCGATTCACCCCTGACCAGATCCCGAAGACCATCGACTACTACCGATCCCGCACCTCACACGGATCGACCTTGAGCGCCGTCGTGCATTCGTGGGTGCTGACCCGCGGTGACCGCGACCGGGCGCTGGAATATTTCCGGCAGGCCCTGCTGTCCGACATCGCCGATATCCAGGGTGGCACAACCGCCGAGGGCATTCACCTGGCGGCCATGGCTGGCAGCGTCGACTTGATCCAGCGATGTTTCACCGGTCTGGAATTCCGCTCCGATCGCATCGTTCTCAGTCCGTTGTGGCCAGAATCCCTAGGGAAGCTCGCATTTCCGCTGCGGTATCGCGGCCACCGCCTACACTTGGAGGTACACGGCCGTCGCGCCAAGGTCAGTTCGGATTCCGAACAGAGTTACGGGATCGACATCGAGTGCCGTGGTGAGGTGCAACGCGTCATGCCCGGGCATACCGTCGAGTTCGGGTGACGGGTCGTGTGCGCTGGCGTCGACGACGCCGACTGAGCGCCGCTAGTCGTGCCACCGCATGTTCGATACCAGTACTGAGTCGATCGACGTCGGGGGCGCTGTCGTGGTCGGCGGTGATACCGAAGATAAAACTGTCCGCATAGCTCACCATTGCGATACCCGTGCGCAGGCCCAGCGCAATCGGTGGTACCGGCAAAACTTCCAGCACCTCGCGGCCCAACAGTTTTTGCCGACTACGAGGTCCGGGGACATTAGTGGCCAAGGCTGACACCGCACGCTGCGGCAACCGGGTTAAGAATCGAACTGTCCAGGCGGACAATGCAAACGGGACTGTGTTGGCCATCGACAGGAATGCGGTGGCACCTTCGCGCTGGCCACTGTCCTTGGCTGTCATCAGGCGAGAGTGTATGAGTTCAAGCTGCCTGACCGGATCCGGCTCGTCGACCGGTAATAGCGGTAGCATCGCTGAGGCTCGATTGTCGGTTCGGTGAAAGTCTTTCATCGACCGGACTGACACCGGAACCAGGGTGCGCAACGAATCGTGTCGGGGCTGTTCACCCCGGCCGATCAGCAGATTGCGGTAGCTGTCGGTGATCGCGGCCAATGCCACATCATTGATCGTGACATCGAAAGCGCGGCAAACCTTTTCCATCTCGGCGAGTTTGACTCTCGCCGCAGTGTAGCGCCGCAGCGTGGTCAACGGTCCCGTCAGCGACGACTCCGGCCGCGAACTCAGCAGACTCGTGGTCAGCTCAATCACGCCCACCGCGGCGTGTTGTGCGGCAGCGGTTGCCGCGACCGCGGCATGCCACGTACGGGACAACCAGGCCATCGGGTTCGTGTTCGTCGGGAGTAGGGGCAGGGCGCGTCCTTCCGGTTCCCTGGCAGCGCGAATGTTTTTCGCGAACGTATCGCCCGGGCCGCTGTCACTGAGCTTCGCCAGCATCTGGGTGGTGGCAATGCCGTCGGCGATGCAGTGGTGGAGTTTCACAAGGACCGCCCACCGGTCGTCGGTGAGGCCTTCGATGATCCAGCACTCCCACAGTGGGCGCTCACGGTCGAGGCGCTGCTGCATGAGAGTCGCGATCATCCGGAACAGCTCAGCATCGTCGCCGGGGTCTGGCAGTGCGACACGATATACATGATGCGAGATATCGAAATGCCGGTCCTCCACCCACTCCGGTGGGCCGAGGTCGAATGGATGGGTATGAAGTGTCTGCGTGCAGCGGGGAATTGCGCGTACCCGCTTGGCGAAAGCGGAGACGAACTCGTCATACCGGGGAGCCGGCCCAGCGACTACGGACACCGCACCGATCGCCAAGCTCACGTGCGGATCTGAGTCCTCGGCCTCAAGAAAGCTGGCGTCCAGCGCTGTCAGGCGCTCCATGACGCCACTGTCCGCCCGGCACGCCGCCAATAGCAGGGTCGGAAGTCCTCATGTTGGAGGACAAAAGATGCTGTAAAAGCCGGCCGCGGCGGTCATATCGTTGACAACGTGATGAACAAGGAATCGGGTTGCGAGCCGGTCACGATCCTTTCAGTCAGCGAAAGTTGGGATCTCCTGGGCAGTGTGGCGCTTGGGCGCCTCGTCACAAGCGTCGAGGGCCAGACCGAGATCTTTCCGGTCAACTTCGTTGTACAGCGACGAACCATCCTCTTTCGCACCGCGGAGGGAACCAAGCTGGTCAGCACCGCCATCAACAATAACGTTCTTTTCGAGGCCGACGACCACAATGCGGCCGAGGGCTGGAGCGTGATCGTGAAGGGTACGGCCCGCACGCTGCATACCGACGAGGAGCTAAAAGACGCTCAGCGGGCACAACTGCTGCCCTGGACCGCCACGCTCAAGCAGCATTACGTTCGTATTCTTCCGACTTCGGTGACGGGCCGCCGTTTCCGGTTCGGCCCCGAACCCAGCCCGGAATCCACTTTCGCCTAGAAGCCGGTGGCGCGAGAGTCACACCTCCGACTGGCGCCACAAGCGCGGCGATGCTCCGCGCGTCGAGGCTTGCCACCACCACAGTGCTTCGACAATCGCTGCGCCGAAAACGCCAATCTCCAGCGCGGCAGCGGTCAATGCGACATTCGACGGATCGAGCCCGAACTTGTGCTGTGTCAGCGGAATATTGAAGATCACGACGTACGCCGCACCCGACAGCGCAACCAATGCCACCCGCCACCAGCTGTAGGGCCGGGCCACCACCGCCAGCACCCACACAGCGATCACCAGCAGGGTGATCAACGCTGAGGTCGACGCCTGCATCTGCTGCGCACGGGTGGCCGCGGGCCCTCGGAAAGCCAACAGGTAACACGCAAACGTGGCGATCCCGGCGACCGCGCCGTTGGGTACCGCGGCCATCATTACCCGGCGAACGAACCCGGGTTGGGCGCGTTCGTTGTTGGGCGCCAGCGACAGAATGAATGCGGGGACCCCGATGGTGAACCACGCCGCGATCGTCACCTGAATCGGCTCGAACGGAAACATCAGCGACTTGGCACCCGTCGCTTTGGCGACCAGGCCGGCCATGCCAACCAGCAGCGCCAACAGCACCGAGTAGACCGTCTTGGTAAGAAACAGGTTGGCTACCCGCTCGATGTTGCCGATCACCCGGCGGCCTTCGGCCACCACATACGGCAAGGTGGCGAACTTGTTGTCCAGCAGCACGATCTGGGCGACCGCCCGCGACGCGGAGCTGCCGGCTCCCATTGCAACGCCGACATCGGCGTCCTTGAGAGCCAGCACGTCGTTGACACCATCCCCGGTCATCGCGACGGTGTTGCCGCGCGATTGCAGTGCCCTCACCATCGCGCGCTTCTGGTCCGGCCGGACCCGGCCGAAGGCGGTGTACCTCTCCAGCATTTCAGCCAGTTGACCCGCGTCGGCGGGCAAGTCACGAGCGTCCACCGCATTCCCGGCAAGGCCCAGTGCTGATGCCACCGCGCCCACTGAGACGGCATTGTCACCGGAAACCACCTTTACGGAAACACCCTGTGCACCAAAGTAATCCAAGGTTTCACGGGCGTCGGCGCGGATACTTTGCTGCAACACGACCAATGCGGCCGGGATGACTGGGCTTGGTGCGTCTGGATGGTCGACCGGCAGGTCGATGCGGCCCAGTAGTAGTACCCGTAGTCCGCGTGATCCGAGCTGCTCGGCCCGCTCGGCGACCGCTGAGGATGAGTCCAGCAACACGTCGGGTGCCCCGAGTACCCAGTTGCCGTGCTCGCCAAAGGAGAGCCCACTCCACTTGGTGGCCGACTTGAACGGAGTGCTGGCTGTGACGGTCCAGCCGGGCGGGTTGTTGTAGGCGTCGGCGATGGCCTGGATGCTGGCATTGGGGCGGGCATCGGAGGCGGCCATCGACGCCAGGACATCCGTGAGCGTGTCCATATCCGCCGTGTTCAGCTGCTGCAGATCGGTTACATGCATCCGGTTTTCGGTCAATGTGCCGGTTTTGTCGGCGCATACCACGTTGACCCGCGCCAGGCCCTCGATGGCGGGGAGTTCTTGGACCAGGCATTGTCTCCGTCCGAGGCGAACCACGCCCACGGCGAACGCGATCGAGGTCATCAACACCAGGCCCTCGGGAACCATCGGGACCAGTGCGCCCACCATACGCAATACCGACTGCCGCCAGCCGACGTGCGTGGTGAACAGCTGGGTATAGATGATCAGCAGCCCGGCCGGAAGCAGCAAATAGGTGATGAACTGCAGGATCTTGTTGATTCCGGTCCGCAGCTCGGAGCGCACCAAAGTGAACTTCCTGGCTTCTTCGGTCAGCCGCGCGGCGTAGGCGTCGCGTCCGACCTTCGTGGCCCTGTAGGCGCCGGCACCCGCGACGACGAAACTGCCGGACATCACGGCGTCGCCGGGCGCCTTCAAAACCGAATCGGCCTCCCCGGTGAGCAGTGACTCGTCGACTTCGAGTCCGGACTCCTCGACGACCACACCGTCGACGACGATCTGATCACCCGGGCCCAGCTCGATGATGTCGTCGAGCACCACCTCGTTAGGTGACAATTCACGTGTTTCGGCTGCGCGGCGCACCCGCGGTTTGGCCTGTCCGACGATCGCGAGTCTGTCCAGCGTCTGCTTGGCGCGCAGTTCTTGAACCATGCCGACAAAGCTGTTGGCGATGATCAAAACTCCGAACAAGCCGTTGATCAGCGAACCCGTCGCCAGCACGATGGCGAACAGTATCCCCAGGATCGCGTTGATCCGGGTGAAGACGTTGGCCCGCACGATATCGGCCGCGCTGCGGGTCGCCCGGCTGGGAAGATCGTTGGTCTTGCCGTTGGCAACTCGTTGGGCCACCTCGGCGTCGGTGAGTCCGGCAGCGAGCGAAGCGGTCATGAAGCGCAAGCCTATCGAGCAAGCACGGTGATCCGTCGATTCCAGAGCCTAAAGTCACTCACGGCATCTGGCGTCGACCTCTGGCGCACGACGTGACTCCCTGCGACCTGAGTGACCGCGGACGCCAGTCGTGCTGTTCAACATCACGCGGCACGCGGCACGTCGGGCGTCGAACGGGTCGTCTGGGATGTGGGCCGACTCGGTGCAGGAACCCAACCAACGTAGGTCAAGTACAAACCGATCAGGCCCATAATGGCGAAGCCGGCCCACCACCAGCTGGTTGCGTCAAGCGCAGAGTCGGCGAGCGAGACATAGGTCTGGGGAAAAGCCATCAGGAACAGGCCCTTGAGCACCGTCAACCATCCGAGCGCGGAAACGATGATGGCGGCGGCACCACGCCAGTACTGATGAAGCGCAACGACAACCAGGCCGCTCAGCAGAATGAACGCGCCAGTGACCCAAGGCCACACGGAGTTTGCGCCGAACTCCGAAAGGAGCGTTCGCATGTCGGAGGTGCGGGCCACAGTCGTCGCAATCACCAGGACGAGGAACGGACCGATCACCCGGGCGAATTGGCGCGTCCTGGGCTGAGCCTGTTGCAAAGTACTCATTACCTATACCTCTTTCTGGTATTCGAATCCCATTGCGATAGCTCACTACTTGGCGGCCGGTCGGGGAAGGGACGGAAGTCCCGACTTGCTTGGACGTTCGTCAATTCCGCGACCCGCGCCCGAAGGGATGGAATGGCACTTCCGCGACAACGGATGCCGGCACCATGCCCACAGCGCTGACAACACGATGTATGTCTGCAACCGAGTCAGCTGCCGGTGTTCCGGGATACGCGAGTACATCCGGGCAGTCCCGATGTGCGTCGCACGGACCAGATTAATCATCGTCGGAACGGTTGTGTCGAATTGCAGCTTGCACCAAGGCGAATCGTGACCGAGCCCGCTCATCAGCCGCCTGTTGTTCCGCCGGGGTGACCACAATCGCATCAGGCCCCGGGAAAAACAGAGCATGGTGGCCGTTGTCGACCCAGCGCACCATATAGGGAGGTGAGCCGTCTGCGCCCCGCACCTCGGTGATCAACCCGCGGTGCTCCTCGTGTTCATTGGTCCTGCCCTTGACCACCAACCAATCACCCACGTTGGCCTTCATCACATATCCCTTTCGCCCGGATTGGCTTCCAGCATTGCAACGCCGTGAACCCGCGTGGTAGGGCATTACGCCACACGCGAACCGAGTCGAAAGCCTCTTGGGCGCACTAGTTCCCGAAGGGCTGGCAATACAGCGCGGCTCCGGCGGTGATCCCGGCGCCCGCCGCGACGAGCAGCACCCGAGCGCCGGCCGGAAGGCGACCGGTGATGCGGTGTAGCGCTGCCGGCAGTGAGGCGGTGTGGACCTTTTCGTCAGCCGCGACGGTGATCCGTTCGAGCGGAAGGCCGAGTTGGGCGGCAAGGGCCGCGCGGTACCCGCGAAGGGCTGGCGCTGCGACGACCGCGTCGATGTTGTCGAGTTCGAGCGACGACTTGGTAAGGCAGCCGCGTGCCGCCTCGGCGGCGACGGCGGCGATCCGCTGTTCGGCGGTGGGGGAACCATCAAACCGAAGCACGTTGCGCGCATCGCCGAGTCCGACTGTGGCACGGAAGGTCTCACCCTCGTCGGGGCAGTTGGCCCAGTGAAATTGGCTCAAGCCGTCGCCGTTGCTGCTCCACCCGCACAATAGGGCCGCACCGGCCGGGGAGAAGGGGAAGTGTTCGCTCATACCATGTCCTGGGTCGGCATCACCGGTCACGACGAGAGCGCAGTCGATCGTGTGTGACCGAAGGAATCCGTCAACGACCTGCAGCGCGGTCAGCACGCCGCAGGTGCCGTTCGCAATGTCGAAGGAGAACGTGCCGTGCGCGCCCGCGTGCGGATTTTCAGGGTTGGCGCCGATGTCCTCTTGGATCAGTGCGGCAAGGGCCGGTTCCCCAAGGTTGCGGTCGCGGTAGATGCCGGCATTGACCAGGAGGTCCACGTCGTCGGCGTTCCGTCCGGCCCGTTGCAGGCATTGTCTGGCTGCCGAGACCGTCAGCCGCAGCGCGCTGTGGCGGGTGCGCCACCGGCCGCCGGTGACGTCGAGCCGCTCAATGACCGTGCCCATAGCGCTTCACCAAATCCTCGTCGAGGGTGAGCAGCACGACGCCGATCTCCAAACCCGATGCCAAAGCGATCAGCGCGACGGTCTCTCCCGGTTGAATGTGCCCGGCCTCCAGTTCTTCGACCAGGGCCACGGTATGGGTGGTAGAGGCGGTGTTTCCGTATCGGTCTACGGTGATAACCGCATCATGACGGGGGGACTCGCCGAACGACGCCGACACCGCCGCCATGCCTTTGCGGATTGCCCGGGCAGAGGTCTGATGGGTGATCACATGGTCTATGTCGTGAATCGAAATGCCAGCGGCCTCGAGGACTTCGTGCAACAGCAGCGGAGTATTCGAGATCGCCGCACGATGAATGCCCCGAGAATCGGTGAACATTCGGGCGCCCGGATCGCGGCCCTTGGGATAGGCCAGGCACAGTCGACTGTAGTCGGCAACGGTGGTGAACCCGGCCAGCCGTATCCCAGAGGATCCAACTGGTGCACGTTCAAGCAGCAGCGCCGCACCCGCGTCGCCCAGCGTCAGCGAGGCCAGCTCTTTGCTCATGATGTTGCGTATGTGCTTGGCGGCGTTCTGTCCGAGTTGGGAAATGTATTCCCCACTGATCACCAGCCCTCGCTCGACGGCGCCCTGCCGGATCCAGTTGTTGAGTACTGTGACACCGGTCAACATTCCGGCGCACGCATTGGAAACGTCGAATGTCATGGACTTCCCGGCGCCGATCGCCCGGGCCACGGCGCTACTCATCGACGGTTCCAGCCATTGGGTAAGTCCGCCGCGGAACTTCGTGATACTGCAGTTGATCACCACGTCGATCGACGCCGGGTCCTGCTGGGCCCTGGCCAGGCAATCGAACGCTGCCGAGGTCGCGAGACTGTAGGAGTCCTCGTCTCCGATCGAGATCCGGCGCTCATATATGCCGGTCAGTCTTTCGAGGTCGATATGTGTGTGATGCTTTGTGGTGGACATCAATTCGTGAGTCGTCAGATGTGTCGGCGGCAGATATCGGCCGGCGCCGGCTAGCCGGGTACTGAAGGGTGCAGTGGCCCCGTCGCCAGAGACGTCCATCACCAGCCAATGAGTGCCCATCAGGACGGTCACCTCCTTCGCATGGCCGCCGCACCGAACTCGAACTCGACGCTAGAGAGTCTGTGCCGGGACACCAGGGTCGTAGGTCCTCGAGTAAATGGGCCTTCTGACTTGATTGCGCAATGCACAGCGGTACCTGGGGCACCTTGCCGGTCCAGAGTCCAAGGACCCTAGCGACGGCTCGATTGCGGCCATATCGTCAAAACGGCGTAATAAGCGCAGCGCATCGGTCGCAGCAGTTGCCGAAAGGATGTCCGATGACTGACGGCTGTGTGCCGCAGATCCCCTTAGCTCTGGTCACGCCGAGCCTCAATCGAGGCGTCGGCTTTACCCA
This sequence comes from Mycobacterium branderi, assembly GCF_010728725.1. Classification (NCBI taxonomy): domain Bacteria; kingdom Bacillati; phylum Actinomycetota; class Actinomycetes; order Mycobacteriales; family Mycobacteriaceae; genus Mycobacterium; species Mycobacterium branderi. Next base: position 2,903,475 of record NZ_AP022606.1, read on the forward strand.
CGAGGAACGGCGACGGCTGGGGCTGACGGGGCGGCTGCCGCCGGCAGTGCTCACACTTGACCAACAGGCAGAGCGCGTATGGCATCAATTACAAAGCGTATCTACGGATTTGGCCCGCAATCTTCTTCTCGAACAACTTCACTACCGCCATGAGCTGCTCTATTACAAGGTGCTGATCGATCACCTGCCTGAATTGATGCCGGTGGTGTACACGCCCACGGTCGGCGAGGCCATCCAGCGTTTCTCCGATGAGTATCGCGGGCAGCGGGGGCTTTACCTATGTATCGACCGACCCGATGAGATCGCCGAATCGTTCCAAACGTTCGGCCTCGGACCTGACGATGTCGATTTGATCGTGTGCACCGACGCCGAATCAATCCTGGGCATTGGCGACTGGGGTGTGGGCGGTATTCAGATTGCCGTGGGAAAGTTGGCTCTCTACACGGCGGGGGGCGGTATCGATCCGCGGCGCAGCATCGCGGTGTCACTTGACGTCGGCACCGACAACGAGCAGCTGCTTCGCGACCCGTTCTATCTGGGCAACCGCCATGCCCGGCGACGCGGGCCCGAGTACGACCGGTTCATCAGACGCTACATCGAAACCGCTCATCGGCTATTCCCCCGGGCGATGCTGCATTTCGAAGACTTCGGGCCGGCCAACGCGCGGGCGATCCTTGGCACATACGGTGGGAAATACTGCGTGTTCAACGATGACATGCAGGGAACCGGTGTGGTGGTTATGGCCACTGTGCACAACGCGCTGAAGGTGACCGGCATCCCGATGCGTGACCAGAAAGTGGTTGTATTCGGCGCCGGAACGGCCGGCATCGGGATCGCCGACCAGATCCGGGATGCGATGGTGGCCGATGGCGCGAGCGTCGAAGACGCCGTGTCGAAGATCTGGCCGATCGACAAGCAGGGCCTGCTCTTTGACGATATGCACGATCTGCGTGATTTCCAGGTTCCCTACGCAAAAAGCCGCCAGCGACTCGGAGTGCGCGCCGGGAACCGGGTGGAATTGGTCGATGCCATCAAGATGGCCGCGCCGACCATTCTCGTGGGCTGCTCGACGGTGCATGGAGCTTTCACTCGCGAGGTCATTGAGGCGATGATGGCATCCTGCGAGCGACCGCTGATCCTGCCGCTGTCAAATCCCACCTCGCGCATGGAATGCACACCGGCCGACGCCTTGGCGTGGTCGGAAGGCAAGGCGCTGTTGGCCAGCGGTAGTCCGGTGCCTCCGGTGGAATACTCCGGGATTACCTACGCGATTGGCCAGGCCAACAATTTGTTGGCGTTTCCGGGCATAGGCCTGGGTGTGGTTGTCGCCGGCGCAAAACGGGTGACCCAGAGGATGCTGCACGCCGCAGCGAAAGCAATTGTGCGAGAAGCTGACCCGATGACTCCCGGCGCTTCACTCTTGCCGGATGTCCAAAACCTGCGAGCGGTGTCGGCAATTGTGGCAGAGGCGGTCTATCACGCCGCCGTCGATGATCAGGTTGCTACCGAGACATACGACCATGTCGCGCAAGCCATGCGGGAAGCGATGTGGCGGCCGAAATACGATTAGACATCCAAGGAGGCATGAGCCAAAAATGTCCAGTCGCGCAATACATTTGGACATCGTGGTAGGTGTCGACGGTTCACCAACGTCTAGTAGTGCTGTTCGTTGGGCCGCGCACGAGGCCAGGATGCGGAAGGTGCCGCTTGTTCTTGCTCACGTCGTGGTTACACCGGCCTGGGGTCCAGCGCCTTGGCTCTTGTCGACTGCCCCGCTGCCTCTTCCTGCCGAGGACGACCGCGCCCTGGATGCCTCGGGCAGAAAGATTATCGCCGATGCCATCAAGATCGTTGAAGAGAGCAGCCGCGATGGTGCGCTTCCGCAAATCAAGAGCGAGCTGTTCTACTCGGTGCCGGTATCCACGCTTGTTGCCATGTCCAAGAAGGCGCAAATGGTGGTGGTCGGCTCTCGTGGGCAGCATGCCTTGCATCGCCTATTGCTCGGCTCGGTCAGCACCGGGTTGGTCCATCACGCGCACTGCCCGGTGGCAGTCATTCACGACGCGATCCCGCCCGCGCCGGACCGTTCCAAGCTGCCGGTGCTGCTGGGCATCGACGGGTCGCCGGTTTCCGAATTGGCAACTGAGATCGCATTCGACGAGGCATCGCGGCGCGGCGTGGACTTGGTTGCCCTGCACGCCTGCACAGACGCCGACGTGTCAAGCGTTCTGTCCATGGAATGGTCTGCCCGGCAGGCTATCCCGCAGGAGACGCTTGCGGAGCGGCTTGCCGGCTGGCGCGAGCGTTATCCGGACGTCGCCATTCATCCCCGAATCGTGTGGGACAACCCCGCCCGCCATCTGCTCGACCAATCCGACTCAGCCCAGCTCGTTGTAGTCGGCAGCCACGGCCGCGGCGGATTCGCCGGAATGCTGCTGGGATCGGTCAGCACGGCGGTGGTCCATGCGGCCCGCGTTCCGGTGATTGTGGCTCGCCAGCGCTAACGGGACGTTGCGCAGCTTTTGCGCTACCAGCAGATGCAGTTGCGAGGATTCATTGTGCCCAGTTGGTGCGCCCACCGTCGCCCTCGACGAGGTTCCAGATCTCCTGTTCCCACTGGACGTCACGCATGTGGCCGACATGGGTGCGCACGGCATCCACCGCCCACATGGCGGCCAACACCACGCTCAACCAAGTCACGATCGCAATAACCGCCGCGTCGGTTGTTGCGCGCGATATCGGCGTTGGTGAGGCGACCCGCTTACCGTCGTCGTCTACCCAAATATGCAGTAGCTCACCGGCTTTGACGTCACTATCCCAGGTGAGACTGCCAGCGTGGTCCGTGTCGTTCAGTCGCCATCTCGCGTAAACGGTGTAAGGGATCTCCGGGGAAGGCATGGCGTTGGCGTCATCGATAGCGATCGCCACGACGGCATGTCTCGTACGGGCCTGCTCGGCGTATTGCTGAGTGCGAGCGTCGTGTACCACGGTGCCGAGTGCGCCCGCACAAGCAGCGGCCAGCAAAACGACCAAGACGGACAGTGCGAGTACGGCTGCCTCAATGCGATCGCTCCTTCGGACGAGTGGATTGCGGCTGAACATCTGAAGAACCGGCCAACTCGCAGGACGAAGCACGAAAGTCTCCATGGCTACTCCAACAGCGTTCCCGTTTCGAGCTCCAGGATGCTTGGCCCACAAGTAACCTCCGTAGAGTCGAATGTCCACCATCGAAAGGGCCCTATGGCTCCTGTCCGGCGGCCGGCCGACCGATAGCGTCGATGTCGACCAACAGATCGGGAGTATGCAATGGCCAATGTGGAATCGCCCGGACCGATTGTCGTTGGTATCGATGGTTCGGAGGCGGCGAAGAAAGCCGCCGAATGGGCGATCAGGGAAGCTATCCACCAAGATGTTCCGCTTCGGCTAGTCCACGTCATCCAACGGGCAAACGTAACCAGCCAGCCGATCGAGACATTCGCGCTCGAACTTGAGTACGCGCAAGGTGCTCTGCGTGACGCCTCTGCGATGGTCGAGGGTGCCGGTATGCCGGTGAAGTGCGAGACAGCTGTGCTCAGAGGCGATATCGATTCGGTGCTCGTCACCGAGTCGAGCGAGGCAAGCCTGATCTGCGTCGGATCGGTGGGCATCGGGCAAGTCGCGCGAAAATTGCTCGGTTCGACTGCCGCCGCACTTGCCGAACACGCACACTGTCCCGTGGCGATTATCCGCCACGACGAACGTGAACCGTGGCGCCAGAACGGCTTTATCGTGGTGGAGGTTGCTGACTACGCCGGCAACGATGACGTCATGCGCTGGGGCATGGAGGAAGCTCGGGTGCGCTCAGCTCCGCTACTGGCCGTTGGGCTACGGCGGTGGACGAATTTCGAGATCGGCTATGCCGGCCTCTATCGTCGCCTCGACCCTTGGCTGCGGCAGTACCCCGACGTGCAAGTGGAAGTCGCTGCCACGCGTATGAGCCTGGCGCGATACCTCGAAGGTTACCGCGACACAATTCAACTCGTCGTCATTGGCAGCGAAAGTGCAGGGAACGCACCGCACCTCCTGGGTCCGCACAGTCCGGCACTCGTTGCTCACGCCGATTGCTCCGTGCTCATTGTGCGGCCGTGATGCCACTGGACGCTTTCGCTATTCGGATGGTTCTGCGGTAGAAGAGATGAGGGGCACGGAATGCCTGACACGACAATGAGATACGGCGTAATAGTCGGTGTTGACGGGTCAGCTGAATCCGACGAAGCGATTGCCTGGGCGGCCCGCGAGGCCATAATGTTCCACTTGCCCCTTACTTTGCTGCACGTTGCTGCACCAGTGACTGTCTGGCCGCTTGGATCGGTGCAAGCAGACATCATTGGATGGCGGAAAGACACCGCACAAGCCGTAATCGACGAATCCTGCAAGACGCTGCGCGCGAACGCGACTGAGCTGGAACTACCTGACGTGCGCACCGAGGTGGTTGATGCGAAGGTGGTGCCGACGCTGGTGGATGCGTCGAAGGATGCGCGGATGGTCGTGGTGGGCAGCGTGGGAATGGGTGCGGTCAGCGGCATGCTGCTGGGCTCGGTCGCCACGGGCCTGATCAGCCATGCGCATTGTCCAGTCGCCGTGATCCATGCGGAGCAGGGCGCGACGCCCGCCCGGGATGCACCGATTCTCTTAGGTATTGACGGATCGCCCGCATCGGAAGCGGCGACCGCGCTGGCCTTCGAGGAAGCCTCGCGACGAGGGGTTGAGCTGCTGGCGCTACATGCGTGGAGCGATGATAATGGGCTGTTAGCGATCCTCGGGAGGGGCTGGGAAGATCGCGAAACCCAGGGCCACGAGGTGCTTGCAGAACGGTTGGCCGGCTGGCAGGAGCGATATCCCGATGTGCGCGTGGAACGGCGGCTGGTGCCGGATGCTCCCGCTCGCTGCTTGCTTGACGAGTCGGAACACGCACAGCTCGTGGTGGTCGGCAGCCACGGCCGCGGCGGGTTTTCCGGCATGCTCCTAGGTTCGGTCAGCTCGGCGGTGGCCCACGCGGCGAAAGTTCCGGTAATCGTGGTGCGAACCTAGCAAGCGCACTACTCGAATCATTCCTCGTAAAGAGCCGACAACTGCTCGGCGAACTTCTCGACGACAACCTTGCGGCGTAGCTTCATGCTGGGCGTCAAGTCGCCGGCCTCGATGGAAAGTTCGCGGTCGATGATCGTGAACTTTTTGATCTGCTCCCAGCGATTCAGTTCCTCGTTGAGCTCGTCGATGTACCCGATGATTAGTTCCCGCGTCTGCGGATCGCGTGCAATCTCGCTGAACGACTTACCCGCCAGCCCGTGCGTGGCGGCCCAGTGGGTGATCTCCTCGTCGTCGAGGGCGACCAGCGCCACGCAGTACGGCTTGCCCTCCCCGTAAATGATCAGCTCGGCCACGTATGGGCAGACGCCCTTGAATCTCGCGGTAATCGCCGAGGGCGCAACGTATTTGCCCTGCGAGGTCTTGAACATGTCTTTCTTGCGGTCGGTGATCCGCAGAAATCCGTCGCCATCAATTTCACCGATGTCGCCGGTGTGCAACCAGCCGTCTTGGTCGAGTGCCTGGGCCGTGGCGTCGGGCAGGTCGTGATAACCGCTCATCACACCGGGACCCTTCAGCATGATCTCGCCGTCGTCGGCAATCTTTACCTCGGTGGCCGGAAACGGCCAGCCAACAGTTCCGAACCGGTATGCGTGGGGACGGTTGATAAACGACGCGGCAGCCGTCTCGGTGAGGCCGTAACCTTCGAGCACGATGATGCCGATTGCGTCGAACCACTGCGCCACGTCCCGGTCCAGGGCCGCGGCCGCGGAGACGAAAAACCGCAGCCGGCCTCCGAACCGTTCCCGGATCCTGGCAAACACCAGCCGGTCTGCGGCCTTGTAGGCCAACGACCAGGACAACGACGGCTTCTTGCCTGCTTGCCGTGTTGCCGACACCTTCAAGCCCACCCCGAGCGCCCACTCGAAGACCCTTTTGGCCACCCAACCCCGCTCGGCGATCATCTGCTCGACGTGAGCATGCGCCTTTTCGAAGATCCGCGGCGCCGCACCCATGATGGTCGGATGTAGGGCCCCGAGGTTGTCGACAATTCTGTCGACGCGACCATCGATCGCGGTCGGAAACCCGATCTGTAGCGGCAGCGCCAGCATGACCTTGCCGAATGCGTGGGCCAACGGGAGCCACAAGAAATTGAGGTCGTCGGGACCGAGGATCCCGAGAGCGTCGATAGCTGCTGCGGTGTAAGTCCACGCGCCATGGGTCAGCCGCACACCCTTCGGCCGTCCAGTAGTGCCCGACGTGTAAATGAGACTCGCAAGGTGGCCGGGTCCGACGGTTGCGGTGCGCTCCTCCACGGCCTTGGGGGAGTCAGCGAGCAATTGCTTGCCCCGCTGCTCGAGTTCGTCGAGGGTGATCACCCAGTCGCCGTCACCTTGGCCGTCGATGATCACGACCTTGCCTACGTCCGGCAGTTCGGCGCGATGCTCGAGCAGCTTGTCCAGCTGCGTCTGGTCTTCGGCGGCCACGACACGGCTGCCGGAGTTGGCGACGATATATGCGACATCGGCGTGGATAGTGGTCGGGTAGACGGTGGTGGTGGCCGCGCCGGCGCACATCACGGCGAAGTCGATGAGAACCCACTCGTAACGCGTCGACGATGCCAGCGCGACCCGGTCTTCGGGGGCGATCCCCAGCGAGATCAGCCCAGCGGCGATGTGGCGCACCCGTTCGCCGACCTGCTGCCAGGTCACGCTTTCCCAGCCGTGGTCTTGCGGATACCGGAAAGCCTCTGCCTGCGGGGTGGCGGCGATGCGGTCGAGGAACATCCGTGCTACCGACGGTGCCCGCTTCTCGATCTTGGCGACGTCGGGATGCTCGATGGGGGCGAAAAGCTTCTTCATACCGGGGTTGTGACGCTGACGTCGATAGACAAATGAGTGCCGATGGTATGTGCGGCCGCCCAGTCGCCGGTTCGCACTGCGTATGAGAAATCGTCGGCCAGCGGGCTGTGGACGCCCAACTCCGCCAGCCACGCCGATACCGTGGCCGCGATCTGCTCTCCGGGTACCCGGGCCGTCCGGTTTTCGTGAAGACAATCGGTCAGCTGGTAGACCGTCATCGTCTGCATGCCTCTGTGTGACTTGTGGAGAGGCCACCGCCATCTGAGGTGATGGTCATCCGTAATTGACGAACCCACCGACGGGGCTGGGACGGCAGAGACGTCGGTCTGGTGCGTCATCGCGCCCGTGACGGCAGCGAATGAACCTGGTGACGTTCCGGTCATGCGTGCGAGGCGGGCTGCCGAATTCATGATCGCCTCCTCATCGAGCTGTATCGGAAGATCCGATCATTTCCGCTGGTTTGGGCAATAGGGCCAAGAGCACCGATCCAATAGGGCTTCTGTCGCGCTTGGAAGAGCCGAAGTGCTAGTCCAAATAGGGTCTTTGGTCGGTGGCCAGCTGCGGGGCTACGCGGTCATCAGTGACGTTCGGCGAGTGCGCGGGGTCGAAAGGCTCTTTTCGGAAACCGCGACAGCGCGAAATGTGATGACTACCAACGCTGCAAAGGATTCGGAGTTGTTCGGCAAGATCAAGCAAGTGGCCGGCACCGGAGCCGTCGTTGTCGGCGTCGGGTGGGTAAGTGTCGCAAGCCTGCCTGTGGCGCACATGCAGCCGATGCGTATCCCCACTGGCGAATTCAACGCCTGTCCCAGCGGCGACGTCGCAGAGCTCCAATACGTGCGGGATCCTCGTGATCCGAATGCGTTCTACGTCTGTGCGGGTGGAGTGCCGCAGCAGCACCGGCGGTGTCGATCAGGGTTCATATTGAACATGCACAGGACGCCGCCCGTATGTCTTCAGTTCACTAATCCCTACAAGCCTTAGCGGTCAGCGCGCGACCAGTACGTCGAGTTCAGCCGCATCGCGGCCCGTCAGCCGGCGGTGCATGGCCCAAGCGATTCGGGCGGCCTGAACCTTGGCGCGCTCGGCGACTGGCCCGCAATACATCTCGTCGACGGTGTCATGCCAGGTGGTCAGCCAACGCACGAAGTGATGACCGGACAGCGGGGTGCGATGGTGCACACCTCGATGAGCATCCAGCGCGCTGCCGCGGTAACGGCCAGCCCGAAACAGCACCGTTTCCCAGAAGTCGCACATCACCGGGATGTGCGAATCCAGCCCTCTGGCACGCACTTCCGTGAATGCCTCGGCGAGGATGTCGTCGTCGAGTACCCGGCCGTAGAACCGCCGCAGCAGGCCCTCAATATCGTTGCGATTGCATAGATCAGTCATGGGCGATCACCCGGGCGATGCACAGTTCGGGTTCGACGAAAGGCTCGAGCTCGGCCCGAAGTGCCGGCCGCTTCGGATTAGTGCCGAGCAATCCCTCCAGCAGTCCACGGTGCAGCGCGCATCCCACCTCCGGGTGAGCGGCAGCCAGTTCGCGTACCGGGCAGGCGTGCAGGCGGATGGTTCGCCTGGTTGGATCTTCAGTCGGAATCAATTCCGGCCCGAATCCCATCCGGTCGAAAACGTCTGCTGTCAAGGCTGTCCGCCGATCAAGAACGTCCCCTGGCGAGTCGGCTGGCTGTGTCAAGCCTGCGGCGATGCGTTGGGCCCAGCGCTTTCCGGCGCGCTCCGCGCGGCACCGACGCTTGTCGACCGTCGCGCCGAGTTCCAACGAAAGAATCTCGGCGAGAGTTTGGTAGCCCAGCTCGGCCTGTCTGGCGATGTAGCCGGTGCGGGGACGGCCAACTCCCGTCGGACTTAATCGTGTGCGTGCGACGACACCTTGCTCGCACAGCGCGTCGAGGTGGAAGCGGACGGTAGTCACATGCAGTTTCAGCTTCTCGGCCAGGGCGGGCGCGTCGACCGGCCCGTCGTGTTCGCGGACCAGCTGAAGAATGCGGTCACGTTGCCGATTACGCGGTCTGCGGGCGGACTGCTGTTTGCCCACCACCGTTGTCTCCCGCCTCCGGGTATTTAGAGGAATTGTTTCCTCGATATTAATGGCTGTCGCGCCTGTCGTCGACGTCCCCGGGCGGTAATCTCGCTCACGTATTGCTGGCCTCGTTGAACCTCGCCGAACGGGATGACGACGACGCGGTGGGCTGGTCAACTCTGGCGTCGGCTAGTGGAAGATAACCACCGGTTCGTGCGTGATGTCGTTGATGTCGGAGGCTGTTGCGGCGAACAACTGGTCCGCCAGATCCGTCAGGGCTCGTGCGACCGCAAGTTGGTCGCCAATGGCTGGGACATCGCGGTCGGCCGGATTGCGATGCGCCAGACCGGTTCCGGTCAATTCACGACCTCGCCAGTGAACCGTAGCCTTGGCGCGGGTATCGTTCGGATGCTGGTCTACTGCGACCTCAAATGTCCACTTCTTCTGGCGTTGCGAATCGTCCTTATTCATCGCTGGTCTCCTGCCGTTGTCGAGTAGCCTCTTCGAATCTGACCATTTCCACCAGTCGGCCACTAGAGCCCAAGGTCCCGCGGGCGAGAGGTCGTTTGTTCGCATTCGGCATCGCATGCAGCGTTCGTCGCGAACGGTTGTGCCTGGAGAGCTGAGAGGGGCCGGTCAAGATCGAACCCAAGTCGTGGAGGGCACGATAAATGGGGTCTAAGGTCCCTGCCTATTCGCTCCGAGGAGCAATAACTTGGTGTCAAGTGTTTTGGCTGTTCGATCGTTAGAGGAGAAGTCGTTGGATACGCAAGCGGCGGAGTCTGCGGCGACGGTTACGCTGCTCGACGGGCGACACGTGCAGCTGCGTCGCCTTTGTGCCGGCGACGCCAGCGCTGTCCTGGCGCTCCACCAGAACCTCTCCGATCGTGATCGTCTTTTTCGTTTCTTCACCCTTCATCCCAGGCATCTGGATGAGCTTGTCCGGCAACTGACTACGCAGGGAGACAAACAAACCGCGATTGGTGCGTTCGAGGACGACCGCCTGATCGGAGTGGCAAACTTCGTGGTGTCTGACGATCCCAGTGTGGCTGATGTAGCGATTGTGGTGACTCATGAGGAGCACTTGCACGGTGTGGGTACGGCTTTACTAAAGCACCTTGCCCACCTCGCTCGTTCCCAGGGAATTCAACGCTTTCTGGCTGATGTCATGGCAGAAAACACACTCATGCTCCAAGTATTGTCCTACTTCGGCTGGCCGAGTCACCGACTAGATTTCGGATCGGTTCTTCACGTCGAGGTCGAATTGCCCGAGAGCTTCTAACGTGAGCGAATGGCCGCCTGCTCCGCGACGCATCGCGCTTGCACCGACAATGGAACTCATGTACTTGGGAGCGTGACGGTGCCGAGCAGGTAACCTCGCTCACGTGTTGCTGGCCTCGCTGAACCCCGCCGCTGCTACCGATCTGAGCGATGCGGTGACGATCGGCGGCGTCACGTTCAGCCGCAGCGACCTGGTCGGCGCCGCGACATCCGTCGCCGAACGGGTCGGGGGTGCGGATCGGGTCGCGGTGCTGGCCACGCCGAGCGCGCCCACCGTGCTGGCGATCACCGGCTGCCTGCTGGCCGGCGTACCGGTGGTGCCGGTGCCCGCCGACGTCGGGCAGGCCGAGCGACGCCACATCCTCACAGATTCGGGTGCCCAGGCGTGGCTAGGGGAGGCGCCCGAGGAGACCGAGGGCCTGCCGCACATTCCGGTGCGGCTGCATGCCCGCTCGTGGCATCGCTATCCGGAGCCGGCGCCGGAGTCCACCGCGCTGATCATCTACACATCGGGTACGACCGGTCCTCCCAAGGGGGTGCAGCTGAGCCGGCAGGCGATCGCCGCCGACCTGGACGCCTTGGCCGAAGCGTGGCAGTGGACGGCCGACGACGTCCTGGTGCACGGGTTGCCGCTGTTTCATGTACACGGTCTGGTGCTGGGGCTGCTCGGCTCGCTGCGCGTCGGAAACCGCTTCGTGCACACGGGAAAACCGACGCCGGCGGCCTATGCTCAGGCCGGCGGCACGCTGTATTTCGGCGTGCCGACGGTGTGGTCGCGGGTGGTGGCCGACCCGGCCGCGGCCGAGGCGCTGCGAGGCGCGCGGTTGCTGGTGTCCGGCAGTGCGCCGCTGCCTGTGCCGGTGTTCGACCAGTTGGTTCGGCTCACCGGCCATGCGCCCGTCGAACGCTACGGCAGTACCGAGTCGCTGATCACGCTGTCGACCCGCGCCGACGGCGAACGCCGCCCCGGCTGGGTGGGCCTGCCGCTGGCCGGCATCGAGACTCGGCTGGTCGACGACGCCGGCGGCCCGGTGCCGCATGACGGGGAAACCATTGGGCGGCTTCAGGTTCGGGGGCCGACGCTCTTCGATGGCTACCTGAACCGGCCGGACGCCACCGCCGAGGCGTTCGACGCCGACGGCTGGTACCGCACCGGGGACGTCGCCGTCGTCGACTCCGGCGGTATGCACCGCATCGTGGGCCGCGAGTCGGTCGACCTGATCAAGTCCGGGGGTTACCGCGTCGGTGCGGGCGAAATCGAGACGGCGCTGCTGGGGCATCCGGGTGTGCGTGAGGCGGCGGTGGTCGGGTTGCCCGACGAGGATCTGGGCCAGCGGATAGTCGCTTTCGTTGTGGGCGACGTGGACTCGGGTGCGTTGATTGACTATGTCGCCCAAGAGCTTTCGGTGCACAAGCGACCGCGTGAGGTGCGCGTCGTCGACAGCTTGCCGCGCAACGCGATGGGCAAGGTGCTCAAGAAAGAGCTGCTGAGCTCTTAGCGCCGAGAGTGAAACCTACGACGGTGCCACGGCGTGTCGCGTCGCCGATTTCACAGTCGGCAGAGGTTAGTTCGCGTGCAGGTCGGCGTTGAGTGCAATGCCCTGGCCGTCGCGCGAGACCACCTCGACGGCGCCGGTCAGCGAATTGCGGCGAAACAGCATGTTGCTGCCGCCGGACAGCTCGCGTGCCTTGACCGAGCTGCCGTCGGGCATCGCGACCTTGGTGCCGGCGGTGACGTACAGGCCCGCCTCGACCACACAGTCGTCGCCCAGCGAGATGCCCAGCCCCGAGTTGGCGCCGAGCAGGCAGCGTTTGCCCACCGAAATGACCTCACTGCCACCGCCGGACAGCGTGCCCATGATCGACGCGCCGCCGCCGACATCGGAGCCGTCGTCAACCACCACGCCCGCCGAGATGCGGCCCTCGACCATCGAGGCGCCCAGCGTGCCGGCGTTGTAGTTGACGAAGCCTTCGTGCATCACCGTCGTGCCCGCCGCCAGATGCGCGCCGAGGCGCACCCGGTCGGCGTCGGCCATGCGCACCCCGGTCGGCAACACGTAGTCGACCATGCGGGGGAACTTGTCGACGCCGTACACGGCGACCGGCCCGCGGCGGCGCAGCCGCGCCCGCACTGTCTCGAAACCCTCGACGGCACAAGGGCCTTGGCTGGTCCACACCACATTGGTCAACACGGAAAAGAAGCCGTCGACGTTGAGGCCGTGCGGCGCGACCAGCCGGTGCGAAAGCAGGTGCAGCCGCAGATACGCGTCGTAGGCGTCGGTCGCCTTGTCGTCCAGCGAGCCGATCACGGTGCGCACCGCGACGGTCTCGGTGCTGCGAGCGTCGTCGCGGCCCACCAGCGCAGCCAGCTCGTCGGGCACCTCGGCGACCGACAGCCGCACGGTGCCACTCTCGCCGCCGTCGATCAGTTCCGGTGCGGGAAACCAGGTGTCGAGGACCGACCCGTCGGCGGCCAGCGTCGCCACCCCAATACCCGAAGCTCCAGTCACGGTGGCAACGCTACTAGATGCCCGGCGGCTACCCTTGAGACCGTGCTGGACCTACGCGGCGACCCGATCGAGCTGACCGCGGCGTTGGTCGACATCCCCAGCGAGTCGCGGCACGAAGCCCGCATCGCCGACGAGGTCGAGGCGGCGTTACGAGCCCAAACGTCCGGCTTCGAGATCATCCGCAACGGCGAGGCCGTGCTGGCCCGCACCCAACTGGGCAAGCCCACCCGGGTACTGCTGGCCGGCCATCTCGACACCGTCCCGATCGCCGACAACGTGCCCAGCCGCCGCGACGGCGACATCCTGCACGGTTGCGGCACCGTCGACATGAAGTCCGGCGACGCGGTCTTTTTGCACCTGGCCGCCACCGTGCCCGAACCCGCCCACGATCTGACCCTGGTGTTCTACGACTGCGAGGAAATCGAAGCCGCCGCAAACGGTTTGGGCCGCATCGAGCGTGAGCTGCCGGACTGGCTGGCCGCCGACGTGGCGATCCTGGGCGAGCCCACCGGCGGCTACATCGAGGCCGGCTGTCAGGGCACGCTGCGCGTCGTCGTGCACGCAACGGGCACCCGCGCGCATTCGGCGCGATCGTGGTTGGGCGACAACGCAATTCACAAGCTGGGTGCGGTGCTGGACCGGCTCGCGGCGTACCAGGCCCGCGATGTCGAGATCGACGGTTGCACCTATCGCGAGGGGCTTTCGGCGGTGCGCATCGAGGGCGGGGTGGCCGGCAACGTCATCCCCGACGCGGCGTCGGTGACGGTCAACTTCCGCTTCGCGCCGGACCGGTCGGCGGACGCCGCGCTGCAACACGTGCATGAGGTGTTCGGCGGGCTCGACGTGCGCATCGAACAGACGGATTCGGCGGCGGGCGCGCTGCCGGGACTCGCCAAACCCGCCGCCAAAGCTCTGGTCGAGGCGGCCGATGGGCGGGTCCGGGCGAAATACGGCTGGACCGATGTGGCCCGGTTCGCGGCCCGCGGCGTTCCAGCCGTCAACTACGGGCCGGGCGACCCCAACCTGGCGCACCGCCGCGACGAGCGGGTGCCGGTCGAGCAGATCACCGCCGCCGCCGAGATGCTGCGGCGCTACCTGACCAGCTTTGCCTGAGCAGCCGCGTCGGCGGCGGCGGGCTGCAGCCCGGCGTCGGCCAGATCGGCGGCCACCTCGGCCAGCGCCGCGGAATCACCGGCAGCCAGCGCCCGGGCATGCGCCAGCGTGAGCCTGCCGAGCACACAGTTCACCTCGACGGCCAGCCGTTCGGCGCGATACACCGCCCGGGTGTCGCCGAGCCGCGCCGCGTCGGCCAGCGCACGCAGCGTGATCGCCGACTGCCCGCCGCGCTCGGCCGCCTGCGCGGCTTCGCGGGCTGCCTCGATCGCGCCGGTGGTGTCGCCGCGAGCCGCTTTCGACCACGCCTTGGCCAGCGCCAGCTCCGGAGTGAAGAGCGCCGACTTCAGGCCGTGCCGCGACTCGGCCCGGCTCAAAGCCTTTGCCGCTTCGGCTTGTTCGCCCTGTTGGCCCAGCGCCTGTGCCAGCAGCATCAGCGACAGGGGGCCCCACGAGTAGCCGGTCCGCGCCAGCGTGTCGGCGGCCGGCCCTAGCAGCGACACCGCAGCGTCGAAGTCACCCTGGGCGATCGCCGCATAGGCGACCAGCACCTCGCCGATCGCGCGGCCCGGCTGCTGCAGCTCGGCGAAATCGGTGTAGCGCTGCGCCACCGTGCGCGCCGCATCCGGCCGGCCCGCCATCACCAGCGTCGTGACCAGCGCGAACCCGCTGGTGAACCGCAGCAAACCGGGGTGCTCGCCGGCCAGCGCCCGGCCCGCCAGCGCCTCGACGTCGTCGAACCGCCCGATGCGGGCCGAGCACAGCGCCGCCGTCGACGCCGCCCATCCGACGCCGACCTGGTCGGCGTGCGGCGACGCCAGGACCTCGCCGGCGATCCGCAATGCGCTCAGCGGCGTGCCGGCGTTCATCGCGAACGTCGCCGCCAGCGCGTCGAGGGTGGCCCGGGCGGTCGGCGACGCGACCCTGTTACGGGTGGTGCGCAGAAACGCGGTGGCGCGTTCCGGCTCGTCGAGCATCCAGAACTGGTTCGCCGCCCGCGGCAGCGCCCACGCCATCAGCTCGCCGTCGGTCAGGGTGTCGGGGTCGACCTCGGCCAGCACCGCGCCGGCCTCTCGGCCGCGACCCTGCCACCCCAGCGCGTAGCCCAACGTCAACCGCGCCGCCAGCGCGCCCGATCTGTCCAGCGCCGCGCGGGCCAGCCGTTCGGCCAGAACCAGCGCGCCGAGCCGCAGCGCTTGCTGTGCGGCGCCCGAGAAGTCCTCAAAATGTGCGTCGCTGTCGATCGCCAGCGCTGCGAGTCGCAGCTGGTCAACGATGTGGTCGGAGCGACGGGCGGACAGCTGGCCGACGACCGCCGTGCGCAGCGCCCGCGCGTCTGCCGGCCCCAGCCCGGCGCGCACTCGTTCGGTGTAGAGCGGGTGGCCCGCATGGACCATTTCGCCGTCGGCGGCGCTCACTGCGCCCGCTGCTTCGGCCTGCTCGACGGCCTGTTCACCGGCCAGCCCCGCCAGGTCGCTGCGGACCAGCGGTTCGGCGACGGCCAGATAGTCCAGCGCCGTGCGAACCGGGGCAGCCAGGCCGCTCAGATACTCGTCGACCAGCCCGGGCAGCGGGGCAGTCCGGTCCGGCGGCTCGACCTCGATGCGGGTGAGCAGGTCGTCGGTCCACAGCGCGGCCACCGCATCGGGTAGCTCGCTCTCGGAGCGGACGGTGACGATCAGCCGCGCCGAGCGCTTCAACGCCAACTGGTACACCAGTCCCGCCGACAGACTGTCCAGCTCGTGCGCGTCGTCGACCACGACCAGCAGATCGCCGCCGGCCACCAGCGAGTCGTGCGCGGCGCGCAGCAGCGCGGCGGGCCGGCCGATCTCCGCCACGTCGACGAGATGCCCGAACGCGCCGAACGGCACCATTCGCAGCGACGGGGTGCCCGTCACCCACCGAACCGTCGACGGCCGGCGCGCGGTGAACCTGTCCGCGGCCGCCCGAGCGGTCAGCGTCTTGCCGGCGCCGTCGGCCCCGACCAGTACCGCACCGGACCGGTCGAGTGCGGCCGCCACCTGATCCAGCACGGCTTTGGCCGGCGCGGCAACCCACCCAGTCGGCATCGCCGGATTTTATTGCCCGTCGCATGCCTGGCACGGCGATAGGCCGAAATACGCGCCTGGATTAGGTTTCGGTGTGTGACTGGCAAACAGTGGGCAGTCTGTGTGTACTGCGCGTCCGGGCCGACGCACCCGGAGCTGCTGGCGCTGGCCGCCGCGGTCGGCGAGGCGATCGCCGAGCGTGGCTGGACGCTGGTGTGGGGCGGGGGCAACGTCTCGGCGATGGGCGCGCTGGCCACCGCCGCGCGGACCCGCGGCGGATGGACCGTCGGCGTCATCCCGAAGATGCTGGTCCACCGCGAGCTCGCCGACACCGATGCCGACGAGCTGATCGTCACCGACACGATGCGTGAACGTAAGCAGGTGATGGAGGACCGCGCCGACGCGTTCCTGGCGCTGCCCGGCGGGATCGGCACCCTCGAGGAGCTGTTCGAGGCGTGGACCGGGGCCTACCTCGGCATGCACGACAAACCAGTGGTGATGCTCGACCCGAGCGGTCACTTCGACGGGCTTCGGGCGTGGCTGTACGGGCTGGTCGACAGCGGGTACGTGTCGCAGGCGGCGCTGGACCGGCTGGTGGTCGTCGACGAGCTGGATGCGGCGTTGGCCGCGTGTTCACCCGCCTGAACGTTGGGGGTTAGGCTGGCCGCCAAGTTCGTCAGAGGGGAAACAGTGGCTGAACACGACGCCCGCAAATCGGTCGGGCTAGTCGACATCGCAAGCCGGGTGCCGAGGGTAATAGCCGACTTGCCGGTGATGGCGCGCGGGGTGCTGACCGGGCTGGTGGCCCGGCCGACCTCCAAGACGTCGATCGGCAAGGTGTTCCAGGACCGCGCCGCCCGCTACGGCGACCGGGTCTTCCTGAGGTTCGGTGACCAACGGCTGACCTACCGCGAGGCCAACGCGACCGCCAACCGGTATGCCGCGGTGCTGGCCGCGCGGGGTGTCGGGCACGGCGACGTCGTCGGGATCATGCTGCGCAACTCGCCCAACGCGGTGCTGATGATGCTGGCCGTGGTCAAGTGCGGCGCGATCGCCGGCATGATCAACTACCACCAGCGCGGCGAGGTGCTGGCCCACAGCCTGGGTCTGCTCGACGCCAAGGTGCTGGTCTCCGAATCCGACTTGGTAGACGTCGTCGCCGAATCCGGCGCGCCCGGCGCCGAGCCGCTGACCATCGAGGAGATGGAGCGCCTGGCCGCCACCGCGCCGACCACCAACCCGCCGTCTGCCTCGGCGGTGCTGGCCAAGGACACGGCGTTCTACATCTTCACCTCGGGCACCACCGGACACCCCAAGGCCAGCGTGATGACCCACCGCCGGTGGCTGGCCGCGCTCGCCGCGTTCGGCGGGTTGGGTTTGCGGCTGAAGAGCAGCGACACCCTGTACAGCTGCCTGCCGCTCTACCACAACAACGCGCTGACGGTCGCGGTGTCGTCAGTGATCAACTCCGGTGCGACGCTGGCGCTGGGCAAGAAGTTCTCGGCGTCGCAATTCTGGGACGAGGTGATCGCCTACGACGCGACGGCTTTCATCTACATCGGCGAGGTCTGCCGCTATCTGCTCAACCAGCCGCCCAAGCCGACCGACCGCGCCCACAAGGTGCGGCTGATCGCCGGCAACGGCCTGCGCCCGGAGATCTGGGAGGAGTTCACCACCCGGTTCGGCATCGAGCGGGTGTGCGAGTTCTACGCCGCCAGCGAGGGCAACACCGCGTTCATCAACATCTTCAATGTGCCCAAGACAACCGGGATCTCGCCGTTGCCGTTGGCCTACGTCGAGTACGACCCTGACACCGGCGCCCCGCTGCGCGACGAGAACGGCCGGGTGCGCCGGGTGCCGCCGGGTGAGCCGGGTCTGCTGATCAGCCCGGTCAACAAACTGCAGCCCTTCGACGGCTACACCGACCCGGCGGCCAGCGAAAAGAAGTTGGTGCGCAACGCTTTTCGTGAGGGCGACTGCTGGTTCAACACTGGTGACGTGATGAGCCCGCAAGGTATGGGACATGCCGCTTTTGTCGACCGGCTCGGCGACACGTTCCGGTGGAAGGGCGAAAACGTCGCCACCACCGAGGTCGAGGCGGCGGTGGCGGCGGAAAAATCCGTCGAGGAGTGCGCGGTATTCGGGGTCGAGATCCCGCGCACCGGCGGGCGGGCCGGGATGGCCGCCGTCAAACTGCGCGACGGCGCCGAGTTCGACGGCAAGGCGCTCGCGCGCGCGGTGTACGACCGGCTGCCGGTGTATGCGCTGCCGCTGTTCGTGCGGGTGGTGGACTCGATGGAGCACACCACCACGTTCAAGAGCCGCAAGGTCGATCTGCGTGAACAGGGCTACGGGCCGGGCATCGAGGATCCGCTGTACGTGCTGGCCGGCCGCGACGAGGGCTACGTGCCGTTCTACGACGACTACCCGGACGAGGTGGCGGCCGGTAAGCGGCCGCAGGGGTAGGCCGGGCACGATAGACGGGTGCAGTCAACGCTCTGCGGCCGCCCGGTCGCCGGTGATCGCCCGCTGATCATGGCGATCGTCAACCGCACCCCGGATTCGTTCTACGACCGCGGCGCTACCTTCACCGACGACGCGGCCAAGGCCGCCGCGCACCGGGTCATCGCCGACGGCGCCGACGTCGTCGACGTGGGCGGCGTCAAGGCCGGTCCCGGGCAAAACGTCGACACCGCCACCGAAACCGCGCGGGTGGTGCCGTTCATCGAATGGCTGCGCGACGCCTACCCCGAGCAGCTGATCAGCGTGGACACCTGGCGTTCGGACGTGGCCCGGCAGGCCTGCCGGGCCGGCGCCGATTTGATCAACGACACCTGGGGCGGCGTCGACCCCGAAATGCCCGCCGTCGCAGCGGAATTCGGGGCCGGTCTGGTGTGCTCGCACACCGGCGGCGCGCCGCCCCGAACCCGGCCCTTCCGGGTCAGCTACGGAACGACCACCCGCGGCGTGGTCGACGACGTGATCCGCGAAGTCACCGCCGCCGCCGAGAAGGCCGTCGCCGCCGGCGTGGCCCGCGACCGGGTGCTGATCGACCCGACTCACGACTTCGGCAAGAACACCTTCCACGGCCTGGCGTTGTTGCGCCACCTGGAAGATCTTGTTAACACCGGATGGCCCGTGCTGATGGCGCTCTCCAACAAGGATTTCGTCGGGGAGACTCTGGGCGTGGAGCTGACCGAACGCCTGGAGGGAACGCTGGCGGCCACCGCGCTGGCCGCCGCGGCCGGCGCCCGGATGTTCCGGGTGCACGACGTCGGGCCCACCCGGCGGGTGCTGGAAATGGTGGCGTCGATCCAGGGGCGACGGCCGCCGACACGGACGGTGAGAGGACTGGCGTGACTGAGCTTCTCGCTGCCTTGCCGGGTGACACCTGGCTGTCGGACCGCAGCTGGATCCGCCCGAGCTGGACGGTCGACGAATTAGTGGCCGCCAAGGCCGGCCGGACCATCTCGGTGGTGCTGCCCGCCCTCAACGAGGAAGACACCATCGAATCGGTCATCGATTCCATCTCGCCGGTGGTCGGCGGGCTGGTCGACGAGCTGATCGTGCTCGACTCGGGCTCCACCGACGACACCGAGATCCGCGCGATCGCGGCCGGCGCGCGCGTCGTCACCCGCGAGCAGGCTCTGCCCGACGTTTCGTCGCGGCCCGGCAAGGGCGAGGTGCTGTGGCGCTCGCTGGCCGCCACCAGCGGCGACATCGTGGTGTTCGTCGACTCCGACCTGATCGACCCGCACCCGATGTTCGTGCCGTGGCTGGTCGGCCCGCTGCTCACCGGCGACGGCGTTCACCTGGTCAAAAGCTTCTACCGTCGGCCCCTCAATGGCGAAGGCGCCACCGGCGGCGGGCGGGTCACCGAACTGGTCGCGCGCCCGCTGCTGGCGGCGCTGCGGCCCGAGCTGAGCTGTGTGCTGCAGCCGCTCGGCGGCGAATACGCCGCCAGCCGCGAACTGTTGATGTCGCTGCCGTTCGCGCCCGGCTACGGCGTGGAGATCGGCCTGCTGGTCGACACCTACGACCGGCTGGGCCTGGACGCGATCGCCCAGGTCAACCTCGGTGTGCGGGCGCACCGCAACCGGCCGCTGGCAGAGCTGGGGCCGATGAGCCGTCAGGTGGTCGCCACGCTGCTCTCGCGCTGTGGCATCCCCGACTCCGGCGTGGGCCTGACCCAGTTCTTCGTCGACGGCGACGGCTACAGCCCGCGCACGTCGGCGGTGTCGCTGAGCGACCGGCCGCCAATGAACACCATGCTTTAGGGCAATATCGGTGCCGTGGCGTTGGTATTGCTCTATCTGGTGGTGCTGATCCTGGTCGCGATCGTGCTGTTCGGCGTGGCCAGCCTGCTGTTCGGCCGCGGCGAGCAGCTGCCGCCGCTGCCCCGGGCGACGACGGCGACGGTGTTGCCGGCGTCCGGCGTGACCGGCGCCGACGTCGACGCCGTCAAGTTCACCCAGGTGCTGCGCGGCTACAAGACCAGCGAAGTGGACTGGGTGCTGGACCGCCTCGGCCAGGAACTTGACTCGCTACGCGGCCAACTCGCTTCCATGCATGCCATCGAGGAGAAAGACCCGGAGTGACCGACGCGCTGGTCCGCTGCGGCTGGGCTGTCGGGGAGCTCTACCGCGACTACCACGACAACGAATGGGGCCGCCCGGTGCGCGACGGCGTCGCGTTGTTCGAGCGGATGAGCCTGGAGGCATTCCAGAGCGGCCTGTCGTGGCTGACGATCCTGCGCAAGCGGGAAAACTTCCGGCGCGCGTTCGACCGCTTCGACATCGAGACCGTCGCGCGCTACACCGACGCCGACGTGGCCCGGCTGATGGCCGACGAGTCGATTGTGCGCAACCGCGCCAAGATCGAGGCGACGATCGCCAACGCCCGCGCCGCCGCCGACCTGGGACCCGAAGACCTCGCCGAACTGCTGTGGTCGTTCGCGCCGGCACCCCGGCCCAGGCCTGCTGATCCCTCCGAAGTGCCTTCGGCGACTGCGGAATCCACCGCGATGGCGCGCGAATTGAAGCGGCGCGGCTTCCGCTTTGTGGGACCGACCACCGCCTATGCCCTGATGCAGGCGACCGGGATGGTCGACGACCACCTGCGCAGTTGTTTTGTGGCACCGATCACCCGCGCAGACAGTTGAACCCGGGTCTTGTGCACCCCGTCGTCGTCCATAGGGAACAATGGGGGAGTGAATTGGCAGTTCAACGCCGGGTATGGCCGGGATTTCACTGGCGGCGCGTACCCGGCGCCGACCAGGTCCGCGACGGCGGGCCCGTTCGAAGCTGGAGGGAGCACTCGATGGCGGCGATGAAGCCCCGGACCGGTGACGGTCCACTGGAAGCGACCAAGGAGGGGCGCGGCATCGTGATGCGGGTACCGCTGGAAGGCGGTGGCCGACTCGTCGTCGAGCTGACGCCCGACGAAGCCGCCGCACTGGGTGACGAACTCAAGGGCGTCACCAGCTAAGCGTCACGCGCAGACCTTCCGATAGATCTCCAACGTCTGCTCGGCGATGTGCGCCCAGGAGAATTCCGCGATGCAGCGCTGGCGTCCCGCCTGACCGAAGCGCTCCGCCCTCTCCGGATCGGCGAGCAGAGCATTGACCGCCTCGGCCAAATCCGCCGGATAATCGGCGGGTTCGCCGGGGTTGTAGTGCACCAGTAGCCCGCTGACGTGATCGGCAACCACTTCGGGTATCCCGCCGACGTCGGAGGCCACCACCGCCGTCGCGCAGGCCATGGCCTCCAGGTTGACGATCCCCAACGGCTCGTAGACCGAAGGGCACACGAAAACTGTTGCAGCCGAAAGTATCTCGCGTATTTTGCCGATTGGGAGCATCTCGCGGATCCAGAACACCCCGGTTCGCGTGCGGGCCAGGTCGGTGACCGCCGCGGTGACTTCGGCGGCAATCTCGGCGGTGTCGGGCGCTCCCGCGCACAGCACCACTTGCGCGTCGGCGTCGAACCGGTGCGCGGCGGCCAGCAGATGGGCAACGCCTTTCTGACGTGTGATCCGCCCGACGAATGCGACGACCGGCCGCTGCGGGTCGACACCCAGCTCGGCCAGGATCGACCCATTCGGGTCGCGCCCCACCGGGTACCACACGTCGGTGTCGATCCCGTTGCGCACGACGTGAACCCGGCTGGGGTCCAGTGCCGGATAGACCCGCAGCACGTCGTCGCGCATGCCGGAGCTGACGGCGATGACGGCGTCCGCGGCCGTCGCCGCCGTGTGTTCCACCCAGGACGACAGCCGGTAGCCGCCGCCGAGCTGTTCGGCCTTCCACGGCCGCGACGGCTCCAGCGAATGGGCGGTCAGCACGTGCGGGATGTCGTGGAGGAGGCCGGCCACATGTCCTGCCAAGCCGGTGTACCAGGTATGGGTGTGCACCACGTCGGCACCGGCGGCCGCGTTGGCCATCAACAGATCAGCCGACAGCGTCGACAATGCCGGGTTGGCGCCCTGCAATCGGGGGTCGGGCTGATACGCCGCGGCCGTCGGGCGGGGCGCCCCCATGCAGTGCACGTCGACCCGGCACAGGTTGCGCAGGTGCGCAACCAACTGGGTGACGTGCACCCCGGCGCCGCCGTACACCTCGGGCGGATACTCCCGCGTCATCATCGCCACCCGCATATCCGGCACGGTAGCTCAAATTGCTTGACGGACAGTCGGTCGATTGCCCTGGCAGCGGTTCGAGGTGGCCGATAGGTTTGAACCCATGAGGGAAGCGCCACACGTGCTGGGCATTGTCCTGGCCGGTGGGGAGGGCAAGCGGCTGTATCCGCTGACGGCGGACCGGGCCAAGCCGGCAGTTCCCTTCGGCGGCGCCTATCGGCTGATCGACTTCGTGCTGTCCAATCTCGTCAACGCCCGCTACCTGAGGATCTGCGTTCTCACGCAATACAAGTCCCATTCGCTGGACCGTCACATCTCGCAGAACTGGCGACTTTCCGGTCTGGCCGGCGAGTACATCACCCCGGTGCCGGCGCAGCAGCGGCTGGGCCCGCGCTGGTACACCGGCTCGGCCGACGCGATCTACCAGTCGCTCAACCTGATCTTCGACGAGGACCCCGACTACATCGTGGTTTTCGGCGCCGACCACGTCTACCGGATGGATCCGGAACAGATGGTCCGGTTCCACATCGACAGCGGGGCCGGGGCGACGGTGGCCGGGATCCGGGTGCCGCGCGCGGAGGCGACGGCGTTCGGTTGTCTCGACGCCGACGATTCCGGGCGCATCCGCAGTTTCGTCGAGAAGCCGGCCGACCCGCCCGGCACTCCTGACGACCCGGAATCCACCTTCGTCTCGATGGGCAACTACATCTTCACCACCAAGGTGCTGATCGACGCGATCCGCGCCGACGCCGAGGACGACCACTCCGACCACGACATGGGTGGCGACATCATCCCGCGGCTGGTGGCCGACGGGCTGGCCGCGGTCTACGACTTCTCCGACAACGAGGTGCCCGGCGCCACCGACCGTGACCGCGCTTACTGGCGTGACGTCGGAACCCTGGATGCGTTCTACGACGCGCACATGGACCTGGTGTCGGTGCATCCGGTGTTCAACCTCTACAACAAGCGCTGGCCGATCCGGGGTGCGACGGAAAACCTGGCGCCGGCCAAGTTCGTCAACGGCGGCTCCGCGCAGGAATCGGTGGTGGGCGCGGGCAGCATCATCTCGGCGGCCTCGGTGCGCAATTCGGTGCTGTCGTCGAACGTCGTCGTTGACGACGGTGCGATCGTGGAGGGCAGCGTGATCATGCCGGGCACCCGGGTCGGCCGCGGCGCGGTGGTGCGCCACGCGATTCTGGACAAGAACGTGGTCGTGGGACCCGGCGAGATGGTCGGAGTGGATCTGGAGAAGGATCGCGAGCGCTTCGCGATCAGCGCCGGCGGGGTGGTCGCCGTCGGCAAGGGCGTCTGGATCTAGCCCTGCCCTCGCGGCAGACGTTCCGTCGTCACCACACGTAGGGCACCAGGCGGTAGTGCACCTGCTCGGCGTACTCGCGGTATCCCGTCAGCTCGTGGGTGAGCAATTCTTCTTCATCGCGAATTCGAATGGCAAGCACGGCAATGCCGGGAATGAGGAACAGAAGTCCCCAATACGAGCCGAGCGCCAACGGAATGCCCACCATCATGATCACGTTGCCGGTGTACATCGGATGCCGGACCAACCCGTACAGGCCGGTGGTGATCACCTTCTGGTCCGCCTCGACGGTGACATTGGCTGCGGCATAACTGTTCTGGATGACCACCAGCATGGCCACACCCAGTCCGATCGCGACCAGGACATCGCCGACAAGGCACACCGTGGCGGGCACCGACGACCAGCCGAAGCGGTGGTCAAGCGCACTGAGCACAATCGTCCCCAGCATCGACAACAACGCGATGGAGATGATGATCCTTTGCAGCACTCTGGTTTCCGCGAGCGGGCCGGCGCGCAGGCGCCGCTCCAGGGCGGCCGGGTTGGTGCGCATCAAGTAGATGCTGGGAATCCAGGTGGAGACCGTGAAGACGGCAAGAAATACCCACGCCTGCCAGTAATGCAGGGTGCCCGCCGGCCAGAACAGCATCAGGCCGAAGGCAGCAAATCCGATGACAGCTGAAAGTAGCGTTTTGGCAAGCGTTTTCATGATAACATCCTCTAGTTGCGCAGATCGCGACGCCGGAATGCCGCCGCTCCCAGCGCAATCAGTGTCGTGTCGATCGCCAGCAACCACAGCAGCGGAACAGCGGTGAAGTCACCGCCGCCCACCCGCGGAATGTGCGCGAACGGTTCGATGTCGAGCAGCCACTGCGGAAAGCCGGCCAGTGAACCGATCAGATACAACGCGACGAACGCCACCAGCACGCCCCACGCCACCGGTGTGAACCGCGGCGCCACGCCGAATAGCGCGGCCGTGACCGCGGCCAGCAGCCACACTGCCGGAAGCTGTGCGGCCGCGGTCCCGATCACTGTGGACACCTTGCCGGCGACGTCGTCAGCGGCGAGGCCATAGGCCAGTCCGGCGGTGAGCCCGGCGAGCAGCAGCGCAGCGGCGGGCCCGATCAACGCTATCCCCAGATGACTTGCCAGCCAACGGGTTCGGCTCGTCGCGCCGCTCAGCAGCGTCTCGGCGCGCTGGCCGGTCTCCTCCTGGTGCAGGCGCAAGGATAGCGAGATGGCGAATGCCGCCGCGGCCATGCCCAGCATGCAGAACGCCACCGCGAGGAACGCCCGCTCCAGCGCCGTGGTGCCACCCATCCGTGCGACGATGTCGCGGACCGAGGCGCTGCCGCCGATTTCGTCGCCGATGCCGTGCACGATGCTGCCGACCAGCAAGCCGTAGAGGCACAGCCCGACGGTCCACAGCACCAGTGAGCCGCGGTCGAGCCGCCATGCCAGTCCGCCGGCGCCCTGCAACGTCGGTGCGGCGCTCGCCGGCCCCGGGCGTTCGGCGATCAGCCCCGCGCCCACGTCCCGGCCGGCGAGCAACCGGTAGGCCACCATTGTGAGCACCGCGGTCGTCGCTATGTGCAGCAGTAGCACCCACCACCGCTCACCCGCGTACGGCCGGGCCTGCAGGGACCACCCGAGCGGCGAAAGCCACGACAAGGTTCCCGAGCCGGCGTCGCCGACCGCGCGCAATGTGAACGCTGCGGCCAGCACGGAAAACGCAGTGCCACGGGCGAATCGGGCGCTGGGTGACAATTGAGCGGCCACCGCGGCCACGGCGGTGAATACCAAGCCGGAGCCGGCCAGTGCCGCCCCGAACGCCAGCGACCCGCCTGGTGCGACGTTGGTGGTGAGCAGCCCCGCCGCACCGATCGCGCCGGTGGTGACCGACGCGCCGAATGACAGCAGTAGGGCCGCCGTCAGGTTGGCGTAGCGGCCCACCACCGTCGAGTCGAGAAGCTCGGCGCGGCCGGTCTCCTCGTCGGCGCGGGTGTGCCGAATCACCGTGAGGATCACCGCCACCGCGATGAGCAGATGGAACATGCCGGCCTTCCAGATCCCGACGGCGCCGATGTTGTCCGCGTAGACCTGGCCGTAGAGTGCACGCTGGGCAGGGCTGGCCATGATCGAGGCCGCGAACGCGTCACGCGCTGCCTGATCCGGGTAGACCTTCTCGATAGAGCCGACATACACAGTTGCCAGCGGTACCGACAACAGCAAGACCCACAGCGGCAGCACAATCCGGTCGCGACGCAGGTAGAGCCGCAGCATCCCGAGTGTTCCGGTGAAGGGCGAGCCACGTTGCGGCGCTTTGTGTATGGGCCGGTCCAGAGTGGCGGTACTCATGCCCGCACCTCCTGTTGGCTGCGGCCACGCTGTCCGTCGCCATAGTGGCGCAAGAACAGCTCTTCCAGAGTTGGCGGCTGGCTGACCAGGCTGCGCACACCGGCATCGCCCAGAACCCGGATGAGTTCGCCGAGGCTTTCGCTGTCGACCTGGGCGTGCACCGTGTTGCCGTCGATGCTGACGTCCTCGACGCCGCGGATACGGGTGAGATCACCAGGGTCGCGGATCATTTCGGCCTTGATCGAGGTGCGACTGAGATGACGCATCGACTCCAGCGAGCCGCTCTCGACGGTCTTGCCGGCTCGGATGATCGTCACGCGCTCGCACAGGGCTTCGGTCTCGGCGAGGATGTGGCTTGACAACAGCACGGTGACGCCGCGGGCCCGCGCCTCGGCCACGCACTGCTGGAATACGTTCTCCATCAACGGGTCCAGGCCGCTGCTGGGCTCGTCGAGCAACAGCAGCCGCGCATACGACGAGAAGGCCGAAATGAGAGAAACCTTCTGCCGGTTGCCCTTCGAGTATGTGCGCGCCTTTTTGTGTGGATCCAGGTCGAATCGCTCGATCAGCTCCGCGCGGCGTTTTTCGTCGAGGCCGCCGCGCATGCGGGCCAGCAGGTCGATCGTTTCACCGCCGGTCAGGTTGGGCCACAGGGTCACATCGCCTGGTACATAAGCGATCTGTCGATGCAGCTCGACGGCGTCGTGCCACGGGTCGCCGCCGAGCAGGCGGGCGGTTCCGCTGTCGGCTTTGACGACTCCGAGCAGAATGCGAATCGTCGTCGACTTCCCGGCGCCGTTGGGTCCGAGGAAGCCGTGCACCTCGCCCTCGCGGACCGTGAGATCGAGGCCGTCGAGCGCTCGAACGGCACCGAAATCCTTTGTCAGATTGCGGATTTCGATAGGGGCCCGGCCGTGGTCAACTGACATTGGCTTCTCCTTGTTCGGCTTGAGCGAGGAATGCTTCGTACATGGTCTTGTCCGCCATGAGTCCTTCGGTGTAGAGCTCGAGGGCGGGCAGGATCATGTCGCGGGCGTAGTCGCGCAATACGGCACGAATGTCCGTGGCGTTGTCGTGCAACTGCAGATACATCAGAAACCCACCGCCGCCGGTGATGGCGAGGTATTTGGCACGGGCCTTGGGGTCGCGACTGGGTTTGAGCGTGCCGATGCGCACCCCTTCGTCGAGGTAATCCTCAGCATCGTCGATCATCTTGCGCCACAACGTCTTTGCCAGGTCGCCGCCTTCCTGCATGCTGCGCATCAGGTAGGCCATCAGCGGCGCATAGGACTCGATCTCGGCCAGCGCGGCGAACCAGGTAGCAGGATCGGTGGACCGCATTGCCTCCAACTTCCCGCTGCGGACCTCGTCGGCGATGTAGTCGTCGCAGGCCCTGCGCAGCCCTTCCTTGGAGCCGAAGTGGTGGATGACCAGGGCGGCGCTCACCCCGGCGGCATCGGCGATCGCCCGCAGTCCGACGCCGAAACCCTGCTGTCCGAATTGCTCGATCGCGGCGTCGCGGATCCGCGCCGCTGCGGTCAAGTCGGCTGAACGCATGTTCAGTACATTAAACGCGCGTTCAGCCGCCGTCAAGCATGGACGCGCGAGCAGACACAAAATTGCATGGATGAGGGCTGAAGAATGTGCTCGGCAGTAACTAGTCGCGGACGGCGGCCAGCAGGCCGTCGCCGAGCGGCACCAAGGCCGGTGTGAGGCGCTCGTCCTCGGCGATCAGCCGTGCCGCCTCGCGCACTGCGGTCACCTCGGGGTCGTGGGCAGCGGGATCGCCCGCCCGTCCGCCCAGCGCGGCCCGGTGGATGACGATCAGCCCGCCGGAACGCAGCAGCCGAACCCCCTCGACGACGTAGTCGGGTTGGTCGATCGGGTCGGCGTCGATGAACACGAGGTCGTAGGAGTCGTCGGCCAGCCGGGTCAGCACCTCCTGCGCGCGGCCGCTGATCAGCCTGGTGCGTGACGGCCCGACGCCCGCGTCGCTGAACGCCTGCTTGGCGATGCGCTGGTACTCGGGCTCGATGTCGATCGTGGTCAGCACCCCGTCGTCGCTCATCCCGGACAGCAACCACAGTCCGCTGACGCCTGCACCGGTGCCCACCTCGACGAGGGCTTTACCGTTGCTGAGCTTGGCCAGCAAGCTCAGCAACGCGCCGACCGCCGGGGTGACCGCGCCCGCACCGATGTCCATGGCGCGCTCCCGGGCCGCCGCCAAGATCGCATCCTCGGAGATCGACTCCTCGGCATGGGCATAGATGGCCGCGGCACGACTGGACTGGGCCGCCTGGCCGGGTGGGTGGTCGGTGCTGGCCATGCCCCGCAGCGTAGAGCCAACCCCGGCCACGGTCAGGCAGGCGCGCCCCTAACGAGCCGACACGCCCGGACGCCAACGCCGTTCAACGTCACAAAGTCCCAGCGCCGACGCGGTGCCGGCCGGGTTTCTCAGCGAAAGCTCAGTCGCGTCACATGCCGGCCACACCCCGATAGGCAACGGTATGTACATGGATCGCGGAGGACGCTGGGCCGGGAATACAGCATGCAGTCTCGGCGTTGCCCGCGGTGACGCGCTGCCATATGGCAGCGGGACCAATTCGGAGGATCTGACCATCACCACCCTGATGAGCCCGGCGAGCATGTCGCACCCTGAGCGCTACCGCGACGCCGACTGGGTTGAGCCAACTGACGAGCCGTACGGCACCGCGATCTTCGACGCGACCGGTGACAAGGCGGCGATGCCGTCGTGGGACGAACTGGTACGTCAACACGCCGACCGTGTCTACCGGCTGGCCTACCGGCTGTCCGGCAACCAGCACGACGCCGAGGACCTCACCCAGGAAACCTTCATCCGGGTCTTCCGGTCGGTGCAGAACTATCAGCCGGGTACCTTCGAGGGCTGGTTGCACCGCATCACCACCAACCTGTTCCTCGACATGGTGCGTCGACGTGGCCGCGTCCGGATGGAGGCATTGCCCGACGACTACGACCGGGTGCCCGCCGACGAGCCCAACCCCGAGCAGATCTACCACGACGCCCGCCTGGGTCCGGATTTGCAGGCCGCGCTGGATTCGCTGCCGCCGGAGTTCCGCGCCGCGGTCGTGTTGTGCGACATCGAGGGCCTGTCCTATGAGGAGATCGGCGCCACCCTCGGCGTGAAGCTGGGCACGGTAAGAAGCCGTATCCACCGTGGCCGGCAGGCGCTGCGCGACTACCTGGCGGCGCACCCCGAGCACGCCGACCGTTCCGCCACCGCCTGACGACACTCGGCCTTCCGGGCTGTTCAGTGGTATTGCGCACCGGGGTAGCGCGCTACATTCGAGGTAGTGCCGTGCATTCGCGCGATACCGAGAGGAGCTTGGCGATGGTCGACCGGGGACATGTGTTCCGCCGTGCGTTCTCCTGGCTTCCCTCCCAATTTGCCTCGCAGAGCGACGCACCGGTCGGCGCGCCCCGCCAATTCGGCTCCACCGAGCACCTGTCCACCGAGGCCATCGCGGCGTTCGTCGACGGTGAGCTGCGGATGACCGCACACCTGCGCGCCGCCCACCACATTTCGCTGTGTCCCGAGTGTGCCACCGAAGTCGAGGATCAGAGCCGAGCGCGCGCCGCGTTGCGCGATTCCAGCCCGATCAGTATCCCCAGCTCACTACTGGGGTTGCTGTCCCAGATCCCGCAGACGCCCCCCGACGACACGTTCTCCGACCCGTTGGCCGGCGGCAGCGCGCGTGACCGGCGTAAGCGCCGGTAGGGTGGATTAGCCGGTGTCAGACGCCGTGCTCGTACCCACAGCGGGTGTTTCTCCAGCGCTCGGAAGAGGATGACGTGACCTCCGACCAAGACAAGTACGGCGGCCACCGGCTGGCGCCGCGACCCGTTTCGCGGCCACCGGTCGACCCCGCGTCGCAGCAGACGTTCAGCCGCCCCAACGGCGTGCAGGGCTCGTTTGTGGCGGAGGCGGTGCGCCCGCCCAAGTACCGCAACCAAAGCGAATTCACCCCGCACGACGAGCCGGCCGACCCGGTGCTCGCCGAGGCCTTCGGGCGCCCGTTCCCGGACGCCGAATCGCTGCAGCGCCACCCCACCGATGCCGGCGCGCTGGACGCCGAAAAAGACCAGGATCAGCCCTCAGACGCCGACGACCCGTGGCGCGACCCGGGAGCGGCCGCCGCGCTGGGTAGCCCTGCGCTGGCGCCGTCGCCTCCGCGTGGTGCCGCGGGGCTCGGCGGCAAACTCGGTGTGCGCGACGTGCTGTTCGGCGGCAAGGTCTCCTATCGGGCGCTGGCCGTCCTGATCGCCATCGCGCTGGTCATCGGGATACTCGGCGGCTGGGTCGGTCGCAAGACCGCCGAACTCGCCGAGGCGTTCACCACGTCGAAGGTGACGCTGTCCACCAGCGGCAACAAGGAAGAGCCGGCCGGCCGGTTCGCCAAAGTGGCCGCCGCGATCGCCGACTCGGTCGTGACGATCGAATCTGTCAGCGACCAGGAGGGCATGCAGGGCTCCGGGGTGGTGATCGACGGCCGCGGCTACATCGTCACCAACAACCACGTCATCTCCGAGGCGGCCAACAACCCCAGCCAGTGGAAGACGAGCGTCGTGTTCAACGACGGCAAGGAAGTACCCGCCAACCTGGTGGGCCGCGACCCCAAGACCGACCTGGCCGTGCTCAAGGTCGACAACGTCAACAACCTGACGGTGGCCCGCCTGGGCGACTCGGACAAGGTGCGTGTCGGCGACGAGGTGCTGGCCGCCGGTGCGCCGCTCGGGCTGCGCAGCACCGTCACGCACGGCATCATCAGCGCGCTGCACCGCCCGATCCCGTTGTCGGGTGACGGCTCGGACACCGACACCGTCATTGACGCGGTGCAGACCGACGCCTCGATCAACCACGGCAACTCCGGGGGCCCGCTGATCGGGATGGATTCCCAGGTGATCGGCATCAACACGGCCGGCAAGTCGCTGTCCGACAGCGCCAGCGGGCTGGGTTTCGCGATCCCGGTCAACGAGGCGAAAGAAGTGGCGCAGACGCTCATCAAGGACGGCAAGATCGTGCACCCGACGCTGGGGCTGAGCACGCGCTCGGTGAGCAATGCCATCGCCTCCGGCGCTCAGGTGGCCAACGTGAAAGCCGGCAGTCCCGCGCAGCAGGCCGGGATTTTGGAGAACGACGTCGTGGTCAAGGTCGGCAACCGGCCCGTCGCCGACGCCGACGAGATGGTTGTTGCGGTGCGCCAGTTGACAATTGGTCAGGATGCCCCCATCGAGGTGGTGCGCGACGGGCGGCACGTGACGCTGACGGTGAAGCCGGGTCCGGACAACAGTTAAGTGTTCGCCAACGTCGGCTGGGGGGAGATGCTCGTCCTCGTGGTGGTCGGGCTGGTGGTCCTCGGCCCCGAGCGGCTGCCGGGTGCAATCCGCTGGAGCGCCAACGCTCTTCGGCAGGCCCGCGACTACCTCAGTGGGGTGACCGAGCAGCTGCGCCAAGACATCGGACCCGAATTCGACGATCTGCGTGAGCCGTTGAGCGAGTTGCAGAAGCTGCGCGGTATGACGCCGCGGGCGGCATTGACCAAGCATCTGTTCGACGGCGACGATTCGCTGTTCACCGGCAAGTTCGACCGGGTGGAGGAAGGTGTTCCGCCGCCAACCGCCTACCCGCCGTCCCCCGAGCCGCTCGACGGGCCCGCGCCGTTTGATGCCGACGCGACGTAGCGCACAGTCGCTCAGTGCTTGGTCGGATCGAGGCCCAACGACATACCGGCCAGCCCTCGCCGCCGCGACGACAGGGCGTCGGCGACCCGGCGCAGTTCCTTGCCCACCGCCGAATCCGGCGCGCTGAGCACGATCGGCACGCCGGAGTCGCCGGCGGTCACCAGCGCGGGATCCAGCGGGATCTGCCCCAGCAGCGGCACGTCGGCGCCGACCGCGCGGGACAGCCGTTCGGCCACCTGCTGGCCGCCGCCCTCGCCGAACACCTGCAGCTGCGAACCGTCGGGCAGCATCAGCCAGGACATGTTCTCCACCACGCCGACGATGCGCTGACGGGTCTGCAAGGCGATGCTGCCCGCGCGTTCGGCGACTTCGGCCGCCGCGTGTTGCGGTGTGGTCACGACCAGGATTTCGGCGTTGGGGATCAGCTGCGCCACCGAGATGGCGATGTCGCCGGTGCCCGGCGGTAAGTCGAGCAGCAGCACGTCGAGATCGCCCCAGTAGACGTCGGCGAGGAACTGCTGCAACGCCCGGTGCAGCATCGGCCCGCGCCACACCACCGGGGTGTTCCCCTGGGTGAACATCGCGATCGAAATCACCCGCACGTCATGGGCGATCGGCGGCAGGATCATCGATTCGACTTGCGTGGGCCGGTCGGTGGTGCCCATCATCCGGGGGACCGAATGGCCGTGGATGTCGGCGTCGAGCACGCCCACCGACAAGCCGCGCGCGGCCATCGCCGCGGCTAGGTTGACCGTGACCGTCGACTTACCGACGCCGCCCTTACCGGAGGCGACCGCATAGACCCGAGTCAGCGACCCCGGCTGGGCGAACGGGATGACCGGCTCACGGGCGTCGCCGCGCAGCTGCTTGCGCAGTTCGGTGCGCTGCTCGTCGCTCATCACGTCCAGGCCGACGGTGACCGCGCCGGTTCCGGGCACGTCGGCGACCGCCTGGGCGACCCGCTCGCTGATTTCCGTTTTCTTCGGGCACGCGGCCGTGGTCAGGTAGACCTCTACATGCACGGCGCCGTTCGGCCCGACGTCAACGCTCTTGACCATCCCGAGTTCGGTGATCGGGCGCCGCAGTTCGGGGTCGATCACCTTGGCCAGCGCCGCGCGGATCGCGGCCGTGAGGTCGGCGTCGTCGTGGGTTTCAGACATCACCGCCGAGTGTAGGCGGCGTCGGTCAGTTGGCCGGACCTGGCAGGGGGCCCGGGCCCGACGCGGGGTTGGTCGCCGCCGGAGGCTGCGGTGCGCCCTGCTGGGGTGGACCCGGCGCGGCGGGCGGGGCGCCGACCTGCGGGCCGGCCGCCGGCGGGGCCGCAGGTGATCCGGGTGCTGCCACCCCCGGGGGCGCGGGAGGCAGACCGGCCGGCGGCGGCGCAACCAACGGTGGTTGGCCGGGCTGCTGGCCGGGCACCGCCTCCTGCGGCCCGATGCAGATCACCGTGCAGCTCGACGAGCGGGCAGGCAGCTGTTGCTGTTGTTGCTGCGCCCACGGCCACATCGGCTGCTGGCCGGCGGCGGCGGATTGGCTAAGGTCGATCAGCGGCATCTGCGCCAGCGGGTCGGTCGAGGGCAGGCCGTGGATGTTGAGCGGCAGCCCGGGCCCGATGCCCTCGGCATTCTCCAGGTGTTCCAGATGCATGTCGGCCAGCGGCGGCGGGGCTCCTGTGAGCGGCGGCAAGTCGACCGGCACCACGCCGGTGGCATAGGCAGCCGCCCAGCCCAACACGTTCTGCGCGTAGGGCATCGAGTTGTTGTAACGCAAGATCGCGGACAGCACCTGCGACGAGTCGCGCAGGTCCAATCCGCCGCTGCACAGATAGCGGGCCGCGGCCAGCGTGGAGTCGTAGAGGTTCTGCGGATCGGCGACGCCGTCGCCGTCGCCGTCGGAGGCATACCGCGCCCAGGTGCCGGGCAGGAACTGCATCGGCCCCATCGCGCGCGCGAACGTGACCCGGCCCGGCGCTGTGCTTTGGACAATGACCTCGTTTCCGGGCAACGTGCCGTCGAGGGCGGGGCCATAGATCGGCCGCACCGCCGTGCCGCGCGCGTCCGTGGCACCGCCGTTGGCATGCATCGATTCGATGCGGCCGATCCCCGCCAGCAGGTTCCAGCTGATCCCGCATGCCGGGGCGTTTGCGGCCATGATCCGCTCCGCGTTGCGGTACGCGGACAGCGCCATCGACGGAATCCCCAGGGCGCCAGGCGAATTCACCACGACGGTCGGCGGCGGCGCCGACACGGTGGCCGCCGCGATGTGGAAGGCCTTGAGGGGCCGCACCAGCGAGACGACCATCGGGCCCGACGGGTCACTGGAGACCGGCGCGACCGCGGCAACCGGGGTGATGCCGGCATTGCGCACCGTTGGCATCGGCGCGCGGAAGGGTGGGGCGGCGGCGCCCACGGCTCCGGCGAAAACCAGTGCGACGATCACGGCCACACCGAAGACCGGGGTCTGCGTCACACCGCTGAGCTGCCGCGGCAGCGCCGCTCTGAATACCGGGGCCTGGGTCAGACGGCGCAGCTGCCGTCGCACCATTGCAAGGGCCGGGTGTGCACCCCAGCGTCCCCCTATGCGCACTCGACCGTCCTTGAGTATTCGAGCCTTATCCGGGCGCTCCCGACGCCCGAAGTGGGCCTCGTGAACTAAGTCACCATACATAACAGTTGTGACCGCTGTGGCGGCAATGGCGGAGTATGTGATCGCAGATTCCGCGCGATCGCGCCGCGCTTGCGATCGCGCTGGGCTGTTGAGCGCGACCCGCTGCGCCCGGCTTCGCCGCGCTTGCGATCGCGCTCAGGATTTCCTGGCGCGGCCGTCTACACCGTCACCCGTGCCCGCCGGCTCGCTGATGTCGGCCTGGCGATCTTCCAGCAGGCTTCGCAGGCTCTCCAGTTCGTGGCGCAGGTAATCGCGGGTCTTGGCCACCTCGCCGATCGCCAGCCGCAACGCGGCCAGCTCGCGGGCCAGGTATTCGGTGTCGGCCTTGGTCTGGGCGGCGCGCCGACGATCCTCTTCGAGCGCTACCCGGTCGCGGTTCTCCTGCCGATTCTGGGCCAGCAGAATCAGCGGCGCGGCATACGCGGCCTGGGTCGAGAACGCCAGGTTGAGCAGGATGAACGGGTAAGGGTCCCAGCGCAGCCCGACCGCGAAAACGTTCAGCGCAATCCAGGCCACCACCACGACGGTCTGCAGCAACAGGTAGCGGCCAGTGCCGAAGAACCGGGCAACCGATTCGGTGACCTGACCCACTGCCTCGGGATCCACCCGCGGCGCGAGCGTGCGCGACGTGCGTGGCGTGTACAACCGCGCCCGCGCCGACGTTTTACTCACGACGCTCCTCCGGCCACATCCAGCGCCGGCTCCTCGCTGCTGGCCCGCCAGTCGTGCGGCAATAAGTGGTCGAGCACGTCGTCGACCGTCACCGCCCCCAGCAGGTGGTTCTGCTCGTCGACGACCGGGCCGCAGACCAGGTTGTACGCCGCGAAGTAGCGCGTCACCGCGGGCAGTGAGGTGTCCGGTGTCAGGCGGGGCAGATCGGTGTCGACGATGCCGCCGGTCAACGCGGCCGGCGGCTCGCGCAGCAGCCGCTGCAGGTGCACACAACCCAGGTACTGACCGGTCGGGGTGGCGGTCGGCGGGCGCACCACGAAGACCAGCGACGACAACGCCGGAGTCAGGTCGGGATCGCGGACCCGGGCCAGCGCCTCGGCGACCGACGTGTCCGGTGTCAGCACCACCGGATCGGATGTCATCAAGCCGCCCGCGCTGTCGGGGGAGTGGGTCAGCAGCCGTCGTACCGGATCGGACTCGTCGGGATCCATCCGGCGCAGCAACACCTCCGCCTCGGTGGGGTTCATCATGCCGAGCAAGTCGGCGGCGTCGTCGGGATCCATCTCCTCGAGCACCATTGCGGCCCGTTCGGTGCCCAGCTGCGTCAGCACGTCGGCCTGGTCCTCCTCGGGCAGTTCCTGCAGGATGTCCGCCAGCCGGTCGTCGTCGAGCGCCTTGACCACCTCGTAGCGCCGCTTGGGCGGCAGCTCACGCAGGGCGTCGGCCACCTCGATCGGCCGCCCCTCCTCGAACTGGTGCAGCAGCTGCGCCACGCCCTGCCCGGGCATCGCCAGCGCGGAGGGCGTCAGGCCAATCACGTTGTGCCAGTCGACGACGTAGACGCCGCCACGCCGACCCAGCCGCCGCATGCTGCGCACGGCGACGCGGGTCACCATCCAGTCGCGGGTTCGGGTCTGTTCGATGCCGAGATCGGTGATCACCACGTCGGTATCGGCCAGCTGCGGCAGTTCGGGATCGTTGACCCGCACCTTGGTGTCCAGAACCTGGCCCAGCACCAGCACTTCGCCCGGCCGCTGCTCGAACCGATGCAGCGACACGCTGGTGGTGTTCAACGTCACCGCGTTGGGCTCGATTGCGGCGACGCGTCCGATCGGCACGAAAATCCTTCGGCGCGAAGGCAATTCGACGACGAGGCCGAGCACGCGCGGCTGTTGGCGCACGATGCTGATGCTGACGACGACGTCGCGCACCCGGCCGAGCGACTCGCCCATCGGGCCCAGCACCAGCATTCGCGCCAGCCGTGCCACGTACACCCGGTTGATCGACGTCATGGTTCAAACTGTAGGAGTGAAACGGTGAATAACGCCTATCGACCCCGCCGGACCTGCCTGTCGGTTCCCGGTAGTAGCCAGAAGATGATCGACAAGGCCAAGGGATTGCCGGCCGACGAGGTCTTTCTCGACCTCGAAGATGCCGTCGCACCGGACGCCAAGGAACCGGCCCGCAGCCGGGTGGCCGCTGCGCTCGCCGAGCCGGGGTGGGCCGGGCAGTTGCGTGGCGTGCGAGTCAACGGCTGGACGACGCCGTGGACCCACGCCGACGTCATCGAGGTGGTCTCGGCCGCGGGCCCGCAACTCGATGTCGTTGTGCTGCCGAAGGTTTCCGACGTCTCGCATGTCACCGCGCTGGATCTGCTGCTGACCCAGTTGGAAACCATCCACGGACTCCCGGTGGGCGGCATCGGCATCGACGCGCAGATCGAAGACGCCCGCGGCCTGCTCAACGTTGACGCGATCGCTGCTGTCCCGCGGGTGCAGGCCCTGGTGCTGGGTCCGGCGGACCTGATGGCCAGCCTCAACATGCGCACGCTGGTCGTCGGCGAGCAGCCCGAGGGCTACGACGTCGGCGATGCCTACCACCACGCGCTGATGACGATTCTGGTGGCGGCGCGCGCGCACGGCATCGCCGCCGTCGACGGGCCGTACCTGAAGGTGCG
This sequence comes from Mycobacterium branderi, assembly GCF_010728725.1. Classification (NCBI taxonomy): domain Bacteria; kingdom Bacillati; phylum Actinomycetota; class Actinomycetes; order Mycobacteriales; family Mycobacteriaceae; genus Mycobacterium; species Mycobacterium branderi. Next base: position 2,940,720 of record NZ_AP022606.1, read on the forward strand.
CGATGTCGAGGCCTTCCGGCGGGTGGCGGGCCGGTCGGCGGCGCTGGGCTACGACGGCAAATGGGTCCTGCATCCCGACCAGATCGCGGCCGGCAACGAGATCTTCAGCCCGCGCCAGGACGAGTACGACCACGCCGAGCTGATCCTGGAAGCGTACGAATGGCACACCTCGAGTGCCGGTGGCGCCCGCGGCGCGGTGATGCTCGGCGACGAGATGATCGACGAGGCCAGCCGCAAAATGGCATTGGTGATCGCGGCCAAGGGACGCGCGGCGGGCATGCAGCGCCGGTCGGATCCGTTCGTTCCGCCTGCCTAACTCAAGAGCGGGTCATGATGCTCAGGCCCACAAACAAAAGCCCGATGATGGCCAGCACCAGCAGCGCGAAGATGGCCGCACCCACCGCAATGCCGGCGATCGCCAGCCCGCGGCCCTGTTGGTGGGTGTGCTTGATCTGGTTGAGCGCGACGACGCCCAGCACGACGCCGACCAGCGGGATCAGCAAACCGAGGTAGCAGAAGAACGTCAGCGGTACACCCAGGAAGATGCCGGCGATCGACGTGGTCAGCGACGCGATCGCCAGACCGTTCGTTCCTGCCGGGCCGTAGGGGTATCCCGGTGGGCCGCCGTACCCGAACGGACCACCCGGATACGGCGGTGGTGGCGGATACACCGGATAGTTCACCGGCGGGTTGGGGTCGACGGGGTTCCACGGGTATTGCTCTTCGCCCGGGTACGGCTGGTTGGGGCCGGTCACTAGCGCAACCGGACGGTCATGAAGAAAACGATGCCGACCACCAGGGTCCCGATGCCGACCACGATGCCGGTGACGGCCAGGCCGTAACCCTGCTGCCGAGTCTGCTTTATCTGGTTGACGGCGACGGTGCCCAACACAATGCCCACGATGGAGCCGACGCCGCACAGCAGGCCGACCAGCGACGCGACCAAGGAAGCTATCGCCAGGGTGTTGGTTCCGGGCTGTTCTGGATAGCCGTCGTAGCCGCCCTGCGGATAACCGGGCGGCCGGTAGGCCGGCGGCTGGTTGGGCCCGTCTGGCGCTCGCTCGCCGAACTCGCCGCCGGGAACTGTCATGGCGTTCAACCTAAACGATGCGGGCGACGGGCGGCCCGGACTGGCAGAGCCCGCCTGCGGCGCGAGCCTCTACCGTATGTGCTGGTAGAAGATCGAAGGCGGCCCGCTGCCACCCGGCACGTCGGCAGAGGAGAATAACAGCATGACCAGCCCTTACCAGCCCGGACAGGTTCCCGGCTCCACACCCGCCACCCCGGCGGCCGGGCGGCGTGGCGCACCCGGACTGCCGACCCCGCCCAAAGGCTGGCCGGTTGGGTCGTACCCCACCTATGCGGAAGCGCAGCGAGCCGTCGACTACCTGTCCGAGCGAGCATTTCCGGTGCAGCAGGTAACGATCGTCGGTGTCGACTTGATGCAGGTCGAACGGGTCACCGGCCGGCTGACCTGGCCGAAGGTTCTCGGTGGCGGCGTCTTGAGCGGCGCCTGGTTGGGGCTGTTCATCGGCTTGGTGCTGGGGTTTTTCAGCCCCAACCCGTGGGCGGCGCTGGCCACCGGTCTGATCGCCGGGGTTTTCTTCGGCCTGATCACGTCGGCGGTGCCCTATGCGATGGCGCGTGGCACCCGGGATTTCAGTTCGACGATGCAACTGGTCGCCGGCCGCTACGACGTGCTGTGCGATCCGCAAAACGCCGAGAAAGCCCGCGACCTGCTCGCCCGCCTGGCGATCTGACCCCTCACGACCGTGGCATGCATACCGGGCGTGTTGCATCTCACGTGTAGCCGGCTCTACCGTTCTGCCGCGGGCGACGAGAGAAAGGCGGGTGCCGTGGTTGGTCGCGGGCGGGCACGCCAACTGGCCGCGGCCGTGCTGGCGGCGCTGACCACCGCCTCGGTTTCGTCGTGCGGATCGTCCGACACCGGTGTGGTGGTGAGCCTCTACACGCCGGCCAACGAAGCCGCGACACTCACTGCGCTCGCCCGGCGTTGCACCGACCAGCTCGGCGGCCGGTTCACCATCCGGCAGTTCAGCCTGCCCCGATCGGCGGACGACCAGCGGCTGCAGTTGGCCCGCCGGCTCACCGGCAACGACCGCACCCTGGACGTGATGGCCATCGACGTGGTGTGGACCGCGGAGTTCGCCGACGCGGGCTGGGCGCTGCCGCTGTCCGACGACCCCTCCGGCCGGGCCGAGGCCGACGCCACCGCCGACACGCTCCCGGGCCCGCTCGCGACCGCCCGCCGTCGACACAAGCTCTACGCGTCACCGCTGACGACGAATACCCAATTGCTTTGGTACCGCGCAGATTTGATGGACAAACCACCGACCACCTGGGATGGCATGGTGGCCGAGGCGACGCGGCTGCACGACGCCGGCAAACCGAGCTGGATCGCGGTGCAGGCCAAGCAATACGAGGGGCTGGTGGTGTGGTTCAACACGCTGCTGGTCAGTGCCGGCGGCCAGGTGCTGTCCGACGACGGCAAGGCCGTCACGCTGACCGACACCGCGGCCCACCGCGCGGCGACCGTCCGGGCGCTGCAGACCCTGAAGTCGGTGGCCACCGCGCCCGGCGCGGACCCGTCGATCACCCAGACCGACGAGGGCGCAGCGCGATTGGCGCTCGAGCAAGCCAAAGCCGCTCTGGAGGTCAACTGGCCGTTCGTGCTGTCCTCCATGCTCGAGAACGCCATCAAGGGCGGTGTGGCGTTCCTGCCGCTGAATCGGCGTGCGGACCTGGCGGGCAGCATGGACAGCGTGGGCAATTTCGATCCGACCGACGAGCAGTTCCGTGCGGCCTACGAGGCCGCCAAGTCGGTGCTCGGCTTCGCGCCTTATCCGGGTGTGCAGTCCGGTCGGCCGGCCAAGGTGACGATCGGCGGATTGAACCTGGCGGTGGCCAAGACGACTCGCCACAAGGCGCAAGCCTTCGAGGCGGTGCGCTGCCTGCGCAGTCTGGCCAACCAGAAATACGTCTCGATCGAAGGCGGCCTGCCGGCGGTGCGCGCGTCGCTGTATTCCGACCCGCAGTTCCAGGCGAAGTACCCGATGTATGACGTGATTCGCCGACAACTCACCGACGCAGCCGTGCGCCCGGAGACACCGCTGTACCAAGCGGTGTCCACCCGGATCTCGGCGACGCTGGCCCCGATTACCGCCATCGATCCGGAGAAGACCGCAGACGCGCTCACCGAGCAGGTGCAGAAGGCCATCGACGGTAAGGGTTTGATCCCATGACCGCGACCGAGGGCCGGCGCTCGGAGCGCCGGTTGGCGTTTGCATTGGTGGCGCCCGCGGTGATTCTCATGCTGGCGGTGACGGCGTACCCGATCGGCTACGCGGTGTGGTTGAGCTTGCAGCGCTTCGGTTTTGCCACACCGGGCGACGCCAAGTTCGTCGGTCTGGCCAACTACCAGACCATCTTGACCGACCGGTTGTGGTGGACGGCGTTCGTGGTCACGCTGGCGATCACCGTGGTTTCGGTGTCGCTCGAGTTCGTGTTGGGCTTGGCGTTGGCGTTGATCATGCACCGGAGCCTGTTCGGCAAGGGCGTGGTGCGCGCGGCGGTGCTGATCCCGTACGGCATTGTCACGGTGGCCGCGTCGTACAGCTGGTACTACGCCTGGACGCCGGGCACCGGGTATCTGGCCAACCTGCTTCCGCAGGGCAGCGCGCCGCTGACCCAGCAGATTCCGTCGCTGGGCATCGTGGTGCTCGCCGAGGTCTGGAAGACGACGCCGTTCATGGCCCTGTTGCTGCTGGCCGGGTTGGCGTTGGTGCCCGACGACCTGCTCAAGGCCGCGCAGGTCGACGGCGCGGGTGCCTGGCGACGGCTGTTCAAAGTCATCCTGCCGCTGATCAAACCGGCGATCCTGGTGGCGCTGCTGTTCCGCACCCTGGATGCCTTCCGGATCTTCGACAACATCTACGTGCTCACCGGCGGCTCCAACAACACCGATTCGGTGTCGATGCTCGGCTATGACAACCTGTTCAAAGGCTTCAATGTTGGCCTGGGCTCGGCGATCTCGGTGCTGATCTTCCTCAGTGTGGCGATCATCGCGTTCGTCTTCGTCAAGGTGTTCGGCGCCGCCGCACCGGGCGGTGATGGCCGTGGCTGAGCGGATCGGCACACGGCGCGCGACCGCCTGGGTGGTGGCCGACGCGCTGGTGGTGATCTATGCGCTGTTCCCGGTGTTGTGGATCTTGTCGCTGTCGCTCAAGCCGACGTCAACGGTCAAAGACGGCAAGCTGATCCCGTCGTCGGTGACGTTCGACAACTATCGCGCTATTTTCCACGGAAACTTCTTCAGCTCGGCGTTGGTCAATTCGATTGGTATCGGCGCGATTACCACCGTGATCGCAGTGGTCATCGGCGCCATGGCTGCTTATGCGGTGGCGCGGCTGGATTTTCCCGGCAAAGGGCTGTTGATCGGCGCGGCGCTTTTGATCGCGATGTTTCCGCAAATTTCGCTTGTCACACCGATATTCGACATCGAACGCAGCGTCGGCCTGTTCGACACCTGGCCGGGGCTGATCATCCCGTACATCACTTTCGCGCTGCCGCTGGCCCTCTACACTCTGTCGGCGTTTTTCCGGGAGATCCCGTGGGATCTGGAGAAGGCGGCCAAGATGGACGGCGCCACACCGGGCCAGGCATTCCGCAAGGTGATCGCGCCGCTGGCGGCGCCGGGAATCGTGACTGCGGCCATCCTGGTGTTCATCTTCGCCTGGAACGACCTGCTGCTCGCGCTGTCGTTGACCGCGACCAAGGCCGCGATCACCGCCCCGGTGGCCATTGCCAATTTCACCGGAAGTTCGCAATTCGAGGAGCCAACCGGATCAATCGCGGCCGGTGCGATGGTCATTACCGTCCCGATCATCGTTTTTGTTCTAATCTTCCAACGACGGATAGTTGCCGGATTGACGTCTGGCGCTGTGAAGGGATAGCTCGATGGCCGAGATTGTGTTGGAGCGGGTGACCAAGAGTTACCCCGACGGCGCGACGGCCGTAAAGGATCTGAGTATTACCATCGCCGACGGCGAATTCCTCATCCTGGTCGGGCCTTCGGGCTGCGGCAAGAGCACGACGCTGAATATGATTGCCGGGCTGGAGGATATCTCGTCGGGGGAGTTGCGGATCGGCGGCGAGCGGGTCAACGAGAAAGCCCCCAAGGACCGCGACATCGCGATGGTGTTCCAGTCCTACGCCCTGTATCCGCATATGACGGTGCGCCAGAACATCGCCTTCCCGCTGACGCTGGCCAAGATGAAGAAGGCCGAGATCGCCCAGAAGGTCGAGGAAACCGCGAGAATCCTTGACTTGACCGATTTTCTGGATCGCAAGCCTTCGCAGTTGTCGGGTGGTCAGCGCCAGCGGGTGGCGATGGGCCGCGCGATCGTGCGTCATCCCAAGGCATTCCTGATGGACGAGCCGCTGTCCAACCTGGACGCCAAGCTGCGAGTTCAGATGCGCGGCGAGATCGCCCGTCTGCAGCGACGGTTGGGCACTACCACCGTCTACGTCACTCACGACCAGACCGAGGCCATGACGTTGGGTGACCGGGTGGTGGTGATGCGCGGCGGCGTGGCCCAGCAGATCGGCACTCCCGACGAGCTCTACGAGCGGCCGGCGAACTTGTTCGTGGCCAGCTTCATCGGCTCGCCTGCGATGAATTTCTTCCCCGCCACCATGACGCCCACCGGCGTGAGCCTGCCGTTCGGCGAGGTGACGCTGACCCAGCCGGTCCACGACGTGCTCGCAGCGCACCCGACGCCGCAGAACATCATCGTCGGCATCCGGCCGGAGCATCTGCAGGACGCCGCGCTGATCGACGCCTATCAGCGCCTCAGCGCGTTGCTTTTCGAGGTCAAGGTCGACATGGTCGAGTCGCTGGGCGCCGACAAATACGTGTACTTCACCACCGAGGGCGCGGCCGTGCATTCGAAGCAACTGGCCGAAGAGGAATCCGACGGCGTCGAGCACGAATTCGTGGCGCGGGTCCCGTCGGCGTCGAAGGCCGCAAAAGGGCAGTCGCTCGAATTAGCTTTCGACACACTGAAATTGGCAATCTTCGACGCCGATTCCGGTGTCAACCTGACGGTTCCACCGAGTGACACAGATTCTGGCTGAAGTCCGTAAACACCTGCGCGCGCAGTTCGCCGACGCGGAGCCCGATGTCGCGCGCGTGACCTTCCTGGGCACCGAGCCCATCGAGGTGCTGCGATTCCCGCCGGACAGCGACGGAATAGTGCACTACGTGTCGCTGGGTTGTTCGCGGCATCCGATGGTCGACCCGACAGCTGTTCTGGCCGATCCATTGCGGGGTCCGCGTGCGGAAGTCGTTCTGCGCCTGCGTGATCCGAGTGGCGATCGCAAGCGCGGCGAAGCCGGGCGCAGCGGGTCGCCACCATGGGCCCGGCCGATCACCGGGTTGGCTCGCAGCTTGGCCGTGGTCGCGGCAGCGCCGGCGGTCGAGGGTGTGGTGCTGGTGCCGGACGCCTTGATCGACCTCGGCTCGCCGCTGTGGGCGGGGCCCGCGCCGTTCACCGCGGTGTTGTTGGGCCGCAGCGACATCGGCGAGTTGCCGCTGGAGCCTCCCCGCGAGCCGGTGACCTTTCTCTCGGCGACGCCGATCACGGCGACCGAGGCGGCGTGGGTGCGCCTCAAAGGCGCCGATGCCATGCGGCAGGCATGGCAGGCCGACGGCGTCGACGTCCTGGATCCGAACCGCCGCGCTTCTTCTGCGTGAGCAGACGCAGAATCGCATGAATTCGCCTGCGGTAACGCGATTCTCTGTCTGCTCGCCAAACTAGAGCCAGTCTCTGCGCCGGAAGTTGCGGTACAAGAGCAGACACACCGTCGCCATGAAGACCATCACCACCGGATAACCCCATTTCCAACTCAGTATGGGCATCCAGTCGAAGTTCATCCCGTAGATCCCGGCGATCATCGTGGGCACCACCGCAAGGCCTGCCCAGGCCGATATCTTGCGCATGTCGATGTTCTGTTGCATGCCGACCTGAGCCAGCGCCGCCTGCACCAGTGAGGTCAGCATTTCGTCGTAGCTGGTGATCTGGTCGGCGGCCTGAGTCTGGTGGTCGGCGACGTCGCGCAGGTAGCGCCGGACTTCCTTGGAGATCAGGTCCTTGTGCTCGGTCTGCATCCGCTGGAACGGCACCGACAACGGGCTTACGCACCGACGCAATTCGACGACTTCGCGCTTGAGTAGATAGATCGGTTCGACGTCGATGTTGTGGCCGGGCGTGAACGCGACTTCCTCGAGGTTGTCGATATCGGTCTCGATGAGATTGGTCACCTCGAGGTAGTGGTCCACCACGTAGTCGGCGATCGCGTGCATCACCGCGTAGGGGCCCAGCCGCAGGTGACCCGGATCGGCGTCCATGCGTTTGCGAACCTGGGAGAGCCCGCCGTGTTCGCCGTGGCGGACGGTGACCACGAAGTTCCTCCCGACGAAGATCATGATCTCGCCGCTTTCGACCACCTCGCGGGCCAGCACCACCGAGTCGTGCGGGACGTAGTTCACGGTCTTGAGAACTAAAAACAGCGTCTCGTCGTAGCGTTCCAGCTTGGGCCGCTGATGGGCGTGCACGGCGTCCTCGGCGGCCAGCGGGTGCAGGCCGAAAACGTCTGCGACGTCTTTCATCTGCGTTTCGTCAGGTTCGTGCAAGCCGATCCAGACGAAAGCCTCCCGGCCGGCCTGTTCGACCTCACGTACCTTGGCCAGCGCCTCGGCGTGCGTGTAGGGACCGGGCAGCCGCTCGCCGTCGACGTAGACGCCGCAGTCGACCATGACGTGCTCGACGGGCGAGGCGACGGGCGGTGTGCCCGGCGCGGCGGCCTTCGGCCGGGCGGCCGGTCGCAGTGATGGCGATAACGCGCGAAACGATGGCATCGAATCACCTCCGTCGTCAGCGCAGCACGGGCCAAGCGTCGGCAATGCTACGCGTCCTGGCAGATCAACACCTGTGAGCCGCTGCGGGCGACCCGAGGTTTGTCTCCGGCATCCGTGCGCTAGTTTCGACGCGACGCAATACTGCCCAAGGAGCAACCGACGTGAGCACAACACCCCTCAAGGTCGCCGTCACCGGCGCCGCCGGCCAGATCGGCTACAGCCTGTTGTTCCGCCTGGCGAGCGGCTCGCTGCTGGGCCCGGACCGCCCGATCGAGCTGCGGCTGCTCGAGATCGAGCCTGCCCTCAAGGCGCTCGAGGGTGTGGTCATGGAGCTCGACGACTGCGCGTTCCCGCTGCTGGCCGGCGTCGAGATCGGGGCGGACCCCAACAAGATCTTCAGCGGCATCAACTTAGCGCTGCTCGTGGGCGCGCGGCCGCGCGGCCCGGGCATGGAGCGCAGCGACCTGCTGGAGGCCAACGGGGCCATTTTCACCGCCCAGGGCAAGGCGCTCAACGAGGTTGCCGCCGACGACGTCCGCATCGGCGTGACCGGAAACCCGGCCAACACCAATGCGCTGATCGCAATGAGCAACGCGCCAGACATCCCCAAGGAGCGGTTCTCCGCGCTGACCCGGCTGGACCACAACCGCGCGATCTCGCAGCTGGCGAAGAAAACCGGCGCCAAGGTGACCGACATCAAGAAGATGACGATCTGGGGCAACCACTCGGCCACGCAGTATCCCGACATCTTCCACGCCGAGGTGAAGGGCAAGAATGCGGCCGAGGTCGTGGGCGATCAGTCCTGGATCGAGAACGATTTCATCCCGACCGTCGCCAAGCGCGGCGCGGCGATCATCGACGCACGCGGCGCCTCGTCGGCCGCCTCGGCCGCGTCAGCGACCATCGACGCCGCCCGGGACTGGCTGCTGGGCACCCCCGACGGCGACTGGGTGTCGATGGCCGTGGTGTCCGACGGGTCTTATGGAGTGCCGGAGGGCCTGATCTCGTCGTTCCCGGTGACCACCAAGGGCGGCGACTGGAGCATCGTGGGCGGGCTCGAGATCGACGACTTCTCCCGTGGGCGAATCGACAAGTCGACCGCCGAGCTCGCCGACGAGCGCAAGGCGGTCACCGAACTGGGCCTGATCTGAGCCGCAGTACGCTCAGGGACGTGTCCGAACCAGGCCCACACATCGTCTTAGAGGACGAGGAGATCTTCGAGGCGCACCAAGCCGGGAAGCTTTCCATGCAGTTGAGGGCCCCGCTGGACTCCCAACGCGCGCTGTCGATCGCCTATACCCCGGGCGTGGCACAGGTCAGTCGCGCGATCGCCGCCGACCACACACTGGCCGCTCGCTACACCTGGGCGCACCGCCTGGTGGCCGTGGTCAGCGACGGCAGCGCGGTCCTGGGTCTCGGCGACATCGGCGCCGCGGCAGCGCTGCCGGTGATGGAGGGCAAGTGCGCGCTGTTCAAGGCGTTCGCGGGCCTGGACTCGATCCCGATCGTCTTGGACACCAAGGACCCGGACGAGATCGTCGACACCTTGGTGCGGTTGCGGCCGACGTTCGGCGCGGTCAACCTCGAGGACATCTCCGCGCCGCGGTGCTTCGAAATCGAACGCCGCCTGATCGACGCGCTGGACTGCCCGGTCATGCACGACGACCAGCACGGGACTGCGATCGTGGTGCTGGCGGCGTTGATCGGCGCGACCAAGGTGCTCGGCCGCGACATGGCCTCGCTGCGGGTGGTGATCTCCGGTGTCGGCGCGGCGGGCTTGGCATGCGCGAAAATCCTGATGTCCGTGGGCATTTCACACATCACGTTGCTGGACTCGCGTGGGATTTTGCACCCCGGGCGCGACGACCTGACCACCATCAAGGCCGACCTGGCGCGGTCCACCAATCCCGACGGCCTCACCGGCGGCATGGTCGAGGCGCTCAAGGGCGCCGACATGTTCCTGGGTGTGTCGGGCGGCGTGGTTCCCGAGGAGCTGATCGCAACGATGGCTCCCGACGGCATCGTGTTCGCGCTGTCGAACCCCGATCCGGAGATCCATCCCGACGTGGCGGCCCGGCACGCCGCGATCGTCGCCACCGGCCGCAGCGATTTTCCCAACCAGATCAACAATGTGCTGGCCTTCCCCGGGGTCTTTCTCGGCGCGCTGGACGCCGGCGCTCGCCGGATCACCGAGGCGATGAAGGTGGCTGCGGCGGAGGCGATCGTCTCGGTCGTCGCCGACGACCTCGCGCCGGACCGGATCGTGCCGAGCCCGCTGGACCCGCGGGTGGGACCGGCGGTGGCGGCCGCGGTGGCAGCAGCCGCCGATACCGCCGAGTGACCGCCAGCAAGTTTGCCGCGCTGGCGCTCGCCGCGTCCGTTGCGCTGGCCGCCTGCGGCGATATGCAACACCACGCGCGAGAGCTGGTCGTCGGTTCTCGCGCGGACGCTGCGTCGGTGCTGCTCGCCGACATCTATGTCGGGGCGCTGCGGTCGTATGGCTTCCCGGCGCGCAGCGAGCCCGCCCCCGACCCGCTGAGCAAGCTGGATTCCGGGGACTTCACCGTCGTACCCGGGTTCACCGGGCAGGTGTTACAGGTGTTCGAGCCGGGCGCCAAGGTGCGCTCCGACGAACAGGTCTACCGGGCGATGATCGGCGTGCTGCCTGAGGGGATCGCCGCCGGCGACTACGCGACCGCCGCGGAGGACAAACCCGCGCTGGCGGTCACCCAGTCGACAGCGAAAGCGTGGGGCGGCACCGAACTAAGCCTGTTGCCCCGCCATTGCGACGGCCTGGTTGTCGGGGCGACCGGCGGCAGCCAAACTCCCACCGCGGTGAGCCGATGCCATCTGCCCGCTGCACGCCAATTCCGAGACGACGCAACGATGTTCGCTGCGCTGCGGGCCGGGCAGCTTACCGCGGCGTGGACAACCACGGCTGATCCCGACGTGCCCGGCGATCTGGTGGTGCTGGGCGACGGGAAGCCGGCGCTGGTGCAGGCCGAGAACGTGGTGCCGCTGTATCGCCGCAACGAGCTGGTCGACCGCCAGCTGCTAGCCGTCAACGAGGTGGCCGGTGTGTTGGACACCGCCGCGCTGGTCGACATGCGGCGGCAGGTGGCCAAGGGGGCCGACCCGCAGGCGGTGGCCGACGCGTGGCTCGGTGAACACCCCTTGGGGCGCTAGTTGCCTTTGCCGCTTGCTCGTCCTGCGCTGGTCAGCGAGTCGAGGGCATCGCGCGGCCCATCACCGCCGAGAACAGCCGCTGATAGCCAGAACCAGTCGCCCTCACGAGCAGATCAAGCACCTTGGCGTCCGGACCGACCAGCACCCGGGCCTTGTTCTTGCGCACTGCTTCCAGGATGATCCGCGCGGCTCGCTGCGGGCTGGTGCTGGCCAGGCGCTTGTCGAAGAACTCGGTCAGCTCGTTGACGTCTACCCCCTCGGCGGCGGTGGCGTTGCGGGCGATCGCGGTTTTGATGCCGCCGGGGTGCACGGTGGTCACCTTCACGGGATGGCCAGCCAGGATCATTTCCTGCCGCAGCGCCTCGGTGAAGCCGCGCACGGCGAATTTGGCCGAGTTGTAGGCCGCCTGCCCCGGCACGGAGAACAACCCGAAAACGCTGGAGACGTTGACGACGTGCCCGTCGCCGGAGGCAATCAGGTGCGGCAGAAAGGCTTTGGTGCCATTCACGACGCCCCAGAAGTCGACGTCCATCACCCGTTCGATGTCCTTGAACTGGCTGACCTCGATGTCGCCCGTGAACGCGATCCCGGCGTTGTTGTAGATCTGGTTCACCTTGCCGAAATGCTCGTTGACCGCGTCGGCGTAGACCAGGAAGGCCTCGCGCTCGGCGACGTTGAGGCGGTCCGCCTTGACAGGCGCGCCGATGGCCTTGAGGCGCTCCTCGGTCTGCGCCAGCCCTTCGGTGTTGATGTCGCTGATCGCCAACTTGGCGCCCGAACGGGCCAGCTCGACGGCCAGCGCTTGGCCGATTCCCGAACCGGCGCCGGTGACCACGGCCACCTTCCCGGCAAACCCCTCCATGGAGACTCCTTACTCAGTTAGCTCTCGATGAGGCTAGCCGGTACCTGGGGTACCGCGGCCAGCGACCCCGCGAGCGTGCACAGAATGCCGCACCCCCGCGGCGTGTCGTGGACAAACACGCACGCTCGCCGCGAAACAAGATCAGCCGAAGGCCAGGTCGATGATCTCCTGCTGCTCGACGGCGTGCACCTTCGACGAACCTGACGACGGCGCCGACATCGCGCGACGTGAAATCCGTTTGATGCCAGTCAGTTTGTCCGGCACCATTTCGGGCAGCTCCAGGCCAAACCGCGGCCATGCGCCCTGGTTGGCGGGTTCTTCTTGCACCCAGAAGTACTCGTTGACGTTCGGGTAGCGGTCCAGCGTTTCGTTGAGCCGCCGCCGCGGCAGCGGCGCCAGCTGTTCGATGCGCACAATCGCGACGTCGTCGCGGTTGTCCTTGGCCTTGCGGGCGGCCAATTCGTAGTACAGCTTGCCGCTGGTCAACAGGATCCGCTTGACGTTGCCGCGATCGCCGACGCCGTCCTCGTAGGTCGGTTCTTCGAGCACCGAGCGGAACTTGATCTCGGTGAAGTCCTTGAGGTCGCTGACCGCGGCCTTGTTGCGCAGCATCGACTTCGGCGTGAATACGATCAGCGGCCGCTGGATGCCGTCGAGTGCATGCCGGCGCAGCAAGTGGAAGTAGTTCGCCGGGGTCGACGGCATCGCGATCGTCATCGAACCCTCCGCCCACAGTTGCAGGAAGCGTTCGATGCGGCCCGACGTGTGGTCGGGACCCTGGCCTTCGTGCCCGTGCGGCAGCAGCAGCACCACGTTGGACAGCTGCCCCCACTTGGCCTCGCCGGAGCTGATGAACTCGTCGATGATCGACTGCGCACCGTTGACGAAGTCGCCGAACTGCGCCTCCCACATCACAAATGCGTCCGGGTTGCCCACCGTGTAGCCGTATTCGAAACCGACAGCGGCGTATTCGGACAGCGGTGAGTCGTACACCAGGAACTTGCCGCCGGTTGGGCTGCCGTCGGGGTTGGTGGCGAGCAGTTGCAGCGGGGTGAACTCGGCACCCGTCACCCGGTCGATGATCACCGAATGCCGTTGCGAGAACGTGCCGCGCCGAGTGTCCTGACCCGAGAGCCGCACCAACTTGCCTTCTGCCACAAGCGAACCCAGCGCCAGCAACTCGGCGAACGCCCAGTCGACCTTGCCCTCGTAGGCCATCTCCCGGCGCTTCTCCAGGACCGGCTTGACGCGCGGGTGCACGGTGAACCCTTCCGGCATCGCCAGGTGGGCATCCCCGATACGCGCCAGCAGCGACTTATCCACCGCCGTCGAGAGCCCCGCGGGAATCATCTGGTCGGACTCCACCGATTCGCTGGGCTGCACGCCGTGCTTTTCCAGTTCGCGGACCTCGTTGAACACCCGCTCCAACTGGCCCTGATAGTCGCGCAGCGCGTCTTCGGCTTCCTTCATCGAGATGTCGCCGCGACCGATCAGCGCTTCCGTATAGCTCTTGCGCGCACCGCGTTTGGTGTCGATCACGTCGTACATGTACGGGTTCGTCATCGACGGGTCGTCGCCCTCGTTGTGGCCGCGGCGGCGGTAGCACAGCATGTCGATGATGACGTCCTTGTGGAACTTCTGCCGGAAGTCCACCGCCAGCCGCGCCACCCACTCGCAGGCTTCGGGGTCGTCGCCGTTGACGTGGAAGATCGGCGCCCCGATCATCTTCGCGACGTCGGTGCAGTATTCGCTGGACTTGGAGTGTTCCGGCGAGGTGGTGAAGCCGATCTGGTTGTTGACGATGATGTGGATGGTGCCGCCCACCCGGTAACCGGGAAGCAAAGCCAGGTTCAGCGTCTCGGCCACCACACCCTGCCCGGCGAACGCGGCGTCGCCGTGCAGCATCAACGGCACCACCGAGAAGCCGTCGTCGCCGAGGCCCTTGTCGAGCAGATCCTGCTTGGCCCGCACCAGCCCCTCCAGCACTGGGTCGACGGCCTCGAGGTGCGACGGGTTGGCGGTCAGCGACACTTGAATGTCGTTGTCGCCGAACATCTGTATGTAGACGCCGGTCGCGCCGAGGTGGTACTTGACGTCGCCGGAGCCGTGCGCCTGTGCCGGGTTCAGGTTGCCCTCGAACTCGGAAAAGATCTGCGAGTAGGGCTTGCCCACGATGTTGGCCAGCACGTTGAGCCGCCCGCGGTGCGGCATGCCGATGACCACTTCGTCGAGACCGTGTTCGGCGCACTGGTCGATCGCGGCGTCCATCATCGGGATGACGGTCTCGGCGCCCTCCAGCGAGAAACGCTTCTGCCCAACGTATTTGGTCTGCAGGAAGGTTTCGAACGCTTCGGCGGCGTTGAGCTTGGACAGAATGTACTTCTGCTGGGCGACGGTCGGCTTGTCGTGCTTGACCTCGATCCGCTCCTGCAGCCACTTCTGCTGTTCGGGTTCGAGGATGTGGGTGTACTCCACACCGACATGCCGGCAGTAGGCATCGCGCAGCACCGACAGCACGTCGCGCAGCTTCTTGTACTCTGCGCCCGCAAAGCCATTGACCTTGAACACCCGATCGAGGTCCCACAGCGTCAGCCCGTGGGTCAGCACGTCGAGGTCGGGGTGGGAACGGAAGCGGGTGTTGTCCAGCCGCAGCGGGTCGGTGTCGGCCATCAGGTGACCGCGGTTGCGGTAGGCCGCGATCAACTCGACGACACGGGCATTCTTGTCGACGATCGAGTCCGGGTTGTCCGGGCGCCAGCGCACCGGCTCATACGGGATGGACAGCTCACGGAAGATCTCGTCCCAGAAGCTGTCGGACAGCACCATTTCGTGGATGGTCCGGAGGAAGTCGCCGGATTCCGCGCCTTGGATGATGCGGTGGTCGTAGGTCGACGTCAGCGTGATCAGCTTGCCGATCCCGAGTTCGGCGATGCGTTCCGGGCTGGCGCCCTGGAATTCGGCCGGGTATTCCATGGCGCCGACGCCGATGATGGCGCCCTGGCCGGCCATCAGCCGCGGCACCGAGTGCACGGTGCCGATGGTGCCTGGGTTGGTCAGCGAAATCGTCACGCCGGCAAAGTCTTCGGCGGTCAGCTTGCCGTCGCGGGCCCGTCGCACAATGTCTTCATACGCGGTGACGAACTGCGCGAAGCGCATTGTGTCGCAGCGCTTGATCCCGGCCACCACCAACGAGCGCTTACCGTCCTTGCCCTGCAGGTCAATTGCCAGGCCCAAATTGGTGTGCGCCGGAGTGACCGCGCTGGGCTTGCCGTCGACCACAGCGAAGTGGCGGTTCATGTTCGGGTACTTCTTGACCGCCTGCACCACCGCGTAACCCAGCAGGTGGGTGAACGAGATCTTGCCGCCGCGGTTGCGCTTGAGCTGGTTGTTGATGACGGTCCGGTTGTCGATCAGCAGCTTGGCCGGGATGGCCCGGACACTGGTGGCCGTCGGCACATCCAGCGACATGGACATGTTCTTGACGACGGCGGCGGCGGCCCCGCGCAGCACCTGGACCTCGTCGCCCTCGGCGGGCGGGGGACCGGCCGGCTTGGCGGACGTCACCGGTGCGGTGGTTGCGCCGTTGCCCGGGGTGGCGGTGGTGACGGGTGGCGCGGCGGGCTTGGGCGCCGGCGCCGGCTCGGGGGCGGCGGTAGCCGTGGTAGCCGGTTTGCCGTCACCGGTGTCGGTGGTCGGCTCGGGGTTGTAGTCGACCAAAAACTCATGCCAACTCGGGTCGACCGAGGAGGGGTCGTCGCGGAATTTGCGGTACATCTCCTCGACCAGCCATTCGTTCTGACCGAATGGTGAACTCGTACTGCTCACGGCAGCTGCTCGCCTCGATTCCTCTGTCTGGCAAGCCCGCTACTCACGACACTTGCCCCTCAACTGCGCCTGCTGTGCCGGCGCAACTCCCAGCTGCGGCGGACTTGACGATGGCCGCCCCATAAAGGCTAGCTCTTTGCCGCTAACCCGCGTCGCGAACCGTCGGCAGCAGGTGCAGCGTCACCGGCCAGCGTGCCGGGGGCTCGCCGAATGCCTTGCGGGCGTTGCGCACGATCTTCTTGCCGACCAACCGGTTGCCGATCGCCCCGACCAGTGCGCCGATTCCCACCGGCAGCAGCTTGCCGAACAGCAGCGCTCCGCGCCGCAGCGTGTAGCGCTTGACGGCGTATTTGAGCAACCGCGAGTTGAGTTGCGACACGGCGGGCATCGGCAGCGACGCCACCCCGTCGGACAGCCACGCGCCGCTGGTGCGGCCCGGCCCGATCAGTTCGGCGAGCGCGTGCTTGCTGTCGTCGCCGACCAGGATGGACAGCACCAGGGCGCGGCGGCGCTCCCGGTCCTCGATCGGGACGCCATGCACGGCGGCGACGGCTAACGCGAAGAACGCGGTGGCCTCGAGGAACACGGCGGTCTCCCCGGCGGCTGCAGAGAGCGCGGCAAGCGTGCCGACCCCCGGCAGCGCCGCCGCCGAACCGACCGCGGCGCCGCTGGCCATCACCGCGGCGAGGTAACGCTTCTCCAGCTTCGCGACGACGGTGGCCGGTGCGGCCCCCGCGCTGGCGCGCCGCAGCCGGTCCACGTAGGCCTTGGCGGCCGGTCCCTGCGACCGGGACGCACGTTCGATGACATGCGCCAACGCGCGAGCGGACGCTTTGGGTTTGCCGTTGCCGGCTGTCTGCGGGTCCGCCGTCGACCCGCTCCGTCGGGCGTTCATGGTGCCTCCGTTAGCTGGAATGGCGTCACTTCAGGCTAGCGCCGGCACAGTCGAAGGCGGGGGAGGCGTCGCATCCGATTACTCCACCCGGAATAATCCGGTCCGGTTATTCCGGGATGCGGCGAGCCGAACGGGGCGGATGGTCGATGGCCTACGAATTGACGGCATTGGGTATCTCGGTGTTGGCGCTGCTGCGGCAGCGGCCGATGCACGGCTACGAGATGTTCCAGACCTTGGTCCGCCGGCAAGCGGACCGCATCGTGAAACTCCGGCCGGGTTCGCTGTATCACGTGGTGGACCGGCTGACCGAGGAGAAATTGGTTCGCCGCGCCGCAACCACCCGGGCAGGCAACCGGCCCGAGCGCGCCGTCTACGAGATCACCGACGCCGGGACCGAGGCGCTGAGCGAGCGCGTACGCGAGTTCGTGGCGACGCCGGGCGACGAGTTCCCGCAGTTCGTTGCGGCGCTCGCCGCGATCGATACTCTCGATCTGGATGCCGCGACGACTGCGGTCGACGATCGGGTCGGGGCTTTGGAGGCCCGCGCCGCCGAGATCACAGCGCTGCGGGACGCGGGGACCACGCCGGGCGCCGGCTATCGGGTCGCCTTCGACTACTTGCTGGCGGCAACGCGGGCCGAAATCTCGTGGCTGCGCGGATTTGCCGACTCGCTGCGGGTGAACAGCCGAGACGAGGTGCCGACATGACCACGGCGACGAGCAGGGCGCGCGCCCAGCGCACCGCTGCCGTGACGTCCAGGAACCGGGGGAATACCCCGAACCCGTGGCACGCGCTTTGGGCCATGATGGTCGGCTTTTTCATGATCCTGCTCGACTCGACCATCGTCGCCGTTGCCAACCCCAGCATCATGGCCAAGCTGGAAACCGGCTACGACACGGTGATCTGGGTGACCAGCGCATACCTGCTCGCGTACGCGGTGCCGTTGCTGGTGGCCGGTCGACTCGGAGACCGGTTTGGTCCCAAAAACCTGTATCTGGGAGGGCTGGCCGTATTCACCGTCGCGTCGTTGTGGTGCGGCGTGTCCGGCAGCGTCGGCATGTTGATCGCTGCGCGGGTGGTACAGGGCGTCGGCGCCGCATTGCTGACCCCGCAGACCCTGTCGACAATCACCCGCATCTTCCCGCCCGAGCGTCGCGGCGTGGCGATGAGCGTGTGGGGCGCCACCGCCGGCGTCGCCACTTTGGTGGGCCCGCTGGCCGGCGGTGTCCTGGTCGACGCGATGGGCTGGGAGTGGATCTTTTTCGTCAACGTCCCGATCGGCGTCATCGGCCTGGCATTGGCGGCCTGGCTGGTTCCGGTCCTGCCCACCCATATGCATCGCTTCGATCTGGTCGGCGTCGCCTTGTCGGGGGTGGGGATGTTCCTCATCGTCTTCGCCCTGCAGGAGGGCCAGTCCGCGGGCTGGGCGCCGTGGATCTGGGCGGTGCTCGTCGCCGGCATCGGGTTCATGGTCGCGTTCGTCTACTGGCAGTCGATCAACACGCGCGAGCCGCTGATCCCGCTGGACATCTTCCGCGACCGCGACTTCAGCCTGTCCAACCTCGGAGTGGCGGTCATCGGATTCGCCACGACGGCGATGATCCTGCCGCTGATGTTCTACGCGCAGGCGGTGTGCGGACTCTCGCCGACACGCTCGGCGCTGCTGACCGCGCCGATGGCGATCACCAGTGGCCTGCTCGCCCCGGTCGTCGGCAGAATCGTCGACCGCACTCATCCGCGGCCGGTGGTCGGTTTCGGGTTCTCAGTTCTGGCCATCGCGCTGACCTGGCTTTCCATCGAGATGACGCCGGGCACGCCGATTTGGCGGCTGGCGTTGGTGTTCGTCGTCATGGGCGTCGGGATGGCGTTTGTCTGGCAGCCGCTGGCCGCCACGGCGACGCGCAACCTGCCGGCGCAGCTGGCCGGCGCGGGTTCGGGGGTGTACAACGCGACACGGCAGGTCGGCGCCGTGCTGGGCAGTTCCAGCATTGCCGCGTTCATGACCCTGCGGATCACCGCGGAGTTGCCGCCGATGCCGGGCGGCCTGCACCCCGAGGCGACCGAGGACCGCGGGGCGCTGCAGTTGCCGGAGTTCCTGCGTGAGCCGTTCGCCGCTGCGATGTCCCAGTCGATGCTGCTGCCGGCGTTCATCGCGCTGTTCGGGGTGGGCGCAGCGCTGTTCATGGTCGGCTTCACCGCGTCGCCGGCCCGTCAATCGCAGCCAGTCGAGGGCGACGCCGGGACCGAGCGGATCCGGGTGATGCCGAACGTTTCGGACGATTTCGACGACTACGTCGAGTACGTGGTGCCTCGTGCACCCGAGCCGCGCGTCGACGAGCACGATACCGAGCCGATCGGGTTCGCGCACAACGGTTTCCATGTGGACGATGCGCAGCGCGTCCGGCCCGTCGCGGAGTTCCCGCCGCCACCGCGCAGCAGGCACTACCCCGCCGATCCCGATGACGCGCCCGGCTACGGCCGACACTCGTACGACTAGCCGTCGGTCAAAGCCAGGAATGCGCCCAGCTCGACCAGCCCCGACGGCGTGGCGGGCAGGTACTCGGTGAGCGTCTCCGCCCGCACGATCAGTGCCGCGTACTGCGCACGGCTGACCGCAACGTTCAACCGATTCCGGTTGAGCAGGAACGGGATTCCGCGCGGGATGTCCTCGATGGACGACGCGGTCATCGAGATGAGGACCACCGGCGCCTGCGCGCCCTGGAACTTGTCGACGGTCCCGACGCGGACGTCGCCGAGACCGGCGGTCGCCAGTCGCTGCCGCAGCAGCACCACCTGGGCGTTGTAGGGCGCCAGCACCAGCACGTCGGTGGCCCGCAGCGGCCGGGTGCCGTCCTCGTCGGTCCAGGACGAGCCCAGCAGTCGCCCGATCTCGTCGGCAATCGCGTCGGCCTCTTCCGGGCTCTCCGTCGAATTGCCCTCGTGGCGCACCGAAAGCACCTGTACCCCAGGAGAATAGCCGTCGAGACGACGCGCGGCGGTGCGTTCGACATGGGAATGCAGCCGTCCCTCGTAGGCAAGCCTCGACACCGGCCCGCAGATCGCGGGATGCATCCGATAGGACCGGTCCAGGAAGTAGCCGCGTTCGGCCGGCAACGTGCGCTGGTTCTCGACCAGCCACCCGAGTGCCGACGTGTCGACCGGTTCGGGATGGGTGCCCTGGCTGACTTGCGGCAGCTGCTGTGGATCACCCAGCAGCAGAAGGTTTCTGGCCGCCGGTGCCACGGCGATGGTGTTGGCCAGGCAGAACTGGCCGGCCTCGTCGATCACCAGCAGGTCCAAATTGCCCGGCGGCACCCGAGTGCTGTTGGCGAAATCCCATGCGGTGCCCCCGATCACGCACCCCGCGGTCCCGGCGACGAAGCCGGCGTACTCGTCCTCGTCGATGTGCTGCCAGGTCGGATCGTCACGGTCGTGTCGCTTCTTGGCCACCCGCTGCGGATCGATCCCGACCGCGACCGCGCAGTCGAAGAGGTTCTCCACCACCGCGTGTGATTGTGCGACCACACCGATCCGCCAGCCGTGTTCGGCGACCAGTTGCGTGATGGCGCGCGCCGCGGTGTACGTCTTGCCCGTCCCCGGCGGCCCGTGCACCGCCACGTACGACGAATCCAGGTCCAGCAGCGCCGCGACGATGTCCGCAGCGGTGTCGGTACTGCGTGGCAGCGAGGCGCCGCTGCCCAGGCGGGGGGCCCGTCGCAGCAGAATGTCGACGATGGCGGTGTCGGGGAGTCGCGGCAGCGCGGCAGCGACCTCGGCCGCCGTGGCCTCGATCGATTCCCGCAGCTTCGTCGTCGCGATCGGCGGCCCGGGTGCAAGCGCGAAGGGTAATTGATGAAACATGTTGCCGTTCTTGGGTGTTCGTTCCAGGACCACCACCTCGGTGGGCACCGCCGGGTCGTCGGCCTCGACGACCTGGGCGTGGCCGGCCGCGCGACGGTCGGGATCGTCGGTCATGCCTTCGGGCGCCGGGGGCTCGTAGAGCGCGAACACTGTCGAGCTGAGTTCGCCGCGGGCCAGCTCGCCGGTCAGCCGCACCCTGCGCTGCGGCTTGCGGGCGCGCGGCGGCTGATGCCAGTCCACCGCCACGGCGGCTTTGTCGACGACGAAAACGTCGCTGTTGTCGGCCCATTCCTCGAGCGGATAGTTGAGCCGGTCGAAATGCGCCCACCAGAACGGCTTGTCCTCGCGCCGGTGATAGCCGCGCGCCGCTGCAAACAGCGCGACCGCCGTCTGCTCGGGAGTGCGGTCCCCGACGGACGCGAAATCCGCCAGTGTCACCGCCAGCGCGTCGTGTTGCTCGACGCTGCCGCCATCTGAGACAGGTTGGGCGCCAAGCGGTGTGATGCCGCATTCGAAGGCCCGCATCAGCAGCCAGTCGCGCAGTGCCCGGGTTGACCGGCAGTCGTAGTGGTTGTAGTCCTCGATCTCTTTGAGCACCGTCGCGGCTTCGTCGTCGCGGCCGTCGGCGCGCAGCTCGCAGAACCGGGCGTACTGGGTGATCGAATCGGCGGCGGTGGTCACGTCCCCGGAACGCAGCTGCCGCCCCATGAACAGCGGCTCGAGCGCCTTGAGGCTGAACGAGTCGGCCCCCACCCGGAAACTCTTGCGCACCAACGGATACAGGTCCACCAGGATGCCGCTGCGCAGCAGATCGTCGACGTCGTCCTCGCCGACGCCGTGCCGACCGGCTAGCCGCAGCAGCGCGGTCTTCTCGTAGGGGGCGTAGTGGTAGATGTGCATGTTCGGGTAGCGCTTGCGGCGCTTGGCCACCATCGCCAGAAAGTCCGTCAACGCCTGCCGCTCGTCGGCGCGGTTATGCGCCCACAGGGGGCGGAAACCGCCGCCGGCGTCCAAAACTCCGAACAGATACTCCAGACCCCACTGCCTGCCGTCGGCGGTCCACAGCGGGTCGCCCTCGAAGTCGAAGAACAGGTCGCCGTCGTCGGGGTCCGGTAATAACGCCAGCGGCTGTGGATCGGCGATCTCGAACTGCGGCTCGCCGGTCTCGCGTTCGACCACCTGCAGCCTGGCTTGCGCGGTGAGCTTGGCGAGCGTGCGGGGCGCGAAGCCGGGCACCGGCCCGGCGTGGCCGGCCAATTCGGCAACAGTGGTGACGCCCGCGTCGATCAGCTTGGCTCGCTGGCTGACGCGCATGCCGGCGACCAGCAGCAGGTCGTCGCTGAGCCGGACCTGCTCCTCACACTCCGGGCAGCGGAAACACGCCCGCACGCGTTCGTCCTCCCAGCGGACCGGTTCGGTTGCGGCGTAATGCTCGTCGAGCAGCCGCTGCACCAGCGCGCGTTGAGAGCGATAGACCGGGATCAGCTCGTCGACCGCGTAGCGTAAGACGGTGCCGTCGCCGAGGATCAGTTCGGCGTCCGGCGCCACCGGCACGCCCGAGCGGCTCAGCGTGTCGGCGTAGGCGGCCAGTTGCAGCAGCGCGGTGACCTTGGCCGAGCGGGCCAGTTTGGTGTCGGCGACGCGGTATCGGCCGTTGTCGCGGACCAGGAAGTCGGCGAACCCGACGAAGCGGCCGTCGAACATCGCCGCCTGGTACACCACCGGTGCGCCGTCGGCGATCGCGCGCCGAGTGGCCTCGGCGGCGGCGGTCAGCCCGGCGATCGTGTAGGCCGGACGACCGATGACGGCGACCGCGTCGCCGAATTCGGCACGGAACTCCTCGAGTTGCCGTTGCTCGTGCTCGCGGCCGAGATCGGCAGTGCGGGCGAGCAACTCGTCCTCGACGGTGACCGCGGGCCCGCGGCCCAGCTTCGCATCGAAGGCGCGCAGCAGCGCGTATTCGCAGCGGGACGCGGCCGCGAGATCCGACGCGCTGTAGATCACGCCGTCGTCGGTGACGAACACAGGGCCACCCTAAGTGAAGGCACCGACAACGCCGCGGACCTTTCGCCCGCGAGCGTGCGCAAACCCGGGAACGCTCGAGGCGCAAAAGGGGTCAGCTGGCCGTGTTGCCGATCAGCTCGACCCCGTTGCCATTCCAGTGGAACTTCACCACGCTGGCCAACCCGCTGATACCGCTGGCGGCGGTCAGCGCCACCGTGTCGCCGGTGGATTGCGACGTGTCCACGCCGTTGAACCCGTAGGTGTCGGGCACTCCTTGCGGGATGTATTTGCCGAGATGAAACATCACCGCCCTGGTGTTGGGGTTCGCGGCGTTGGTATTGGCCTTGACGATCACCGCCGACAGCTGGGCGCACTGGTTGTAGTTGCCCGCCAGCGGCTCGGGATTCCACGGCTGCTGGCTGCGCGGGTCACGCGGCAGCTCGGAGACCGCCCTGGCGATGGCGGGGTCGGCGAGGTCGATCGCGCAGGGGTCGGCGGGCGCGGCGGAGGAGGTGGGCGGCGGCGGGGCAGCGCGTGACGCGCCCGGTGTGCTGGCCGGATGGGGGGTGCTGGCCTGCGGCGTCTTGGCGACGGTCGAGTCGCCCGATCCGCAGCCGGTCAGCGTCGACGTGGTCAGCACGGCAGCAACGGTCAACCGCTTCCACACAACGCTGCACCGTACCGGCATCGGACTCGCGGGTGTGGCAGGCGCGGCCACTAGACTCCTTGGGAAATGGCTTCCCCGGACGACGCGCCCGTCACATTCGCCGACCTGCAGATTCACCCCGCGGTGCTGCAGGCCGTCGTCG
Organism: Mycobacterium branderi; assembly: GCF_010728725.1. Classification (NCBI taxonomy): domain Bacteria; kingdom Bacillati; phylum Actinomycetota; class Actinomycetes; order Mycobacteriales; family Mycobacteriaceae; genus Mycobacterium; species Mycobacterium branderi. The sequence goes on from NZ_AP022606.1 coordinate 2,964,101, forward strand.
ACGTCGGCTACGAGTCGCCGTCGGCCATCCAGGCGGCGACCATTCCCGCGCTGATGGCGGGCTCCGACGTGGTGGGCCTGGCGCCGACCGGCACCGGCAAGACAGCGGCGTTCGCCATCCCGATCCTGTCCAAGATCGACACCGCCAGCAAAGCGACCCAAGCGCTGGTGCTGGCACCCACCCGCGAGCTCGCGCTGCAAGTGGCCGAGGCGTTCAGCCGCTACGGCGCCCACCTGCCGCAGATCCACGTGCTGCCGATCTACGGCGGCTCGTCGTATGCCGTGCAACTGGCGGGGCTCAAGCGCGGCGCGCAGGTGGTGGTCGGTACCCCGGGCCGCGTCATCGATCACCTGGAACGCGGGACACTGGATCTGTCCCGAGTGGACTATCTGGTGCTCGACGAGGCCGACGAAATGCTGCAGATGGGCTTCGCCGACGACGTCGAGCGCATCCTGTCCGACACCCCGGAGTACAAACAGGTCGCGCTGTTCTCGGCGACGATGCCGCCGGCGATCCGCAAGCTCACCGCCAAGTACCTGCACGAGCCGCTCGAAGTCACCGTCGAAACCAAAACCGCTACGGCGGAAAACATTTCGCAGCGTTACATCCAGGTCGCCGGCCCCCGCAAGATGGACGCGCTGACCAGAGTGCTCGAGGTCGAGCCGTTCGAGGCGATGATCGTCTTCGTACGCACCAAGCAGGCCACCGAGGAGGTGGCCGAAAGGCTGCGCGCGCGAGGGTTTTCCGCGGCAGCCATCAACGGCGACATCGCGCAGGCGCAGCGGGAGCGGACCATCACCGCGCTCAAGAATGGCAGCATAGATATCCTGGTCGCCACCGATGTGGCCGCCCGTGGACTGGACGTGGACCGGATCTCGCACGTGCTCAACTACGACATCCCGCACGACACCGAGTCGTATGTGCACCGGATCGGCCGCACCGGCCGGGCCGGACGGTCGGGCACCGCGCTGCTGTTCGTCTCGCCGCGGGAACGCCATCTGCTCAAGGCAATCGAGAAGGCGACGCGGCAAAAACTCACCGAGGCCGAGCTGCCCAGCGTCGAGGACGTCAATGCGCAGCGGGTGGCCAAGTTCGCCGACTCGATCACCGACACGCTCGGCTCGCCGGGAATCGAGCTGTTCCGCAGTCTGGTCGAGGATTACGAACGCGAGCACGACGTCCCGATGGCCGACATCGCGGCGGCGCTGGCGCTGCAGTCCCGTGACGGCGACGCGTTCCTGATGCAACCGGAGCCACCGCCCGAGCGGCGCCCGAAAGAGCGCCGCGACAAGCCGGTCCGCAAGCCGAAAGACGGCTTCGCCACCTACCGCATCGCCGTCGGCAAGCGGCACAAGGTCGGCCCGGGAGCGATCGTCGGCGCCATCGCCAACGAGGGTGGTTTGCACCGCAGCGATTTCGGCCACATCACGATCGGGCCGGACTTCTCATTGGTGGAGTTGCCGGCCAAGCTGCCGCGCTCGACGCTCAAAGCGCTTGAGCGCACCCGTATTTCGGGAGTACTGATCAATCTGCGGCCCGACAATCGTGGCGCCAAGCCCCGCCGGAAACACGCCGGATGACGGTATTTGACGCCACCACCGACCAGGGCGGACTCGAGCAGGTCTCCGGCCCGGACCGGGTCGCGTCGCTGACCGGTATCCGCGCGGTCGCCGCCCTGCTGGTGGTCGGCACGCACGCCGCCTACACCACCGGCAAGTACACCCACGGCTATTTCGGACTGGTCTGTGCACGCATGGAGATCGGGGTGCCGATCTTCTTTGTGCTGTCCGGGTTTCTGCTGTTTCGCCCGTGGGTGCGCTCGCTCGCCACCGACGGCCCGTCGCCGTCGGTGAGTCGCTATGCGTGGCATCGCGTTCGGCGCATCATGCCGGCGTACGTCGTCACGGTGCTGGCCGCCTACGTCGTCTACCAATTCCGCACCGCCGGGCCCAATCCCGGCCACACCTGGATGGGGTTGTTCCGCAACCTCACGCTGACGCAGATCTACACCGGCAACTACCTGGACTCGTACCTGCATCAGGGCCTCACCCAGATGTGGAGCCTCGCAGTGGAAGCCGCGTTCTACGTGGTGTTGCCGCTGCTGGCCTACCTGCTGCTGGTGTGGGTGTGTAAGCGTCGGTGGCAGCCGGTGCGGATGCTCGTGGCCCTGGGCGCGTTGATGTTGATCACCCCGGCGTGGATTGCCTTCGTGCATGCCGCCACCTCCGTGCCCAACGGGGCGCGGCTATGGCTGCCCACCTATCTGGCTTGGTTTCTCGCCGGCATGATGCTGGCGGCGCTGCAGACGATGGGCGTGCGCTGCTACACGATCGTCGCGCTGCCCCTGGCGATCATCAGCTACCTGATCGTCTCCACCCCGATCGCGGGCGCCCCGACGACGTCGCCACAGGGGCTGCCCGAGGCGCTGGTGAAGTCGGCGTTCTACGCCGCCATCGCCGCGCTGGCAGTCGCGCCGCTGGCACTCGGTGACCGCGGCTGGTACAGCAAGCTGCTGGCGAGCCGGCCGATGGTGTGGCTCGGCGAGATCTCCTACGAGATCTTCCTGATCCATCTGGTGACGATGGAGATCGCCATGGTCGAGGTGGTGCGCTACCCGGTCTACACCGGCTCGGTGGTCAACCTGTTCGTGGCGACGCTCGTGATCACTATCCCACTGGCCTGGCTGCTGCACCGGTTCACCCGCGTGCCGAGCTAACTGTGTTAGGTTAACCTTCCCTAAGTCGTGAGGGAAGGTAGCTTGACGCAGATGGCCGAACAAAAGGGATCCCGTGGCTTCGCGGGCGCGGTGCTGAAGCTGTTGCGAGCCGGTGACTACCGGCTGACGGTGACCGGTAAGCGGGAGATCAGCCCGCACTACCTGCGGCTGGGCTTCGACGCCGGCGGCATGCTCGCCGAGCACCCGGTGCACCCGACCATGTGGATCCGGATGTGGTTCGCCGACGGCGACAAACAGCATCAGCGCGGGTACACGCTGGTCGACCCCGACCCCGCCGCCGACACCTTCGACATCGAGTTCGCGCTGCACGGCGGGATTGCGTCGCGGTGGGCGCAGGACGCGCAACCCGGCGACACCATCGAGGCGACGGTGTTGGGCAGCAAGTTCGCCATCCCCGAGCCACCGCCCGCCGGGTACGTCATCGTCGGCGACACCGCGTCGCTGCCGGCGATCAACTCGCTGCTGTCGGCGATCGGGGACGCGCCGGCACAGGTTTTCCTCGAGGCCGGCTACGACGACGACAAGGACTTGCCGGTGGCCCGCGACGCGAACATCACCTGGGTGGACCGCAAGAACGCCGGCGAAGCGCTGGTGCAAGCGGTGCGGTCGGCGGCGTTCGACGCGGGCGACCACTTCGGTTGGGTGGCCTGCGACCACCGCACGACGCGGTCGGTGGTCAAGGTGCTGCGCGACGAGTTTGGCATCCCGCGCAATTCCATTGCGTCGCGGGCGTATTGGATGGCTAACCGGGGAGCGTAGTCCCCACCACGATCGGGGCGACGAACTCCTCGATCATCGCCTGTTCGTCGGCTTCGTCACGGCCGGGGAAGATCAGCAGCGACACGATGACCCGCACCAGCCAGCGGGCACGGCGTTCGGCAGCAGCCGGGTCCTCGGGCCCGAGCGAGGTGACGAATGCCGCAACCATTGTCGTGATCACCTCGGACCGGTCGGCCATCTCACCACCGATCGGCGACTTGGCGAACCATGCAGCCAGGGCCGGACTCTGTCGTACCAATGCGATCGAGCGGGTGATACCGGCGATCAGCCGGTCGTGGGGATTGTCGATGTCGGCGAGGCTCTCGGTCATCCGGCGGTACACCGCGTTGGCCTCGCGATGCACGTACGCGGTGTACAACGCCTCGCGATTCTCGAAGTAGCGATAGAGCGTCGCACGCGAACATCCTGCGGCGCTGGCGATTTCGTTCATCCCCACCGTGCTGGGATCCTGGCGGGTGAAGAGCTGCTCGGCCGCGTCGAGAATCCGGTCCGCGGCCACCTCGGTGCGCCGCTCCGCCAGCCAGTCGGTGCGGGGCATCACGACCTGACCTTGAACGGCACCGACAGCGGACGCCGCACATAGCTGCCTGCCGACCATACGATGCCGGATTCGTCGACTTCGAATTCCGGACAGCGCGAAAGCAATTCGGTCAGTGCCACCCGCGACTGCATCCGGGCCGCGGCCGCGCCCAGACAGTGGTGTGCGCCGTGACTGAAGGTCAGGATGTTGCGCGGGCAGCGGCGCACGTCGAGCTCGCCGGCATCCGCCCCGTATTGGCGCTCGTCGCGGTTACCCGAGCCGTAGAGCAACAGCACCTTGCGGCCGGCCGGCACGGTTGTGTCGCCGATCGTCACGTCGCGAGTGGTGGTGCGGGCCAGACCTTGCACCGGCGAGGTCAGCCGCAGCAGTTCGTCGACCGCGTCGGGAATCAGGTCGGGGTCGTCGACCAGCAGCTGTCGCTGGTCGGGCCGCTGGTGCAGCAGTTGCACTGAGCCGCCCAGCATTCCGGTGGTGGTGTCGTTGCCGCCGGTGACCATCGTGAAGGTGAACGCCAGCACCGACAGCGTGCCGGCGATGTCGCCGTCGGCGCCGACCCCCGCCGCCACCAGGTGCGAGATCGTGTCGTCCTCGGGTTCACGGCGGCGCCGCTCGATCAGCCCGGTGAAATAGGCCATCATCGACCCGACCGCGTCGCCGGCGGATGCAACGCCGGCCTCGGCGGCGTTGGCCGCGACGATGGCCTGGGTCCAGCCGTCGAACTGGGCCCGGTCCTCCTCCGGAACGCCCAGGTAGTGCGCGACGACCATCGACGGTAGCGGCTTGAACAGCTCGGCAACGATGTCGCCGCCGCCCTCGGCGCGCAGCCGCTCGAGGCGCTGCACGACGAACTCGCGCACCTTCGGCTCCACCGCCTCGACCTGCCGGGGCGTGAAACCGCGCGACACCAGCGTGCGGAACTCGGTATGCACCGGCGGGTCCTGCATGACCATCGGCGGATTATCTTGCAGCCCAATGAGTTCCATGTCGCCGTAGGTGACGGTCAGCCCGTGGGCGGACGAGAACGTCTCGTGGTCGCGCGCGGCTGCCCAGATGTCGGCGTGCCTGGACAGCACGTAGTAGTCCTCGTCGGGCCTGCCCGCCGGCACCACGTGGTGCACGGGGTCGTGATCGCGCAGCGCTTTGTACATCGGCCACGGGTTGGGCCAGGTGTCGGCCGTCGCGAGCTCAAACCGGGCCTCGTGAGACAAACTCGTCGTCATGTCTTATTTGTACGACAGTCCTGCCTATCTGTCAACCGCCGATCAGCACGCCGGGGTTGAGGATCCCTGCAGGATCCAGTGCGGCCTTAGCGGCGGCCAGCGCGCCCGCGAAGGGGTCGGGGCGTTGCCGGTCATACCAGGGTCGGTGGTCGCGGCCGACGGCGTGGTGATGGGTGATGGTGCCGCCGGCGTCGATGATCGCTTGCGAGACAGCGGCTTTGATATCGTCCCATTGACTGACCGTGCTGCCCCAACGACCGGCTGCGTAGATGCCGTAGTAGGGCGCCGGGCCGTCGGGGTAGACGTGGGTGAACCGGCACGTCACGACGCCGGCGCCGCAGACCTCGGCGATGGCGGCGCGCGCCGCGTCGGTCACGGCTTGGTGCAGCGACTCGAAACCGTCCCAGGTGCAAGCGGTTTCGAACGTTTCCACGACCATCGAGCGGCGAGCCAGGGCGTCGCGCTGGTAGGGCATCCGCAGAAACGCCGAGCGCCAGGTCGATGCGGCATCATCGGTTTGCGAATCTTTGCTGCGCCTGGCCGTGACGGTGCCGCCGTGGTCGGCGGCCAGTTGCAGCGCGCGCTCCAGCCAGACGTCGACGGGATGGTCCGCGGATTCGAACGCGACGAGCAACAGGCCTCCGCCGGCAGTGACGCCGGCGTTGATGAAAGCCTCGGCGGGATCGAGAAGCCGGCAGTTAGCGGGGTACAGCCCGGCTTGGGCGATCGCCCGGGTCGCCGCGACCGCCTGCTGGTGCTGCTCGAAGGTGATCGACGCGGTGACTTGCCAGCGGGGGCGGTGTTGCAGCCGCATCCAGGCTTCGGTGATGATGCCGAGAATTCCCTCGGAGCCGAGAAACATCCGGTCCGGCGACGGCCCCGCACCCGAGCCGGGCAGTCGCCGCGACTCGACGACGCCGGATGGAGTGACGAGCCGCATCGACTGGGTGAGGTCGTCAATGTGGGTGTAGAGCGTGGCGAAGTGCCCGCCGGCCCGGGTGGCGAGCCAGCCGCCGAGGGTGGAGTAGGCGAACGACTGCGGGTAGTGCCGCAGGGTCAGCCCGTGCGGGCGCAGCGCATTCTCCAGGGCGGGCCCATAGATGCCGGCCTGGATCCGCGCCGCGCGACTGACTGGGTCGACGTCGACGACGCGGTCGAGGTGGCCGAGATCGAGTGAGACTGCGGGCCCGTCGAACCGGGGCTCGATGCCCCCGACGACCGAGCTGCCGCCGCCGTATGGGATCACGGCCGTCGCGGTGGCCGAACACCAATCCAGCAGGTCGACCACGTCCTGCTCGGTGCGAGGCCGTGCGACGAGGTCCGGCACGTGCGCAACCTGCCCCAGCAGGTTGCGCACCACGTCCCGGAACGCCTTCCCCCGGGTATGCGACAGCCGGTCGACGGGGTCGTCGTCGCACAAACTCGCCAGCGTGGCCGGCGGACGGACCCGCGCTGCAGCGATATCCAGCGTCGCCGGGTCCGGTGGGGCATGGTCGGTGAAGTCGTGGCCGGGCAGCAGGGCCGCGGTACGCGCCACCAGATCGGCGCACTCGGCCGCCGTCAGTTCCTCGGCGCTAGCGCCCCAACCCCACCAGGATCGCGCTGTCGACATGTGAATTCCTCCCTCGACCCGCTGCCGAGTGGGAATCTGACGACGCGACACGCGGCCCAGCCGTCGCCAAATTCACAGTCGGCAAGAACTCAAATGCCCGAGCCCGGGTTGAGGATGCCCAACGGGTCGAGCGCGTCCTTGATGCGGCGGTTGAGCGCCATCGCGTCCGGACCGAGCTGGTCGGCCAGCCACGGCCGCTTCAACCGGCCGACGCCGTGCTCACCGGTGATCGTGCCGTCGAGGCGCAAGGCGAGGTCCATGATCTCGCCGTAGGCCAGCTGCGCGCGTTCGGTCATGGCCGGGTCGTCGTGGTCGTAGACGATCAGCGGGTGGGTGTTGCCGTCGCCTGCGTGCGCGATCACGGAGATCATCAGTTCGCGCTCGGCGGCGATCCGGGCTATCCCGCTCACCAGGTGGGCCAGCGCCGGCACCGGCACGCCGACGTCTTCGAGCAGCAGCGGGCCCTTGGCCTCTACCGCGGGGATGGCGAACCGGCGGGCGGCGACGAACGCCTCGCCCTCTTCTGGGTCGTCGGTCGAAAACACTTCGGTCGCATCGTGTTTGGTGAACACCTCGGCGATGAATTCGGTGTCCTCGCTGCCCGCGCGGCCCCGTTCGTCGGAGCAGGCCAGCAGCATCGCGGCCGCGCCGCGGTCCAGGCCCATCCGCAGCTTGTCCTCGACGGCGTTGATCGCCACCGAATCCATGAATTCCAGCATCGCCGGACGAATCCGGGAACTGACCGCGAGCACCGCCTCGGCGGCGGCTTCCACAGACGCGAAATTGGCGACCACCGTGCAGGACCGGGGTTGCGGCGGCACTAGCCGCAGTATCACCTCGGTGATCACGCCGAGGGTGCCTTCGCTGCCGACGAACAACTTAGTCAGCGACAGCCCGGCCACGTCCTTGAGCCGGGGGCCGCCCAACCGCACCGCGGTGCCGTCGGCCAACACCACCTGCACGCCGAGCACGTAGTCGGTGGTGACGCCGTACTTGACGCAGCACAGCCCGCCGGCGTTGGTGGCGATGTTGCCGCCGATGCTGCAGATCTCGTACGACGACGGGTCGGGCGGGTACCAGAGCCCGTATTCGGCGACGGTCTTTTTCACCTCGGCGTTGAGCAGCCCGGGCTGACACACCGCGGTGCGGGTGACCGGGTCGACGACGATGTCGCGCATCTTCTCCGTCGACAGCACGATCCCGTTGTCGACGGCGGTGGCCCCGCCGGAGAGGCCCGTGCCGGCGCCGCGCGTCACCACCGGCACCCGATTCGCGCTGGCCCACCGCATGACGATCTGCACGTCCTCGGTGCGGCGCGGCCGCACCACCGCTAGGGGCTTTCCGGCCGAGGGGTCGAACGCGCGGTCCTGCCGATAGCCCTCGGTCACCGCCGGGTCGGTGACCACCATGCCTTCCGGCAGTTCGGCGGTTAGCTGGGCCAAGGCATCCACAACGCGATCCTACGAGGTAGCCGACCTCCCCATTGCATACACAGATCCATGCATGTATACATGCACCATGGCGACCAAGACGATCTCGATCGATCTCGAGGCGTACGAGCGCCTTCGGGAGGCCCGGCGTTCGCCGAACGAATCGTTCTCCCAAGTCATCAAGCGTGCGCACTGGCGTAACGAAGTCCCCACCGCCGCAGCGCTGCTCGGTGCCCTCGCTGAGCTACCGACCATTGGTGACGACGTACTCGAGCGCCTCGATCAAGCGCAGCGCATGGACACGCCACCCGAGGACCAGTGGCGCTCCGGCTGAGCATCGACACGACGTTCCTCATCGACCTGCAACGAGAGCGATCCGCGGGTGATGCCGACGGCCCGGCGCATCGGCTCCTGAAACGCTCCCCGGATGCCGAGCTGTTTTTGTCGACGATCGCATTGGGCGAGTTCGCTGAAGGGTTCGACCAAGCCGACAACCCGGTCGTCACAGCAGTACGCGAAGGACACACCCTGGTCCCGGTCGACGATCAAACGTCGTTCGTCTACACGAAAGTCGTTCGCGGGCTACGCAGTCGCGGCGAGCTGATAGGCAGCAACGACCTCTGGATCGGTTGCACCAGCCTGCGTTTGGGCGTTCCGATCGTCACCGCGAACGTCGCGGATTTTCGGCGTATCGACGGCCTGGGCATCGTGCAGTACCGGTGACGTCCTGGTGCAGAGTAGAGCGGTGAAGCTCGCCCATCCGCGTACCGGAGCGATGTTCGAGTCGCCGGTGCCGCCCGGCACCGGCTGGCCCGGCGACCCCGCCACCCCGGATACGCCGATCGCGTCGACGCCGGCGCAGGTCGTCGCGATGGCCGAAGCCGCCGAGGCGCCTGGGCAGCTCGACGCGGAGGTGTCGGTATGCCGGGCCTGCCCGCGACTGGTCGAGTGGCGCGAACAGGCCGCGCGCACCAAGCGCCGGTCGTTCGCCGATCAGCCGTACTGGGGCAGGCCGGTGCCGGGCTGGGGCGCCGAGCGCCCCCGGGTGCTCATCGTCGGGTTGGCGCCGGCCGCCCAGGGCGGCAACCGGACCGGCCGGGTCTTCACCGGTGACCGGTCCGGCGACGTGCTCTATGCCGCGATGTATCGGGCAGGGCTGGCGAATTCACCGATCAGCGTGGACGCCGCCGACGGCCTGAGGCTCATCGGCACTCGGGTGGCCGCGGCCGTGCGCTGCGCGCCGCCGGACAACGCGCCGACACCGGTCGAGCGAGCGACCTGCGCGCCGTGGCTGGCCGCCGAGTGGCGACTCACCGGCGGCGACGTGCGGGTCATCGTGGCGTTGGGGGGCTTCGGCTGGCGGTCGGCGCTGGAGATGGTCCGCTCCGGCGGCGGTCAGGTGCCGCGGCCGCAGCCGAAGTTCGGCCACGGCGCCACCGCCGCACTGCAGGCCGGTCACGGCGAGGTCACGCTGCTCGGCTGCTATCACCCCAGCCAGCAGAACACCTTCACCGGCAAACTGACCACCGCGATGCTCGACGATGTCTTCGGCCGGGCCGCGGCGCTGGCAGGACTATCCGAATGACCGAAGGCGTTGACGCCGACATGCGGCTATCCGTCCTCGACCTCGTCCCGGTCCGCACAGACCAGACCACCGCCGACGCGCTGGCGGCCACCGTGGCCCTGGCGCAGACCGCCGACCGGCTGGGCTACACCCGGTACTGGGTCGCCGAACACCACAACATGCCGTCGGTCGGCGCCACCAGCCCGCCGGTGCTGATCGCCTACCTCGCCGCCCAGACCACACAGCTGCGGCTGGGCTCCGGTGGCGTGATGCTGCCCAACCACGCGCCGCTGGCCGTGGCCGAGCAGTTCGCGCTCCTGGAAGCCGCCGCGCCCGGCCGCATCGACCTCGGCATCGGCCGTGCCCCCGGCTCGGACCCGGTGACCTCGTACATGCTGCGGGGCGCGGCCGGCCGCGACGATCGTGACATCGACCAGTTCCCCGACTACCTGGACCATGTGCGGGCGATGATGAGCCGAAGCGGTGTGCGGGTGCAACTGCGCGACGGGGACTACGTCCTCAAGGCCACCCCCGCCGCGGCCACCGAGCCGCGGCTGTGGCTGCTCGGCTCGTCGCTGTATTCGGCCCGGCTGGCGGCGGCCAAGGGCTTGCCGTATGTGTTCGCGCATCACTTCTCGGGCAAGGGGACCGAGGAGGCGCTCGAGCTGTACCGTTCGCAGTTCGTGCCCAGCGAGCTGGCCGCCGAGCCGACCACCTTTCTGACGGTCAACGCCGTCGTTGCCGAAACACGCGACGAGGCAACGGCTTTGATCCTGCCGAACCTGCAGATGATGGCGCGGCTGCGCACCGGCCAGCCGCTCGGGCCGCTGCACCTTGTCGAAGACGCGCAACACGTCGAGCTCACCCCGCCACAGCAGCACATCGTCGAAAGCGGCCAGAAGCGTGCCGTTCTCGGCACCCCCGCGGAGGCCGCCGAGCAATTGCGGGCGCTGGCCGAAAGATTCGACGTCGACGAGGTGATGGTGCACCCGGTCGCGTCGGCCCACCGCGGCACCGACCCGGCCACCTCGCCGGGCCGGGAGAAGACGCTCGAGTTGCTGGCGAAAGAACTGTTCTAAGCAGAAGGCGTCAGCACGATCACCGGGATCGGCCGCGACGTCCGCCGCTGGTAGGCCTTGTACCGGTTGGCGTTGGGCTTGTTGACGATCTCCCACAGCCGGTCATAATCGGGGTCGCCGGGCATGACCCGCCGCGCGGTGACACCGAAACGCTTTGGGCCGACGTTGATTTCGACGTCAGGACGCTTGCGCAGGTTGTGGTACCAGCCGGGATAGGTGTCGGCGCCGCCGTTGGAGGCGACGATCAGATACGAATCGCCGTCGCGGGCGTACGTGAGGGAGGTGGTGCGCGGCCGGCCGGTTTTCGCGCCTGTCGTGTGCAACAGCAGGCTCGGCGGCGCCCCCGGTATCCGATGACCGACCCAGCCGTTGGTCTTCTGGTAGATCATGTCGTGGATACGCAAAAGCCGGATGCCCACCTGCTCGATCGGCGTGAGGTTACTCATCGGCTCAGTCTGACTGCCGGGCGTCGATCCGCGCCAGCGCGTCGCGCAGGATCTGTCCGGTGGACTCGCGGTCGGGGTCGCGGCGCAGCAGCATTCCCTTGGCGACCGACAGCTTGTCGCCGTTGCGCCGCGGCAGCACATGCAGGTGGATATGGAACACCGTCTGGAAGGCGTCACGCCCGTCGTTGATCGCGATATGCGTGGCGTCGGCCAGCTCTGTGGTGCGGGCCGCCTTGGCGATGCGCTGCCCGATCGTCACCATGTCGGCCAGCGTCTCCGGCGGGGTGTCGGTCAGATCGACGGTGTGGCGCTTGGGCAGCACCAGGGTGTGGCCCCGGGTGAACGGGCGGATGTCGAGGATCGCCAGGTAGTTGTCGTCTTCGCAAATGCGGATGGCGGGCGCCTCGCCGGCGACGATCGCGCAGAACACACAAGACATAAGGCCACCGTAGTCAGGCCGACAGCGCCGCGGCCATCGCCTCGATCGCGCGGTCCAGGATCCGCCGGGTGGTCGCGAAGTTCAGCCGCGCGAAACCGGAGCCGACGCTCGCGCCGAACGGAATGCCGGGCGACAGCGCCACCTTGGCCTTGGCGAGCAGGTAGTCGGCCGGCTCGGCGGGCAGGTCGAGCGCCCGGAAATCCACCCACGACATGTACGTGGCCTCCGGGGTATTGATTTTCAGCCCCGGAACCGCCTCCGGCAGCGCCCGGGCCAGGTGGTCCCGGTTGGCCCGCAGATACCCCAGCAATTCGTCGAGCCAGCCGGCGTCACCCTCATACGCCGCGATGTTGGCACGAATGCCGACCGTGGCCGCGCCCATCTTGTGCAGCATGTTGATCCGGTCCCACTCGTCGATGTCGCGGGGATTGGACAACACCACCTGAGCGCACATCAGCCCGGGAAGATTCCAGCCCTTGGAGGCCGACAGCAGCGTGACCACCGTGTCGGCGGCGGTGTCGGACACCGACGCGGAGGCAACGTGCGGCCGGTCGTACACCAGCGGTGCATGGATCTCGTCGGCGATCACCCGGGCGTTGTGCCGGGCCGCGATATCGACGATCGCGCGGAGCTCGTCGGCGGTGAAGGCGGTGCCCAGCGGGTTGTTCGGATTGCACAGAATCAACGACCCCGCCCCGCCGGCGAATGCGGCGTCCAGCGCATCCAAATCCAGCACATACCGTCCCGAATCCTGTTGCGGCGACGGGATTTCCACGCGTTGGCGGCCGGTGACCCGCAGCACGTCGAAAAACGGCATGTAGGCGGGGACGGGCAGCACCACGGGGCTTTCCGGGCGGGTGAGGAAGTTGACGACAGTCTGCATGCCCTTGAGCACGTCCGGAACGACGCGAACCCACTCGGGTTCGACGTGCCAGCCGTAGCGGCGCCGGCACCAGTCGGCGGTGGCCCGCGGCAGTGTGTCCTCGCCGACCGGCGGGTAGCCGAACTCCTCGTTGGCAACACAGGCGCGCACCGCGTCGCGCACCGCCGGCGCGGTGGGGAAGTCCATTTCCGCGATCCACAACGGCAACACGTCGGGTGCAAACACGTTCCACTTGATCGTGTTGCGCGCGCGGAGCTGATCTTCGGTCAACAGATCGAACATGTCAGTAGTCTGCCTGCACATGGACCCCCGTGAGTTGGCGTTCGCCGGCGCGGCCGAGCAGGCGCGGATGTTGGCGGACGGCGTCGTCACCGCGCCCGCGCTGCTCGAGGTGTATCTGGAGCGCATCGCCCGGCTCGACCCGCAGCTGCGCTCCTACCGCGTCGTGCTGGCCGACAGCGCCCGCGAGGAGGCCGCCGCTGCGCAGCGCCGCATCGACGCCGGTGAACGCCTGCCCCTGCTGGGCGTGCCCATCGCGATCAAGGATGACGTCGACATCGCCGGGCAGACAACAACTTTCGGTACCAGCGCGCACGGGCCGGCGGCCGCGGAGGACGCAGCCGTGGTGCGCGCGCTGCGCGAGGCCGGCGCGGTGATCCTCGGCAAGACCGCGGTGCCCGAGTTGATGATGCTGCCGTTCACCGAGTCGGTCAGCTTCGGCGCCACCCGTAACCCCTGGGACGTCTCCCGCACGCCGGGCGGCAGCAGCGGCGGCAGCGGCGCCGCGGTGGCCGCCGGGCTGGCCCCGATGGCGCTGGGCTCCGACGGCGGCGGCTCGATCCGTATCCCGTCGACGTGGTGCGGGGTGTTTGGTCTCAAACCGCACCGCGACCGGGTCTCCGTGTCGCCGCACGACGACGCCTGGTGCGGACTCTCCGTCAACGGCCCGATCGCGCGCTCGGTGCGCGATGCGGCGCTGTTCCTGGATGCGACGACGACATTGCCGGCCCCCGACGGCGGATTCGTCGCGGCGGCGTCGCGAGCTCCCGGCCGGCTGCGAATTGCGTTGAGCACCAAGGTGCCACCGCCGTTGGTGATCCGGGCCGGCAAGCAACAGCGGGGGGCCGTCGAGCAGGCGGGCCGGCTCCTTGCCGACCTGGGCCACGACGTCGTCGCCCGCGATCCTGACTACCCGCCCGCGGCGATTGTCGGCAACTACCTGCCCCGCTATTTCCGCGGCATTTACAACGACTTTCGCTTGTTGGCCCACCCGGAGCGGTTAGAGGCCCGAACCCGCAACATGGCCCGCATCGGCTCGTTGTTCTCCGAGCGGCGGATGGCGGCGGTGCGCGCGGCGGAGGCGGCGCTGGCCGCCAGAATCCAGACAATCTTCGACGACGTCGACGTGCTCGTCACTCCCGCCAATAACACCGGACCGTCCCGCGTCGGCGCCTATCAGCGCCGCGGCGCGGTGTCGAGCTTGCTGCTGGTGTCGGCTCAGGTGCCGTTCTTCGAGATCTGGAATCTGACCGGCCAGCCGGCCGCTGTGGTGCCGTGGGGACTCGACGCCGACGGCTTGCCAATGTCGGTGCAGCTCGTCGGCCGGCCCTACGACGAGGCCACGCTGCTGGCGCTGTCCGCCCAGATCGAAGCGGTTCGGCCGTGGGCGCATAGACGTCCGCCGGTGTCATGACTGCACAATCACTCGCCAGGCGGCGAGTTTGTCGCCGGCTCGCATCGCACGAGCCGGACTGCTCGACGGCAGCAGATGGTAGGTCATCGGCCGGTCGACAGCGGCCAGCCGGCGAAACAGCGTGGCCGCCCTCTGCCCGTTGAAGCACACCGTGGTGATTCCGCGGTAGCGGTCGAATAGCCGATTAAAGTCGTTGACTACCAATCCCTTCCGGGCTATCCGCGCGTCGGCGCTACCGACTCGGCGGCACTTGTCCACCACATCCCACAGCGCGATCCCGTGCGATTGCAGTGCGGCCAGCCGACTTTCGTAGGCCAGGCCCGCATCGATGCCGAACAGCTCAGCCATCATCGGCCAGAACGCATTTCGCGGGTTGGCATAGTACTGGCGGCGCGCAAGGGACTGGACGCTGGGAAAAGATCCGAGGATCAGCAACCGCGCGGCGTCGTCGACCACCGGCGGGAATCCTTGCAGAAGCGGTGTGGGCATCGACCCACATGATGCCCCGCCGCGTTATACGTTGACGGCGTGGACGTGCCCGAAGATCTGCTCGCCGGTCTGGAGGGCTCCGCACGCGACGAGCGGGCCGAGCTGATCGAGTGGCTGCTCGGGCGGGGCTTCATCGTCGACGAGATCCGGGCCGGGGATCCGCCGATGTTGCTGGCGTCGCGGCGAATCCTCGGCGACGACGGCGTCTACGTGTCGGCGCGGGAAATCAGCGAGCGCTACGGCATCGACCTCGACCTGCTGCAGCGCGTGCAACGCGCCATCGGACTGGCCCGGGTGGACGACCCCGACGCGCCCGTGCACATGCAGGCCGATGGCGCGGCCGCCGCCCACGCGCAACGCTTCCTCGAGGTCGGCCTGGAGCCCGAGCACCTGGTGCTCGTGGTTCGGGTGCTGGCCGAGGGCCTTTCGCATGCCGCGCAGGTCGTGCGCTACACCGCGCTGGCCACCATCCTGCAGCCGGGCGTGACCGAGCTGGAAGTCGCGAAGCGCTCGGAAGCGCTGGTCAGCCAGATCGCGCCGCTGCTGGGGCCGTGGATCGAGGACATGCTGTTCATGCACCTGCGGCACCAGATGGAAACCGAAGCCGTCAATGCCAGTGAACGCGCTGCCGGCAGGGCACTTCCGGGTGCCCGGGAAGTCACCGTGGCGTTTGCCGACCTTGTCGGTTTCACCCGGCTGGGGGAGGCCGTGCCGCCCGAGGACCTGGTGCAACTCGCCAACCGGCTGGCCGATCTTGCCCGCGACGCGGCGGTCCCGCCGGTGCGCTTCGTCAAGACCATCGGCGACGCGGTCATGCTCGTCAGCCCCGAACCGGCCCCGCTGCTGGATGCCGTACTCAAGCTGGTCGAGGTGACCGACACCGACAACGAGCTGCTGCGGCTGCGGGCCGGCATCGCCACCGGGCTGGCGGTGAGCCGGGTGGGCGATTGGTTCGGCAGCCCGGTGAACATGGCGAGCCGGGTGACCGGGGTGGCCCGGCCGGGCACTGTGCTCGCGGCCGAATCGACACGAGAGGCTCTCGGGGACTCCGCGGGATTCAGCTGGTCGTTCGCCGGTGGCCGTCACCTCAAGGGCATCAAGGGCGAGGTGAAACTGTTCCGCGCCCGGCGCGGCGACAGCACCTAGTCCAGACATGAGGGCAGGCCCGGAGGGCACTGGGGCTGCGTCTCACATATCCTGCGCGGCCGGCTCTCTTACCCCTTACACCGGCTCTTTGGATCAGCCACTCTCGGGCCTGCTTCGCTGTCAAAGCTACAACGTTCGACGCGTCATATCAATGGTTTTCGCGCATGGGGGCGGTATCGCCACCGCCGGCCATCACCGCGCGCAGGGCGGAGTTTCGCTCGCGGTGAAACACTCTTTCGGCCCGGTTGTAATGATGTAATCATGTAAACATGAGACACCATCACACACACCGGCGGCCCGGCGGCTGGCAGCAGGCCCAGCAACCCGACGCCAGCGACGCTGCCGAGTGGTTCGCCGGACGCCTGCCCGACACCTGGTTCGACGGCGATCCGACCGTGATCGTCGACCGTGAGGAGATCACGGTGATCGGCAAGCTGCCCGACAGTTCCGAGAAGGACGAGAGTGAGGCACGCACGTCCGGCCGCGTCTCCCGGTTCCGTGAAGAAACTCGGCCAGAGCGGATGAACATCGCCGACGAGGCGCAGGAACGCTACGGCCGCAAGGTTTCCTGGGGCGTGGAGGTCGGCGGCGAGCGAACCTTGTTCACCCACATCGCGGTACCGGTCATGACGCGCCTCAAGCAGCCCGAGCGGCAGGTGCTCGACACCCTGGTCGACGCGGGAGTGGCCCGATCCCGATCCGATGCGTTGGCCTGGACGGTCAAGCTGGTAGGCGAGCACACCGAAGAGTGGCTGGCCAAGCTGCGCGATGCCATGTCGGCCGTCGACGACCTGCGGGCGCAGGGACCCGACCTGTAAACCGCGGTCAGGACACGGGCTTACCGCAGCGCGGGCAGAAGCGGTCCAGCTGCCGGCGCGGCGCGCCGCACGCCGGACAGACTTTGATCTCGGTGGTCACCGAGTCGCTGCCGGGCACTGGGTTGCTCGGCCTCGGAATCGGTTGGGGCGGAACCGGACCGGCGGGGCCGCGTGGCGGCGGCGGAGGCGGAGGGGGGTTAGGCGCGGCCCAGCCCTGCACCGGCGACGGCGGCGGAATCGGGTAGCCGGGCATTGGCGGGCCGCCTATGCCCGCAAATTGCGGCCTGCGCCGGCGTCGTCGCACCAGCAGCATGAGCAACAGGAGTGCTCCGACGCCAACCAGCGCCACCCCGCCGACGATGTACCACAGGTTGCCCAGTCCGGTATCGGGCGGAGCCGGGGGCTTGACAAGAGTTACGTTGTGCGACAACGCAAATGATCGAAGGTCGGGTGTGTTGGTGATGAAGTTGAAGCCGGCTGCCGTGGTCAGGCCCCGGCTGTTCACGCCAACTACCTGGCCGTCCTTGTTGACGGTCGGCCCGCCCGACATCCCGGGCGCGAGTTCGGTGCTGACCTCAATTTGCACCACCCCCGACGGCGTCACTTGATTGCTGGAGATGGTGCCGGATTTGAACGACGCCCGCGCGATCTGGCTTTGGTCGGCGATGTCCTGGATATCACCGGGGAACCCGATCGACGTCACCGGATCACCGACTTGCGGTGCGTTCTGCGCGATGACCAGCCCGGGGGTGGACCTGGTCATGTTGGGGACGTGCAGCAACGCGACATCGCCGGCGTCGGGCGCCTTGAAGTCGACGACCTCGACGGTGGTGGGACTGGTGATCGTGGCACCGTCGACCCCGTTCGGCTGGATAGCCCGGACGGTGCGCTCGACGGGCGAACCGCCCATTGCGCCTTCGACACGCCAGTTGGCGTACGCCTGGTCTTTGAACTTGGTCGCCTTCTGATCGTGCAGAAAACCATCGAGGATGACCAGCCGGCCCTGCCCGGGATCCACGCAATGGCCGGCCGTGACGATCTGCGCCGATGTGCTGACGTACCAGCCGGTGCAGGTCACCGAATACTTCAGCGGTTTGGTCCAAAAGCCCTCACCGTCTGCATCGGCACTGGGTGGCACTTGGACCGCGCCGACCCATTGCGTCACGAGAAACACGATGGATTTCTCTAAGCTGCTCAGGGCTTCTTTGTTGTCCGATGACGCAGCGGGGGCTCCGACCAGCCCGACAGCGGCAGCCAACAAAGAGGCCGTGAACAGGCGCAATCCGCGGCTGATGAACGTGGCCACCATGCGGTTTACCTTAATCCACCCGCAATCGGTGAGTTTGCAGAATTCTGCTCTCCGGGTGGCAGATTGCCCAGACTCCTCAGGCCTGCGTCATCGCGTAGTACGCCCCGCGACGCGCCATCAGCTCGGCGTGATTGCCGTGCTCGACGATCTTGCCCGCTTCCATCACCAAAATGACGTCGGCGTCTCGGATCGTTGAAAGCCGATGGGCCACAAGGAAGCTCGTTCGGCCGCGACGAAGCTCGCGCATTGCGTGCTGGACGAGCAGTTCGGTGCGGGTGTCCACCGAGCTGGTTGCCTCGTCGAGAATCAGCAGTTGGGGCCGGGACAGAAATGCCCGGGCAATGGTGATCAGCTGCTTTTCGCCGGCGCTGATGTTGCCGCCGTCGTCGCTGACCCGGGTGTGGTATCCGTGCGGCAGCGTGTGCACGAATCGGTCGACGTAGGCCGCCTTGGCGGCCTCGATCACCTCGTCCTCGGTGGCATCGGGCCGCCCGTAGGCGATGTTCTCCGCGATGGTCCCGCCGAACAGCCAGGTGTCCTGCAGCACCATGCCGATCCGCGACCGCAACGAGTGCCTGCTCACCGATGCGATGTCGACGCCGTCGATCAGGATCCGGCCCGAATCCACGTCGTAGAAGCGCATCAACAAATTCACCAGGGTCGTTTTGCCTACCCCGGTGGGGCCGACGATCGCGACGGTGCTGCCGGGTTCGGCAACCAGCGACAGGTCGTCGATCACCGTGGTGCCCGGGCGGTAGGCGAAGCTGACATGCTCGAATTCGACGCGGCCGGTGGGGCTTTGCCCGTTGAGCGACGGCAGCGACACCGAGCGGTCGGGTGACTCTTCGGGCTCGTCGAGCAACTCGAAGACCCGTTCGGCGCTGGCCACCCCGGATTGCAGCGTGTTGTACATCGCGGCCACTTGGCCCAGCGGCCAATTGAATTGGCGGACATACTGGATGAACGCCTGAATGCTGCCGACGGTGATCTGGCCGGTCGCGACCTGCAGTCCGCCAACCACCGCCACCGCGACATAGCTGAGATTGCCGATGAACGTCGTCGCCGGTGACACCAGCCCGGAGAAGAACTGGGCGCCGAAACTCGCTTGATACACATCGTCGTTGAGGCGGCGGAACTGCTCTTCAGCCCGCGCTCGATGGCCGAAGGTCTTGACCAGCGTGAAACCGCTGTAGGTTTCCTCGATGTGGGCGTTGAGCCGTCCGGTGTTGGCCCACTGCGCGACGAACAACCGTTGCGAACGCCGGGTGATCGCCCGGGTGGCGAAAAGCGACAGCGGCACGGTCAGCACGGTGAGCGCGGTCAGCAGCGGCGAAATGCTCAGCATCATCACCAGCACGGTCGTCACGGTCAGGAACGCGGTCAACAGCTGGCTGATGGTCATCGACAGCGACGTCGCGACGTTGTCGATGTCGTTGGTGACCCGGCTGAGTACTTCGCCGCGCTGCCGGCCATCGAAGTAGGCCAGCGGCAGCCGGTGCAGTTTGTCCTCGACATCGGAGCGCAATGCCCGCAGGGTCCGCTGGACCGTCAGGTTCAGCAGCCGGGCTTGCGCCCAAACCATCGCTGCGGCAATCAGATACAGCGCCAGCGCCAGCGCCAGCGTCCGGGCCACCGCGGCGAAGTTCACTCCCTGGCCCGGGACCACATTCATCCCGGACAGCAAATCGGCGAAGGTGTTGTTGCCGCGTGCCCGCGCCGCCGCGACGGCTTGCGCCTTGGTCATGCCGGCTGGCAACTGGCGGCCGATCACGCCGTTGAACAACAGGTCGGTGGCGTGGCCGAGGATCCGCGGCACCACCACGCCGATACCGGTGCCGACGACACTGAGCGCGATCACCGCGGCGGCCAGCCCGCGTTGCGGCGCCAGACGTTTCACCAGCCGCACGGCCGAGCCCGTGAAGTCGCGGGTGCGTTCCGTCGGAGCCTGCACCACACCGCGGATCGGCCGGTCCATCGACGCGGTCACCGCTGGCCTCCCACCCCACTGCCCACCGACTGCGACTCGGCGAATTCACGATAGGCGGGGCAGTCGACCAGCAGCGATTCGTGCGTGCCCGCACCGACCACCCGCCCGTCGTCCACGACGACCACCTGATCTGCCTGAGCCACAGTCGAAATACGTTGCGCGACAATGATCACCGTCGCGTCGGCGGCGAACTCGCGCAACGACGCGCGGACCTGGGCGTCGGTGTGCACGTCGAGCGCGGAGAACGCGTCGTCGAACAGGTAGATGGCGGGGCGGCGGATCACCGCCCGCGCGATCGCCAGCCGCTGCCGCTGACCGCCGGAGAAGTTGACGCCACCCTGAGCCACTCGCATCGCCAGCCCGTCGTCGTGTGCCTGCACGAACTCGTCGGCGGCCGACACCCGCAGTGCTTCCCACATCTCGGCATCGGTGGCGTCGGCTTTGCCGTAGCGCAGGTTCTCGGCGACGGTGCCGGAGAACAGATAGCCGCGTTGCGGCACCAGCCCGATGCGCGCCCACAGCCGCTCGATGTCGTGGTCGCGCACGTCGACGCCGTCGACCAGAACTGCGCCGGCGGTCACGTCGTAAAGCCGGCAGATCAGCGAGACCAGTGTCGACTTTCCCGAACCCGTGCTGCCGACGATCGCGGTGGTGGTACCTGGTCGGGCAGTCAGCGAGACTTCCTGCAGCACAGGGCGATCCGCGCCGGGATAGCAAAACGTCGCGTTCTCGAGGCGCACCACGCCCCAGGCCTCGGCCGCGGGCGGCAGCGGCTGGTCCGGAGTGCTGATCGCGGGACGGGTGGCCAGCACCTCGGCGATGCGGTCCGCGCACACCGAGGCCCGCGGCCACACCATCATCATCGTCGTCGCCATCAACACCGACATCAGGATCTGGGTGAAGTAGACAAGGAAGGCGATCAGCGAGCCCACCTGCATCTGGCCGGCATCGATGCGCAGGCCGCCGAACCAGATCAGCGCGACGGAAGAGCAGTTGACGGTCAGCGTGGTGACCGGCAACATCAGCGCCTGCCAATTGCCCGCGGCCAGCGAGGTGTTGGACAGCGCCAGGTTGGCTTCACCGAATCGCCGTCGCTCGAACGGTTCGCGGGCGAATGCCCGGACCACCCGGACACCGGACAGTTGCTCGCGCATCACCCGGTTGATGTTGTCGATGAGCCGCTGCATGCTGCGGAAGAGCGGCAGCGTGTGCGAGACGATCCAGTAGTTGGCCACCGCCAGCACCGGGACGCTGACCAGGAGCAGCCACGACAGCCCCGCGTCCTGGTGGATGGCCATGAAGATTCCGCCCACGCTCATGATCGGGGCGGTCACCAGCACCGTGCAGGTCATCTGCACCAGGAACTGGATCTGCCGGATGTCGTTGGTGGTGCGGGTCAGCAGCGACGGCGCGCCGAACCGGGCGGTCTCGTGTGCGGAGAACGTGATGACGTGGTGGAACATCGCCGAGCGCAGATCCCGGCCGAATCCCATCCCGGTCCGGGACCCGAAGTAGACCGCGCCGACGGCGCACAGCACCTGCAGCCCGGTGACCGCGAGCATCACCCCGCCCAAGCGGACGATCGTCGCGGTGTCGCCCTTGGTGACGCCGTCGTCGATGATCGCGGCGTTGACCGTCGGCAGGTATAGCGACGCCAGCGTGCTGACCAACTGCAGCGTCATCACCGCCGCGACCAGCCAGCGATACGGCCGGACGTACTGGCGCAGCAGTGCCAGGAGCATCTGGTAACTGTATTAGAAAGACCTGGTCAGCGTGGTGTCTGGGTCGGCCACAGATGCTGCCGCTACAGTGCATGCTGTGACGAGAAGCAGGTGCGTGTAGCGGTGCGGCGCAGTGTGGCGGCGCTGGCCCTAGCGGCAGCGACCTTGATCCCGACGGTGGCCGCATGCTCCGGTTCCGACTCCAACCAGGCCAAGTCGACGGAGTCGTCGGCCCCGGCGTCCGGAGAAGGACATCACGGCCCGTTCTTCCCGCAGTGCGGCGGCGTCACCGACGAGACCGTTGCCCAGCTCACCCAGATCACCGGGCTGATCAACACCGCCCAGAACTCGGTGGGTTGTCAGTGGCTGGCCGGCGGCGGCATCCTCGGCCCGCACTTCTCCTTCTCGTGGTATCGCGGCAGCCCGATCGGCCGGGAACGCAAAACCGAGGAGTTGTCGCGCTCGAGCGTCGAAGACATCAACATCAACGGTCACGGCGGCTTCATCGCCATCGGCAACGAGCCCACGTTGGGTGACTCCCTGTGCGAGGTCGGAATTCAGTTCAACGACGACTTCATCGAATGGTCGGTCAGCTTCAACCAAAAGCCGTTCCCCGATCCGTGCAACATCGCCAAAGAGCTAACGCGCCAGTCGATTGCGAATTCAAAATGACCAGGCGGATTCTGATTGTTGCGGCCGCACTGCTTACCGCGCTGGCCGTGGTGACCGGCTGCACCAGGTCGGTCGGCGGCACCGCGGTCAAGGCCGGCTCGGGCGACACGCAGCGCAACAACACCTCAGAACAGCAGTACCCCAACCTCCTCAAGGAATGTGAGGTGCTGACCACCGACCTGCTCGCCAAGACGGTCGGCGCCGACCCGCTCGATATCCAGAGCACCTTCGTCGGTGCGATCTGCCGCTGGCAGGCGGCCAACCCTGCGGGTCTGATCGACATCTCCCGGTTCTGGTTCGAGCAGGGCAGCCTGGCCAACGAGCGCAAAGTCGCCGAGGGCCTCAAGTATCAGATCGAGAACCGGTCGATCGCAGGTGTGCAGTCGATCGTGATGCGGCCCAACGACCCCAACGGCTCATGCGGGGTGGCCAGCGACGCCGCCGGGGTGGTCGGGTGGTGGGTCAACCCGCAGGCACCCGGGATCGACGCGTGCGCGCAGGCGATCAAGCTCATGGAGCTGACGCTCTCGACGAACTCGTAGGTTCTTGTCGCGGCGTAAACCCTAATCCCGACGACTGCCCGGTATCGAAGTACGACGAGCGGCCTCAACAAGCACTTCGGCCGCGCGCCTGGCTTTCTTGCGCTTGTCGGTGGTGGCTGATCGGTGGGTATAGGCCACCTTCGACTTAACATTCAGCAGAGCGCGCAAGTGCTTTTCCGTCTTGGGTTCCGACTGCGCAAGTAACGAAACCGCCTCATTGTGATTCTCACCGACCGCGTACTTTCCCAGTCGCGCACAACATATGACGTCCGCCGCAGCGATGCCCGCGAGAACAAACAGGTTCATCGACGCATCTGGCATCTCGTCCTCGATGTAGAGAGCGGCATCAAGAAACTCGGTGGCGTTCTTCAGCCGACCTAGCCGGATAGTTTCCGAACACGCCTTGGTTCTTCCGGTCATCGACTTTCGCGCTCTCTTGAGGTCTGCCGGATCTCCTTTAGTAGCCAGGCTCTTGATCCCGCGACGGTCAGTCCGTGATCGAGGACGTCGTGGACCATTGGTTCACCTCGAGCATCACGCAGCTCGGCGATCGTGTACTCGACGACACGAGCGTCGTTTCCAGTCCACTTACTGACCGTCGCGGCGAGCTCGTTAACCTGGCGCGTCCACAAGGGTTGCGGCGTCTTGTCATCCTCTACCAGGAAGAGGTCCACATCGCTGTGAACGGTCATGGTGCCGCGTACTGCGGAACCGAATACCGCCGCGTATTTCGGGGGACGCTCCCAGTTGCTGAGTTCCAGCTCGAGTCGGGCCAGGAAGGTGTTTGTCAGCTTTGCGAGCGCAAGGATCGGCTCTGCCGCCAAGTGTTCGGCGTTGAGCCGATAAGCGAATGCATTGCCCACCCGGTCGGCGTGCACCACGCCTTGTAGGGCCAGCCGTGAAAGGACCTTGCGGATGCCCTCTTCCGAGAAATTCTTCAGGATGCGATGAATCTGTCCGGTGGTGAACGTGCCCTCGTAGGTCGCGAGCACAGTGAGGACGTCGCCGTCCAATGTCGGTGTCACCGTCGTGAACGGACGGTTCAGCTCCATTGGGCACCTCCCATCGCCACCAACTATAGTTGACAAACCCGTACTTTTATTGGCTTTGCCGTATTATTGTTGGCTAGAGGCTGAGTCGCCGTGCGCCGGCAACCGCGGGCCCGGGACACGTGCTTGCGTGCACGCAATGGATTACCGAGCAGCATCGGTGTCGATAGCGCCATGAGGCTGTGCTGGGCTCCTCCGCCAGATCGCCATGTGCGTCGTTCAGCAACGACGCGCTAGGGGAATGGTTTACAGAAAGCCGCGCGAGCCAGAAATGCTTGGTTGATTCGGGAACTAACGAGGCACGTGAAAGTCGACCAGCGCGGCGCCGCCCAGCTCCAGATCGGCCCATGGGCCGGCCACCTCGAGCACCGCGATGGCTGAGGTCGGGAACTTCTCCGAAATCGCTTCGAGCGCATCGGCATTGGTGCCTTCGGCGCCGGCCAACCCGATGGCCACATCTGACGTGGTCGGCTCGTGCCCGACGACGAGCAAGACGGTCACCTCGTCGGGAACACCGTTGATTTCGTCGAGCACCATTCCCGGCGTCGCGCCGTACAGGCGATCGACATAACGTACCGGCGCGTCGATACCGCTGCGCGCCAAGGTTTGCCGCGCGCGAGTCGCCGTCGAGCACAACACCAAGTCGATCGACGGCAGGGTGGCCCGCAGCCAGTCGCCGGCCAGCGCGGCCTCTCGTTCGCCCCGCGGCGCCAGCGGCCGCTCGTGGTCGGCTACCCCGTCCGGGTACGCCGACTTCGCGTGCCTCAGCAAGACCAGAGTTCCCGTCACCCGACCCACGGTAGGGCATGCCGATCGAGGTCCCCGGGCTTGTCGGTGGCCGGCCATACACTCGCGATGCCTGGCTAGAGAAGGGATGGGAGCATGCGGTTCATCCACACCGCCGACTGGCAACTCGGCATGACCCGCCACTTCCTGGCCGGCGAAGCCCAACCCCGGTATTCGGCGGCCCGCCGCGACGTGGTGGCCGGGCTCGGGGCGCTGGCCGTAGAGGTCGGCGCCGAGTTCGTCGTGGTCGCCGGCGACGTCTTCGAGCACAACCAGCTCGCCCCGCAGGTCATCAGTCAGTCGCTGGAAGCCATGCGCGCCATCGGAATTCCGGTCTACCTCCTGCCCGGCAACCATGACCCGCTCGACGCGTCGTCGGTGTACACCAGCGCGCTGTTCAAAGCCGAACGCCCGGACAACGTCGTGGTACTCGACGGCGCCGCCGTGCATGAGGTGCGGCCCGGGCTGCAGATCGTCGCCGCGCCATGGCGGTCCAAATCGCCCACCACCGACCTGGTCGCCGAGGTGCTCGACGGCCTGCCTGCCGATGGAGTCACCCGCGTCCTGGTCGCGCACGGCGGCGTCGACGTGCTCGACCCCGACCCCACCAACCCGGCACTGATCCGCTTGGCCGCGGTGCAGGACGCGCTGGCCCGCGGCGCCGTCCACTACGTCGCGCTGGGCGACAAGCATTCGGTTACCGAAGTTGACGCCCGCATCTGGT
Source organism: Mycobacterium branderi (assembly GCF_010728725.1). Classification (NCBI taxonomy): domain Bacteria; kingdom Bacillati; phylum Actinomycetota; class Actinomycetes; order Mycobacteriales; family Mycobacteriaceae; genus Mycobacterium; species Mycobacterium branderi. Next base: position 2,989,768 of record NZ_AP022606.1, read on the forward strand.
ATTCCGGGTCGCCGGAGGTCACCAATTTCGACGACATCGAACCCAATCCCGGTCACGTGCTCGTCGTCGACGTCGACGAGAACGATCCGCGCCGCCCGGTCACCGTCGACGCCCGCCGGGTCGGCCGCTGGCGGTTCGTCACCCTGCGCCATCAGGTCGACAACAACCGCGACATCGCCGATTTGGATCTGAACCTGGACCAGATCGCCGACAAAGACCGCACAGTGGTCCGCCTGGCGTTGGTCGGGTCGCTGACGGTCACCGACCGCGCCGCCCTGGATGCCTGCCTGGACAGGTACTCGCGGCTGTTCGCCTGGTTGGGCACTTGGGACCGACACACCGACCTCGCCGTGATCCCGGGCGACGGCGAATTCGACAACCTCGGGATCGGGGGCTTCGCCGCCGCCGCGGTCGACGAGCTGGTCGCGACCGCACGCGCTGGGGACGACGAAACCGCCGACGATGCCCAGGCGGCGCTGGCGCTGCTGCTGCGGCTCACCGATCGGGGTGCGGCATGAGGCTGCATCGACTGGTCTTGCGCAATTACCGCGGCATCGGCCACCGCGAGCTCGATTTCCCCGACCACGGGGTGGTGGTCGTGTGTGGCGCCAACGAGATCGGTAAGTCGTCGATGATCGAGGCGCTGGATCTGCTTCTGGAATCCAAAGACCGCTCGACCAAAAAAGACGTCAAGCAGGTCAAGCCGACCCATGCCGACGTCGGCTCGGAGGTCACCGCCGAAATCAGCACCGGCCCTTACCGTTTCGTCTACCACAAGCGCTTCCACAAGAAACCGGAGACGCAGCTGACGGTGCTGGTGCCGCACCGCGAACAGCTGACCGGCGACGAGGCGCACGAGCGGGTGCGGGCCATGCTGGCCGAGACGGTGGACATCGAGCTGTGGCGTGCCCAACGCGTCCTGCAGGCGGATTCGACGGCGGCGGTCAACCTGTCGGGCTGCGACGCGCTGTCGCGGGCACTCGACGTCGCGGCCGGTGACGCCGCAACCCTGTCGGGTACCGAACCGGTGCTGATCGAGCGAATCGACGCCGAATACGCCCGCTACTTCACCCCGACCGGTCGTCCGACAGGGGAGTGGTCCGCGGCGATCGCTGCGCTCGACGACGCCGACAGCGAAGTCGAGCGGTGTGCGGCGGCGGTCGCCGAGGTCGACCAGCGGGTACAACGGCACGCCGCGCTGACGGCCGAACTGGCCGAGTTGTCGCAGCAGCGGCAGGTGGCCACGGCCCGGCTCACCGCCGCCCGAACTGCCGCCGACAAGATCGCCAAGCTCACCGAGCAGTTGCGGGAAGCCAAGCTGATCGCCGCAGCCGCAACCGCAACCAGCACCACGTCGATGGCCGCGCACACCGAGCGGCTGCGGCTGCGCACCGAAATCGATACCCGCACCGCGGCGGTCGCCGCGTCGGAAGCCGAGGTTCGCGAGGCCACCGAGGCGGAGTCGACGGCACGCGAGGTCGTCGAGGCCGCCGACGCCGTCGTCGAGGAGGCCGAGGAGGCCCTGTCGGCCGCGCAGCAACGGGCCGAGTCCGCCCGTCGCATCGTCGACGGGCTGGCCCGCCGCGACGAAGCCGAGCGGTTGGCGGCCCGGCTGGCCAAGATCGACGCCGCCCAGCGCGAACTCGACCAGGTCAACGCCGAGCTGGCCGCAATCACGTTGACCGACCAAGCATTCCAGCGGATCGAGCAGGCTGCCGCCGCCGTCGACCGCGCCGAAGGACAGCTCGCGCTGATCTCGACGACGGTGGAATTCACCGCGGTCAGCGACATCGAACTCGCCGTCGACAACCAGCGAGTGCCGTTGCCGGCCGGGCAGAGCTGGTCGATGACCGCCGGCGCCGGCACCGAGGTCGAGGTTCCCGGGGTCTTGACGGCGCGGTTCAGCCCCGGCGTCACCGCAGTCGAAGTGCAAGCCAAATTCGCGGGGGCGCAAGAGGAATTTGCCGCCGCACTGGCCGCCGGGCAGGTGGCTGACGTCGCGGCGGCGCGTTCAGCCGACAAGCTGCGCCGCGAACTGCAGCAGGCCCACGATCGGCTGACTGCCACCCTGACCGCGCTGTGCGGTGACGACGACGTCGACCAGCTGCGCTCGCATCTGGCAGGGCTGCGTGCCGAACCGCTTCCCGACGACGCGACGGACAGCGCGGCCGCCGCCGCCGAACTCGACGCCGCCGAAGCCGCCCGCGCCCAGGCCGCCACAGACTGCGAAACGCACCGGCGAGTCGCGGCGGCCGCGGCGCGCAAATTCACCGAAATAGCCACGCAGGCAAAGCTTTTGTGCGACAAAGTGGCCAGTCAGCGTACTGATCTGGCCGCCGTCGCCGACCGGCTGGCCCAGCAGCGCGCCTCGGTAGCAGACGACCAACTGGCAGCCACCGCCGACGCCGAGCTGCGTGCCGCGCAAACCGCCGAACGGCGGGTTGCCGAGCTCTCCGAACAACTGGCCGCCGCGGCACCCGATGCCGTCGCAGCGGAATTGGCCGAGGCCGCCGACGCGTCCGACGCGCTGCGCGCCCGCCACGACGAGGCCGCACGGGTGCTGCACGAGATCACCGTCGAGCTCGCCGTATTCGGCACCGAAGGCCGCCAGGGCAAGCTCGACGCTGCCCAGATCAAACGCGAACATGCCCACAGCGAATACCTGGGGGTGCAGCGACGAGCCCGCGCCGTGCAGCTGCTGCGGTCGGTGATGACGCGTCACCGCGACACCACCCGGCTGCGCTACGTCGAGCCGTTCCGCGCCGAGCTGCAGCGACTCGGCCGCCCGGTGTTCGGGCCCAGCTTCGAGGTCGACGTCGACAGCAACCTGTGTATCCGCAGCCGCACTCTCGACGGCTGCACCGTCCCGTACGAGTCGTTGTCCGGCGGAGCCAAGGAGCAACTCGGCATCCTGGCCCGGCTGGCCGGGGCGGCGCTGGTCGCCAAGGAGGACAGCGTGCCGGTCCTCATCGACGACGCCCTCGGGTTCACCGATCCCGAACGGCTGGCCCGGATGGGCGAAGTATTCGACACGTTGGGCGCAAACGGCCAGGTGATCGTGCTGACATGCATGCCCGCCCGCTACGACGCCGTCAAGGATGCGCACCGCATCGAATTGAGCGCCTAACGCCCGGCGCCGACATACACTCACCCGCAATAGGGGGTGAGCGATGGACCTGAACTGCGATTACGTGGTCGTCGGCACGGGGTCGGCGGGGGCGGTGCTCGCCAATCGGCTCAGCGCCGACCCGGCGGTTTCGGTGGTGGCGCTGGAGGCGGGGCCGCGCGACGCCAACAAGTTCATCCGCATCCCCGCGGCATTCTCCAAGCTTTTCCGTACCGAGGTGGACTGGGATTATCTGACGGAGCCGCAGAAGGAGCTGGCCGGCCGCGAGATCTATTGGCCCCGCGGCAAGATGCTCGGCGGATCATCGTCGATGAACGCGATGATGTGGGTGCGCGGGTTCGGCGCCGACTACGACGAGTGGGCCGCCAAGGCAGGCCCGGAATGGTCCTATGCCGAGGCGCTGAGCTACTTTCGCCGCATCGAAAATGTCGCCGATGCTTGGCATTTCGTCAGCGGCGACGAGAGCGGAGTGACCGGTCCGCTGATCCTGTCCCGCCAGCGCAGCCCGCGCAGCTCGACCGCGGTCTGGCTGGCCACCGCGCGAGAATGCGGATTCGGCAGTGCCCACCCGAATTCCGCTGCCCCGGAAGGCTTCTGCGAAACCGTCGTCACCCAGCGCAAGGGCGCCCGGTGGAGCACCGCCGATGCCTACCTCAAACCAGTGCTGCGCCGCAAGAACCTCGACGTGCTCACCGAAGCGACCGCCACGCGGGTACTTTTCGACGGCAACCGCGCCACCGGGGTGGAATTCGACCAGGACGGCGGGCGCCGCGTCGTGAATGCCCGCCGCGAAGTCGTGCTGTGCGGCGGTGCGATCAACACACCGCAGCTGTTGATGCTCTCCGGGATCGGCGATTCCGACCACCTCGACGAGCACGGCATCGACACCGTGCACCACGCACCCGAGGTGGGTCAGAACCTGCGTGACCACCTTGTCACCCCGCTGGGCTTCGACGTCGAGCAGGACAGCCTGTTCGTCGCCGAGAAGCCCAAGCAGCTGGTCAACTATCTGTTGCGGCGGCGCGGCATGCTGACGTCCAATGTCGGTGAGGCCTACGGGTTTGTCCGCAGCCGACCTGAGCTCGAGCTGCCCGACCTGGAGCTGATTTTCGCGCCGGCACCCTACTTCGACGAGGGAATCGGCGAGCCGTACACCGGGCACGCGGTGGTGTTCGGGCCCATCCTGCTCAAGCCGCACAGCCGCGGGCAGATCCTGCTGCGATCGGCCGACCCGCTCGCCAAGCCGATCATCGACCCGCGCTACCTCTCGGACCCCGACGGCGTCGACCGCGCCACGATGATGGCGGGCCTGCGGATCTGCGCGCAGCTCGCCGAAACCTCGCCGCTGAAGGGCCTGCTCGGCGCCATCGCCCGGCCGCGGGGTGCCACCGAACTGGATGACGCCACCCTCGAGGAGGCGCTCAACACCTGCTCGCACACCCTGTACCACCCGGTGAGCACCTGCCGGATGGGCAACGACGACGCCAGCGTCGTCGACCCGCAACTACGGGTCCGCGGTGTGGAGGCGTTGCGGGTGGCCGACGCGTCGGTGATGCCGAGCATCATCCGCGGCCACACCCATGCGCCTACAGTGCTGATCGGCGAGAAGGCCGCCGACCTGATCTCCTCGAGCGGCCAGTTATGACACGCTTTTTCGTCGGACGCGTGCAATAAGTGGCCACTGGGCACTACCGGGTGAACCCGATCGCGGTATAGACCACGTCGGCAAGCCCGTGCGCGCCGAAGTTGGCCAGCGTGCTGCGCACCGCGATGTCGCCGGGTGACTGGAACAGCGGCAGGTTGAAGCCTTCCTGCCAGATCATCGTGTCGACCTGGTTGGCCAGCGCGCGCGCCTTGTCTGGATCCAGCTCGGAGAGCGTCTGCGCGATCTTGGCGTCGATTTCGCGATTGCCGATCTTGCCGAAATTGCTGTCCCCGTCGGAGGTGTAGATCTGCGGCAGCGCGGACAGCGGGAAAGCGTTGCCTACCCAGCCGAATTGGGTGATGTCGAAGTCGCCGACGGACACGTGCTGGCTGAAGAATCCGGTACCTGGCTTGGGGTCGAGCTGCAACTTGACCCCGATCTGCGCCAGGTTCTGCTGAGCCACCAGGGCGATTTGCCGGGCCGATTGCCCGTCGTAGAACACGTCGCGGATCACCAGCGGTTTGCCGTTCTTCTCCCGCACCGCCCCGTTGAGCTTCCAGCCCAACGCGTCCAAATCCCGGCGGGCCTGCTCGGGGTTGTAATCGGCTGGCGCGCTGTTGTTTTGGTAGCCCACCTGGCCGGCGACGTAGACGTGATTGTTCAGCGGCGCCGGATGGGCCGTCAGACCATGCTGCACGACGTCGACGATCGCCTGGCGGTCGATGCCTCGGCAAATCGCCAGCCGCAACTTCTCGTCGGCCACAATCGATCCGGGTGCGCCGTTGAATGTGAAGTGGTACCAGGTGGGGGCCGGAGCGCTACGGATCACGATTCCCGGCGTGCGCTGCGCGGTGACCATGTCATCGAGGGTGCTCACTCCGGCCGCATCGATCGCGTTGTTCTGCAGCGCGGGAATGACGGCCGCGGCGTCGAGCACCAGGAACGTGATGGAGTCCAGCCGCGGTTTGGCGCCCCACCAACGCGGATTGCGGGTCAGCACAATGCGCTGCGCGGTCCGGTCGATGGTGGTCACGATGAACGGTCCGGCCGACGGACCGGGCGCGTTGAGTTGGCCCTTGTTGAAGACGTCCGGGTTCGCGGTCATGCTGCGTGGCTGCATCCCGCCGGCGAACATCCCTCGCCACTCCGCGTACGGTTCGGCGAAAGTCACGATCGCCTGGCGATCGTCCACGCCTCGGGTCACCGACTTCACCCGCTCGAATCCTGCTCTGCTGGCGATCAGGTAGCGCTTGTCGCGGCCGCTGCACGCGTCGACCTCGGATTTGAGGTCTTCCCAGGTGATCGGGGTGCCGTCGCTCCACACTGCCTTCGGATTGATGGTGTAGGTGACGACCTGAGGTGTGGTGCTGGTCAATTCGACGTTGGTGAAGTAGTCGGTGTTGAGCTTCAGCGAGCCGTCGGGCTGGGTGATGAACGCGCCCGGCAGCGTCGGCGCGACAATGGAGCCGACGTCGGCGGTGTTGCCGTCGATGCTGAGCTCGTTGAAGTTTTCCGGGAACGATGTCAGCGCAAGCCGCAGGTTCCCGCCGTCGCGCAGCGTCGCCGGATCTCTCGGGTTGATGTCGCTGGTGCTGCCGACCCGCGCGGCGTGGGTCTGTCGAAGGTCGCGGTACCCGCTCGAGCAGCCGGTGACGACCAACAGCACCACCGCCGCCAGCACCGCGAGCCGGCTAGGCATCGGCGTGGGCCCGCGGGACCGCGGCCAGTAGTCGTCGGGTGTACTCGTGCTGCGGATCGGTGAAGACCTGCTCGCCGTCGCCCTGTTCGACGATCGTTCCCTTGTACATCACCGCGACCCGGTGAGCCAGGTGCTTGACCACCGAAAGGTCATGCGACACAAACAGATACGACAACCCGAACTGCTCCTGCAGGTCCAACAACAGGTTGATGATCCCTGCCTGTATCGACACGTCGAGCGCCGACACCGGCTCGTCGAGCGCAAGAATCTTCGGCTGCAGAGCCAACGCCCGCGCAATGCCGATTCGCTGCTTTTGCCCGCCGGAGAACTCGGCGGGATAGCGGCTGGCATCGGCGTGGTCCAGCCCGACGATGTCCAGCAACTCGGCGACCCTTTCCTCGCAGCGGCGCCTGTCGAACCCATTGGCTACTAACGGCTCGGCGATGACGTCGAAGACCGGCAGCCGGGGGTCCAGGGAGGCGACCGGGTCCTGGAACACCACCTGCAGCTCCGTGCGGAGCCTGCGGCGGGCACTTGAGTCCAAGGCCGCGACGTCGGCGCCGAGTATCTCGATGGACCCCGCCTGCGGCCGGGCGAGGTCGAGAATTTGGGACAGCGTGGTCGATTTGCCCGAACCTGATTCGCCGACAATGCCCAGCGTGCGGCCCTGCTCCAGGGTGAAGCTGACGCCGTCGACCGCGCGCACCTCGCCGACCCGCCTGCGGAACACCACACCCTTGGTCAGCGGGTAGGTCTTGACCAGATCCGCCACTTGCAGCACGACCGGCGGTTCGCCGGCCGCGGTATCGGTGTACGACGGTCCGGTTGACACACCGAAGATTTCGGCCGCACTGCGGCCGGCGACATGGTCGGTGCGAATGCACGCCGCCCGGTGGCCGTCGGCAATAGTGACCAGATCCGGTTCCGCTGACCGGCATTCGTCGATGGCCAGCGGACAGCGCGGGGCGAAGGTACAGGCGCCGGGGGACAAAGACGTCATCGTCGGCGGCGCGCCGGGAATCGGGATCAGCCGGGTGCCCTGCGGGGCGTCGAGGCGCGGCACCGAACCCAGCAGCCCGACGGTGTAGGGCATCCGGCGGTCGCGGTAAATCTCGTCGACAGTAGCGATCTCGACAGGCCGCCCGGCGTACATGACCAGCGCCCGATCCGCGAACTCCGACACCACACCCAAGTCGTGGGTGATGATCAGCACGCCGGCGCCGGTGACGTCGCGCGCGGTTCGCAGCACGTCGAGGATCTGCGCCTGCACGGTGACATCCAGCGCGGTGGTCGGCTCGTCGCAGATCAGCAGGTCCGGATCGTTGGCGATCGCGATCGCGATCACCACCCGCTGGCGCTCACCGCCGGACAGCTCGTGTGGGAAGGCCTTGGCGCGGTGCTGTGGCTGCGCGATACCGACCAACTCGAGCAGTTCGACGGCGCGCTTGCGGGCATCGGCTCGGCCGATCCCGCGGTGGTGGACCTCGACGGCCTCGGCGATCTGGTCACCGACGGTGTAGACGGGCGTCAGCGCCGACATCGGGTCTTGGAACACGGTGCCGATGGTCTTGCCGCGGATCCGCGACATCGCCTGGTCGGACCGCCCGACCAACTCCTCGCCGTGCAACCGCACCGATCCTGACACCCGGGCGTATTCCGGGAGCAATCCGACGACGGCCATCGCGGCCGTGGTTTTGCCGCAACCGGACTCCCCGACGATGGCGACCACTTCGCCGGGGTCGATGTGGTAGCTGGTGCCGCGCACGGCGGGTACGACCACGTCCTCGGTTTCGAAGGTCACGGTCAAATCCGTTACGTCGAGCAGCGCGGTCATTTCGCACGCCGCTTTCTGCGGCGCGCTGCTCCGCTGCTGGGATCAACCGCGTCGCGCAGCCCGTCGCCGGCGAGGTTGGCGCACAACACGATCAGCACCAGCGCCCCGGCCGGGAACAGGAAAACCCATGGGAATGTGGCGGTCGACGGTGTGCCGTCGGCGATCAATGTGCCCAGCGACACGTCGGGAGGCTGGACGCCGAATCCCAGGAAACTCAAGCCGGTTTCGGCGAGGATCGCGGAGCCCACGTTGAGCGTGCCGTCGATGATGAGGATCGAGGCGACGTTCGGCACGATGTGCCCGATGATGATGCGGCGGCTCGACACGCCCATATACCCTGCCGCACGGACGAATTCGCGTTCTCGCAGGCTCATCGTCAGGCCGCGCACCATCCGCGAGCTGACCATCCAGCCGAACGCTGCCAGCAGCACGATGAGCCACAGAATGTGACCGGACTGCTTGGTGCGCGGCGTGACAATGGCGATCAGGAGAAAGCTCGGAACCACCAGCAGCAGGTCCACCAGCCACATCAACGCCCGGTCGCGCCAGCCGCCGAAATAGCCCGCCACCGACCCGACCGTGGCGGCGATGCTGGTGGAGATCACGGCGACACAGAAACCGATCAGCATCGACTTCTGCATGCCCCGCAGCGTGCGTGCCAACAAATCCTGGCCGAGCGCGTTGGTGCCGAACCAGTGCTGCAGCGACGGTGGCTGCAGCAGCGCGTCATAGTCCAGCGCGGTGTAGCTGTAGGGGAGTAGCGGCGGCAGCGCGTAGCAGCCGATGAACAGCAGAATCAACAGAACCAGCGCAACCACGGCAGGCTTGTTACGGATGAACCGGCGCACCAACAGGTTTCGCCGCGAGGCGAACGCCGCCGGGTGAACACCGGACCGGACTGCCGTCGTCTCTGCCGGCGCGGTCATGACACCCGAATCCTGGGATCCAGCATCGCGTAGATGACGTCGGACAGCAGCCCGGCGATTAGAATCGCCGCCCCGGTGAACACCGTGATCGCGACGACGACGTTGGTGTCCTGAGTCGAGATGCCTTGCACCACCCAGTCGCCCATGCCGTGCCAGCCGAAGATCTTCTCGACGAACACCGCGCCGACGACCAGGCCGCTGACGCCGTACGCGAACAAGGTGGCCATCGGGATCAGCGCGGTGCGCAGGCCGTGTTTGAATAGCGCGCGTCGGCGGGTCAGGCCTTTGGCGCGGGCGGTCCGGATGAAATCCTCGCCCAGCACGTCGAGCATCGCGTTGCGCTGGTAGCGACTGAAACCCGCGATCGCGCCGAGCGCGAGCGTCAGAGTCGGCAACACGATGTGCTGGATGCGGTCGACGATCCGGTCCCATGCGCTGCCGAACGGAATGGGCGAGGTCTCGCCGGTATAGAGGAAGATCCGCACGCCGGTGAGCATGTTGACTCGGAGCCCGGCCAAGATGAGCAGGCCCGCCAGCACGAACGACGGGATGCTCAGGATGAGCAACGACAGCACCGTGACCACCCGGTCGCTCAGCTGATACTGCCGGATCGCGCCCCAGGCGCCCACCACGACGCCGATCACGGTGCCCAGCACGGAGCCGATCACCACCAGGCGCAGACTGACGCCGATCCGCCGCCACAGCTCCTCGGAGACGGGATGGCCGGTCACCGTGGCGCCGAAGTCACCGCGAACCGCGCCGGAAACCCAGTTGGCGTACCGGACGGGTACCGGTTTATCCAGGCCAAGCTCAACGACTTTGGCGTGAATGGCCTCCGGCGGCGGCTGTGGGTGCCGCTGGACGAAACTGTCCAAGGGATGAAACGTCACCGACGCCAGGCAGAACGCCAAGAACGACGCCAGCGTCAGCAGCACGAGATAGTTCAGCAAGCGACGCGCCAAGAAGCGGATCATGCCTGCCGGCCTCGCCCGTGTCGCATGGGCACAGGGTAAGAGATGTGCTCGCCGGCTGCCGCGAACAGATGCGATCCCGCTGATTCGTACCGGTGAACGCCAACGGCTGAATTGTTAGAATCAGCCACCCGAAATGCTCGATCCAGCAAACAACGCAAGGAGATTGGCGTGACGGTTACCGACGACTATCTGGCCAACAACGCCCAATACGCGAGCTCCTTCAGCGGTCCGTTGCCGATGCCGCCGAGCAAACACGTGGCGATCGTCGCATGCATGGATGCCCGGCTCGATGTGTACCGCGCGCTGGGAATCAAAGAGGGCGAGGCGCACGTCATCCGCAACGCCGGCGGCGTCGTCACCGACGACGCGATCCGTTCACTGGCGATCAGCCAGCGATTGCTGGGCACTCGCGAGATCATCCTCATCCACCACACCGACTGCGGGATGCTCACCTTCACCGACGACGACTTCAAGCGCGCCATCCAGGACGAGGTCGGCATCAAACCTGCCTGGGCCGCCGAGGCCTTCCCGGAGCCGGCCGAGGATGTGCGCCAGTCGCTGCGCCGCATCGAAGCCAACCCGTTCGTCACCAAGCACGAGTCATTGCGTGGCTTCGTGTTCGACGTCGCCACCGGCAAGCTCAACGAGGTCACGCTCTAGCGCGTCGAGTGTGAACCCTGGGCGCCGACTGTGAATCGTCGGCGGCCCCGGTCGCACAATTCCCGCCCTCACCGCACACTCGAATCCCTCAATTCACACTCGATCGGGGTTGTTGACACCGGCCGCCCGTCTCGGTAAATTCCCGGTAAGGCTCATAAATCAGGCCAATCTACCCAACTTTACCAGGAATAGGCGAAGGCTCTATGACCAGCCAAGCAACAGCCAGCCCGACAGCCGGGCAGTACGAGTTGAGCCATCTGCGCTCGCTGGAGGCCGAGGCCATCCACATCATTCGCGAGGTGGCGGCCGAATTCGAGCGCCCGGTGCTGCTGTTCTCCGGCGGCAAGGACTCGATCGTGATGCTGCACCTGGCGCTCAAGGCGTTCCGGCCGGGCCGGCTGCCGTTCCCGGTGATGCACGTCGACACCGGCCACAACTTCGACGAGGTCATCGCCACCCGCGACGAGTTGGTCGAGCAAACCGGGGTGCGGTTGATCGTGGCGAAGGTGCAAGACGATATCGACGCCGGCCGCGTCGTCGAGACCATCCCGTCACGCAACCCGATCCAGACGGTGACTCTCCTTAGAGCCATTCGCGAGAAAAAGTTCGACGCGGCATTCGGCGGCGCCCGCCGTGACGAGGAGAAGGCGCGGGCCAAGGAGCGGGTGTTCAGCTTCCGCGACGAGTTCGGCCAGTGGGACCCCAAAGCCCAGCGACCCGAGCTGTGGAACCTCTACAACGGCCGCCACCACAAGGGCGAGCACATCCGCGTCTTCCCGCTGTCGAACTGGACCGAGTTCGACGTGTGGTCCTACATCGGCGCCGAGAAGGTCATGCTGCCGTCGATCTACTTCGCCCACCGGCGCAAGGTGTTCGAGCGCGACGGGATGCTGCTGGCCGTGCACCGGCACATGCAGCCCCGTCCCGACGAGGAGGTGTTCGAGGCGACGGTGCGCTTCCGCACCGTCGGTGACGTCACCTGTACGGGATGTGTGGAGTCGACGGCGGCCACGGTCTCGGAGGTGATCGCCGAGACGGCGGTGTCGCGGCTGACCGAACGTGGGGCGACCCGCGCCGACGACCGGATCTCCGAGGCAGGCATGGAAGACCGCAAGCGGCAGGGGTACTTCTGATGACGACATTGCTGCGTATCGCGACGGCCGGCTCCGTCGACGACGGCAAGTCCACCCTGATCGGGCGGCTGCTGTACGACTCCAAGGCCGTGATGGAAGACCAGTGGGCATCGGTGGAAGCCACGTCGAAGCAACGCGGCCACGACTACACCGACCTGGCGCTGGTCACCGACGGGTTGCGCGCCGAACGCGAGCAGGGCATCACGATCGACGTCGCCTACCGCTATTTCGCCACGCCCAAGCGCAAATTCATCATCGCCGACACGCCCGGCCACGTTCAGTACACCCGCAACATGGTGACCGGGGCGTCCACGGCCCAGCTGGCGATCGTGCTAGTCGATGCACGCCACGGTCTGCTGGAGCAGTCGCGCCGGCACACCTTCCTGGCGTCGCTGCTGGGTATCGAGCACATCGTGCTCGCGGTCAACAAGATGGACCTGATCGACTGGGACCAAGAAGCTTTCGAGGCCATTCGCGACGACTTCCACGCCTTCGCCACGCGCCTCGATGTGCATGACGTGCTCGCCATCCCGATGTCGGCGCTGCACGGCGACAACGTGGTGACCAAGTCCGACAAGACGCCGTGGTACGACGGACCGGCGCTGCTGTCGCACCTCGAGGAGGTGTTCATCGCCGGTGACCGCAACCTGGTCGACGTGCGGTTCCCGGTGCAGTACGTCATCCGGCCGCAGACCCGCGAGCATCACGACTACCGCAGCTACGCAGGCTCGGTGGCCAGCGGTGTGATGCGTCCCGGCGACGAGGTCATCGTGTTGCCGGCAGGCAAGACCAGCCGCATCACCGAAATCGAAGGGCCCACTGGGCCGGTGGACGAAGCGTTTCCGCCGATGGCGGTCTCGGTGCGACTCGCCGACGACATCGACATCTCGCGCGGGGACATGATCGCCCGCGTCACCAACCAGCCGCGGGTCACCCAGGAGTTCGACGCGACGGTCTGCTGGATGGCCGACGGCTCGGCGCTGGAGGCGGGGCGCGAGTACCTTGTCAAGCACACCACCCGCACCACGCGGGCGATCGTCACCGGGCTGGACTACCGCCTCGACGTCAACACGCTGCACCGTGACAAGAGCGCAACGGCGTTGAACCTCAACGAACTTGGCCGCATCTCGCTGCGCACCCAGGTGCCGCTGCTGCTCGACGAGTACACCCGCAACGCCAGCACCGGGTCGTTCATCCTGATCGACCCGGCCACCAACGGCACGGTGGCGGCCGGCATGGTGCTGCGCGACGTCGCCGGGCGCACGTCGAGCCCCAACACCGTGCGGCACAAGTCGCTGGTGACCGCCGAGGACCGGATGGCACGGGGCCGCACGGTGTGGTTCACCGGGCTTTCCGGTTCGGGAAAGTCGTCGGTGGCCATGCTCGTCGAGCGCAAGCTGCTCGAAAACGATGTTCCCGCTTATGTTCTCGACGGCGACAACCTGCGCCACGGCCTGAACGCCGACCTGGGCTTCTCGATGGCCGATCGCGCCGAGAACCTGCGCCGGCTCGCACACGTCGCGACCCTGCTCGCCGATTCCGGCCACACCGTGCTGGTGCCGGCGATCAGCCCGCTCGCCGAGCACCGCGAACTGGCCCGGCAGGTGCACGCCGAAGCCGGGCTCGACTTCTTCGAGGTGTTCTGCGACACCCCGATCGAAGACTGCGAAAAGCGGGATCCCAAGGGCCTTTACGCCAAGGCGCGTGCCGGTGAGATCACCCACTTCACCGGGATCGACAGTCCCTATCAGCGGCCCAAGAACCCGGATCTGCGCCTGACACCCGCAATGTCGGTCGACGAGCAGGCGCAGCAAGTCCTCGATCTGCTCAAGTCGCGCAGGTGAGCGATCACGAGCTGGCGGCGCGGCTGGCCAGCCTGGCGGGCGAGTTGCTGCTTGCCGTGCGCGAGGAATTGGCCGGGGCGACCGAGGCGGAGCGAAAAGCGGCGGGGGACAAGCGTTCCCACGATTTTCTGATCGAGGCTCTGGAGCGCGAACGGCCTGCTGACGCGGTGCTGTCCGAAGAGGGCGCCGACAACCGGGTGCGGCTGAGCTCGGAGCGGGTGTGGATCGTCGACCCGCTGGACGGCACGCGCGAGTTCTCCGAACTCGGCCGCGAGGATTGGGCCGTGCACGTCGCGCTGTGGCAATCCGGCGAACTGGTCGCGGGAGCCGTCGCGCTGCCCGCGCAGGGCATCACGCTGGCCACACCCGACGTCGCGTCGCCACCGCCGCATTCGGGCCCGCCCCGGGTGGTGGTGTCCCGCACCCGCCCGCCGGCGATCGCACTGCAGGTACGCGACCACCTCAACGGCACGCTGGTGGAGATGGGGTCGGCGGGAGCGAAAGTCGCCGCGGTCATTCAAGGCTTGGCCGACGTCTACGTCCACGCCGGTGGGCAATACGAATGGGATTCGGCCGCACCGGTCGCGGTGGCCCGCGCCGCGGGTCTGCACACCTCGCGCATCGACGGGTCGCCGCTGGCCTACAACCAGAGCGACCCGCTGCTGCCGGATCTGGTGGTGTGCCGGCCCGAATACGCCGAGGCGGTGCTGGCCGTCACTGGCTAACCTCAGATCATGCGGATGTCGGCCAAGGCGGAGTACGCAGTGCGGGCGATGGTGCAGCTCGCAACGGCCGACAGCGGCACGCTGGTCAAGACCGAAGACCTGGCGAACGCCCAGGGGATCCCGCCGCAGTTTCTGGTCGACATCCTGTCGGACCTGCGCACCGATCGGTTGGTGCGCAGCCACCGGGGCCGAGACGGCGGCTACGAGCTGGCGCGTCCGGCCACCGAGATCAGCATCGCCGACGTGTTGCGCTGCATCGACGGGCCGTTGGCCAGCGTGCGCGACATCGGTCTGGGCGACCTGCCCTATTCCGGTCCCACCGCGGCGCTGACCGACGTGTGGCGGGCGCTGCGGGCCAGCATGCGCTCGGTATTAGAGGAAACGACGGTTGCCGACGTCGCCGCGAATGCCCTGCCCAAGCATGTCGGCCAGCTCGCCGACGCGTATCGGGACCAGGAACGCAAGCGCCACGGCAGGTAGCGCTCAGCCACCCGAGCCGTAGGGGCGGGTGATGATCTCCAGGAAATGACCGCCGGGGTCTTGGAAGTACACGCCGCGGCCACCGTCGTTGTGGTTGATCTCGCCGGGGTGCTGCGCGCGGGGATCGGCCCAGTGCTGAATTCCGCGTGATTGGATCTTGCCGTAGATGGCGTCGAAGTCGTCCTCGGAGACCAGAAACGCGTAGTGCTGTGGCCGGATGTCCTCTGTCTCGGGTACATCGGCGTAGTCGAGGTCGACGCCGTGTTCGAGTTTGACGGTCAGGAAGTGGCCGAACGGCACCGGATCCGGTAGCCCGAACAACTCGGTGAGAAACTCTGCGGACTCCCGCTTGTCGCGTGCGGCGACGATGGTGTGGTTCAAAGCAATAGGCATCTCTCCATTCTGCGCGAGCGTGAGTGTTTGTCCGTCGATACGCCGCGTCTGATGTCATTCTGCGCACGCTCACGGGGGTGGCGACTACTTCGGCGCGGTCAGCTCCAGGGCGATGTTGTCCGGGTCGCGGAACTCCAGGATGTACGACGGCCCGATGTCTTTGACCGGCTCATGGTGGATACCCAGCTCGTCGAGATGCGTTGCTGCAGCGTCTAATTCGTCTCTGTCAGCGCATCGGAACGCGATGTGGTCCAGGCCCACACGATCTTCGTCGAAGCGGTCGCTGGCAACCGGCCGCAGCCCGATCAGCGCGCCACCCAGGTCGTAGATGACGCCACCGAACAGAAAACCCAGTTGGTTGCGGGTCGCTTCGTCGGCGTTTTCGGGAAGCTCGACCAAAACCGGCCAGCCGAAGACGCTCTCGTAGAACTGCCGGGATCGCTCGATATCGGTGACGGTGAGCCGGACATGCGCGATGGAGGTGGTGGTGATGGCCACGCGGCACATGCTGCCAGAATCGCGGTCGTGCAGATAGGGATGACCATGCCCGTGATGGAACCGGACTTGGATGCGCGCGTGCTCCGTGACTGGGCTTGCGCGATCGACGAGGGCCCGTTCTCGTCGCTGTGCTGGGGTGAGCGCATCGCGTTCGACAACCCGGAGACGTTGACGCTGCTGGGCGCACTGGCCGCCTGGACCGATCGGGTACGCCTGGTGACGACGGTGATCGTGCCCCAGTTGCACGACCCGGTCATGCTGGCGAAAGCCCTGGCCACCGGCGACATGTTGTGTGATGGGCGGCTGACCGTCGGCATCGGTGTCGGCGGCAGGACTGAGGATTACGAAGCAGTTGGCGCAGATCCGGCGACGCAGACGATGCACGGCATGGCCGAGCGGGTGGCGGTGATGAAGCGCGTCTGGGCGGGGGAGAAGATCACCGAGTCGGTGCTGCCGGTCGGGCCGACGCCGGTTCAGTCGGGCGGCCCGCCGCTGCTGGTCGGCACCATCGGCCCGAAGACCGTCCGCAGCGCCGCTGCCTGGGCCGACGGGCTGGCCGGCACCACGTTGGACCTCGACGTCGCCAAGCAAAACGAGCTGTTCGATGTGGCGCGGATGGCGTGGGCCGAGGCGGGCAAGCCGAAACCTCACCTGGCGACGTCGTTCTGGTTCGCGCTCGGCCCCGCCGACGACGCCCGCCAGCAGATGCATCGGCATCTGCGCCGCTACATGAACTGGATACCGGCGGAGTATGTCGACGCGATGGCGCCGACGACCGGATTTGCCGGCAGCGACGACGAACTGGTCGCGGTGCTACGGAAGTTCGAAGCGATCGGCACCGACGAAATTCAGCTCATCCCAACCAGTTCGGATCTGGTCCAGCTGCGCCGGGTAGCCGAGGTGGTTGCCGGCCTTTAAGTCGGCGGTTGCCACCAGGCAAGCTGGACAGATGTGGGGTAAGAGCGCCGCCGCCGTCATCGTGCACGGCCAGTGCCCGTTTAATGCGGAAGCGGCTCCCGTGGCGCTGGCCAGTGACGGAATCACACCGCTGGACGTCTTCTACTGCCGCAACCATGGCCCCATCCCCGACATCCCGCCCGACCAGTGGCGGCTCACCGTCGATGGACTGGTCGCCAACCCGCTCAGCCTGACCTTCGATGAGCTGACCAGCAGATTTCGTGCGCACACGGTCGTCGCGACCCTGCAGTGCGCAGGAAACCGTCGGGCCGAATTCAGCGAGATCCGCGAGATCGTCGGCGAGGACCCGTGGGGACCGGGGGCGACATCGACGGCCGAATGGCGCGGTGTGCGGTTGGCCGACGTTCTCGACGCCGCCGGGGTCCGTCGCGCCGGTTTACACGTTGCGTTCGTGGCGCCCGACGTGTCGCCGCTGGCTGTTCCGGCCCAGCCCTTCGGCGGCTCGATCCCTGTCGAGAAGGCCAGCTCGGAAGAGGTTCTGCTGGTTTTCGAGATGAATGGCCAGCCGCTCCCGAGAATCCACGGCGGTCCCGTGCGGGTACTGGTACCGGGATACATCGGGGCCCGCAGCGTGAAATGGGTCAACACGATCACCGTGCGAGAAACGCCGTCGCACAACTACTTTCAAGCCGTTGCCTATCGAATCCTTCCCGCCGATGCCGATCCAAATACCGCAGGACCGGACGAAGGCATCTCGTTGTCGTCCGTGGCGCTGAATTGCGACATCCTGGTTCCGGAGAACGGTGCTGAGATCCCCGCAGGGCCGTTAACCATCCGCGGTTATGCCCTTACCGATGGCGATCGCGGCATCGCCCGCGTCGACGTGTCTCTCGACGACGGGCGCAGCTGGCGTCAGGCCACACTCGAGCCGGCGCTCAGCCGGTGGGCGTGGCGGCATTGGTCGCTGACCGTGAATGCCGAGCCGGGGCCGCTGACGGTGACGGCTCGGGCATGGGACACGGCCGGCAACACCCAACCTGAATCGGCGGCATCACTGTGGAACCCCAAAGGCTACGGCAACAACTCGTGGCCCCGGACGCACGTCGAGGTCAAAAACCACGTCTGACCTGCGGAAACGTGGGTGCCCCCGGCAGGATTCGAACCTGCGGCCTTCTGCTCCGGAGGCAGACGCTCTATCCCCTGAGCTACGGGGGCGCATGCGCGAGATGCTGCGCCAATGGGCCCAGCCAGACTAGCGCATCAAAGCGGACAGCCGACCACCGGAACGGATTCGGGTCGTGAACACCTCAGCCAATAGGATGGAGCCTCGTGACCCCCGCTGACCTGGCTGAGCTGCTCAAGGACACCGCCACCGCGGTGCTGACCGAGCGCGGCCTCGACACCGACGCGCTGCCGGCCACGGTCACCGTAGAGCGGCCACGCAACCCCGAGCACGGCGACTACGCCAGCAACCTGGCGATGCAGGTCGCGAAAAAGGTCGGCGCCAACCCGCGCGAACTGGCCGGATGGCTGGCCGACGCGCTCGCGCAGACCGACGGCATCGCCTCGGCCGAGGTAGCCGGACCGGGCTTCATCAACCTGCGGCTGGCCGCGTCGGCGCAGGGCGTCATCGTTAACAACGTCATCGACGCCGGCGCCACATACGGCCACTCCGACACCCAGGCTGGCCACAAGATCAACCTGGAGTTCGTCTCGGCCAACCCCACCGGCCCCATCCACATCGGCGGCACCCGCTGGGCGGCCGTCGGCGACGCCCTCGGCAGGTTGCTGACGACCCAAGGCGCCGACGTCACACGCGAGTACTACTTCAACGACCACGGCGCGCAAATCGACCGGTTCACCAACTCGCTGATCGCCGCTGCCAAAGGCGAGCCGACGCCCGAGGACGGTTACGCGGGCAGCTACATCACCGACATCGCCGCACAGGTGCTTGAAAAAGCACCTGACGGACTACAACTCCCTGAGGCACAGCAGCACGAAACGTTTAGGGCGATCGGCGTCGACTTGATGTTCACCCACATCAAGCAGTCGCTGCATGACTTCGGCACCGACTTCGACGTCTACACCCACGAAGAGTCGATGCACACCAGCGGCCGGGTCGCCCAAGCCATCGAGAAACTCCGCGAAAACGGCAACATCTACGAGAAGGACGGCGCAACCTGGTTGCGCACCAGCGCATTTGGCGACGACAAGGACCGCGTCGTGATCAAGAGCGACGGCCGGCCCGCATATATCGCCGGCGACCTGGCCTACTACCTCGACAAGCGCCAGCGCGGCTTCGACCTGTGCATCTACATGCTCGGCGCCGACCATCACGGCTACATCTCCCGGCTGAAGGCCGCCGCGGCCGCCTTCGGTGACGACCCGGCGACCGTCGAGGTGCTCATCGGACAGATGGTCAACCTGGTCCGCGACGGCCAGACGGTCCGGATGAGCAAGCGGGCCGGCACGGTGATCACGCTCGACGACCTGGTCGAGGCGATCGGTGTCGACGCTGCCCGCTACAGCCTCATCCGCTCCTCGGTGGACACCCCGATCGACATCGACCTCGCGCTGTGGTCCTCGGCGTCCAACGAAAACCCGGTCTACTACGTGCAATACGCGCATGCCCGGCTCTCGGCGCTGGCCCGTAACGCCGCCGAACTCGGCCTCATCCCGGACACCAGCCACCTCGAACTGCTCACCCACGACAAAGAGGGCACGCTGATCCGCGGCCTGGGCGAGTTCCCCCGGGTGCTCCAAACCGCTGCGTCGCTGAGAGAGCCGCATCGGGTGTGCCGCTACCTGGAAGACCTCGCCGGCGACTACCACCGGTTCTACGACTCCTGCCGGGTATTGCCGCAAGGCGACGAGGAACCCAACGAGCTACACACCGCGCGACTTGCGTTGTGCCAGGCCACCCGTCAGGTCATTGCCAACGGCTTGGCAATCCTTGGCGTCACCGCTCCGGAGCGAATGTGAGCGCACATCCGGCCGGCCCACGACACGCCGAAGAAATCCATCACGCGGGCGCACCACCGCGGCCGCAGACCTCGCAGGAACTGCTCAACCTTGCGCCGAACGTCTGGCCGCGCAACGCCGTTCGCAACAAGGACGGCGACGTCAGTATCGCGGACGTGACGGTGACCGAGCTGGCGCGGCGGTACGGCACCCCGCTTTTCGTCATCGACGAAGACGACTTCCGCTCACGCTGCCGCGAGATGGCCAAGGCATTCGGCGGCGGGGAGAACGTCCACTACGCTGCCAAGGCGTTCCTGTGCACCGAAATTGCCCGCTGGATAAATCAAGAAGGTCTGTCGCTCGACGTGTGCACCGGCGGCGAGCTGTCCGTCGCGCTAGAAGCCGGCTTCCCACCCGAGCGAATCGCCTTTCACGGCAACAACAAATCGGTCGCCGAGCTGACCGCCGCGGTCAAGGCCGGGATCGGGCATGTCGTGCTGGACTCGATGACCGAGATCGAGCGCCTCGACGCGATCGCCGCCGACGCCGGCGTGGTCCAGGACGTGCTGATCCGGGTCACCGTGGGAGTGGAGGCACACACCCACGAGTTCATCTCCACCGCCCACGAGGACCAGAAGTTCGGGTTGTCGCTGACCAGCGGCGCGGCGATGGCCGCCGTGAAACGCGTCTTCGCCACCGACAACCTCAGACTGGTTGGGCTGCATAGTCATATCGGTTCGCAGATCTTCGACGTGGCGGGGTTCGAGCTGGCCGCACACCGCGTCATCGGCCTGCTTCACGACATCGTCGCCGAGTTCGGTGTCGACAAGACGTCGCAGATCTCAACCGTCGACCTCGGTGGCGGTCTTGGGATCTCGTACCTGCCACCCGACGATCCGCCGCCGCTCAGCGATTTGGCGGCCAAGCTCGGCGCGATCGTGCGCAATGAATCCGCTGCGGTCGGCCTGCCGGCGCCCCGGCTCATCGTCGAACCCGGCCGGGCGATCGCCGGGCCCGGGACCATCACGCTCTACGAGGTCGGCACAGTCAAGGACGTCGACGTGAGCGCGACGGCACGGCGCCGCTACGTCAGCGTCGACGGCGGCATGAGCGACAACATCCGCACCGCGCTCTACGCCGCGGAGTACGACGTCCGGCTGGTCTCCAGGACCAGCGACGCCGAGCCAACGCTGGCCCGCGTGGTCGGAAAGCACTGCGAGAGCGGCGATATCGTCGTGCGTGATGCCTGGGTTCCGGCAGACCTGCAACCCGGCGACCTGGTGGCCGTGGCGGCAACCGGCGCATATTGCTACTCGCTGTCGAGCCGCTACAACCTGATCGGCCGCCCGGCAGTGGTGGCCGTGCGCGACGGACAGGCCAGACTGGTCCTGCGCCGGGAGACGGTCGATGACCTGTTGAGCTTGGAGGTGAGGTGAGGCGTGAGCGGTAACGGAAAGCCGGTCGGTGTAGCGGTGCTGGGCTTGGGCAATGTCGGCAGTGAGGTTGTCCGCATCATCGAGGACAGCGCCGACGACCTCGCGGCCCGGATCGGTGCCCCCTTGGTGCTGCGCGGAATTGGTGTGCGCCGGGTGGCCGCCGACCGCGGCGTGCCCATCGAGTTGCTCACCGACAACATCGAAGAGCTGGTATCCCGCGAGGACGTCGACATTGTCGTCGAGCTGATGGGGCCGGTCGAACCGGCGCGCAAGGCGATCCTGTCGGCGCTCGAGCACGGCAAGTCCGTCGTCACCGCGAACAAGGCGCTGCTGTCGATCTCCACCGGCGAACTCGCCCAGGCGGCCGAAACCGCCAACGTCGACCTGTATTTCGAGGCCGCCGTGGCGGGTGCCATCCCGGTCATCCGCCCGCTGACCCAGTCGCTGGCAGGCGACACGGTTCAGCGGGTGGCCGGCATCGTCAACGGCACCACCAACTACATCCTCTCCGAGATGGCCAGCACCGGCGCCGACTACGCCGCTGCGTTGGCCGACGCGAGTGCGCTCGGCTATGCGGAGGCCGATCCCACCGCCGACGTCGAGGGTTACGACGCCGCCGCCAAGGCCGCCATCCTGGCGTCCATTGCCTTTCACACTCGCGTTACCGCCGACGACGTCTACCGGGAGGGCATCACTCACATCACTCCCGACGACTTCGAGTCGGCGCGCGCGCTGGGCTGCACCATCAAACTGCTGGCCATCTGTGAACGCGTCAAGGTCGACGGTGGCCAGCAACGCGTTTCGGCGCGGGTCTATCCCGCGCTGGTGCCGTTGAGCCATCCGCTGGCCGCGGTCAACGGCGCCTTCAACGCGGTGGTGGTCGAGGCCGAAGCCGCCGGTCGATTGATGTTCTACGGCCAGGGTGCCGGGGGAGCGCCGACCGCCTCGGCGGTAACCGGAGACTTGGTGATGGCCGCCCGCAACCGTGTGCTGGGCAGCCGCGGCCCACGGGAGTCCAAATACGCTCAGCTGCCGGTCATTCCGATAAGCCTCGCTTCGACCCGCTACTACGTCAGCATGCACGTCGCCGATGAGCCCGGCGTATTGTCCTCGGTGGCAGCAGAATTCGCCAAACGGGAAGTGAGCATCGCCGAAGTCCGGCAGGAAGGCGTGGTCGACCAGGGCGGCCAGCGGGTCGGGGCTCGCGTCGTCGTCGTCACCCACCGGGCCACCGACGGCGCACTGTCCGAAACGGTCGCCGCGCTGGAGGATCTGGATGTGGTGCAGGCCGTGGCCAGTGTGCTGCGGCTGGAAGGAACCAACCCATGAGTGTGCCGAAGACCAGCACCCATCAGCCGTGGCCGGGTGTGATTGCGGCCTACCGTGACCGGCTGCCCGTCGGCGACGACTGGACCCCGGTCACCCTGTTCGAGGGCGGCACCCCGTTGGTCCATGCGACCGGGCTGTCCGAGTTGACCGGCTGCACAGTGCATCTGAAGGTCGAGGGCCTCAATCCCACCGGCTCGTTCAAGGACCGCGGCATGACCATGGCGGTCACCGACGCGGTGGCCCGCGGCCAAAAGGCCGTGCTGTGCGCGTCGACGGGAAACACCTCGGCGTCGGCGGCCGCCTACGCTGCGCGCGCGGGCATCACCTGTGCGGTGCTCATACCACAGGGCAAGATCGCAATGGGCAAGCTGGCCCAGGCGGTGATGCACGGCGCCAAGATCATCCAGATCGACGGCAACTTCGACGACTGCCTGGAACTGGCCCGCAAGATGGCCAACGATTTTCCGACCATCTCACTGGTCAACTCGGTCAATCCGGTGCGCATCGAGGGCCAGAAGACGGCGGCATTCGAGATCGTCGACGCGCTCGGCGTCGCGCCTGACGTGCATGCGCTGCCGGTCGGCAACGCCGGCAACATCACCGCGTACTGGAAGGGCTACACCGAATATCACCGCGAGGGTGTCATCGACAAGCTGCCCCGCATGCTGGGAACCCAGGCGGCCGGCGCGGCGCCGCTGGTGCTGGGCCAGCCGGTGAGCAAGCCCGAGACCATCGCCACCGCGATCCGCATCGGCTCGCCGGCGTCGTGGACGTCGGCCGTCGAGGCGCAGCAGCAGTCTGGCGGGCGCTTCCTGGCTGCCACCGACGACGAGATCCTGGCCGCCTACCACCTGGTGGCCCGCTCCGAAGGGGTCTTCGTGGAGCCGGCGTCGGCGGCCAGCATCGCCGGTCTGCTCAAATCCATCGAGGACGGCTGGGTGCCGCGCGGCTCGACCGTCGTGTGTACGGTGACCGGCAATGGCCTCAAGGATCCCGACACCGCACTGAAAGACCTGCCGAGCGTGTCGCCCGTACCCGTCGACCCCGTCGCCGTCGTCGCGAAGTTGGGGCTCGTTTAGATGACCCCGGTGCTGCCTTCCGGGCTCTTGGCCAGCGCCGTCGTCGCGGCGTCGACCGCCAATCTCGGCCCGGGCTTCGACAGCATCGGCCTGGCGTTGAGTCTTTACGACGAAATCGTCGTCGAGACAACGACTTCCGGCTTGACCGTGCACGTCGAAGGTGAGGACGCCGAGCAACTCTCGCGCGGCGCCGATCACTTGGTGGTCCGGGCCGTCGAATGCGGCCTGCAGGCAGCCGGCGTCAGCGCTTCCGGCCTGGCCGTGCGATGTCGCAATGTGATCCCGCACTCTCGCGGGCTCGGCTCGTCCGCCGCGGCGGTGGTCGGAGGCCTCGCGGCAGTGAACGGCCTTCTGGCGCAAGTAGATTCGACTCCGCTCAGTGAAACGCAACTCATCCAGCTGGCCTCGCAGTTCGAAGGCCATCCGGACAACGCCGCGGCCGCAGTGCTCGGTGGCGCGGTGGTGTCGTGGACCGACAGCACCCGCGAGCCGCCCGGCTATGCCGCGGTGCCGTTGCGGCTCCACCCCGACATCCATCTGTTTCCGGCGATTCCCGAGGCCCGCTCGTCGACCGCGGAGACTCGGGTGCTGCTCCCCGCGCAGGTCAGCCACGGCGACGCGCGCTTCAACGTGAGCCGCGCTGCGCTGTTGGTCGTCGCCCTCACCGAACGGCCGGACCTGCTGATGGCCGCCACCGAGGATGTGCTGCACCAGCCCCAGCGGGCGCCCGCGATGCCGGCGTCGGCGGAATACCTTCGGCTGTTGCGGCGTTACGGCATTGCAGCTGTACTTTCCGGTGCCGGACCTGCGGTGATCGCACTGAGCACGGAGCCGGAGTTGCCCCCCGAGGCCATCGAGTACGGCATGGCAAACGGGTTCATCGTCCGCGAGATGAGCGCAGGCGACGGAGTTCGCTGGAGTTCTGGAGTTGCGGTTCCCAGTTGACGTCGACAGGCGGGAGACGGGTTTCTTGCTTCCGGCAAAAAAGCGGGTTATCCTCGGAGCCGTCCAGCAATCGCAGCTTCTGCATCATGCATAGACACTGCGTGCCACCAGGACAACCACCAATTCTTCTCGTGGACGATGGTTCGCCATTTAACTTGCCAGTCTTGGCGATCACCGTTGCAGAGTCGATGGTTGGCAGCACTCGGCGATTTGGCTGAATGCAACGAACCCCTCGCGTGATCCGATCAGCGAGGGAAGAAAGGAAATCCGTGACTGATACGGACCTCATCACGGCTGGCGACAGCACCCAGAACGACAAGCTGTCGAATTCCGTGACCCCAGACACTCCCACCGCTTCGGACGCATCCACGCCGGCGGTGAATACCAAAGACGGTTCGCTGTCCACGATGGTGCTTCCCGAATTGCGTGCGCTGGCCAACCGGGCCGGCGTCAAGGGCACCTCGGGCATGCGCAAGAACGAACTGATCGCGGCGATCCGGGAAATCCAAGGACACGCCAACGGCGCGGCGGCCAAAGAGGACGACAAGGCCGAACCGGCGGCTGCGCAAACCGATACGGTCTCCGACGAGGCTCCCCGCCGCGAACGACGCAGCGCTCCTCGCGATGCCGACTCCGCCGCTGCCGAGCAGGGCGACAAGCAGACCGAGACACGCGACCAGCAGGACACCAAGACCGACGAGCGCGAGTCGGACAAAGGTGCGGACCAGCAGGGCGGGCAGCAGAACCGCGGCGGCTCGAACCAGCAAGACGACGACGGCGAAGGACGCCAGGGCCGGCGGGGCCGCCGGTTCCGGGAGCGCAGGCGCCGCGGCGAGCGGTCCGGTGACGGCGGTGAAGCCGAACTGCGTGAAGACGACGTCGTCCAGCCTGTGGCCGGCATTCTCGACGTCCTGGACAACTACGCGTTCGTGCGCACCTCCGGCTATCTGGCCGGCCCGCACGACGTCTACGTGTCGATGAACATGGTGCGCAAGAACGGCTTGCGCCGCGGCGATGCCGTGACCGGCGCGGTGCGGGTGCCCCGAGAAGGGGAAGGCGGCGGGCAAAATCCCCGGCAGAAGTTCAACCCGCTGGTGCGTTTGGACACCGTCAACGGCGGGCCTGTCGAAGACGCCAAGAAGCGTCCGGAATTCGGCAAACTCACCCCGCTGTACCCCAACCAGCGGCTGCGCCTGGAAACCACCCCCGAACGGCTCACCACCCGGGTGATCGACCTGATCATGCCGATCGGGAAGGGCCAGCGTGCGCTGATCGTGTCGCCGCCGAAAGCGGGTAAGACGACGATCCTGCAGGACACCGCCAACGCGATCGCCAAGAACAATCCGGAATGCCACCTCATGGTCGTGCTCGTCGACGAGCGGCCCGAGGAGGTCACCGACATGCAGCGCTCGGTCAAGGGCGAGGTCATCGCCTCGACCTTCGACCGGCCACCGTCCGACCACACCTCGGTTGCCGAGCTGGCCATCGAGCGCGCCAAGCGGCTGGTCGAGCAGGGCAAGGACGTCGTGGTGTTGCTCGACTCGATCACCCGGCTGGGCCGCGCCTACAACAACGCCTCACCGGCGTCGGGCCGCATCCTGTCCGGTGGTGTGGACTCCACCGCGCTGTACCCGCCCAAGCGATTCCTCGGCGCTGCGCGCAACATCGAGGAAGGCGGGTCGCTGACCATCATCGCCACGGCGATGGTGGAGACCGGATCCACCGGTGACACAGTGATTTTCGAAGAGTTCAAGGGCACCGGTAACGCCGAGCTCAAACTGGACCGCAAGATCGCCGAGCGACGGGTGTTCCCCGCGGTCGACGTGGCCCCGTCCGGTACCCGCAAGGACGAATTGCTCTTGTCGCCAGACGAATTCGCGATCGTGCACAAACTGCGCAGGGTGCTCTCAGGGCTGGATTCGCATCAAGCGATCGATCTGCTGATCTCGCAGCTGCGCAAGACCAAGAACAACTACGAATTCCTGGTGCAGGTGTCCAAGACCACTCCGGGCATGGACAACGACTAACTGGACGTAGCACATCACTGCCAACCGCCAAACCGCCGTCCCGCTAACCAATTGACGTCGCGCCGGTAAGGTGCGAGTCCGTGGCGGACACTCTGCAGCAACTGCTTCGCGAACGCGTTGCCGACGACGGTCCGGCCGTGAAGTACGGCGACCGCGTGTGGAGTTGGCGCGAGCATCTCGCCGGCGCCTCGGCCGTCGCCGCCACCTTGATCGGCATCGCCGACCGCCAACGCCCACTGCATGTCGGCGCGCTGCTGGGCAACACACCGGAGATGCTCACCGCGACGGCGGCGGCTGCGCTGGGCGGCTATGTGCTGTGCGGCATCAACGACACCCGCCGCGGCGAGGCCCTGGCCCGGGACATCGTGCGGGCCGACTGCCAGATCCTGCTCACCGATGCCGCGCACCGCGGCCTGCTCGACGGTCTGGAGCTGCCCGGAGTACGGGTCTTCGACACGTCGAGCGGCGATTGGGCGAAGCTGCTCGCAACGGCCGGGCCGCTTACCCCGCAACGCGAGGTCACGCCCACCGACACCTTCATGATGATCTTCACCTCAGGCACCAGCGGCGAGCCGAAGGCGGTGCAGGTGACCCACCTGACCGTGCTGTTCGCCGGCACGACGCTGATCGAGCGGTTCGGGGTCACCCACTCCGACGTCTGTTATCTGTCGATGCCGCTGTTTCACTCCAACGCACTGTTGGCCGGCTGGAGCGTGGCGGTGGGCTCCGGGGCTGCGATGGTGCCGGCGACCTTCTCGGCGTCGCGTCTGCTGGCGGACCTGCGCCGCTACGGCGCGACGTACATGAACTACGTCGGCAAGCCGCTGGCCTACGTGCTGGCCACTCCCGAGCAGCCCGACGATCACGACAACCCGCTGCGGGTGGCGTTCGGCAACGAGGCCAGCGACCGCGACATCGCCGAGTTCAGCCGGCGGTTCGACTGCACGGTGTGGGACGGCTTCGGCTCCACCGAAGGCGCGATCATCATCACCCGCGAGGACGGCTGTCCGCCCGGCTCGCTGGGCCGCGGCTTTCCCGGCGTGGCGATCTACAACCCCGAAACGCTCACCGAGTGCCCTCCCGCCCGATTCGACGACGACGGCGCCCTGACCAACGCCGAGGAGGCGATCGGCGAGCTGGTCAACACCACCGGCGCCGGGCTGTTCGCCGGCTACTACAACGACCCGGACGCCACCGACGCGCGGCTGCGGGACGGCATGTACTGGTCGGGTGATTTGGCCTATCGCGACGACGACGGCTGGATCTATTTCGCCGGGCGCAGCGGGGACTGGCTGCGGGTCGACGGGGAGAACATGACGACGGCGCCCATCGAGCGCATCCTGCAGCGGTTGCCGGCGATCAGCCAGGTCGCGGTGTATGCGGTGCCCGACGAGCACGTCGGCGACCAGGTGATGGCCGCGATCGTACTGGCCGACGACGCCGAGTTGACACCGCAGGAGTTCGGCGAGTTCCTGGCCGGCCAGCCCGACCTTTCACCCAAGGCCTGGCCGCGCTACGTGTGGATCACCGACAGCCTGCCCAGCACGGCGACCAACAAGATCCTCAAGCGGGAGCTGCGGGCCCGCGGCACCGCGGTCTACGGCGGGGTGCTGTGGACGCGTGCGCCCCGCGAGAGGACCTATGGTGCTCGGGAATGCGCGCCGACGTCCCCGCGTTTGGGCTGAGGGCGGCTGAGCTGGCATAATCAACCGCCAACCCCTCAGGTTCCGGTTCACGTCCCATGACTGTGATGCGGGCGACCCGGCGGCCGACGATTGAAGAGGAAACCATGAAAACAGGCATTCACCCTGCGTACGTCGAGACCACCGTGGTCTGCGGGTGCGGCAACACTTTCACCACCCGCAGCACCAAGGAGAGCGGCCACATCGTGGTCGAGGTCTGCTCGCAGTGCCACCCGTTCTACACCGGCAAGCAGAAGATTCTGGACAGCGGCGGTCGTGTGGCCCGCTTCGAGAAGCGCTACGGCAAGCGCAAGGCCGGCGCCGACAAAGAGCCCAACGCCGACAAGTAGCGCCGACGCCCGAACCTGTCGCGGAACCCCGCGCAGGTCGGGCGTCGTTTTGTGTTCGGAGGTTCACATGACGCCGCGCCGGCGACGATGCAGAGCGAAGCGATGAGGAGGAGCGGCGCATGACGCCGCGCCGGCGACGATGCAGAGCGAAGCGATGAGGAGGAGCGGCGCATGACGCCGCGCCGGCGACGATGCAGAGCGAAGCGATGAGGAGGAGCGGCGCATGACGCCGCGCCGGCGACGATGCAGAGCGAAGCGATGAGGAGGAGCGGCGCATGACGCCGCGCCGGCGACGATGCAGAGCGAAGCGATGAGGAGGAGCGGCGCATGACGCGAAGCGTGCAAGCTATCGACGCGCTGCTGGCCGAACACGCCGAACTCGAGCGTCAGCTGGCCGATCCGGAACTGCACAGCAATCCGGCCAATGCCCGCAAAGTCGGCCGTCGCTTCGCCCAGTTGGCGCCGATCGTCGCCACCCACCGCAAACTCGAGACGGTGCGCGGCGACCTGGAGGCCGCACGGGAGCTGGCCGCCTCCGACGACTCGTTTGTCGCCGAGGTCGCCGAACTCGAAGTGCGGGCCGCCGAACTGGACACCCAGCTCACCGACATGCTGGCGCCTCGCGACCCGCACGACGCCGACGACATCCTGCTCGAGGTGAAATCCGGTGAGGGCGGCGAGGAATCGGCGTTGTTCGCCGCCGATTTGGCCAGGATGTACATCCGCTACGCCGAGCGGCATGGCTGGACGGTGACCGTCCTGGACGAGACCACCTCGGATCTGGGCGGCTACAAGGACGCCACACTGTCGATCGCCAGCAAGGGCGACTCCGCCGACGGCGTGTGGTCGCGAATGAAATTCGAGGGCGGCGTGCACCGCGTACAGCGCGTGCCGGTCACCGAATCCCAAGGGCGCGTGCATACTTCGGCGGCCGGCGTGCTGGTCTATCCGGAGCCCGAGGAAGTGGGGGAGGTGCAGATCGACGAGTCGGACCTGCGCATCGACGTCTACCGCTCGTCCGGCAAGGGCGGGCAAGGTGTCAACACCACCGACTCGGCGGTGCGTATCACCCACCTGCCCACCGGCATCGTCGTGACCTGCCAAAACGAGCGTTCCCAGCTGCAGAACAAGACCCGTGCCCTGCAGGTGCTGGCCGCCCGGCTGCAGGCGATGGCCGAGGAGCAGGCGCTGGCCGACGCCTCCGCCGATCGGGCCAGCCAGATCCGCACGGTGGACCGCAGCGAACGCATTCGCACGTACAACTTCCCGGAGAACCGCATCACCGACCACCGCATCGGCTACAAGTCACACAATCTGGATCAGGTTCTCGACGGCGACCTCGACGACTTGTTCGACGCGCTGAGCGCCGCAGACAAGCAGTCCCGACTGCAGCAGGCATGACTCAACTGCGGCACGCGATCGACTCGGCTGCTGCGAGATTGGCGGAAGCCGGAATCGACTCTGCCCGTTACGACGCTGAGGAGTTGGCCGCGTATCTGGCCGGCACCGAGCGCGGACGCCTCCCGCTGCTGGACTCACCCGGCGACGAGTTCTTCGCCCGCTACCAGTCGGTTATCTCGGAACGTTCGCGACGGGTGCCCCTGCAACACCTCACCGGCACGGTGGCCTTCGGGCCAGTGACGCTGAACGTCGGGCCAGGCGTGTTCATCCCGCGTCCGGAAACCGAGGCCATGCTGGAATGGGCTACCGCGCAACGTCTTCCCATCCCGCCGGTCATCGTCGACCTCTGCACCGGATCCGGCGCGCTGGCCGTCGCGCTGGCGCACTACTGGCCGTCGGCCCGGGTGCTGGGCGTCGACGACTCCGCCGTCGCCCTGGACTACGCCCGACGCAACACCGCCGGCACGGCGGTGAAACTGCTGCGCGCCGACGTCACCACCCCCGGCCTGCTCAGCGAGCTCGACGGCCACGTCGACCTGGTGGTGGCGAACCCGCCATACGTTCCTGACAACGCCGAGCTGGAAGCCGAAGTGGCACAACATGATCCGCCCCATGCGGTGTTCGGTGGCCCGGACGGGATGACGGTGATCACCGCGGTCACTGCGCTGGCCGGTCGGCTGTTGCGTCCGGGCGGCCTGTTCGCTGTCGAGCACGACGACACCACCTCGGCGCAGACATCTGAATTAGTCACCGGCACAGGGCTTTTCGACGAGATCGTGGCGCATGCTGATCTGGCCCGCCGGCCCAGGTTCGTGACCGCCCGCCGAAAGGGCAGCTATGACTGACGTTTTCGACTGCACCGACCCCGACCAGCGTGCTCGCGGAATCGCTGCGGCGGCCGGCGCGGTCAAGAACGGCCGGCTGATCGTCATGCCGACCGACACCGTCTACGGCATCGGCGCCGACGCCTTCGACAGCGCAGCAGTCGCCGCGCTGCTTGCGGCGAAGAGACGCGGTCGGGACATGCCGGTCGGAGTGCTGGTCGGCTCCTGGAACACCATCGACGGCCTGGCCCTCAACGTGCCACAGGGGACTCGGGACCTCATCCGCGCATTCTGGCCCGGCGCGCTCAGCCTGGTTGTCCAGCAGGCTCCGTCGCTGCAGTGGGACCTCGGCAATGCCCGCGGCACCGTGATGTTGCGGATGCCGCTGCACCCGGTTGCCATCGACGTGCTGCGCGAGGTCGGTCCGATGGCGGTGTCCAGCGCCAACGTCTCCGGGCAGCCGCCCGCCGTCGACGCCGACGATGCCCGTCGGCAACTCGGAGATTCCGTCGAGGTCTATCTCGACGCGGGTCCCTCCGCGCAGCAGGCGGCGTCGACGATCTTGGACCTGACCGGGCCGACCCCGCGCATCCTGCGGCCCGGGCCCGTGAGCGCAGACGCCATCGCCGCGGTGCTCGGGGTGGACGCCGCAGCTTTGATGGGCTGATCGGGTCATGCAGTACGGTCGCGAAGTGGTCAGCGTGCTTGCGCTTTCGGATCGCGGCACCGGCGTCCCGTTGCGCGAGCTTGCGCTGGTGGGGCTCACCGCCGCGATCATCACCTACTTCGCTACTGGACCGGTCCGTGTGATGGCGACCCGGTTCGGTGCGGTGGCCTACCCGCGCGAACGCGACGTCCATGAAACGCCGACGCCCCGGATGGGCGGACTGGCCATGTATCTCGGTGTCATCGCAGCTGTCTTTCTCGCATCCCAGCTTCCGGCGCTCACGCGCGGCTTCGTCTATTCCTCCGGCATGCCCGCCGTGCTGGTGGCCGGCGGCGTGATCATGGGCATCGGTCTGATCGACGACAAGTGGGGCCTCGACGCGCTGACGAAGTTCGCCGGCCAGATCACCGCGGCCAGCGTGCTCGTCACCATGGGCGTCGCCTGGAGCGTGCTCTACATCCCGGTCGGCGGCGTCGGAACCATCGTGCTGGACCAGGCTTCGTCGATCCTGCTGACGCTGGCGCTGACCGTGTCGATCGTCAACGCGATGAACTTCGTCGACGGCCTCGACGGACTGGCCGCGGGTCTCGGGCTCATCACCGCGCTGGCAATCTGCATGTTTTCCGTCGGCCTGCTTCGTGACCACGGCGGCGACGTCCTGTTCTATCCGCCCGCGGTGATCTCGGTGGTGCTTGCCGGGGCCTGCCTGGGATTCCTGCCACACAACTTCCACCGGGCCAAGATCTTCATGGGCGACTCCGGGTCGATGCTGATCGGCCTGATGCTGGCGGCCGCCTCGACAACGGCAGCGGGACCCATTTCGCAGAACGCCTACGGCGCCCGCGATGTGTTTGCTCTGCTGTCCCCGTTCCTGTTGGTGGTAGCGGTCATGTTCGTGCCCATGCTCGACATGTTGCTGGCGGTGATTCGTCGCACCCGCGCCGGTGTGCACTTCTCCACCCCGGACAAAATGCACCTGCATCACCGCCTGCTCCAGATCGGTCACTCACATCGCCGCGTGGTCCTACTCATCTATCTGTGGGTGGGCATCGTCGCGTTCGGGGCGGCGAGCTCGATTTTCTTCGACCCGCGTGAGACCGGAGTGGTGATGCTGGCCGCGATCGTTGTCGCGATCATCGCCACGTTGATCCCATTGCTACGACGCGGCGACGACGTCTACGACGAGGAGTAGTAGGGTCGCCTTCCGTGTGGTACGGTGCAGCTAGAACCCGAAATAAACCTCGCGGGTTGCCGGCCACCGGCCGTCGGATTCAGTTCCGATCGCGCCGACCTACGACCGACATGGGGAGCTACTCCTTGGGTGATTCGAGCGCGGTATTTGCCCTCCGATACGCTGTGGCGGGCCACGCACGAATCAACCAGGCCACTCTTCCCCCGAGCGAGGACTGAGGTGCAGCTGTGACAACGCCAGCGCAGGACGCGCCGTTGGTGTTTCCGTCCGTTGCGTTCCGGCCGATCCGGCTACTTGTCATCTCCGTTGTCCTGACCGCTGGGGCGATCGCCGCGGCCGGTTGGCTCGACCATCCGATGCTCGGCGTCTTCTTCGGGATCGGGCTTCTGATGGGTTTGCTCAACGCCCTCGGTGTGCGGCGTTCGGTCGCGGTGATCACCGCCGACGCGCATCCGCTGAAAAAGAAGATGGCGTTGAATTCGGCGGGGCGGCTCCTGGTTATCTCCGTGATCGGACTGATCATCGCGTTTGCCTTCCGGCCGGAGGGGTTGGGCGTAGTTTTTGGACTGGCGCTTTTCCAGGTGCTGCTTGTGCTCAGCACCGCTCTGCCGGTTTGGCGGAAGATGCGCGCGGGAACCGTCGAGCCGGCTGCGGGCGGCAGCGGTACTGAGGGGAGGGAAGGCAGTGATGACTGAGGCGCTGCTGGCCGAGGCAAACATCGAAGTCGGCGAGCACACCACCGCCAATTGGTTCGGGCTGACGGTCAACACCGACACGGTCCTGTCGAGCGCCATCGCCGCGGTCATCGTGATCGCGCTGGCATTCTTCCTGCGCGCCAAGGTCACCTCGAGTGGTGTGCCGGGCGGTGTGCAGCTGTTCTTCGAGGCGATCACCATCGGCATGCGCAATCAGATCGAGAGCGCGATCGGCATGCGGATCGCCCCGTTCGTGCTGCCGCTGGCGGTCACGATCTTCGTCTACATCCTGATCTCCAACTGGCTCTCGGTGCTGCCGCTGCAGTACACCGACGCTGCCGGTCACACCACCGAGTTGCTCAAGTCGGCCGCGGCGGACATCAACTACGTGCTGGCTTTGGCGCTCTTCGTGTTCATCTGCTACCACGCGGCCGGTTTCCGTCGGCGCGGCATAGTGGGACACCCGGTCGGGGTGCTCAAGGGTCACGTCGCTTTCATGGCCCCCTTTAATCTCGTCGAAGAGGTCGCAAAGCCGATCTCGTTGTCGCTCCGACTTTTTGGCAACATCTTCGCCGGTGGGATCCTGGTCGCGCTGATCGCGCTCTTCCCGCCGTATATCTTGTGGGCGCCCAACGCCATCTGGAAGGCATTCGACCTGTTCGTCGGGTTGATCCAGGCCTTCATCTTCGCGTTGCTGACGATCTTGTACTTCAGTCAGGCAATGGAAATGGAAGAAGACCACGGGTAGACGATTCACGAGTTCGCCTGAGGCAAGGACCACTACAGGAATCTGGTAGACCGCTACCAGACGTCAAGGAGGATATGGAATGGCAGGACTGGACCCACAAATCGCAGCCGGCGCGCTCATTGGCGGCGGGCTGATCCTGGGCGGCGGCGCTGTCGGCGCGGCTATCGGTGACGGCATCGCCGGTAACGCGCTGATCTCCGGTGTAGCCCGGCAGCCCGAAGCCCAGGGCCGGCTGTTCACCCCGTTCTTCATCACCGTCGGTCTGGTGGAGGCCATGTACTTCATCAACCTGGCATTCATGGCGTTGTTCGTCTTCGCCACACCAGTCAAGTAATCCGCAGGAATGGGTGACATGAGCGCTACCGTCCTGGCCGTCGCAAGCCGGGCCGCCGAGGAAGCAGAAGGCAACAACTTCCTCATTCCCAACGGAACCTTCTTCGTCGTGCTGATCATCTTCTTGATCGTGCTCGGCGTGATCGGCACCTTTGTCGTGCCGCCGATCATGAGGGTGCTCCATGAGCGCGAGAACATGGTCACCAAAACCCTGGAGGACAACAGGAAATCGGCTGAGCAGTTCGCCGCTGCCCAGGAAGATTTCGAGAAGGCGATGTCCGAGGCCCGGGTGGAAGCGTCGGCCGCCCGCGACAATGCCCGGGCCGAAGGACGCAAGGTCATCGAGGACATGCGCGGTCGCGCCGAAGAACAGGTGGCCGCGACGCTTCAGGACGCTGCAGAGCAACTCAAGCGGGAGGGCGACGCCGTGGCTGCGGAGCTGCGCTCCCGGGTCGAGGGCATGGCCACCACCCTGGCCAGCCGCATCCTGGGCGTCGAGATCACCACCTCCGTCACGACGACCGCCACCGGGTCGAGGCGGTAAGGCCGATGTCGACTTTCATCGGGCAACTGGCCGGGTTCATCGCCATCGTGTTGTTGGTTTGGCGCTATGTCGTGCCGCCGGTGCGCAAGCTGATGGTCGAGCGGCAGGAAACCGTTCGGCAACAGCTGGAAGACTCGGCGGCTGCCGCCAAGCAGCTGGAGGAAGCCAGCCAGGCTCACACCAAGGCTCTCGAAGACGCCAAGGCTGAGGCCAAGCGGGTCACCGAGGAGGCGCGCACCGACGCGGAACGTATCGCCGAACAATTGCGCGCCCAGGCCGACCTCGAAGTCGAGCGCATCAAGACCCAGGGTGCCAAGCAGGTCGAGCTGCTGCGCGCGCAGCTGATCCGCCAGCTGCGAGCAGACATCGGCGCCGAATCCGTGCAGCGCGCAGGCGAGTTGGTGCGCGGCTACGTGGCCGAACCGGAGCAGCAGGCGGGCACCGTCGACCGTTTTCTCGACGAACTCGAGGCGATGGCGCCCTCAGCAGCCGAAGTCGAGTATCCCGTCCTGGCCAAGATGCGTTCGGCCAGCCGACGTGCGCTGGCCGCCCTCGTTGACCGGTTCGGCGAAATCGCCGAGAACCTCGACGACGACGGATTGTCCACCCTCGCCGACGACTTGGCATCGGTGGCATCGTTGCTCAATCGCGAGATCGTGGTCACCCGGTATCTCACCGTGCCCGCCGAAGATGCGGGACCCAGAGTCCGTCTCCTCGAGCGGCTGGTGTCCGGGAAGGTGGGAGAGCCGGCGCTCGAGGTCCTCAAGAGCGCAGTCGCCGAACGTTGGTCCACCGGTTCTGATCTGGTCGACGCCGTGGAACACGTTGCGCGTCATGCACTGTTGATGCGCGCCGAACAAGCCGGTCAGGTCGACGAGGTGGAAGACCAGCTGTTCCGGTTCAACCGCATCCTCGACGCCGAGCCGCGTCTGGCCATCCTGCTGGGCGACTACTCTGCCCCCGCCGAAGGACGGGTTCGGCTGCTGCGCAAGGTGCTCGACAGCGCGGACACCCCCGTCAACCCGGTCGCATCGGCGCTGCTCTCCCAAACCGTCCAATTGCTGCGCGGGCAATCTGTCGAGGACGCCGTGCTCCAACTCGCCGAAGTGGCGGTGGCCCGCCGCGGCGAGGTCGTCGCACACGTCAGCGCTGCAACCGAACTCAGCGACACCCAGCGCAACCGCATCACCGAGGTGCTGAGCCGTATCTACGGCCACCCGGTGACGGTGCAGATGCAGATCGATCCCGAGCTACTGGGCGGACTGTCGATCTCGGTCGGCGACGAGGTGATCGACGGGACGCTGTCGTCTCGTCTCGCCAAAGCGCAGACCCAGCTACCGGACTGAACAACCACCTAATCACCACAATCAACAAGCAGGAAGACGAAAAGCCATGGCAGAGTTGACAATCTCCGCTGACGACATTCAGGGCGCGATCGAGGAATACGTAAGCTCCTTCACCTCCGACACCGCCCGGGAAGAGGTCGGTACCGTCATCGACGCGGGCGACGGTATCGCGCACGTCGAGGGCCTGCCGTCGGTGATGACGCAGGAGCTGCTCGAATTCCCCGGGGGGGTCTTGGGCGTCGCGCTCAACCTCGACGAGCACAGCGTCGGTGCGGTGATCCTGGGTGACTTCGAGAAAATCGAAGAGGGCCAGCAGGTTAAGCGCACCGGCGACGTGTTGTCGGTCCCGGTCGGCGACGGGTTCCTGGGCCGGGTGGTCAATCCGCTCGGTCAGCCGATCGACGGTCGCGGCGACATCGAAGCGCAGGAACGCAGGGCGTTGGAGATCCAGGCGCCGTCGGTGGTGCAGCGTCAGGGCGTCAAAGAACCACTGCAGACCGGGATCAAGGCCATCGACTCGATGACCCCGATCGGGCGCGGCCAGCGCCAGCTGATCATCGGCGACCGCAAGACCGGCAAGACCGCGGTGTGCGTCGACACCATTCTCAACCAGCGTCAGAACTGGGAATCCGGCGACGAGCAAAAGCAGGTGCGCTGCGTCTACGTCGCCATTGGGCAAAAAGGCACCACGATCGCGTCCGTTCACCACACCCTCGAAGAGGGCGGTGCGATGGACTACACGACGATTGTCGCCGCGCCCGCATCGGACTCCGCCGGCTTCAAATGGCTTGCGCCATACACTGGCTCGGCGATCGCTCAGCACTGGATGTATGAGGGCAAGCATGTGCTGATCGTGTTCGACGACCTTTCCAAGCAGGCTGAGGCATACCGCGCGATCTCGCTGCTGCTGCGCCGCCCGCCGGGCCGCGAAGCCTACCCGGGCGACGTGTTCTATCTGCACTCGCGGCTGTTGGAGCGCTGCGCCAAGCTCTCCGACGAGCTCGGCGGCGGCTCGCTGACCGGCCTGCCGATCATCGAAACCAAGGCCAACGACATCTCGGCCTACATCCCGACCAACGTCATCTCGATCACCGACGGGCAGTGCTTCTTGGAATCCGACCTGTTCAACCAGGGTGTGCGACCGGCGATCAACGTCGGCGTGTCGGTGTCCCGGGTCGGTGGCGCCGCACAGATCAAGGCTATGAAAGAAGTAGCCGGGTCGCTGCGACTGGACCTGTCGCAGTACCGCGAACTGGAGTCGTTCGCGGCCTTCGCCTCCGACTTGGACGCCACATCCAAGGCGCAGTTGGCCCGTGGTGAGCGCTTGGTCGAATTGCTCAAGCAGCCGCAAAACCAGCCGGTACCGGTTGAGGAGCAGGTGGTTGCGATCTTCCTCGGCACCGGCGGTCACCTGGATTCGGTTCCGGTGGAAGACGTTCGGCGCTTCGAAAGCGAGTTCCTCGACCACGTTCGCGCTTCCGAAGAGGCCATTCTGTCCGAGATTCGGGAATCGCAGAAGCTCAGCGACGAGTTGGCCGACAAGCTGACCGAGGTGGTCAACGAGTTCAAGAAGGGCTTCGCGGCGACGGGCGGCGGCTCGGTGGTGCCCGACGAGCACGTCGACGCCCTTGACGAAGACAAACTGGCGAAGGAGGCGGTGCAGGTGCACAAGCCGGCGCCGCCGAAGAAGAAGAAGTAAGCGAAAATGGCTGCCACACTTCGCGAACTGCGGGGTCGGATCCGCTCCGCCGGGTCGATCAAAAAGATCACCAAGGCGCAAGAAATGATCGCTACCTCGCGCATCGGCAAGGCGCAGGCTCGGCTGGAGGCTGCCCGCCCGTACGCCACGGAAATCACCCGGATGCTCACCACCCTGGCCGAGGAAGCGGCTTTGGACCATCCGCTGCTGGTCGAGCAACCGGAGCCCAAACGTGCCGGGGTGCTGGTGGTCTCGTCTGACCGCGGCCTCTGCGGCGCGTACAACTCCAGCGTCTTGCGCCGAGCCGAGGAGCTCTTCTCGCTGCTGCGGGAGGAGGGCAAGACGCCGGTGCTCTACGTCGTGGGTCGTAAAGCGTTGAATTACTACACGTTCCGCAACTGGGACATCAGCGAATCGTGGACGGGGTTCTCGGAGCGACCCAGCTATGAGAATGCGGCCGAGGTCGCCGAGACGTTGGTGAATGCGTTCATGGCCGGGGCGGCGGAAGGCGGTGAGCCACAGGGACAGGGTGGTCCTGCCCCCGTCGACGAGCTGCACATCGTCTACACCGAGTTCAAATCGATGATGTCGCAGTCCGCGGAGGCGCACCGGATTGCGCCGATGGTTATCGAGTATGTCGAGGAAGAAGCCGGACTGCACACGCTGTATTCATTCGAGCCGGATGCCACGACGCTGTTCGAGTCGTTGCTGCCGCGGTACCTGACCACCCGGGTATATACGGCGATGCTGGAGTCCGCGGCGTCCGAGTTGGCGTCACGCCAACGGGCAATGAAATCAGCGAGCGACAACGCCGACGATCTCATCAGGGATCTCACGCTGCAGGCTAACCGCGAGCGGCAGGCACAAATCACCCAGGAAATCAGCGAAATCGTCGGTGGCGCAAACGCGCTCGCCGAAGCCGCTGGATAAGCCCCTCTAGGAAGCGAAGAGATATGGCTGCTACCCAACAGACTCAAAAGTCGAACAACGCCAAGACCAACGACAACAACGGGCGCGTGGTGCGGGTGACCGGACCCGTCGTCGACGTCGAGTTTCCGCGCGGGTCCGTGCCGGACCTGTTCAACGCGCTGCACGCCGACGTCACCTTCAAATCACTGGCGAAGACGCTGACACTCGAAGTGGCCCAGCACCTCGGCGACAACCTGGTGCGCACCATCTCCCTGCAGCCCACCGATGGGCTGGTGCGCGGGGTCGAGGTGATCGACACCGGCGCCTCGATTTCGGTTCCCGTCGGCGACGGAGTCAAGGGCCACGTCTTCAACGCGCTGGGTGACTGTCTGGATGACGAGGGCTACGGAAAAGACTTCGAGCACTGGCCCATCCACCGCAAGCCACCGGCGTTCGACGAGCTGGAGCCTCGCACCGAGATGCTCGAGACCGGCCTGAAAGTCGTCGACCTCCTGACGCCCTATGTACGCGGCGGCAAGATCGCGCTGTTCGGCGGTGCGGGCGTGGGCAAGACGGTGCTCATCCAGGAGATGATCAACCGCATCGCTCGAAACTTCGGCGGTACTTCGGTTTTCGCCGGCGTGGGTGAGCGGACCCGCGAGGGTAACGACCTGTGGGTCGAACTGGGCGAAGCCGACGTGCTCAAGGACACCGCGTTGGTGTTCGGCCAGATGGACGAGCCGCCCGGCACCCGTATGCGGGTGGCGCTGTCGGCGCTCACCATGGCCGAGTACTTCCGCGACGAGCAGGGCCAGGACGTGCTGTTGTTCATCGACAACATCTTCCGGTTCACCCAGGCCGGTTCGGAGGTGTCGACGCTGCTTGGCCGGATGCCCTCGGCGGTGGGTTATCAGCCCACGCTGGCCGACGAAATGGGTGAGCTGCAAGAGCGGATTACCTCGACGCGCGGCAAGTCGATCACCTCGATGCAGGCGGTGTACGTCCCCGCCGACGACTACACCGACCCCGCGCCTGCGACCACCTTCGCCCACCTTGACGCCACCACCGAGCTGAGCCGGTCGGTGTTCTCGAAAGGCATCTTCCCGGCAGTGGACCCGCTGGCGTCCAGCTCGACCATCCTCGACCCGGCCGTGGTCGGCGACGAGCACTACCGGGTGGCGCAGGAAGTCATTCGGATCCTGCAGCGCTACAAGGATCTTCAGGACATCATCGCGATTCTTGGTATCGATGAGCTCTCCGAAGAGGACAAGCAGCAGGTGCAGCGCGCACGGCGTATCGAACGCTTCCTCTCGCAGAACATGATGGCCGCCGAGCAGTTCACCGGTCAGCCGGGTTCCACGGTGCCGGTGAAGGAGACCATCGAGGCCTTCGACCGGCTCTGCAAGGGCGAGTTCGACCACGTCCCCGAGCAGGCCTTCTTCCTGATCGGTGGTCTGGACGACTTGGCCAAGAAGGCGGAGACGTTCGGCGCCAAGCTGGACGGCGGCGGTTCGAAGAAGTCCGGCGCCAAGAAAGACAATGGCGGCAACGGGACAGCCAAAGACGGCGACTGAGCGAGGGTTCAGCGGCGAAAGGTTAGTGTGAGATGGCCGAATTGGACGTCGAGATCGTCGCCGTCGATCGCAAGATCTGGTCGGGCAAAGGGACTTTCGTCTTCACCCGGACCACTGTTGGCGAGATCGGCATTATGCCAAGGCATATTCCGTTGGTAGCCCAGTTGGTCGACGACGCCATGGTGCGTGTCGAGCGTGAGGGCGAAAAGGATTTGCGCATCGCGGTGGACGGCGGCTTCCTATCGGTCACCGAGGAAGGCGTCAGCATTCTCGCCGAGTCCGCGGAATTCGAATCCGAGATCGACGAGGCGGCCGCGAAACAGGATTCCGAGTCCGACGATCCCCGCGTCGCGGCCAGGGGCCGCGCCAGATTGCGCGCGCTCGGCGCGCTCGACTAAAGGGGCTCGCGGCCGATGAGCGCGCCCATGGTCGGCATGGTCGTGCTCATCGCCTTGTTGGGACTTGCGGTCCTGGCATTGAGTTTTCGGCTGTGGAAGCTGCGCCAGGGCGGTACGGCTGCCATCATGCGCGACATTCCCGCCGTGGGCGGACATGGCTGGCGCCACGGCGTAGTCCGCTACCGCGGCGGCGAGGCCGCGTTCTACCGGCTGTCGAGCGTTCGGCTATGGCCGGATCGCCGACTCAGCAGGCGTGGTATCGAAATCATTTCGCGGCGCGCACCTCGCGGAGACGAGTTCGACATCATGACCGAAGAGATCGTCGTACTCGAACTGCGTGACACAACCCAGGACCGAAGGCGGGGTTATGAAATCGCTTTGGACCGAGGCGCGTTGACGGCATTCTTGTCCTGGCTGGAATCGCGTCCCTCACCACGCGCACGCCGCCGCAGCACCTGACGTCCTAGCGCCTATGTGGCGGACTGCTCGGATTGTCCGCCGCCCGGCTGCCAGAGCACGTCGCCCTCCGGGTTGGCCAGCCGGGACAGGATAAACAGCAAGTCCGATAGTCGATTCAAATACTTTGCCGGCAGCGGGCTGACATCCGAGGGGTGCGAGTTTATGGCACACCATGCCGAACGTTCGGCTCGGCGGACCACAGTGCGCGCGACATGCAGCAGCGCCGAAAGCTGCGAACCCCCAGGCAGCACAAAGGAATTCAGTGCCGACAGTCCTTCGTTGAACTCGTCGCACCAACGCTCCAGCCGGTCTATGTAGGGCTGCGTGACACGCAGTGGAGGGTGTTTCGGATTTTCTACCACCGGCGTGGAAAGGTCGGCACCCGCATCGAACAAGTCGTTCTGGATCTGCCGCAACACCTCGACGATGCGCTGCTCGGGGTTTCCCAACGCGATCGCGGCGCCGATAGCCGCGTTGGCCTCGTCGCAATCGGCATAGGCAACCAGCCGGGCGTCGGTCTTGGAGACCCGCGAAAAATCGCTCAATCCCGTCGTCCCGTCATCGCCGGTGCGGGTATAGATGCGGGTCAGATGTACTGCCATGGTTCAAAACGTTACCGGGCTGACTGACAGGGGCGATACCGCTCACTAAACTAACGCGGGTGGCGGAGCGTTTCGTGGTGACCGGTGGCAACCGGTTGTCGGGCGAAGTTGCTGTTGGGGGCGCCAAAAATAGCGTTCTCAAGTTGATGGCCGCAGCGCTGTTGGCCGAGGGCACCAGCACCATCACCAACTGCCCCGACATTCTTGACGTCCCGTTGATGGCAGAGGTGTTGCGAGGCCTCGGCGCCACCGTCGAACTCGCCGGCGACACCGTCCGGATAACATCCCCGGACGAGCCGAAATACGACGCGGACTTCGCCGCCGTGCGTCAATTCCGAGCATCAGTCTGCGTATTGGGGCCGCTGGTTGGTCGATGCAAGCGGGCCAAGGTTGCGCTACCTGGCGGTGACGCCATCGGCTCACGTCCGCTGGACATGCACCAGGCCGGCCTGCGGCAGTTGGGCGCACGCTGCAACATTGAGCACGGCTGCGTGGTTGCGCAAGCAGAAATGTTGCGCGGCGCGGAGATTCAGCTGGAGTTCCCTTCGGTGGGAGCCACCGAGAACATCTTGATGGCTGCTGTTCTGGCCGACGGAGTCACCACAATTCACAATGCGGCGCGCGAGCCGGACGTGGTCGACCTCTGCACGATGTTGAATCAGATGGGCGCACAGGTCGAAGGCGCGGGCTCACCGACGATGACGATTACCGGTGTCCCGCAGCTGCATCCCACCGAGCATCGGGTGATCGGGGATCGGATCGTAGCCGCCACCTGGGGGATCGCCGCAGCCATGACCCGCGGCGACATCACGGTGTCCGGGATCGACCCGGCGCATCTGCAGGTCGTACTGCACAAACTGCACGACGCCGGCGCCACCGTCACCCAGACCGACAACAGTTTCCGGGTGGTGCAGTACGAGCGCCCCAAGGCCGTCAATGTCGCGACGTTGCCGTTCCCGGGATTCCCGACCGATCTGCAGCCGATGGCGATCGCGTTGGCTTCGATCGCCGACGGAACGTCGATGATCACCGAGAATGTCTTCGAAGCGCGATTCCGGTTCGTCGAGGAGATGATCCGCCTCGGCGCCGACGCTCGCACCGACGGACACCACGCCGTCGTGCGTGGTCTTCCGCAACTGTCCAGCGCGCCGGTGTGGTGTTCCGACATCCGCGCCGGTGCCGGGCTGGTACTCGCCGGGCTCGTGGCGGACGGCGACACCGAGGTCCACGACGTCTTCCACATTGATCGCGGATATCCGTTGTTCGTGGAGAACCTGGCCAGTCTCGGAGCTGAGATCGAGCGGGTAGAATAGCGAGGACTTAACGACTCCTGCTGGTCCTAGAGCGGAGCAGTTACCGGAGTTGACCGGGCCTTTGTCGCGGAGTATAGTGGCAGGGTTGCCTGTTCATGGGTGTTGTTTGAGAACTCAATAGTGTGTTTGGTGGTTTTGTTTGTTGTTGTTTTTGCCATGCCTTGACTGCCCCGTGGTTGGGGTGTGGTTTTTGTTTTGTTGTAGTCAGGTTTCTCTGATTTTTGTTTGGAGAGTTTGATCCTGGCTCAGGACGAACGCTGGCGGCGTGCTTAACACATGCAAGTCGAACGGAAAGGTTCTTTCGGGAACACTCGAGTGGCGAACGGGTGAGTAACACGTGGGTGATCTGCCCTGCACTTCGGGATAAGCTTGGGAAACTGGGTCTAATACCGGATAGGACCACATGCTGCATGGTGTGTGGTGGAAAGCTTTTTTGCGGTGTGGGATGGGCCCGCGGCCTATCAGCTTGTTGGTGGGGTGATGGCCTACCAAGGCGACGACGGGTAGCCGGCCTGAGAGGGTGTCCGGCCACACTGGGACTGAGATACGGCCCAGACTCCTACGGGAGGCAGCAGTGGGGAATATTGCACAATGGGCGCAAGCCTGATGCAGCGACGCCGCGTGGGGGATGACGGCCTTCGGGTTGTAAACCTCTTTCACCATCGACGAAGCTTCAGCGTGTTGTTGGGGTGACGGTAGGTGGAGAAGAAGCACCGGCCAACTACGTGCCAGCAGCCGCGGTAATACGTAGGGTGCGAGCGTTGTCCGGAATTACTGGGCGTAAAGAGCTCGTAGGTGGTTTGTCGCGTTGTTCGTGAAATTCCCTGGCTTAACTGGGGGCGTGCGGGCGATACGGGCAGAC
Organism: Mycobacterium branderi; assembly: GCF_010728725.1. Lineage (NCBI taxonomy): Bacteria > Bacillati > Actinomycetota > Actinomycetes > Mycobacteriales > Mycobacteriaceae > Mycobacterium > Mycobacterium branderi. The sequence goes on from NZ_AP022606.1 coordinate 3,033,999, forward strand.
TGGAGTACTGCAGGGGAGACTGGAATTCCTGGTGTAGCGGTGGAATGCGCAGATATCAGGAGGAACACCGGTGGCGAAGGCGGGTCTCTGGGCAGTAACTGACGCTGAGGAGCGAAAGCGTGGGGAGCGAACAGGATTAGATACCCTGGTAGTCCACGCCGTAAACGGTGGGTACTAGGTGTGGGTTTCCTTCCTTGGGATCCGTGCCGTAGCTAACGCATTAAGTACCCCGCCTGGGGAGTACGGCCGCAAGGCTAAAACTCAAAGGAATTGACGGGGGCCCGCACAAGCGGCGGAGCATGTGGATTAATTCGATGCAACGCGAAGAACCTTACCTGGGTTTGACATGCACAGGACGGCATCAGAGATGGTGCTTCCCTTGTGGTCTGTGTGCAGGTGGTGCATGGCTGTCGTCAGCTCGTGTCGTGAGATGTTGGGTTAAGTCCCGCAACGAGCGCAACCCTTGTCTCATGTTGCCAGCGCGTGATGGCGGGGACTCGTGAGAGACTGCCGGGGTCAACTCGGAGGAAGGTGGGGATGACGTCAAGTCATCATGCCCCTTATGTCCAGGGCTTCACACATGCTACAATGGCCGGTACAAAGGGCTGCGATGCCGTGAGGTTTAGCGAATCCTTGTAAAGCCGGTCTCAGTTCGGATCGGGGTTCGCAACTCGACCCCGTGAAGTCGGAGTCGCTAGTAATCGCAGATCAGCAATGCTGCGGTGAATACGTTCCCGGCCTTGTACACACCGCCCGTCACGTCATGAAAGTCGGTAACACCCGAAGCCCATGGCCTAACCCGCAAGGGAGGGAGTGGTCGAAGGTGGGATCGGCGATTGGGACGAAGTCGTAACAAGGTAGCCGTACCGGAAGGTGCGGCTGGATCACCTCCTTCTAAGGAGCACCACGAAATGGGGTGCGCACTGGGCGCATTCCGAGCCGTGAGGAGTTCTCGCCTGTAGTGGGTGGGGGCTGGGTGCACAACAACGTTGAAAACAAGATCGCCGGCACACTGTTGGGTCCTGAGGCAACACCTGTGTGTTGTCGCCTCGCTTGGTGGTGGGGTGTGGTGTTTGAGTTGTGGATAGTGGTTGCGAGCATCTGAAAGCAAAAGCTGTTGTTTGACGGTTTTTGTCGAGTGTTTTGTGTGTAAGTGTGTTAGGGCGCATGGTGGATGCCTTGGCATCAGGGGCCGATGAAGGACGTGGGAGGCTGCGATATGCCTCGGGGAGTTGTCAACCGAGCGTGGATCCGAGGATGTCCGAATGGGGTAACCCGGCACCAGTGATGTGGTGTCACCACACGTTGAATGTATAGGCGTGTGGGGGAACGCGGGAAGTGAAACATCTCAGTACCCGTAGGAGAAGAAAACAAGTGTGATTCCGTTAGTAGTGGCGAGCGAACGCGGAGGATGGCTAAACCGTATGCATGTGATACCCGGCGGGGGTTGTGTGTGCGGTGTTGTGGGGCGTTTTCGTTTCGGGTCCGCCGGCCTGGGCGGGAGTGAGAAATCGTGGTGTTAGTCGAAGTGGCCTGGGATGGTCTGCCGTAGACGGTGAGAGCCCGGTAGGCGAAAACATCATGGCTCCTGTGGAAGCGTTCCCGAGTAGCAGCGGGCCCGTGGAATCTGCTGTGAATCTGCCGGGACCACCCGGTAAGCCTGAATACTTCCTGATGACCGATAGCGGATTAGTACCGTGAGGGAATGGTGAAAAGTACCCCGGGAGGGGAGTGAAAGAGTACCTGAAACCGTGTGCCTACAATCCGTCAAAGCCTCTTTGTGGGGTGATGGCGTGCCTTTTGAAGAATGAGCCTGCGAGTCACTGACATGTCGCGAGGTTAACCCGTTGTGGGGGAGCCGCAGCGAAAGCGAGTCTGAATAGGGCGTATCCCCACGTGTGGGGTGTAGTGGTGTGTTGTGGACCCGAAGCGGGGTGATCTACCCATGGCCAGGGTGAAGCGCGGGTAAGACCGCGTGGAGGCCCGAACCCACTTAGGTTGAAGACTGAGGGGATGAGTTGTGGGTAGGGGTGAAAGGCCAATCAAACTCCGTGATAGCTGGTTCTCCCCGAAATGCATTTAGGTGCAGCGTTGCATGGTTCACTGCGGAGGTAGAGCTACTGGATGGCCGATGGGCCCTACTAGGTTACTGACGTCAGCCAAACCCGAATGCCGTAGTGGGAAGTGTGGCAGTGAGACGGCGGGGGATAAGCTCCGTGCGTCGAAAGGGAAACAGCCCAGATCGCCGGCTAAGGCCCCTAAGCGTGTGCTAAGTGGGAAAGGATGTGCAGTCGCAAAGACAACCAGGAGGTTGGCTTAGAAGCAGCCATCCTTGAAAGAGTGCGTAATAGCTCACTGGTCAAGTGATTGTGCGCCGATAATGTAGCGGGGCTCAAGCACACCGCCGAAGCCGCGGCAACGGCCCTTCGGGGTTGTTGGGTGGAGCGTCCCTCACCAGCGAAGCCACAGGGTGACCTAGTGGTGGAGGTGTGGGGAGTGAGAATGCAGGCATGAGTAGCGATAAGGCAAGTGAGAACCTTGCCCGCCGGAAGACCAAGGGTTCCTGGGCCAGGCCAGTCCGCCCAGGGTGAGTCGGGACCTAAGGCGAGGCCGACAGGCGTAGTCGATGGACAACGGGTTGATATTCCCGTACCCGTGTGTGCGCGCCCGTACCGAATCAGCGGTACTAACCACCCAAACGGTGCGTGATCGGTGATCTTCGGATCAGTGACGCGTGCCTGCTGCGTGGGATCTTCGCTGGTAGTAGGTAAGCGATGGGGTGACGCAGGAAGGTAGCCGTACCAGCCGATGGTGGTGCTGGGGCAAGCCCGTAGGACGAACGATAGGCAAATCCGTCGTTCATGAGTCCGAGAGGTGATGCATAGCCGATTGGGGTGAATTCGGTGATCCTATGCTGCCGAGAAAAGCCTCTAGCGAGTGCACACACGGCCCGTACCCCAAACCGACACAGGTGGTCAGGTAGAGAATACCGAGGCGTACGAGTCAACTATGGTTAAGGAACTCGGCAAAATGCCCCCGTAACTTCGGGAGAAGGGGGACCCCAACACCGTGAACCCACTTGCTGGGGGAGCGGGATGGGGTGGCACAAACCAGTGAGAAGCGACTGTTTACTAAAAACACAGGTCCGTGCGAAGTCGCAAGACGAGGTATACGGACTGACGCCTGCCCGGTGCTGGAAGGTTAAGAGGACCGGTTAACCGAAGTAATTCGGTGAAGCTGAGAATTTAAGCCCCAGTAAACGGCGGTGGTAACTATAACCATCCTAAGGTAGCGAAATTCCTTGTCGGGTAAGTTCCGACCTGCACGAATGGCGTAACGACTTCTCAACTGTCTCAACCATAGACTCGGCGAAATTGCACTACGAGTAAAGATGCTCGTTACGCGCGGCAGGACGAAAAGACCCCGGACCTTCACTACAACTTGGTATTGATGTTCGATGCGGTTTGTGTAGGATAGGTGGGAGACTGTGAAACCAGAACGCCAGTTTTGGTGGAGTCGTTGTTGAAATACCACTCTGATCGTATTGGACATCTAACCTCGAACCCTGAACCGGGTTCAGGGACAGTGCCTGGCGGGTAGTTTAACTGGGGCGGTTGCCTCCTAAAATGTAACGGAGGCGCCCAAAGGTTCCCTCAACCTGGACGGCAATCAGGTGGCGAGTGCAAGTGCACAAGGGAGCTTGACTGCAAGACGGACATGTCAAGCAGGGACGAAAGTCGGGACTAGTGATCCGGCACCCCCGAGTGGAAGGGGTGTCGCTCAACGGATAAAAGGTACCCCGGGGATAACAGGCTGATCTTCCCCAAGAGTCCATATCGACGGGATGGTTTGGCACCTCGATGTCGGCTCGTCGCATCCTGGGGCTGGAGCAGGTCCCAAGGGTTGGGCTGTTCGCCCATTAAAGCGGCACGCGAGCTGGGTTTAGAACGTCGTGAGACAGTTCGGTCTCTATCCGCCGCGCGCGTCAGAAGCTTGAGGAAACCTGTCCCTAGTACGAGAGGACCGGGACGGACGAACCTCTGGTGCACCAGTTGTCCCGCCAGGGGCACCGCTGGATAGCCACGTTCGGCCAGGATAACCGCTGAAAGCATCTAAGCGGGAAACCTTCTCCAAGACCAGGCTTCTCACCCTCTAGGAGGGATAAGGCCCCCCGCAGACCACGGGATCAATAGACCAGACCTACACACCCGGCAACGGGCGCAGGGAACTGGCACTAACCGGCCGAAAACTTACCCACACGCAACCACACCACAACCCCCACAACCCCACCCCACCACCAACAACTAAACTAGAATAGAATTCAATAAAGTTACGGCGGTCCATAGCGGCAGGGAAACGCCCGGCCCCATCCCGAACCCGGAAGCTAAGCCTGCCAGCGCCGATGATACTACCCACCCCGGGTGGAAAAGTAGGACACCGCCGAACACCCACAAAAAGGGCACCCACAAGGTGCCCTTTTTCAATTCTAATCGAAAAGCGTGAGAGTCGCGGATTTATGGCGTTTCTCTAATTCGAGAAGTGATCGCTTACGGTCCAAACCGCCGCCATAGCCGGTAAGGCTTCCGCTCGCGCCGATTACCCGGTGGCACGGCACGATAATGGCAATAGGGTTACGGCCATTGGCCAATCCGACCGCCCGTGCCGCGCCAACAGCCCCAATCTGTCTTGCGATTTCGCCGTAGGAGCGAGTTTCGCCGTAGGGGATCGTCGTAAGCGCGTGCCAGACTCGGCGCTGAAACTCGGTCCCGGCCATGTCGAGTCTCAGCTCGAATTCGGTGCGATTGCCGGCGAAATATGCTTCAAGTTGATCGACGGCGTCCTGAAATGCGTCCTCATCGAGCGTCCAGTCAGCACGGCTGGGCTCATACGTCTGATCGACCATGCGCAGGTTTGTCAAGACGTCGCCGCGCCCGGCCAGCGTCAGCGGGCCAATCGGGCTGTCGATGGTGCGGTAGTGGATCATGCGATCTCCTTTGAGGGCCAATGGTTCACCGGATGGTCCAGCGTCGTCCAGAGATGCTGGGTGGCGTAGGACCGCCATGGGCGCCACCGCAGGCTGCGCTCGATGAGCGCCCGCTGATCCGCCGGTAGACCCAGCTGTTTGGCGGCCAGTCGCAGTCCGAGGTCGCTGGCCGGAAAAGCATCCGGGTCGCCCAGTGCACGCATGGCAATCACTTCGGCCGTCCAAGGACCCACGCCGGGCAACATCAGCAGCTGCTGGCGGGCCGCCTCCCAGTCGCAACCCGAGTCGAGCACCACGCGGCCGTCGGCGAGTCCCGCGACCAACGCCGTCACTGTGCGTCGCCGCGCCTTGGGCACCGCCAGATGAGCCGGGTCGATCTCGGCCAGTTGCTCGACCGACGGGAAGGTGTGTGACAGGCTGCCACCGGCATCCGGTACCGGTTGCCCGTAAGCGGCGACCAGCCTGCCCGCGTGGGTGCTGGCGGCTTTTGTCGAGACCTGTTGAGCCAGCACGGCGCGGATGGCCAGTTCGCTTTCGTCGACGGTGCGAGGAATGCGTTGGCCCGGCGCCTTGGCTACCACCGCGGCGAGCTCAGGGTCAGCCGTCAACACGTCGATCACCGCCTCGGGGTCGGCGTCGAGGTCCAACAGCCGTCGGCACCGGGCGATCGCCGTCGTCAGGTCGCGGAAGTCGTCGAGCACCAGCTGGCAGCGGACGTGATCGGGTGCCGGCGCGAGGCTGACGACGCCGTTGCCCGCCGGGAGTCGCAGTGAGCGGCGGTACATGCCGTCGCGCACTTCTTCGCAGCCGGGGACCGCGCCCGCGGCCAGGTGACCGAAGACGCCTTCGTAGGCGAACGGTGTCCGTACCGGCAGGCGCAGTGTCACCGACCCCGGTGAGGTGTGGTTGCACCCGAAGTGGGCCGCGGCCCGTTGGCGTAACGCGGTGGGAGTGCTGTCGCACACTGCCCGCAGCGTCTCGTTGAACTGGCGGATGCTGGAAAATCCCGCGGCGAACGCGACGTCGCTGAATGGCAGGTCGGTCGTCTCGATCAGCACGCGGGCGGTCTGCGTGCGCTGAGCGCGGGCCAGCGCGAGCGGTCCCGCGCCGAGCTCGGCCTGCAGCAACCGCTCCAGCTGACGCGCGGTGTAGCCGAGGCGGGCGGCCAGGCCGCCGACGCCTTCGCGGTCCACGGTGCCGTCGGCGATGAGTCGCATTGCCCGCGCGACGACGTCACCGCGCACGTTCCATTCCGGCGAACCCGGCGACGCGTCCGGCCGGCACCGCTTGCACGCCCTAAAGCCGGCCCGCTGGGCGGCCGCCGCGGTCGGGTAGAACCGCACGTTCCGGGCAAACGGTGGCCGCACGGGACAGCTGGGCCGGCAATAGATGCCGGTGGTTAATACGGCGGTGACGAACCAGCCGTCGAACCGGGCGTCCTTGGACTGCACGGCCCGATAGCAGCGGTCGAAGTCTTCATGCACGATTCGACCATTACACCTGGGCGCCGACAGCACTAGCGGAAAAGCGACATCAACGTGATGGCGCTAGGCGAGGGTGGCCAGCCGGGTGGGCTCGTCGTGGCCGCGGAGCGTGACAGTCTCACCGAACGACCAATGGGCACGCTCCTCGTCGCTGGCGCACTCGATCGCATCCGACGACGCCAACAACCGCGTGGGTTGCGACTTGGCCAGTTCGCTGAGCCGCGCCGCTTCGTTGACCGGCTCACCGATCACCGTGTATTCGAATCGTTCCTTGGCGCCGACGTTGCCGGCGACCACCTGTCCCGCCGCCACCCCGATGCCGGCTTGGCACTCCGACACCTCGCGCTCCAGCCGCTCGGCGATGGCGCGAGCGGCGGCCAGCGCGTGGTCCTCGGGATGCTCCAGGCGATTTGGCGCACCGAAGATGGCCAGTGTCGCGTCACCTTCGAACTTGTTGACGAGTCCGCGATGGCGGTCGACCTCGTCGACGATCACCGCGAAGAACCGGTTGAGCAATTTCACGATCTCCGTGGCCGGTCGCTTCGTCACCAACTGCGTCGAAGCGACGATGTCGACGAAAATCACTGCCACATGGCGTTCTTCGCCACCGAGCTGGGGCCGCTCCCGTTCAGCGGCCGCGGCCACTTCGCGACCGACATGGCGGCCGAACAGGTCGCGCACGCGTTCGCGCTCTCGCAGTCCGTTGACCATCGCGTTGAAACCGCTTTGCAATTCCCCGAGTTCGGTGCCGTCGAACGCCACCAAATCGACCTTCAGGTCGCCCTGTTCGACGCGCTTGAGCGCGGCGCGCACAACCCGCACGGGTGTTGCGATGAGCCAGGACAGCAGCCACATCAGCGTGAATCCGAACACCAGCGTGGCCGCCGACAAGATCAGCACCGCCACCCCGAACTGCGTCTCGGTCATGTTGCGCAGTACCAGCGCGAAAAACGCGGTCAGCGCGATGCCGATCACTGGCACACCGGAACCCAGCATCCACACCATCATGGTCCGGCCCATGATGCCCGGGGCGAAACGCCGTGGCGGCGGCCCGGCCTCGAGCGCCTGGGCGGCCACCGGCCGCAGCGTGAACTCGAAAATGAGATAGCACGCTGTGGCGACCAAGACACCGCAAAAGCTCACCGAAAACAGGGTTTGCGGAATGAACAGGCTGTTGGTCAGCCCGTAGAGAGTCGTGAACAGCGCCGCTCCCATACCCCACAGGATGAAGTTGACGGCCGCCGCCCGCGCCGGAGCCTGGAAGGTGTTGCGCTCGTCGGACCCGCTGGGCTTGCGTTCTTCGATCGCCCAGCGCAGTACGCCGACCGTGCGCCGGGTGATCCAATAGGTACCCAGTACCAGCGCGACCCCGATATAGGCCGGCACGGCCGCGAAGGTGAGCCATGCGGGCGCGTCGGAAAAGACGCTGGGTACCGGAAAGGCGATGCTGAGCAACAGCAGATCCACGCCGATCCCGATCAGGTTCACCCCGACGATGAACACCGTGAGGATGACCTGAATGCGCACCCGCCGGCGCCGTTGGCTTTCCGATACCTTGCCGAGCAGCCAGGAGCCGTACGCCGGGGTCTCGGGTAGCCGACCGCTCTGCCGGGTCACGCGCTCCAGCAGCCGGCCCAGCCGTTGGGCCAGTGTTCTCTGGGCCATCATGGTGGCGTCAGCCTAATTTGTCCGCTCGACGGCCCTTAAGGTGAGTCGCGTGCGTCTCGTGATCGCCCGGTGCACGGTCGACTACCTGGGCCGGCTCACCGCCCATCTGCCGTCCGCGCGTCGGCTTCTGCTTTTCAAGGCGGACGGCTCGGTGAGCGTGCATGCCGACGACCGGGCCTACAAACCGCTGAACTGGATGAGCCCGCCGTGCCGGCTCACCGAGGAGCTCGACGGGCCGCAGCCGGTCTGGGTGGTCGAGAACAAGGCCGGGGAGCAGCTGCGGATCACAGTCGAGGAGATCGAGCATGACTCCTGTCATGAGCTGGGCGTGGATCCCGGGCTGGTCAAGGACGGCGTCGAGGCGCATCTGCAGGCGCTGCTCGCCGAACATGTCGAGCTGCTCGGCGCCGGATACACCCTGGTGCGTCGGGAGTACATGACCCCGATCGGGCCGGTCGATCTGCTCTGCCGTGACGAGCAGGGCCGCTCCGTCGCTGTCGAGATCAAGCGGCGCGGCGAGATCGATGGTGTCGAGCAGCTCACCCGCTACCTCGAATTGCTCAACCGCGACAGCTTGCTGGCACCGGTGAGCGGGGTATTCGCGGCGCAACAGATCAAGCCACAGGCCCGGACTTTGGCCATCGATCGTGGAATCCGTTGTCTGACATTGGATTACGATCAAATGCGAGGCATGGATAGCGACGAATACCGGCTATTCTGAAATATGGCCCGGCGTCGCACACCACCACGTCGGCAGCAGCCGGCAAGGCCGCTGCCGGGTATGCGACGGCTGGAAACCGGGCCTGACGGCTACGAGTACGAAGTGCGGCCCGTTGCCGCCGCTCGAGCCGCCAAGACATACCGATGCCCGGGCTGCGACCACGAAATCCGTTCCGGGACAGCACATGTGGTGGTATGGCGCGCTGATGCGGGGGAGGCCGCGGTGGAAGACCGCCGACACTGGCACACGCCGTGCTGGGCCAACCGCGCAACCCGCGGGCCTACGCGCAAGTGGACTTAGTGGGCCGAATCGGCTGCCGGCTCGACCAACTCGATCAAAACGCCGCCGGCGTCTTTCGGGTGGATGAAGTTGATCCGCGAATCCGCGGTGCCGCGCCGCGGCGCGTCGTAGAGCAGCCGGACGCCCTGGCTGCGCAGCCGCTCGGTCAGCGCCTCCAGGTCGCTGACCCGGTAGGCCAGTTGCTGGATGCCCGGCCCGCGCTTGTCGAGGAATTTCGCGATCGCCGACGACTCGTCGATCGGGGCCATCAGCTGGACCTGCGCGCTGCCGACCGGAGCGCCGCGCACCGAAAGCATCGCCTCGCGGATGCCCTGCTCGTCGTTGACTTCCTCGTGCAGCACGATCATGCCGAGGTGGTCGTGGTACCAGGCGATCGCCGCGTCGAGGTCGGGCACCGCGATGCCGACGTGATCGACCGCCGTCACCAACGCGCTGGCCAGCGTACGACGGACATCAACGTGTTCGGTGGTCATAACGTCACGGTAACCTGACGGGAAAGATTGCGCTTCATCGGCCACAAAATCGGCCGTTTTCGCCCCTTTCGGAGGTTCTCATGACGACGTCGGTGATAGTTGCTGGAGCACGGACGCCCATCGGCAAGTTGATGGGCTCGCTGAAGGATTTCTCGGCCAGTGACCTGGGCGCCATCGCGATCGCCGGCGCTCTGGAGAAGGCCAAGGTGCCCGCGTCGGCGGTCGAATACGTGATCATGGGCCAGGTGCTGACGGCAGGAGCCGGGCAGATGCCCGCCCGTCAGGCCGCGGTCGCCGCCGGCATCGGTTGGGATGTGCCCGCGCTGACCATCAACAAGATGTGCCTGTCCGGCATCGACGCGATCGCCCTGGCCGACCAGCTCATCCGGGCAGGCGAGTTCGACGTCGTGGTCGCCGGCGGCCAGGAGTCCATGACCAAGGCCCCGCATCTGCTGATCGACAGCCGGGCCGGCTACAAGTACGGCGATGTGACGGTGCGCGACCACATGGCCTACGACGGGCTGCACGACGTGTTCACCGACCAGCCGATGGGTGCGCTGACCGAGCAGCGCAACGACACCGACAAGTTCACCCGCCGCGAACAGGACGAGTTCGCCGCGCGCTCACACCAGAAGGCGGCCGCCGCCTGGAAGGACGGCGTCTTCGCAGACGAGGTTGTGCCGGTGAATATCCCGCAGCGCAAAGGGGATCCGCTGGAGTTCAACGAGGACGAAGGCATTCGCGCCAACACCACGGCGGAATCGCTGGCCGGCCTCAAGCCGGCGTTCCGCAAGGACGGCACCATCACGGCGGGGTCGTCGTCGCAGATCTCCGACGGTGCGGCCGCGGTCGTCGTGATGAACAAGGCCAAGGCCGAAGAACTCGGGTTGTCGTGGTTGGTGGAGATCGGAGCGCACGGCGTGGTGGCCGGTCCGGACTCGACGCTGCAGTCGCAGCCCGCCAACGCAATCAAGAAAGCGCTTGGCCGCGAGGGCATCTCGGTCGACCAACTTGACGTGGTGGAGATCAACGAGGCGTTCGCAGCGGTGGCGCTCGCGTCGACCAGGGAACTGGGTGTCGACCCCGAAATCGTCAACGTCAACGGCGGCGCGATCGCGGTCGGTCATCCGATCGGCATGTCGGGTGCGCGCATCACGCTGCATGCGGCTCTCGAATTGGCGCGCCGCGGCTCCGGCTACGGCGTCGCAGCCCTGTGCGGCGCCGGCGGTCAGGGCGACGCGCTGATCCTGCGGGCCGGCTGATAGTTGCTGGCGTTGCCCCGGGAGGGCGGCTGTGATTTTGGTCACCGAAGCCCCGCGACCGGGTGGCGGGACACCGGTGGCGTCGTGCCAGACTTGACGACGTGAGCCGTCCCCGACCCCCGATTGGGCCCGCCCTCGCGGGAGCGGTCGACCTGTCCGCACTCAAGCAGCGGGCCCAGCAGAGTTCATCCGCAGGCCGCGACGCCGGCGCCGGCTCGGGGAAGCCGGCCGGGGTCGAGATCACCACCGCCAACTTCGAAGACGAGGTGTTGGTCCGGTCCAATCAGGCGCCGGTCGTGGTGTTGTTGTGGTCGCCACGCAGCGATGTGTGCCTGCAGCTTGCCGAGATCCTGGGCGGTCTGGCCGCCGACGACGGCGGCAAGTGGTCACTGGCGACCGTCAACGTCGACACCGTTCCCGAGGTGGCCCAGATCTTCGGCATCCAGGTGGTGCCGACCGTGGTGGCATTGGCCGCCGGGCAGCCGCTGTCGAGCTTTCAGGGCATGCAGCCGGCCGACCAGCTACGCCGCTGGGTGGACTCGCTGCTGTCGGCGACCGCCGGAAAGCTCAGCGGCGCACCCGATTCCGAGGGCGCCGAGGAAGTCGACCCGGCGCTGGCGCAGGCACGCCAACAGCTTCAGGACGGTGACTTCGTCGCGGCGCTCGACTCGTATCAGGCGATCCTGGACGCCAATCCCAACCATGCCGAAGCCAAGGGCGCGGTCCGCCAGATCGCTTTCCTGATGCGCGCGACGGAACAGCCGCCGGATGCGGTGGCGGTCGCCGACGCGGCGCCCGACGACATCGACGCCGCCTTTGCTGCCGCCGACGTGCAGCTCCTCAACCAGGATGTGACCGGCGCCTTTGACCGGCTGATCGCCCTGGTGCGACGGACTTCCGGCGACGAGCGCACGAAAGTTCGCACCCGGCTCATCGAGTTGTTCGAGCTGTTTGATCCGGCCGACCCTGAAGTGATCGCCGGCCGGCGCAACCTCGCCAACGCGCTGTACTGAGCGCCTTACTCAGGTTCCAGCCAGAGCGCCGAGTTGGGCGGCAACACCAGCACCGCCGACGCCGGGCGGCCGTGCCATGGCTCGTCGGTCGCTTCGACGCCGCCGAGGTTTCCGATACCGCTGCCGTGGTAGTCGGCCGCGTCGGTGTTGAGCACCTCGCGCCAGCGGCCGGCCGTGGGTAGGCCGAGCCGGTAGTTGCTGTGCTCGACGCCGGCGAAATTGAACACGCACGCCATGACCGAGCCGTCGCTGCCGTAGCGCAGGAAGCTCAACACGTTGTTAGCCGAGTCGTTGGCGTCGATCCAGGAGTAGCCGTCGGGGGTGGTGTCCTGACTCCACAGTGCCGGGCGGCTGCGGTAGATCGTGTTGATGTCACGCACAAAATGCAGGATGCCGGTGGAGAAGCTGTTCTCGTCGAGCTGGAACCAATCCAGACCGCGCTCCTCGGACCATTCGGCGCGCTGCCCGAATTCCTGTCCCATGAACAGCAGCTGCTTGCCGGGGTGGGCCCACTGGTAGGCCAGCAGGCTGCGCAGCCCGGCCGCCTTGAGGTGGTCGTTGCCGGGCATGCGTCCCCACAGCGTGCCCTTGCCGTGCACCACCTCGTCGTGGCTGAGCGGCAGCACGAAGTTCTCGCTGAACGCGTACAGCATCGAGAAGGTGATCTCGTGGTGGTGATAGCTGCGATGCACCGGGTCGTGGCTGATGTAGTCGAGCGTGTCGTGCATCCAGCCCATATTCCACTTCATCGAAAAGCCAAGGCCGCCAACATTGGTCGGTCGTGACACACCGGGCCATGACGTCGACTCCTCGGCGACGGTGACGATGCCCGGCGCCACCCGGTGCGCGGTGGCGTTCATCTCCTGCAGAAACTGCACTGCTTCCAGGTTTTCCCGGCCGCCGTAGATGTTCGGCGTCCAGCCGCCCGCGGGCCGCGAGTAGTCCAGGTAGAGCATCGAGGCGACGGCATCCACCCGCAGGCCGTCGACGTGGAACTCCTGCAGCCAGTACAGCGCGTTGGCCACCAGGAAATTGCGAACCTCTGGGCGGCCGAAGTCGAACACGTAAGTGCCCCAGTCCAGTTGCTCGCCACGCTTGGGGTCGGAGTGCTCATAGAGCGGCGTGCCGTCGAACCTGCCCAGCGCCCAGGCATCCTTCGGGAAGTGCGCGGGGACCCAGTCCACGATGACGCCGATGCCGGCCTGGTGCAGGGTGTCGACCAGGTAGCGGTAGTCGTCGGGTGTGCCGAATCGCGACGTCGGCGCGTAATAGGACGTGACCTGGTAGCCCCACGAGCCCGCGAACGGGTGCTCGGCGACCGGAAGCATCTCGACATGGGTAAAGCCATGCGCCACAACGTAATCGGTCAGCTCACGCGCGAGGTCGCGGTAGCTCAGCCCGGGCCGCCATGATCCCAGGTGGACCTCGTAGGTGCTCATCGGCTCGAAAACCGGGTTGCGCCGGACGCGCTGGGTCATCCAATCGGAGTCGCCCCAGGTGTAGTCGCTGGCGTAGACCCGCGACGCGGTGTGCGGCGGCACCTCGGTGGCGAACGCGAACGGGTCGGCCCGGTCGGTGACGCTGCCGTCGGCGCCGTGCACCCGGAACTTGTAGAGGCCGTCGAGCGGGAAGTCGGGCCAGAACAGCTCCCACACACCGGAGGAGCCCAGTACCCGCATCGGTGCGTCGTTGCCGCCCCAGTGATTGAATTCCCCGATCAGGCTGACGCCCTTGGCATTCGGCGCCCACACGGCGAACGACACACCCTCGACGACACCGTCGGCGGTGGTGAACGAGCGGCGGTGCGCGCCCAGCACCTCCCACAGCCGCTCGTGGCGGCCCTCGGCGAACAGGTGCAGGTCCACTTCACCCAGCGTCGGCAGGAAGCGGTACGCGTCGGCGACGGTCTGGGGGTCAGCGCCGTCGTAGCTCACCTCCAGCCGGTAGTCGATGAGGTTGGTGAACGGCAGCGCGACGGCGAACAGACCGGAATCGATGTGTTGCAGCGGATAGCGGTCCCCGCCGACGAGTGCGACAACTTCGGACGCGTGCGGCCGAAATGCCCGCACCACGGTGTGATTACCGTATTCGTGGGCACCCAGGATGCTGTGCGGGTCGTGGTGCACGCCGGCTACCAGGCGATCCAGATCACTGGGCTCGGGCGTCAGGTGAGTCCTGGCGAGTTGGTCGGTCGGGGTCATTGCGGCGTCACCTCCGGCGCAGCAGCGGGTATCGGGCTTCGGACGGGATCAGCGGCATGTTGATGATGTGGGCGACCGCCCGGGCAGGATCGATGCGCACGTAATTGGCTTGGCCCCACTGGTATTCCTCACCCGTTATCTCGTCGCGCACCCAGAACCGTTCGTAGGGCTCCATACCCAGTGCGGCCATGTCCAACCACAACGTCGCCTCTTCCGGTCCGAACGCATTGAGCGTCACCACCACCAGCACGCAGTCGCCGGTGGTCGAGTCGAACTTGCTGTAGGCCAGCAGCGCGTCGTTGTCGATGCTGTGGAACCGAATGGTGCGCAACTCACGCAGCGCCGGATGCAACCGGCGAATGTTGTTGAGCCGGGCGATGAACGGCTCCAGCGACCTGCCCTCGGCCAGGGCACCCGCGAAGTCGCGGGGCCGCAACTCGTACTTCTCCGAGTCCAGGTATTCCTCGCTGCCTTCGCGCACCGCCCGATGCTCGAAAAGCTCGTAACCGGAATACATTCCCCAGGCCGGGCTCATCGTCGCGGCCAGCACCGCCCGAATCGCGAACATGCCCGGGCCGTTGTGTTGCAGCACGGCGTGCAGGATGTCGGGAGTGTTGACGAACAGGTTGGGTCGGCGGAAGTCGGCGAGTTCGGCGATCTCCTGGCCGAATTCGGTGAGTTCCCACTTGGCGGTGCGCCAGGTGAAATACGTGTAGGACTGGGTGAAGCCGAGTTTGGCGAGCCCGTACTGGCGGGCCGGCGGCGTGAACGCCTCCGACAAGAACAGCACATCGGGATCGGCTGCTTTCACCTGAGCAATCAGCCACGCCCAGAAATTCGGCGGCTTGGTGTGCGGATTGTCGACCCGAAAGATCTTGACGCCGTGGTCGATCCAATGCCGCACCACGCGCAGCACCTCGTCGTAGAGGCCCGCCGGGTCGTTGTCGAAGTTGAGCGGATAGATGTCCTGGTACTTCTTCGGCGGATTTTCCGCGTAGGCGATGGTGCCGTCGGGCAGTTCGGTGAACCACTCGCGGTGTTCGCGCGCCCACGGATGATCGGGCGCGCACTGCAGCGCCAGATCCAGCGCCACCTCCATCCCGAGGTCGCGGGCGGCCGCCACGAAGTCGTCGAAGTCGTCGATGGTGCCCAGCGCCGGATGCACCGCATCGTGGCCGCCCTCGTCGCTGCCGATCGCCCAGGGTGATCCGACGTCGCCCGGTACGGCGGTGGCGGTGTTGTTGCGGCCCTTGCGGTGGACCTTGCCGATCGGGTGGATCGGCGGCAGGTACACGACGTCGAAGCCCATCTCCGCGATGCGGGGCAGCGCCGCCGCGGCGGTGGCGAAGGTCCCGTGCACCGGGTTGCCGTCGGCGTCCCAACCGCCGGTCGACCGCGGGAACATCTCGTACCACGCGCCGAAGCGGGCCTCCGGGCGGTCCACCCAGACCCCGTACTGGTCGCCGCGAGTGAGCAGGTCGCGCAGCGGATACTGCGCCAGCAGTTCCTCGACCCGGGGGCTCAGCGCGGCGGCCGCGCGGGTCAGCGGATCGCCCGGTTTGCGCAGCGCGGCCGCGGCCGTCAGCAGGGGTTCGCGTTGGCTGCGCGGCACGCCGGTGGCCGCCCGTTCCAGCAACCGGGCGCCGACCAGCAGGTCGTTGGACAGCTCCGTCTCGCCCTGGCCGGCGTCCAGCTTGGCCACGACCGCGTGTCGCCAACTGTGGATCGGGTCACCCCAGCCGTCCACCCGGAAGGTCCACAGCCCGACGCTGTCGGGGACGAACTGTCCGTGGAACACGTAGGGCTCTTCACCCATCGTCATCGGCAGCAGCAGTGGCTTGACCCGCGTCGTCGTCTCGAGCGCGTCCTTTTCGGCCACCTGCACGGCCTTGACCCGCCGTGTCTCGCTGACCTGCGGGTAATGGGGTCCCAGGTAGCGAACCACCAGCGTGGCCGCCACGGCCTCATGGCCTTCGCGCCAGACCGATGCCCGGACCGGAACCACCTCGCCGACCACGGCCTTAGCCGGGTACGCGCCGCAGGACACGACGGGCTGGACGTCATCGATCTCGACACGACCTGGCACCGCGACTCCGCCCTCCTTTTCGGGGACATTCGGGAACACCCCTTGCGCCCAATACCCACCGTAGTGTCGGGCCACACCCGGAGCCGGCTAAGCGGCCGCTGTCGACACGTCGGCGCAGGCCCGTCGTCAGTAAGGTATGGATCCGTGAAAGCCCTCCGCCGGTTCACCGTCCGCGCGCATCTGCCCGAACGTCTGGCGGCGCTGGAGAGGCTGTCGACCAACTTGCGGTGGTCATGGGACACGCCGACGCAGGATCTCTTCGCGGCCATCGACGCGGAGCTCTGGACGCAATGCGGGCAGGACCCGGTGGCGTTGCTGGGCGCGGTGCGTCCCGCACGCCTCGACGAATTGGCGGCCGACGGCGAGTTTCTGGACCGGCTCGACGGGCTGGCGGCCGATCTGGACGATTACCTGACCAGGCCGCTGTGGTATCAGCATCAGCAAAACGACGGCGTCGCAATGCCTTCCGGGATCGCCTACTTCTCGATGGAGTTCGGGGTAGCCGAGGTGCTGCCCAACTATTCGGGCGGCCTGGGAATTCTGGCCGGCGATCATCTCAAGTCGGCGTCGGATTTGGGTCTGCCGTTGATCGCCGTCGGCTTGTACTACCGGTCGGGGTATTTCCGTCAGTCGCTGACCGTGGACGGCTGGCAGCAGGAGACGTATCCGTCGCTGGACCCGCAGGGCTTGCCGCTGCGGCTGCTCACCGACGCCGATCGCCACCCGGTGTCGGTGGAGCTGGCGCTGCCCGACGCCGGCCGGCTGCGGGCCCGGATCTGGGTCGCACAGGTCGGCCGCGTCCCGTTGCTGCTGCTGGACTCCGACATCCCGGAAAACGAGCACGACCTGCGCAGCGTCACCGACCGGCTGTACGGCGGCGACCAGGAGCACCGCATCAAACAGGAGATCCTCGCCGGGATCGGCGGCGTGCGGGCGATCCGCGCCTTCGTCGACATCGAGGGGCTGGCCTCGCCGGACGTCTTCCACATGAACGAGGGCCACGCCGGCTTCCTCGGCGCGGAACGCATCCGTGAGCTGGTCACCGACGCCGGACTGGATTTCGATACCGCGCTGACCGTCGTGCGCTCCAGCACCGTGTTCACCACCCATACCCCGGTGCCCGCCGGCATCGACCGGTTCCCGATGGAGATGGTGCGGCGCTACTTCGACGACACCCGCGACGGCTCCGTGCTGCTGCCCGGGGTCGCGACCGAGCGGATCCTGGAGCTGGGCGCCGAGGAGGACCCGGAACTGTTCAACATGGCCCACATGGGTCTGCGGCTGGCGCAACGGGCGAATGGCGTCTCGCTCCTGCACGGCCGGGTGAGCCGGGTGATGTTCAACGGGCTCTGGCGGGGCTTCGATCCCGACGAGGTGCCGATCGGGTCGATCACCAACGGTGTGCATGCGCCCACCTGGGCCGCGCCGCAGTGGCTGCAACTGGGCCACGAGCTGGCGGGCTCGGACTCGTTGACCGAACCCGAGGTGTGGCAGCGTCTCCAGGGTGTCGACGCCGGGCACCTGTGGTGGATCCGCTCGCAACTGCGGGCGTTGCTGATCGACGACGTCCGGGCGCGGCTGCGCCGGTCCTGCCTGGAGCGCGGCGCGTCGGAGGCCGAATTAGGCTGGATCACAACGGCTTTCGACCCCGAGGTGCTCACCGTCGGGTTCGCCCGCCGGGTGCCGACCTACAAGCGGCTGACGTTGATGCTGCGCGACCCGGATCGGCTCGAGCGGCTCCTGCTGGACGAGGAAAAGCCGATCCAGCTGATCGTCGCCGGCAAGTCGCATCCCGCCGACGACGGCGGCAAGGCGCTGATCCAGCAGGTGGTGCGGTTCGCCGACCGGCCGACGGTGCGTCACCGCATCGCGTTTTTGCCCGACTACGACATGTCGATGGCGCGACGGCTGTACTGGGGCTGCGATGTATGGCTGAACAACCCACTGCGCCCGTTGGAGGCCTGCGGCACGTCGGGAATGAAAAGCGCGCTCAACGGCGGGTTGAACCTGTCCATCCGCGACGGCTGGTGGGACGAGTGGTACGACGGCCAAAACGGCTGGGAGATACCGTCGGCCTCGCGGATGGCCGACGAGGACCGCCGCGACGACCTGGAGGCCGCCGCCCTCTACGACCTCCTGGAGCACTCAGTGGCGCCGACGTTCTACGAGCGCGACGACCGCGGGGTGCCGCCGCGGTGGATCGAAATGGTGCGGCACACCTTGCAGACGCTCGGGCCGAAGGTACTGGCCTCGCGGATGGTGCGCGACTACGTCGAGCAGTACTACCGGCCGGCGGCCCAGTCCCTGCGCCGCACGGTCGCGGTCGACGCCGACGGCGTGGTGAGGTTCGACGCCGCCCGCGAGCTGGCCGCCTACCGGCAACGCGCTCTTGCGGCCTGGCCCAAGATCCGCATCAACGACGTCGACAGCACCGGGCTGCCCGACACCCCGGTGCTCGGCTCGGAGCTGACCCTGACCGCGACCGTGCAGCTGGCCGGTCTGGCGCCCGACGAAGTGACCGTGCAGGCGGCGGTCGGTCGGGTCGACGCGGGCGATGCGCTGCAAGACCCCGTCACCGTCGAGATGTCGCACACCGGCACCGCGTTCGGCGGCGACGAGGTCTTTTCGACGACGATGCCGCTTCCGGTGGCCGGGTCGGTCGGCTACACGGTGCGGGTGCTGCCGCGCCACCCGATGCTCGCCAGCGACGCCGAGCTGGGCCTGGTCACGCTGGCTGAACGCTCGGCGACGGAGTAACCGGGCGGTCCTGTAACGCGGTCCGCAGCCGCACCAGCGCCTCGCGCACCTTCGCGGGGTCAGTGGTCGCCCAGAACGGCGGCAGTGACGCGCGCAGGTAACCGCCGTAGCGCGCGGTGGCCATCCGGGAGTCGAGCACCGCGACCACTCCGCGGTCGTCGACTCTGCGCAGGAGCCGTCCCGAGCCCTGCGCCAGCAGCAGCGCGGCGTGGCTGGCGGCGACCGCCATGAAGCCGTTGCCGCCGTGCGCGGTCACCGCGCGCTGCCGCGCGGAGAGCAGCGGGTCGTCGGGCCTCGGGAACGGGATGCGGTCGATGATCACCAACGACAGCGACGGACCGGGCACGTCGACGCCCTGCCACAGCGACAGCGTGCCGAACAGCGACGTGGTGTGGTCGGCGGCGAACTGCTCGACCAGCGCGCCGGTGGCGTCGTCGCCCTGGCAGAGCACCGGGGTCTCCAGCCGTTCGGCCATGGCCTCGGCGGCCGCGCGGGCCGCCCGCATCGACGAGAACAGGCCCAGCGTGCGGCCGCCCGCGGCCGCGATCAGCTCGGCGATCTCGCTCAGCTGCTCGGCCGAGCCGGTGCCGTCGCGGCCGGGCGGCGGCAAGTGGGCGGCCACGTAGAGGATCCCCGCCTTGGCGTGGTGAAACGGCGAGCCGACGTCCAGCCCACGCCAGCCGTCGTCTCCGGCGAGACCCCACGCGCTGGCCATCGCGTCGAAGCTGCCGCCGACCGTCAGGGTCGCCGACGTGAGAACGGTGGTGGATCGCTCAAACACGCTGTCGCGCAACAACTCTGCCACCGACAGCGGCGCCACCTTCAGCACGGCGCGATTGTCCTCGCGCTCCAGCCAGACGACGTCGGTGCGATCGGGGATCGGCGGGGCGAACGACGTCAGGATCCGGGCGGCGGTGTCGGCGATCTCGGCGAGGGCGGCCACCGCCTCGGCGCGCGCGGCCGCCGCCTTCGGGTCGCTGGGTGCGGTGTCGATCGCGGACCGGGCCTTGCCCGCCGCGTCGCGGAGCGCCGCCAGATAGCTGGCCAGCTCGTCGTCGAGCCGGTCGATACGCCCGGGTGACGCGTCGTGGATTGCCGACGAGAACGTCGCCGTCGCGGCCTCGAGCCGTTCGGACAGCTCGGGGTCGATCAGCCGCGCCGCGCGCCGGTGGGCGACCGCCAGGGAAGTGGCCGACAGCTCGCCGGTGGCTACCGCGGTCACGCGGTCGGTCAGCTCGTGCGCCTCGTCGACGACCAGCAGCTGGTGTTCGGGCAGGACGGCCGACCCGGAGACGGCGTCGATGGCCAGCAACGCGTGGTTGGTGACGACGATATCGGCCTGGCCGGCCTTGGCGCGGGCCCGTTCGGCGAAACACTCGCCGCCGAAGGGGCAGCGCGCCACGCCCAGGCATTCGCGGGCGGACACGCTGACCTGGGCCCACGACCGGTCGGCCACGCCCGGCTTCAGGTCGTCGCGGTCGCCGGATTCCGTCGTCGACGCCCACGCGGTGAGCCGCTGCACATCGCGGCCCAGCGCGGTGGCTGCAACTGGCTCGAAAAGCTCGTCCTGCTCCCCGTCGTCTGCGGCCCCGTTGTGAATCTTGTTGAGGCACAGGTAGTTACGCCGCCCCTTCAGTAGCGCGAACCGCGGCCGGCGGGGCAGTTCGTCGGCGAGCGAGTCGACCAGCTGGGGCAGATCGCGGTCGACGAGTTGGCGTTGCAGCGCAATTGTCGCCGTCGACACCACGACGGTAGTGTCGTCGGATACCGCCCGAACAATGGCAGGAACCAGGTACGCCAACGACTTTCCGGTTCCGGTGCCCGCCTGCACCGCGAGATGCTCGCCGGTGTCGAAGGCGTGCGCAACCGCGGTGGCCATCTGCAGCTGACCGCTGCGCTCGCTGCCACCGAGCGCCGCCACCGCAGTGGCCAGCAGAGCGGGCACCTCGGGCGTGGCTACTCCTGGTTATCGGTGTGAGGCCGGGATTTGCGTGGTCGGGATCGCGGGATCGCCGTGCGACAACATCAGACCCTCCCAGGGCAAGCTTCGCAAGCCCGACGCCACCAGCTTGCGCGCCACGCCGAGATCCGCCTCGGCCACGGGTTGGCCGTCGCGCACCAGCGGGACCGTCAACGCCCGGCACGGCTCGGCGGTGTCGGGTGGCTGACCCGCGGGATACACGATCTCTTCGGTGATCGTGCCGGTCGGGCGGCTCGTCCGCACAGCTTGTTTGCGCCCGCCGTGCGACTCCTTGTGGGTGCTGCGCTTCTGCACCGGGATCCCGTCGACCTCGACAAGCTTGTAGATCATGTTCGCGGTCGGCGCCCCCGAGCCGGTGACCAGCGACGTGCCCACCCCGTAGCTGTCCACCGGTTCCGCCCGCAGCGCGGCGATCGCGAACTCGTCGAGGTCACCGGAGACCACGATCTTGGTCTGCGTCGCGCCGAGCCGGTCGAGCTGCTCGCGGGTTTGGCGGGCCAGCACGCCCAGCTCGCCGGAGTCGATGCGGACCGCGCCGAGTCCGGTCCCGGCGGCCGCGACGGCGTTGGCGACGCCGGTCGTCACGTCGTAGGTGTCGACCAGCAGGGTGGTGTCAGCACCCAGCGCCTCGACCTGGGCGCGAAAGGCGGCCGGCTCGTCGGGGCCGTCCGGGCCGGTGTGCAGCAGGGTGAACGCGTGGGCGGCGGTGCCTTCGGCGGGTATGCCGTAGCGCCGCTGCGCTTCGAGGTTCGAGGACGCCGTGAAGCCGGCGATGTAGGCGGCCCGGGCCGCCGCGACGGCGGCTTGCTCGTGGGTCCGTCGGGAGCCCATCTCGATCAGTGGCCGGTCGGCCGCCGCGCTGACCATCCGCGCGGCCGCCGATGCGATCGCGCTGTCGTGGTTGAAAATCGACAACGCCAGTGTTTCCAGCACGATGCATTCGGCGAAACTGCCATGCACCGAAAGCACCGGCGATCCGGGGAAGTACAACTCGCCCTCGGCGTAGCCGTCGACGTCGCCGCGGAACTGGAATCCGCGAAGGTACTCCAGGGTGTCGTCGTCGAGAAATTCCGCCAGCGACGTCAGCGCGGCGTCGTCGAACCTGAAGTGCGGCAACGCTTCCAGGAAGCGGCCGGTGCCGGCGACCACGCCGTAGCGCCGCCCGTCGGGCAGCCGGCGGGCGAACAACTCGAAGGTGCTCCGCCGCGCCACGGTGCCGTCGCGCAGCGCGGCCGCCAGCATCGTCAACTCGTATTTGTCGGTCAGCAACCCAAGGGTCACGACGCAACGGTATCGGTATCCTGGAAGCCATGGTTGCGTCAGCACCGACCAAGCCGGGAACCAGTGGTTCGCAGCAGGTTGATCCCGTCGACGTCACGGCCAGTCCGTGGGTCACGATCGTGTGGGACGACCCGGTCAACCTGATGAACTACGTGACGTACGTCTTCCAGAAGTTGTTCGGCTACAGCGAACCGCATGCCACCAAGCTGATGTTGCAGGTGCACAACGAAGGCAAGGCGGTGGTGTCGTCGGGCAGTCGGGAAGAGATGGAAGTCGACGTGACCAAACTGCATGCCGCGGGCCTGTGGGCCACCATGCAGCAGGACCGGTGAGATCGAGGCGTGCGCAAGTGGAAGCGGGTTGAGACCGCCGACGGTCCCCGTTTTCGGTCCGCGTTGCTGCCGCACGAAGCGGCACTGCTCAAGAGCCTGGTCGGCTCGATGATGGGCCTGCTCGACGAACGCGAATCCTCTTCGCCGCGAGACGAACTCGAGCAGATCACCGGCATGAAGACCGGCAACGCCGAACCCCCGAACAACGAGACGCTGCGGCGGCTCTTACCGGATTTCTCCAAACCCGACGAGGATGCGCCGGACGCCGCGGAGGCGCTGAACGCTGCCCTGCGCAGCCTGCACGAGCCCGAGATCATCGAAGCCAAACGTGTTGCGGCACAGCAACTTTTGGATACCGTTCCCGACGACGGCGGCCGGTTCGAGCTGACCGAGGACGCCGCCAACGCGTGGATCGCCGCCGTCAACGACGTCCGTTTGGCGTTGGGCACCATGCTCGACATCCGCCCCGACGGGCCGGATCGGCTGCCCGACGACCATCCGCTGGCCCCGCACCTCGACGTCTACCAGTGGCTGACCTTCCTGCAGGAATATCTCGTGCTGGCGCTGATGGGGTCCCGGTGAATTCGGTCACCGACGTCGGCGGCATCCGCGTCGGACACCACCACCGACTGGACCCCGACGCGACCCTCGGTGCCGGGTGGGCGAGCGGCGTCACCGTCGTCCTGACCCCGCCGGGCACCGTGGGCGCCGTCGACTGCCGCGGCGGGGCACCCGGCACCCGCGAGACCGATCTGCTCGACCCGGCCAACACCGTGCGCTATGTGGATGCGGTGCTGCTCGCCGGCGGCAGCGCCTACGGGCTGGCCGCCGCCGACGGCGTGATGCGCTGGCTGGAGGAACACGATCGCGGTGTGGCGATGGACGGCGGCGTGGTGCCGATCGTGCCGGGCGCGGTCGTCTTCGACCTGCCGGTCGGCGGCTGGGATTGCCGGCCGACCGCCGAATTCGGCTACGCGGCCTGCGAAGCGGCCGGCGCCGATTTCGCCCTCGGCAGCGTCGGCGCCGGAACCGGGGCCCGCGTCGGGGTCCTCAAGGGCGGCGTCGGAACGGCGTCGGTGACGCTCCCGTCGGGTGTCACGGTCGGGGCGGTCGCGGTCGTCAACGCTGCGGGGGAGGCGGTCGACACCGACAGCGGGCTGCCGTGGCTGGCGTACCTGATCGACGAGTTCGGCCTGAAGCCGCCGCCGGCGGAGCAGCTCGCGGCGTTCGCGCAGCTGAACGCCGAGCAGAGCCCGCTGAACACCACGATCGCCGTGGTCGCCACCGACGCCGCGCTCAGCCCGGCCGCGTGCCGCCGGGTCGCCATCGCCGCCCACGACGGCCTGGCCCGGACCATCCGGCCTGCGCACACTCCGCTGGACGGCGATACGGTATTCGCGCTGGCCACCGGCGCCGTCGAGGTGCCGCCGGCCGAAACACCGGCTGCGCTCTCCCCGGAGACCGCGCTGGTCACCCAGGTCGGCGCGGCGGCGGCCGATTGTCTGGCCCGCGCGGTGCTGGACGGTGTGCTGGCCGCCGAGTCGGTGGCCGGAATACCGACCTACCGCGACCTGTTGCCCGGAGCGTTCGAGCGCGCCGGTGACGATGCAGAGCGGAAGCGATGCTGAGGAGCGGCGCTAATGACCGAGAAGGAGCCTGACGTGCTGGTGATTCGTGCCGACCTGGTCGACGCGATGGTCGCCCACGCCCGCGCCGACCATCCCGACGAAGCCTGCGGTGTGCTGGCCGGCCCGGAGGGCTCGGATCGCCCGGAGCGGCACATTCCGATGGTCAACGCCGAACGCTCGCCGACGTTCTACCGCTTCGACTCGGCCGAGCAGCTCAAGGTGTGGCGCGCGATGGACGAGGCCGACGAGGCACCGATCGTGATCTACCACTCGCACACCGCCACCGAGGCATACCCCAGCCGCACCGACATCAGCCTCGCCGCCGAACCCGATGCGCACTACGTGCTGGTGTCCACCCGCGAACCCGAGCAGCACGAGCTGCGCAGCTACCGCATCATCGACGGCGTCGTCACCGAAGAGCCCGTCACCATCGTTGAGGAGTACTGATGAGCGTCACCGTGTCCATCCCGACCATCCTGCGTACGCACACCGGCGGCGAGAAACGCGTCGAAGCCAGCGGCGACACGCTGAAGGCGGTGATCAGCGACCTGGAAGCCAACTACTCGGGCATCTCCGAGCGTCTGGTCGACTCGGCTAATCCAGGCAAGCTGCACCGGTTCGTCAACATCTACGTCAACGACGAGGACGTGCGGTTCTCCGGCGGGCTGGACACCGCGATCGCCGACGGCGACTCGGTGACGATCCTGCCCGCCGTCGCCGGTGGCACATGAGATACGACTCGTTGCTGGAGGCGCTGGGCAACACCCCGCTGGTCGGCCTGCCGCGGCTGTCACCACGCTGGGACGACGAGCCGCATGTGCGGCTGTGGGCCAAGCTCGAAGACCGCAATCCGACGGGCTCGATCAAGGACCGGCCCGCGCTGCGGATGATCGAGCAGGCCGAGGCCGACGGGCTGCTCGCGCCGGGCGCGACGATCCTGGAACCCACCAGCGGCAACACCGGTATCTCATTGGCGATGGCGGCCCGGCTGAAGGGCTACCAGCTGATCTGCGTGATGCCGGAGAACACGTCGATCGAACGACGCCAACTGCTGGAGCTCTACGGCGCGCAGATCATCTTCTCGCCCGCCGAGGGCGGGTCCAACACCGCGGTCGCCAAGGCCAAGGAGCTGGCGGCGGCCAACCCGTCGTGGGTGATGCTCTACCAGTACGGCAACCCGGCCAACACCGACTCGCACTACTACGGGACCGGCCCTGAGCTGCTGGCCGACCTGCCGGAGATCACCCACTTCGTGGCGGGGCTGGGGACGACGGGCACGCTGATGGGCACCGGGAGGTTCCTGCGGGAGCACGTCCCCAATGTGCGGATCGTCGCCGCCGAGCCCCGTTACGGCGAGGGCGTCTACGCGCTGCGCAACATCGACGAGGGGTTTGTGCCGGAACTGTACGATCCCGAGGTGCTGACGACCCGCTACTCGGTCGGCAGCGTCGACGCCGTGCGCCGCACCCGGGAACTGATCGAGACCGAGGGCATCTTCGCCGGAATCTCGACCGGCGCGGTGCTGCACGCCGCGCTGGGGGTGGCCGCAATGTCGGTCAAGGCCGGCGAGCGTGCCGACATCGCGTTCGTCGTCGCCGACGCCGGATGGAAGTACCTGTCCACCGGCGCTTACGCCGGTACCTTGGACGAAGCCGAGGACGCGTTGGAGGGCCAGCTATGGGCGTGAGCCGACCGGTGGTGCCGCCCGCCCAGCAGCCCAAGAAGCGCTCGACGGTGGTGGTGGGCGCGGCCACGATCATCAGCTTCGTGGTGCTGCTCTACGTCGTCGAGCTCTTCGATCAGCTCGGCGGACATGAGTTGGACCGCAACGGAATTCGCCCGCTGGAGACCGACGGGCTGTGGGGCATCATCTTCGCGCCGCTGCTGCACGCGAATTGGGCGCACCTGGCCGCCAACACCGGCCCCGCATTGGTCCTCGGTTTTCTGGTGACGCTGGCCGGGCTGTCGCGGTTTCTGTGGGCGACTGCGATCGTGTGGATCGTAGGTGGCTTCGGCACCTGGCTGATCGGCGACGTCGGCTCGCCGTGCGGGGAGACCGACCACATCGGCGCGTCGGGGCTGATCTTCGGGTGGCTGACCTTTCTCTTGGTGTTCGGGTTCTTCACCCGCTCGGGCTGGCAGATCGTGATCGGGATCGTGGTGCTGTTCCTGTACGGCGGAGTGCTGTGGGGCGCGGTGCCGGTGCTCAACGTGTGCGGCGGTGTGTCGTGGCAGGGGCATCTGTGCGGCGGCATCGCTGGGGTGCTCGCGGCCTACCTGCTGTCCAGCCCGGAACGCAAGGCCCGCGAACGCCGTCGGGCATTGCCGCGATGAAGAGCTCGATGGCGCCCGTCGGGATCTTCGACTCCGGCGTCGGCGGGCTCACGGTCGCGCGCGCGATCATCGACCAACTGCCCGACGAGGACATCGTCTACGTCGGGGACACCGCCAACGGCCCCTACGGTCCACTCACCATTCCCGAGATTCGTGCGCACGCGTTGGCCATCGGCGACGACCTGGTCGAGCGCGGGGTCAAAGCCCTTGTCATTGCGTGCAATACGGCGTCCTCGGCCTGCCTGCGCGACGCCCGCGAACGCTACGACGTGCCAGTCGTCGAGGTCATCCTGCCCGCCGTGCGCCGCGCTGTCGCCGCCACCCGCAACGGCCGCATCGGGGTCATCGGCACCCAGGCCACCATCACCTCGCACGCCTACCAGGACGCGTTCGCCGCCGCCCGCGACACGGAGATCACCGCGGTGGCCTGCCCGCGTTTCGTCGACTTCGTCGAACGCGGCATCACCAGCGGACGCCAGGTGCTGGGCCTGGCGGAGGGATACCTCGAGCCGCTGCAGCGCGCGGGCGTCGACACCTTGGTGCTCGGTTGCACGCATTACCCATTGCTGTCCGGGCTCATCCAACTGGCGATGGGTGACACCGTCACGCTGGTTTCCAGCGCCGAAGAGACCGCCAAGGAGTTGCTGCGGGTGCTCACCGAACGTGACCTGTTACGCCCGCACGATGCGCCGCCGGCGAGCCGCGTCTTCGAGGCCACCGGCGACCCCGAGGCGTTCACCAGGCTGGCCGCGCGGTTTCTGGGACCCGCCATCACCGGCGTCCAGCCCGTCCATCGTCACGTCGGTATATCGAGATAGTCGCCGTCGCGTAGTAAAGCCGTGATGTTTTCGCCAACAGGGTGCCGAACATGGCACAGTAGTCAGCGTGCGAATGACCGTCCTCGGCTGCTCCGGCAGCGTGGTGGGTCCTGATTCGCCGGCATCGGGATATCTGCTGCGGGCGCCGGACACTCCACCGCTGGTCATCGACTTCGGGGGAGGCGTCCTGGGGGCGCTGCAACACCAAACCGATCCCAGCGCGGTGCATGTGTTGTTGTCGCATCTGCACGCCGACCACTGCCTCGATCTGCCCGGGCTGTTCGTGTGGCGTCGCTACCACCCGACACCGCCGACGGGCAAGGCATTGATGTACGGCCCGAGCGACACCTGGTCGCGGCTGGGCGCGGCGTCGTCACCGTACGGCGGCGAGATCGACGACTTCTCCGACATCTTCGACATCCACCACTGGGTAGACAACGAGCCGGTGACGCTGGGCACGCTGACGGTCCTGCCGCGGGTGGTGGCACACCCGACCGAGTCGTACGGCCTGCGGTTCACCGATCCCGACGGGGTGTCGTTTGTCTACAGCGGCGACACCGGCTACTGCGATGCGCTCATCGACCTGGCCCGCGACGCCGACGTCTTTCTGTGCGAAGCGTCGTGGACGCACTCGCCGCATCGTCCGGGCGGCCTGCATTTGTCGGGCACCGAGGCCGGCCGGGCGGCGGCGGAAGCCGGTGTGCGGGAGTTGCTGCTCACCCACATTCCGCCGTGGACGTCCCGCGAGGACGTGATCAGCGAAGCCAAGGCCGAGTTCGACGGGCCGGTGCATGCGGTGGTGTGCGGCGAGACGTTCGAGATCATGCACACGGGCAGCCCCGCGAGCTGAACGGTTACCCTTGGCGGCGTGTCCAGACGAGAAGACGGCCGCCTTGACGACGAGCTTCGCCCGGTGGTCATCACCCGCGGCTTCACCTCACATCCCGCGGGTTCGGTGTTGGTCGAATTCGGCCACACCAAGGTCATGTGCGCGGCAAGCGTCATCGAGGGAGTGCCGCGCTGGCGCAAGGGCTCCGGGTTGGGTTGGCTCACCGCCGAATACGCGATGCTCCCCGCGGCCACCCACACCCGCTCTGACCGCGAGTCGGTGAAGGGTCGCCTCGGCGGTCGCACGCAGGAGATCAGCCGGCTGGTCGGCCGGTCGTTGCGCGCCTGCATCGACCTTGCGGCGTTGGGGGAGAACACCATTGCGATCGACTGCGACGTGCTGCAGGCCGACGGCGGCACCCGCACCGCCGCGATCACCGGCGCCTACGTCGCACTGGCCGACGCGGTGACCTATCTGTCTGCGGCCGGCAAGCTGTCCGATCCGCGGCCGCTGTCGTGCGCGATCGCCGCGGTCAGCGTCGGCGTGGTCGACGGTCGCATCCGGGTGGACCTGCCCTACGAGGAAGACGCGCGCGCCGAGGTCGACATGAACGTCGTCGCGACCGACACCGGGACGCTGGTCGAGGTGCAAGGGACGGGCGAGGGTGCGACGTTCCCGCGCTCGACGCTGGACAAGCTGCTCGACGCCGCGCTGGCCGCGTGCGACAAACTGTTCGCCGCGCAGCGCGAAGCGTTGGCGTTGCCCTATCCGGGTGTGCTGCCCGAAGGCCCTCCGCCGCAGAAGGCGTTCGGAAGCTGACGCGTCGGCGACGATGCAGAGCGCAGCGATGAGGAGGAGCGGCGCCGGTGCCTGAGCTGCTGGTGGCCAGCCGCAACCCGAAGAAGCTGGCCGAGCTGCGGCGGGTGCTGGACGCGGTGGGGCTGACGTTGGAGTTGGTTTCACTCAACGATGTCGCGCCGTTCGAGGAATCGCCGGAAACCGGTGCCACATTTGAAGATAACGCGCTGGCCAAGGCTCGTGATGGGTTTGCCGCCAGTGGGTTGCCTTGTGTCGCAGACGATTCAGGGCTGGAAGTGGACGCGTTGAACGGCATGCCCGGGGTGTTGTCGGCCCGATGGGCCGGTGTGCATGGCGACGACGCCGCCAACACCGCGCTGCTGTTGGCTCAGTTGCGCGACGTGCCCGAGGAGCGGCGCGGCGCGGCGTTCGTGTCGGCATGCGCGCTGGTGTTCGGGTCGGGCGAAGTCGTGGTGCGGGGCTCGTGGCCGGGCAGGATCGCGTACGAACCGCGCGGCGGCGGCGGCTTCGGCTACGACCCGGTCTTCATCCCCGACGGCTCGGACCGCACGGCGGCGCAGCTCAGCCCCGACGAGAAGGACGCGGCATCGCACCGCGGCCGTGCCCTGAGGCAGTTGGTGCCGGCGTTACGTGAGCTGTCATAGCCGCGCCGTCGCGACTGTGCCGTTTCATACGCGACACGCCGGTGTGGCCGTATCAAACCGCAGAGTCGACGGGCTATAACCCAAAGCGCGCCTTGACGTTTCGGGTCTGGAAGTGCTCGACGATGATGCCAAGCAGCGGAATGGTGCCGGCCAGCAGCACGCCGATCGTCTTGCCAATGGGCCAGCGGACCTTGACCGCGAGGTTGAACGCGGCCAACACGTAGACGAAGTACACCCAGCCGTGGACCACTTCGATCCACCGGATCTCGTGGTGGAAGACCAGATGCGACACGATCTCGTAGCACAGTGCGATCAGCCAGATGCCCGTCGTCCAGGCCATGACGCGGTAGCCCAGCAGCGCGGTGCGGATCTTTTCAACCGGCACGGTCCCCGGTGTGGTCATGTGGTGGTCCTCTTCTGTCTCTGGTGGTCGGATTTCGCCAGCTCGGCCAGGTAAGCGTTGTACTCACGCAGTGCGGGATCGTCGTCCGCTTGGGCTACCGGTTTCGGTCGCTCCGGTAGAAGTCCGTCGGGTATCTCCGTCATGGCGTGGTCGTGCGGCGGCTCGGGCGGCGCTTCTTCGTAGCGGACGAATTTGCGGTAGGCGTACACACAGAACCCGGCGAACAGCGGCCACTGCAGTGCGTAGCCCAGGTTCTGGAAGGTGCCCGACGCCGATTGAAACCTCGTCCACTGCCACCAGCCCAGCGCCAGACAACCGCAGGCAGCGACGATCACGAGCGCGACGAGCGCCCATCTCCGACGTCGTGTAGTGGACACGATTAGACGGTACCGCTCACCCCTTCGGTCCGACGAACTCGTCGAGTCGCGCGACCGCCGCCTTGCGGTAGATCGCGACCTGGTATTTGCTCGGCAGAGTCCACGGAATCCCGAGGTCGTCGAGCGCGGCACAGAACAAGCCGCGGATATCGTCGGAGCGGTTCGAGAAGTGATAACGGACGCTTCGGACGCCGCGGTCGTTGGCCACCACGCGGCAGCCGTCGCTGTCGATCAGGCCGCGGATGAACTCTTCGGTGGCCTGCTTAACGAGCACTTCCTGCCAGGGCTCCAGTCGGATCGGTCTCAAGTGTTTTTTACCGGGGCCGTGCTGCGGCAAAAGGCACGGCCAGTGCTTGGAGTAGAGCGTCACTTCGATGCAATTATCCGAACGACATAGCATTGCGGCGCGCTGACCCGGCATCAGCGCGTCGATCGCATTGCGGCAGCGGTCGACGATGCCGGGGTACTTGGCGTCAAGTGTGATCCTTAGCTGCCATGCTCGAGGATGTCGTGAGATGCAGCCATCACCCAGATACAGGCCGAGCAGATAGCAGTACGCAGTTGCCGGCAGTTCGGAAAAGTCATGATCAATGCTGCAGCCTAACGACGAACTCGTGCTCCTCGCCAGGAGTGGCACTCTGCCGGAGCGCCACTCCCACACCGTCCTTCGCGGTATCCCCGTCTGACGGGCGATCGCGCAGTCGTTCATTCCGGTTGAGATCAGGCGCTGAACAGCTTCGAATTCGTCCGCGGATCGCATGGCCCCTCCTGGCGTTGGAACTCAAGGTAGGCCGCGCCACCGACAGATGGCTCGCTCGATTGCAGCGATAGGATCGTTGGCCTGCGGGCGTGGCGAAACTGGCAACCGCTCGGGTTTTAGGTGCCCGTGCTCGAAAGAGCTTGAGGGTTCGAGTCCCTCCGCCCGCACAACATGTGGACTGCAGCGCATGCAAGCTGTCTTGCAGCGCAAGCACATTCGTCCCCCGGACTGATACCTCGACCGGCCTTCCTGCCTCGGACTGCACCGCCCGCTCGTCGTTGAGCTAGCTCGCCTAAGCAGTCAAAAAGCACCCGACTTGTAAAGACATCTTGGCCACAAGCGAGTGGTTATCCCGCCGTCGCGAGGGCTGTGGCAGTACGCTACAGCCGGTATCTCCTCGAAGGAGAGGGATCATGCAGTGGTTGCGGTGGTCTCCGAGAAAATAGGGGGCCGGGTCGGCATCCGCGGGCGGCGAGGGCGTCCGCGGGGTCCGTTATTACCGCGGCGCGGTTCTAGGACGCGGCCATGATGAACTGGCCAGACAGCGCGGCTGTGGCTTTTGCGGTGCCACTGACGATCGGGCTGGCCGGCCTGGCCCTAGGCGTAGTGGATTTCTTCAACGGCCCGAAGAAGGCGGTTGCGCGACCGGCACACGTCACGCCGGCCCCGCCGAAACGCAGCCGCCAACCGCGCGACAGCCACGCGAGGCCACCGACCCCGCGAAAGCTGCCGCGAGTCAAGTTGAGAGCCGAGGATCGGGCGCAGGCACGAGCCGGCGCAGCAGACGCTCTGGCCGATGAAGCGCGGGCGCGGGCAGGGGCGGCGGAAGCCGAAGCGCTAGCCGCCGAAGCCGGAGTTCTGGCCGCTGAAGCGGAAGCGCTGGCTGCTGAGGCGCGGGCGCAGGTAGAAGCCGGCGAATCGGAAGCTTTGGCCGCTGACGCGCGAGTGCGGGCAGAAGCCGCCGAAGCCGAAGCTTTGGCCGCCGAGGCGCGGGCGCGGGCAGAAGCCGCCCAAGCCGAAGCGCTAGCCGCTGAGGCCCAGATGCGGAGGCGGGCGCGGGCCGAAGCCGCTGACGCCGCGGCTGTAGCCGCCCAGGCGAGGAAGCGGGCAGAAGCTGCCGAAGCTGAAGCCGCTTCCGCCCAGGCGCGGGCGAGGGCGGAAGCGGCAGAGGCCCAAGCTGTGTCGACCCAGGCGCGGGCGAGAGCGGAAGCGGCTGAGGCTCAAGCCGTGTCGGCGCAGGCGCGGGCGCGCGCCGAAGCCCACCAAGCCGAAGCGCTGGCAGCCCAGGCCAGGTCGCGACGACGGGAGCGGGCGGAAGCCGCTGATGCCGAAGCTGTGGCCGCGCAAGCACGGAAGCGTGCAGAAGTTGCAGAGGCCGAAGCCGTGGCAGCCGAGGCGCAAGCGCGGGCAGCGGCGGGCGAAGCCGAAGCGCTGGCCGCCCGGGCCCGGGAGCGGGCAGAAGCCGCTGAGGCCCAGGCTGTGTCGGCACAGGCGCGGGCGCGCGCCGAAGCCCGCGAAGCCGAAGCGCTGGCCGCCGAGGCACGGTCGCGAGCACGGGCGCGGGCGCAAGCCAGCGAAGCAGAAGCGATGGCGGCCGAAGCGCGAGCGCGGGCAGAAGCCGCCGAAGCTGAAGCCGTGGCTGCCCAGGCGCGAGCGCGGGCAGCGGCGGGCGAAGCGGAAGCCCTGGCCGCCGAAGCGCGGGCGCGGGCGATCAGGCTGCGGCTTGAGGCGGACGCGATTGCCAAAGGGGCTCCTCCGCCCGATTAAGCACGGTAACCCTCAGCGATTGCGACCGCCGCGCTGGACGAGCCAAAGGCTTAACAGAACGGAGGCGATCACCGCGACGCTGAGCAGGATGGTGCTTGTCATTGCAGTAAATCTATCCGGTGACGATCAACAACTCACTTCGATCTTGAAGTCGGCCGTGGCTGGCGTGTTGACATTGTTCGGGTCAGTCCCCTGGGCAGTGCCCGTGATGGTGTAGGTGTCTCCGGCAAAAGCTGCCTTGGCCTTGCCAACTCCAGCGTCGGCAACGCCGGTGAAGCCGTCGAAGTTGTCGATGTGCACCGACTCAGGTTTGGGCTTGTCCGCATCGAGTCGCACGACCGCTTGGACGTGTGCAGGCGCCGCGCCGATGTCGGCGGTCAGCAACCACTGCACCTGACTACAGGAAACCGCATGCGATGTCCGAGTGGTGTTGTTGACGGTGACCCGTGCCGTTTTCTGCGGCACCTTCTCCGAGTGCATGAAGCAACCGGAAGTCCCTAGCGCCAGCACCGAAGCCGTCACCGCGGCCGCGACGAACCGGACCCGCACCGGCTACCTCCATTCCCACGGGTACGTCGCACGTCTTTCTACCAGTGCGCCGTCACTTTTGGGCGGCTGTTGGTCGAATCGGGGAAGCGGCTGCCGCCATCGTGTTGGAACAAAGATTAGGTGGTATCGGCCTGCGGCGTCGAAGACGGACATCTACCCCGTCGGGCAGCGGAGCTGCGACCAAGCGGCGGCCGGCCATGTATTGTGATTTATCGCGCAGGCAGATCCCCTGGGGCTCAAGGAGTTTCCTGTGGAATCCGTCGATGTACGAGGGCGCCGCTCACGTTGCCCCGCCACGCGCTCTAGGCGAGCGAAACGCGGCCCATGATCAGATCCATGATGGGCTTTCCGGGCGGGAATGCTCCGGTGAGCGAGGACATCACGTGCCCGTTGTCGACGAGCAGGGTCACACCGCTGATGCCGCTTGCCGCCTGGCTGTTGAGGAAGCACATCGTATTGGCCATCTGCTCGGGAGTGTGGACCTGGCAGCCGGTGGCGTCCCGGTAATCCTGGGCGAAGGTGAGCCACAGGTCGGCGTTGGCGCGGGCCAGCGGCGTGTCGGTCGGTCCGGGGCAGATGGCGTTGATGCGCACGCCCTCTTTCAGCAGGGGGAAGGCCTGCGTCGCCACGTAGGCATTGATGGCCTTTTTGCTGAAGCCGTAGTGGATGATGCCCTCCGGCTCGTGGGCCGCGACCCATGCATCGGCCGATTCGTAGTCGGGGGTGGCCAAGAATTCCTGAAGTAGCGGCAAGTCGTTCTCCCAGCCCATCCCGGCGACCGACGAGATAAAGCAGATTGCCGACCCGCGCGAAAGCTTGCCGTCGGCCCGCACCCGGTCGATGAGATGGCGGTGACCGATGAAGTTGACTCTCATCAGCTTTGGCCCGTCGGCAACGCCGGCGGCCGAGAAGATGGCGTCGATGGGCCCGTCGACCTGGTCGATCGCGGAGTCGATCGATGATCGGTCAGACAGATCGACTCTCACCTCGTGGGCAGCCTCGTAGGAGACCGGCGCGTAATCCATCACAATCACCTCGGCGCCGAGGGCGGCTGCCGTCTGGGCGGCGGCTGCGCCCATGCCGGTGGCGCCACCCACGACGAGCACTCGCTTGCCGTCGTACCGGAATTGCTCGATGCCGGTCATTGCTCTCCCTCTTCTCGTGGCCCGCCACTCTGCGGGCACGCAAAAACTCTACGGGGAACATATTTTTGGTTCAATACCCGATTTCGGGCTGGTGGTTAAGCGGCGTCCCGCTGCGCGACGCCGCGCACGACCGTGTCACGGGCATGGACAAGGGCCACGGTCTTGCCCTGGTCCCGCACGATGTTCTCGGGCATCCAAATGACATCCATCACGCATCTGGCGAGCATCTCGATGGAAGGAGTCTCGACACGGATATCACCCGACCGAATCCCTTCGGACAGCAGGGTTTTGAGCTGCCGCAGGCGTGTGGTGAACAGCAGACCGGGATTCGGCGTATCGGGCGGGGATTGGCGCATCCAGGCCAGCTGGATCTTCCACTCATCCGGAAACTGATCCAGCGCGTTGATGTTGACCCAGGCCAGCGCGTCCAGCTTCTCGACGGGCGTCGCATCCGCGCGAAGGACACTGACGAAGCCACCCCCGGCTTTCTTGCCGAACGACTCCATGATCGAGGCAAGTAGCTCGTCCTTCGAGCCGATCAGCCGATAGACGGTCCCGGTGCCCAGACCCGCCGCCGAAGCGATGTCGCGGATCGTGGTGACTTCATATCCTTTGCGGCCGAACTCGGCTCGGGCAACCGCACGGACATGTGCCGCCTTGTCGTTGGCCCCTTCGGTCTCTTCCGGCCATGTCTTGATCGCCGCTTCCGCGGCCACAAATGCATTGGAGCGATCCAACTCTTGATCGCTGTGCTCGCGACTGGCCAGCCCCTGCAACATGATGCGGCACAGCAGCGCGGCGGCCTGATCGGCGGCGGCAGTGTGGCGGATGACGTCCAAGCCGACGTGCATCATCGACTGGCACAGCCGGTCCGCCAGCGTCGGAAGATCGATGTCTGCCCGGATGTAGCCGCTCCACCTTCCCGCGCGCAGAGTTTGCAGCATCGCCTGCTGAACGGCATTCGGGGGGTGGCGCAGCAAGTCGACCAGTTCCCGATTTGCGCTCGGCGCCTCGTAGAACGACATCTGTAGCGCCGCACGATGCGCCACAGCGCAGCGTGCGATTGCCGAGCCCAGCTCGGTGATCGTTTCGGAGACCGGCCGCGAGCCCGGCTCGTCCAATTTCTGGTACGCGACGTCGCCGATGCGTTCCAGATCCGCGTAATAGCGCCGGACCAGTTCGACCAGAATCGCTTCTTTGGACTCGAAATGGTGATACAGGCTTCCCGGCAGAATGCCCGCGGCGTCGGCGATTTCCTGCAGCGAGGTACGTAACCCGGAGGAGGCGATCAGCGACGCGGCGGTTTGGAGGATCTCGGTCCGGCGCGTTCCGTCGTCGTAGGCGCCGCTGGAGGCTGCCGCCTCGGCTGATTGCTGGCGCCCCACGTCACCTCCACAGCTCCCGCTAGAGGACCTACTGACCGAATGTTTGGTTAAACGCTACCAGACAGTAGCTACTTTGCCGGGAGTCCGGCGTCGAGCGGAGTTCATTGACTGCGGACAGCACGGACTCTAGGGTGGAACAGATATTTGGTCAGTAATTGGGCGGTGAGGGAGTCCTTGACAAACCACACTGCAACCGATGCCGTGCAGCGGTGGAGCATGCTGGCGTCTGCGATTGCCGGCCGCAGTGTCGAGGTCGCGGCAGCCCGTGCAGGTGAGCTGGCGTGGACGGACGGCAGGACGATATTTCTTGACGCCGACGCCGGCCCGCGGCACCGGTTGCAAACAGTGGCGGTTCAAGCCTGTCTCTTGGCGGAAGGGAGCCTGCAGCCGGCCATCGCACGACGGCTGGGTCGGCGGACTGCCCTGGCCGCGCGATACCTTGCGATAGAGGGACATCGGGCGCTCGCGGCCAACGAGGAGCTGCTGCCGGCCGCGGTGTCTTTGCTTGTGGACCGCGACGTCGCGGGCCGCAGTGACTCGCCGGCATCCTCGTTAGCCTTGGCGAGAAGCCGCGCACTCGACAGTCAGCCGCCAGCAGTATTCGGAACCATCCATCCACGAAAGCTGTTGGCTGCCAGCAAGAGTCGAGGCACGGACGAACACGGTAAGCATGTTGCCCAACAGCGCAAGCCCTTGGCAGAGCTCGAGGACTCCGATCCGGAAGACGTCGCGGACTGGTTCTCCAGCCCGGTCGGCGGCGGAGGTGCTCTCGGCCGGTGGCTCAAAAAGATGCTGGACTCGGTGCGCCGGCTCAACGGCAATGGACCACCCGGCGCGGACGCACCGACGCACCGGTTGCGATCGGGCATACGCGGTGGCGGCTCTGCCGTCGTATCGAACGCGACGGTAGGCGTCGACAAGTACCACCTCGTCGGCGAGGCTGCGGGAATCAAGTACCCCGAGTGGGACTTTCGCCACAAGCAATATCGGCCGAACTGGTGCACCGTGCAGGAAGTCGCGCCTCGACCCAGCGACGCCACGTCGGTCAGCGTGTCCGACGGGTACCGGTTGCGTCGAGCACTCGCCCGACTCGCGGTCGGGCTCGATCGATATCACCGCCAGGTTCAGGGCGACGACGTCGACATCGACGCGGCTGTCGAGGCGCGGGTGGAGACCATCGCCGGGTCGGCGCCCGACGAAGCGGTCTACCTCGACAGTCTGCGACGCCGCCGCGACCTTTCCGTCCTGATCCTTCTTGACATCTCGGGTTCGTCAGCCGAACCGGGAACGATCGGCCATACCGTGCACGAGCAACAGCGCACCGCAGCCGCCGCGTTGACCGCGGCGTTGCACGATCTGGGAGATCGGGTGGCGTTGTACGGTTTTCATTCGCAAGGGCGATCCGCGGTGCATCTGTTACCGGTGAAACGGTTCGACGACGATCTCGACGCCGTGGCGATGCGGCGTTTGTCCGGTCTGACGCCCGGCGGCTATTCGAGATTGGGTGCGGCGATCCGGCATGGCGCCGCCGTATTGGACCGTCGGGGAGGCACGCCGCGGCGGTTGCTGGTCGTGTTGTCCGACGGGCTGGCGTACGACCACGGTTACGAACGCGATTACGGCGCGGCTGATGCGCGTCGGGCGCTGGCCGAGGTCCGCCGGCGGGGCACCGGCTGCCTGTGCCTGACCATAGGAGCGGCTACCGACGTCGCCGAGTTGCAGCGAGTATTCGGCAGCGCCGCGCATGCAACTATTCCGCGGCTCGACCAACTGAACCAACTGATCGGGCCGCTGTTCCGGTCAGCGCTGGCCTCGGCAGACCTTCGACGACGGATGGTGGCATGACAAGCCAAACACACGGACCACGGCCGTACTACGTGCCTGTCGGCAACGAGGAGCAGGTGTTCAAAGCGGCGTTCCGCCAAGGCATGTCGGTAGTGCTTAAAGGTCCCACGGGTTGCGGAAAGACGCGCTTCGTGGAGGCCATGGCGTACGACCTGAACCGGCCGCTGATCACGGTGGCCTGCCACGACGACCTCACCACCGCAGACCTGGTGGGCCGATTTCTACTGCGCGGCGGCGAAACCGAGTGGGTCGACGGGCCGTTGACGCGCGCCGTGCGCGAGGGCGCCATCTGCTACCTCGACGAGGTGGTGGAGGCCCGCCAGGACACCACCGTCGTGCTCCATCCGCTGGCTGACTACCGCCGCCAGCTTCCCATCGAACGGCTGGGGGTGACGCTGGATGCGGCGCCCGGCTTTTGCTTGGTGGTCTCCTATAACCCGGGATACCAAAGCGTTTTGAAGGATCTCAAGGACTCGACGCGTCAACGCATGGTGGCCATCGAGTTCGGTTTTCCGACACCCGACGTCGAGGAGAAAATCGTTGCCTGCGAGGCAGGCGTCGATCACGAGACCGCAGTCGAGCTGGTGCGGTTCGGGCAGGCGATTCGGCGTCTGGACACCGCGGGGCTGCGCGAGGTGGCCTCGACCCGGGTGCTGATCGCCGCCGGGCGGCTGATCGCCGAAGGACTGAGCCCCCGCGAAGCGGCTCGGACCGCCATCGCCGGGCCTCTCACCGACGATGCCGCAGTGACCAGTGGCCTGGACAAGATGATCGACGTGTACCTGCCGGGGCAAGGCGGACACGATGATTGACGACCCGACGCGAGCCGCGCTAGGGTCTGAACAAATTTTAGGTTCCATAGTGGGTCGGCGGCCGTAGCGCTGCACCAATGGAGGTGAAATGTCCTACGAGAGCACCGCAGAACCGATCAAGATCGGCTACCTGATGGACTTCAGGTTGCCTGAAGGTTTTCCGAAGACGTACTTCGAGGACCTGACGCAGCCGTTCGACCTCGTCTTCAAGCAAGCAGGCGAACAAGGCCTGCTCGACCGACCCATCGAGATCATCTACCGCGAGGTGGAAGGTCTGCCGAAGGGATCGGTCAAGGCGGTCATCGACGCCTACGGCGAACTGTGCGACGAGGGATGCCTGGCCGTCTTCGGCCCGAACATCACCGACAACGTCGTGCCCACCCGGGAAGCCATCGAGGAACGCTTCAAGGTCCCGGCCATCAGCGTCACCGGATCCGATGCGGCGCTGGGAGAGTGGGTCTTCTCGTTCCCGATGGGGTCGCTGACCGACGAGCCGATCTTCTGGTCGGACTTGCTTGCCAAAGGCGGGCACACTGAGGTGGGCGTTCTAGTCGAACAATCGCTGGTCGGCAAGACTTATCTGGAGAACTTCCGTAAAGCCTGCCAGCGCAAAGGTATTCGCATCGTTGCCGAGGCGGCCATCGCGCAGACGGCGCAAGATGTCAGCGAGGCCGTCCGAATCGTTCACGACGCCAAGCCGAGCGCGCTGGTGCACTGCGGCTTCGGGTTCGGGATTGTCTTCATCAATCCGGCACTCGAGGCGCTGGACTGGAATCCACCGCGTTTCACCAGCACCGCGTTCCAAAACGCCTGGCTCAACCCGATCATGTGGAACGGGTTCATGGGTTGGACCGGCGTGGACCAGTACGACGAGGGCAACATGGTCGGGCAGAAGTTCCTCGACGAATACCACCAGGCCTACGGCCGCCGCCCGGAATGGTGTGTGCCCGTTGTCAACCGCGACGTCGCGATGACGTTGGTGCGCGCATTGAGCGACGCGCATCCGCTGAGCCCGCGCGGGGTCAAGGAGGCCCTCGAGCGGGTGAAGATGATGCCCGCCGCCTCCGGCGCACCGGGTACCCGCGTGTCGTTCGGGAACTGGACCCGGCGGGCCTGGATGGGTGCCGGCTACCTGGTGGCGCGCAAGCTCGATCCCGACGGCGTCAACTCCCATCTCGTCGACCGCTTCGGAGAGGAATAGCCGATGACTGCTGAACAGACAACACCTTCGGCGACAGCTCCGACCGTCGAGCCCAGACGAGGATCGCCCTGGACCTGGGTATGGGTAGTAGCCGCGCTAAGTGTGCTCGGATTCTTTCTCGCCAATGCCCGCACGGGTTTGGAGTCCGACCGGGTTCGTAATCCGGCGGTCACCGGGACACCGCGACCAGTGCAAGTGCTGTTCGGATTCCAACACTGGCTCGGGCTCCTGGAGGCGTTCACCGTTGTCGTGATGGCTCTCATCGCGGTCACCTACGTGATCGCGTGGCGCCGCCACCCGTATCACCCGGTGCTGTTGATGGGCATCGTCACGACCTTGATCGTCTGGCAGGACCCCATCATGAACTGGGCGCCGTTCGCGGTTTACAACCCGCAGTTGCATCACCTGCCCGAGGACTGGCCACTGGTGTCACTGTCACCGACCGTCGAGCCGTTGTTGGTCCTGGGCTACATCATGTTCTACCTGGGGCCCTACTTTCCGGGCATCTGGCTGCTGCGCCGGATCCAGGCCCGTCGGCCCGTCGATTCATTCGTGTGGCGCCATCCCTTGATCAGCCTGGCGATCTGCATCCTCCCGTTCGGGATGGCGCTGGACGCGGCACTGGAGATCACCCTGGTCCAAACCGGGATGTACATCTATTCCCAGGTCCCGATCGGGTCGATTTTCGTCGGCCAGACCCACCAATTCCCCTTCATCATCGAGATATTGGCGGTCAACTTCGTGATGGTGCCGGCCGGGGTGCTGCTCTACCGCGACGACACCGGCCGCACCGCGGCCGAGAAATTGGCGCAGCGGGCGAAAATCTTCGCCAGCCGTCCCACCCTCGGGATGTTCGTGGTGATGCTGGTCCTGATCAACGTCGGCTACTTCTGCTACGGCGGTACGTTCGCCCTGGTCAAAATGGCCCACCTGTCACGTACCGTCGCCTGCCCCTGGCCGTATCCCGAAGCCAAAATCTATGACCCACAAGGCTTTTACGAAAAAGAAGGCCAACCCGGTCCGTACTCGGTGGGCATCTGGTCGACCTGGTTGAGTGGTCAACCCAACGGACGCCCGAACGTCGAACTACCGGCTGACGGCGGACGGTGCGGGCCGGGCAATGGGTGATCCGCGCAGCGTCGTCATCACCGGTGCATCGCGCGGGCTGGGATTCGCATCGGCCGTGCGCTTGTATGGCGAGGGGTGGCGGGTGGTCGCGGCGATGCGGACACCCGACTTGGGGATTCCGCTTCTACGAGAGGCGACGGGGGCCGGCGACGACGACGACCGGTTGATCGGAGTGCAGTTGGACTTGTTGGACAGCGCCTCGATCACCGCTGCGGCCAAGGCGATTGAAGAGGCCGTCGGGACGCCCTACGCGCTTGTGCACAACGCCGGGATCTCCGCCGCCGGAATGGTGGAGGAGACCGATATGTCGTTGTGGCAGAGGCTATTCGCCACTAGCGTCCTCGGTCCCGTCGCGTTGACTCAGGCTCTGCTTCCGTCGATGCGAGCGGCGGGCGAGGGACGCATCGTGCTGGTTTCCAGCGTGGCCGGGGTACGTGGTCAGCCCGCCACTGCGCCGTATTCGGCAGCCAAGGGAGCATTGGAGCGCTGGGGTGAGTCGATGGCGTGCGAGATCGCGCCGTTCGGCCTCGGTGTCACCGTCTTGGTCGCCGGCGCCTATGACACCGAGATCATCACCGACGCGGGCACCACGGACGACCGCGACTTAGCCGGCCCGTACGCCCGGCTGCATCACACGATGAACACGCGCGGACGGTTCGCCATGCGCCTTGCCAGACCACCGGAGCGGTTCACCGACGGCCTGCTCAAGGCGCTGGACGACCGGGCGCCGTTCCGTCGCCGCGGTGTGGGCCCGGATGCTTCGATGCTGTTGGCTCTCAACAGGGTTCTTCCGTCGTCGGGTATGCACCACCTGTCGCGGATCGTGCTCGGCATACCCAGGCAGGGATCAATGCGGGGCGGGGCATGGCCATTGACAGCGAGCCAAAAGGCCATGGTCTGGGCCGCACGCGTTCTTCCGGCACCGCTGTTACGGCGCTTGGCACCAAAGGAGCAGTGATGGAACAGCTTTTCGACGACCTGGAAGACTTCGGCGCCTTCGACGACGCGATCTCCGGCGATGTGCGCGACCCCTACACCGAATTGGCGCGGCTGCGCCGCGAGGAGCCGGTGCAGCGACTCGAGACGTCGGGCGCGCTTCCGCACGAGGAATCGCTGCCGATCTTCATCGTGTATCGCCACGAGGACATCCAGCAGATGCTTCGCGACAACGAGACGTTTTCGTCGGCGGCTGTCATCGCGGCGTTCGGCCCCGTATTGGGGGAACACGTCATGCTCGGCATGGACGAGCCGATCCACGGCCGACTGCGGTCGCTCGTGTCAAAGGCCTTCTCGCAGAAGTCATTGGCGCGCTGGCAGGACGAGTTGGTCGCCCGGGTGGCCAACAGCCTGATCGACAACTTTGCACCTAACGGCAAGGCGGATCTGGTCAAGGAATTCACCTTCGACTACCCGAGCCAGATCATCGCGGGACTGCTGGGCCTGCCGGAAAAGGACTACCCACAGTTCCAGCGGTGGTCGATTTCGCTGCTGAGTTGGCTGATGAACCCCGAGCGCGGGCTCGCGGCCTCGGCCGCCCTGTGCGACTACTTCGCGCCCATACTCGAGGCCCGCCGGGCCGAGCCGAAGGACGACCTGATCAGCGCGCTCGCTGCGGCCGAGATCGACGGGGAGAAACTCGCGGACGAGGAGATCTTCTCGTTCCTTCGACTGCTGCTGCCCGCCGGCGTAGAGACGACCTATCGGGCGCTGGGCAGCCTGCTTTTGGCGCTGCTGTCCGACCCGGAGCAGTTGGATGCCGTCCGCGCGGATCGGTCGCTGCTGCCACAGGCGATCGAGGAGGGCGTGCGGTGGGAGTCACCGTTGCTGACCATCACCCGGGTGGCGACTCGCGACACCGAACTCGGCGGCGTGGCGATCCCGGCCGGCGCGACGGTGATGCCGATGCTCGGTTCGGCGAACCGGCAAGAGGACCGCTACCCCGACCCGGACAAGTTCGACATCCACCGAGAGGCCCGGGCGCACCTGGGCTGGGGCCACGGCGTACACGTGTGCCTCGGCATGCATTTGGCACGGCTCGAAATGCGCACGGCCATCAACCTTTTGCTCGATCGGCTGCCAAACCTCCGACTGGACCCCGATGCGGACGATCCGCACATCCGCGGTCAAGTTTTCCGGTCGCCGACGTCGGTCCCGGTTCTGTTCGACCCCCAATAGGCGGCCCCGCAAAGGTTGCACCTTGCCAATCGGTTAGTTTCCAGTAAGGCTCTCCATAGGGTCCTCTGACGAGTTAGAGAAAGACATCTCACGAAGTTAAGAGTCAAGCCACGAGCGAGAGAGGAGGTGGAAACGCCAGGTGTTCGTTGTAGAGCCGGCCGGTCTGCAGGCAGTGGTGGAGTTGGCCGAGAAACTTGTTGAACAGGTGCCGTTGGGCTTGGTGGTTCCAGTCTCCGGCGGCGCGGCGGGCATCGTAGTGGCGACGCGCGCCCGGCGAGGCGCGCAGCGATCCCAGTGCCCAGATCGGGCCGACGGCGGCCAGTCGCCGGTTCTTGATGTGGCGGTGCAGGACAACGGTTTTCTTGCCGCTGGCGCGGGTGATGGGGCGGATCCGGCGAAGGCTTTGAGTCCGCGGGCCTCAGCGAAGCGGGTTCGGTCATCGCCGATCTCGGCGAGCACCCGGGCGCCGGCCAACATCCCCAGGCCGGGGAAGCTGGTGATGATCTTGGCGTCCGGGTGTTGCTCAAAATGGGCGATCGCCGCCTCGGCCAGCTCGTCGGCCGCGGTGCAGGCGGCCTCGAGTTGGCGCAACAACGCCGCCAGTTGGATGCCCATCGCGTTTTCCACGGCCGGCGGTTGGTGCAGGTAGGTGTCGGTGAACACGGCGCGCAACCGCTCGATATCGCGGTCGAGATGGCGTCGGCGGCCAGCTTTGGTCAGCAGTCGGCGCAGCCGGGCGGGAGTCAGCGTCGCCGCCTGCGTTGGGGTCGGCGCAGCGGCCAAGATGGTGCGGGCGTCGGCGCGGGCCAGTCCACCCTCGGGCAGCCCGGCGAACGCGGCGATGGCGGCCGGGTAGAAGTCTTTGAGCAGGTCGCGGATCTGGTTGCCGATCTGCTGACGCGCCCAAACCGCATCTTGCTGGGCGCGGGCGAGCACCCGGATGGCTTGGGCCAGCTCGGTGTCGGCGGGCAGCGGTCGGTGCGCGGCGGCATCGGTGCGCACGATATTGGCCAGCAGCACCGCATCGGTGGCATCGGATTTGGCCCCCGACACTGCATGCCGTGCCCGGTACCGCGAGGCCGCCAGTGGGTTGATCGGGTAGATCACCCGGCCGGTTTCGCGCAGCGCGGCCACCCACAGTCCGCGATCGGTTTCGATCCCCACCGGGATTGGATGCGCGGCGCTGTCACCGGCCTCAGCCAGCAGCGTCAACAGAGCCGCGAACCCGGCCGCATCATTGCTGACCCGTCCGCGGGCCACCACACGCCCGTCGTCGTCGATGACGGCGACATCGTGATGTTCAGTGGCCCAATCAATTCCACAAAACAAGCCCAAGGTGTCA
Organism: Mycobacterium branderi; assembly: GCF_010728725.1. Classification (NCBI taxonomy): domain Bacteria; kingdom Bacillati; phylum Actinomycetota; class Actinomycetes; order Mycobacteriales; family Mycobacteriaceae; genus Mycobacterium; species Mycobacterium branderi. The sequence continues at coordinate 3,078,503 of NZ_AP022606.1, forward strand.
TCACTCCTTCGATCGATGGTTATGCCGTCACCGGTGGACTCACGCGGCGCCCTAATCGCGGGACTCTTAGGTCCGTCATCTCACTAGCCGTCCGTGACTCCAGCTCACCGCAGGACCTCGTTCTATCGAAGAGCTCAAGGCTCGGGAAACACAGTCGGGAGGTCAACCCTGCGGTGGGCTCGGGCAACGGCATCCCACCACCACCGGAGGTGATCTGCCGCCAGGCGCGCCGTTCTTTCTCTAGACGTCGAGCGTCGGGACAAACCAGGCATCACCTGACAGCAGACCAACCAGGAAACAGACCCTGGTCGCCACCACGACCAGCAATCCATCCCTACTAAACGATTAGTGACAGACATGACTGAGGCTGTAAAGGTCCGCTTCGAGTCCAAGATGATGATCGACGGCAAGCTCGTCGATGGGCAGGCCGGCACTTTCACCAACATCAATCCGGCAACCGAAGAGCCGCTCGGCGAGGTCGCGGACGCGTCGAAGGAGGACATGCACCGGGCCATCGACGCCGCCCGGCGGGCTTTCGACGAGAGCGATTGGTCGACCAACCGCGAACTGCGCAAGCGCTGCCTGTTGCAGCTGCACGACGCGATCGAAGAGGAGAAGGAAGAACTGCGCGAGGAACTCATCCTCGAAGTTGGCTCTCCCCGGGCGATCACGTTCGGCCCGCAGCTGGACGCCCCGCTGGCAGATGGCCTGAAGTACCCCGCCAGGCTGATCGACGAGTACGCCTGGGAAACCGACCTCGGCGACAGGGTTATCAGCCTCACGGGCACCAACACGTCCGTCAAGGTCTGGCGGGAGCCGGTCGGCGTGGTCGGCGCGATCGTGCCGTGGAACTTCCCGTTCGAGGTCACCATCAACAAGCTCGGCCAGGCGCTGGGAACCGGCAACACCGTGGTGCTCAAACCGGCGCCCAACACCCCGTTCAACGCGACCCGGCTGGGCCGGCTGATCGCCGAAAAGACCGACATCCCCGCGGGTGTCGTCAACGTTGTCACGGCATCGGATCACTTTGTGGGCGAGGAGCTCACACTGTCACCAAAGGTTGACCTGATCTCGTTCACCGGCTCCACCGTGGTCGGCCAGCGGATCATGGAAAAGGGCGCGGCGACCATGAAGCGGCTGTTCCTCGAGCTCGGTGGCAAGTCGGCCACCATTGTCTTGGACGACGCCGACTTCGGGCTGGCGTGCGCGATCGGCATCGCGCCGTGTATGCACGCCGGGCAGGGCTGCGCCAACCCCACCCGGATGCTGCTGCCACGGTCCCGCTACGACGAGGGCGTGGCGATTCTCAAGGGCATCTACGAGAACGTCACGTGCGGCGACCCGCAGGATCCGGGGACGCTGTGCGGTCCGGTGATTTCGGAAAAGCAGCGTGACCGCGTGATGGGCTACATCCGCAAGGGTGTCGAAGAGGGCGCTACCGCGCTGGTCGGCGGACCGGATGCACCGACCGGATTCGACAAGGGATTCTTCGTCCGGCCAACACTTTTCACCGACGTCGACAATTCGATGACGATCGCGCAGGAGGAGATCTTCGGCCCAGTCCTCTCCGTCATTCCCTTCGACGACGAGGAGGACGCCATCCGGATCGCCAACGACAGCATGTACGGGTTGGCCGGCAACGTGATGTCGGGCTCGCTGGAACGTTCACTGGCGGTGGCGCGCAGGATCCGGGCCGGCTTCATGGGCGTCAACGGCGGTGCTCCGTATGGCGCCGACACGCCGTTCGGCGGGTACAAGTACAGCGGGGTCGGCCGGCAGAACGGCGTCGCCGGCTTCGACCAGTACACCGAGATCAAGTCTGTGGGATACCCCGCGGGCTGACGAATGTTGGCCATTCCCCGCTACCCGGACGACGTCACCTGTGAGTGGCTGTCGGCTGTCCTCAGCAGTGACCGGACGCCGGTCGAGGTCTCCCACGTCGATGTCACGGCGATCGGCACCGGTCAGACCGGGGCGACCTACCGGGTGTCGGTGCGCTATGCGCGCAATCCTGATGGCCTGCCGGATACGTTTGTGATCAAGCTGCCGGCCCAGGACGACACGGTGCGCGACCGCGTCACGATCGGCTACCGCAGCGAATGCGCCTTCTACTCCGCGGTGGCCGACCGCGTCCAAGTGCCAGTGCCGCACTGCTTCTACAGCGAGATCACCGACGACGCAGTGGAATATGCGCTGCTGCTGGCAGACCAGGCACCTGCAGTGCAGGGCGACCAACTTGCGGGCTGCGGTGAGCAGGAGGCGCGGCTGGCGGTCACCGCACTGGCCGGCCTGCACGGGCCCAGTTGGTGCGACCCGGTGTGGCTCGACTTCGCCGGCATCGCATTCGCGCGCCCGGACGAGGCATCGGCCCAGGGTCTCGGTGAGGTCGCACAGATGAGCGCGGACATCACGCTGGACAAGCTCGGTGACCGGATGAGCGCCGCAGACCGTGAGACCTTTACCGCGGCAATGGGTTTGGTGACGCCCTGGCTGCTGGCCGAGCGGGACCGGTTTGCCTTGCTGCACGGCGATTACCGGCTCGACAACATGCTGTTCGACCGCGAAGCCAACACGGTCAGCGTGGTGGACTGGCAGACGCTAGGCGTCGGCCTTCCCGCGCGTGATCTCGCCTACTTCACCGCCACGAGCCTCAAGCCGCAACTACGCGCAGCGATCGAGGCGGATCTCGTTGACAAGTATCACCGGGCACTCATCGGCTACGGCGTCACCGACTACGACCGCGAAACCTGTTGGCGCGATTACCGACTCGGCATGCCGCAAGCGCTACTGATCTCTGCCCTGGGGTTTGCATTCGCCACCGCCACCGACCGCGGTGACGAGATGGTGCTGACGATGCTGGCGCGCGGCTGCCAAGCGATCCGAGACCTAGGCACGCTAGACCTAATCGGGAAATAGCCGACGGGGATCAGTATTGCGTAGAGCCCTGATCGACTGGGATCGCCGCCGCGGTGACATTGCGAGATTCGTCGCTGGCCAGCCAGCAGACCGCGTCGGCGATGTCTTCCGGCTCGGCCACCCAACTCGGCAGGAACGGCGTCAGCATATGAGCCAACTGCGGATTTGTTTCTGTGGTGGCGGTGATCGCGGCAACCATGTCACCGCTTCCCATCGCGGTGTTGACCGGGCCAGGATGCACGCTGTTCACCCGGATCGAATGCTTACCCAACTCGGCAGCGAATGCGCGGGCCATCCCGGCCACGGCGTGCTTGCTAGTCGCGTAATGCACCATGAACGGCTGGATCTTGAGACCGGCGGCCGAGCTGATCAAGATGATCGACCCACCGCGGCCCCCGTCGATGATCTTCGGCGCGCCGGCCATCACGGAGTTCCACGTGCCAGTTACGTTGACCTCCATGACATCCCGAAAGTCTTCGGGAGTAATGTCGTTCCAGGCTTGCGGCGCCGAAATACCGGCGTTGGCGACGATGATGTCCAGCCGCCCCAGCGTGGCCACCCCGTCGTCGACCGTGTCGCGCAGTCCGTCGAAGTCACGAACGTCGATTTCTGTGGCCAGGATTCGACGACCGGTGGCCTCGACTAGCCGAACGGTCTCGGCCAAATCTTCGGGGCTCGCCGAATCGTAAGGGACGCAGGGCGGTAGCTTGCCTGCCACGTCGACCGCGATGATGTCGGCGCCCTCACGGGCCATCCGCACCGCATGCGCGCGGCCTTGTCCCCGTGCCGCACCGGTGATGAACGCTACCTTGCCCGCGAGCCGACCGCTCATGCTCGTTGTCCTTTCGACGCCGCCCTCACCAGATTCGATCCGACGATCAACCGCTGAATCTCACTGGTTCCCTCGTAGAGTCGCAGCAGGCGAACGTCGCGATAGATTCGCTCCACCGGAACCTCGCGCATGTAGCCGCTGCCGCCGTGGATCTGCACGGCGAGATCGGCGACTTTCCCGGCCATTTCGGTGCAAAACAGCTTCGCTGCCGACGGCGCGATCCGGCGGTCTTGATCGGTGATCCACAACCGGGCGGCCTCACGCACCAGCGCGCGTCCGGCCATCACTCCGGTCTGCTGGTCGGCCAACATCGCTTGCACCAACTGGAAATTGCCGATCGGTGTGCCGCCCTGCGTCGCGGTGGCCGCATAGGTCACCGATTCGTCGAGTGCCCGCTGTGCCGTTCCCACGGCGAGCGCGGCGATGTGGATCCGGCCGCGCGCCAGCGACGTCATCGCCGCCCTATAACCCAGGTCCTCGCTGCCGCCGACAAGTGCGCCGGCTGACACATGCACATTGCTGAGACTCACGTCGGCCGTCCAGGCGCCCTCTTGGCCCATCTTCGCGTCCTTGGTGCCGACCTGGACGCCGGGTGTGTCGGCAGGGACCAGGAAAACCGCGATGCCGGGGCCTTTGTCATCGGCGGGCCGAGTACGGGCGAATACCACGAACAAATCGGCTACGGGCGCGTTGGTGATGAAACGCTTCTCTCCGGAAATCACCCAATTGTCGCCGTCGCGAACGGCTTTGGTGCGCAAGCCTGCGGGGTTGGAGCCGGCCCCGGCTTCGGTCAACGCGAAGGATGCGACGACCTCGCCGGAGGCCATCGCGGCCAGCCAGCGGGACTTCTGCTCGTCCGTGCCGAACCCGACCAGGACCTGACCCGCGATGCCGTTGTTGGTGCCGAACATCGAGCGCAACGCCAGTGACGTGTAGCCGAGTTCCATCGCGAGCTCGACGTCCTGCGCCAGGTTCAGTCCGAGCCCACCCCAGTCCTGGGGGATGGCGTACCCGAACAAGCCCATCTGCTTGGCCTGGTCGCGCAGGTCGTCGGGCACCCGGTCGTTGGCAAGGATCTCCTGCTCGCGCGGGACGACGGCGCTGCGGACGAACTCGCGGGTCTGCGCCAGGATCTGCTGGAAATCGTCGTCGTCGACCGTCGCCATGGAGCTCCTTCCGGACCGCTACCCGCCGGCGATCATATATGAAATAGGATGTCTGAGATTACGGAGGGTCGACGGGAGGACGGTGATCAGGTGTCGTTGTTGACTGGTCAGACGGCGGTCGTCACGGGCGGTGCGCAGGGCCTGGGATTCGCGATCGCCGAACGGTTCGTCGCCGAGGGAGCGCGGGTAGTGCTCGGCGATGTGAATCTCGGGTCGACGGAGGCGGCGGCGAAGCATCTCGGCGGGGACGACGTGGCATTGGCGGTGCGCTGCGACGTCACCGTCGCCAGTGACGTTGACGCGTTGGTTGCGACCGCTGTCGAGCGGTTCGGCGGCCTGGATGTCATGGTCAACAATGCTGGGATCACCCGTGACGCGACCATGCGCAAGATGACCGAGGAACAGTTCGACGAAGTGATCGCGGTGCATCTGAAGGGCACCTGGAACGGCACCCGCAAGGCGGCGGCGATCATGCGGGAAAACAAGCGTGGCGCCATCGTGAATATGTCGTCGCTGTCGGGCAAGGTCGGTCTGGTCGGGCAGACCAACTACTCGGCGGCCAAGGCCGGCATCGTCGGCATGACCAAGGCCGCCGCCAAGGAACTGGCGCACCTCGGCGTGCGGGTCAATGCCATTGCGCCTGGATTGATCCGCTCCGCGATGACGGAGGCTATGCCGCAACGTATTTGGGATGAGAAGGTGGCCGAGGTGCCGATGGGCCGCGCCGGCGAGCCGGCCGAGGTGGCCAACGTCGCCCTTTTCCTGGCGTCGGAGCTGTCGTCGTACATGACCGGCACCGTGCTGGAGGTCACCGGCGGGAGGTTCATGTAGCCATGCGTACCCCTGTGATTTGCGAACCGGTTCGCACGCCGATCGGCCGCTACGGCGGGATGTTCAAGTCGCTCACTGCCGTCGACCTCGGCGTCGCCGCGCTGAAGGGGTTGCTGGACCGAACCGGCATTGCGCCCGAATCGGTGCAGGACGTCATCCTCGGGCACTGCTACCCCAGCAGCGAGGCGCCGGCGATCGGTCGCGTGGTGGCCCTCGACGCAGGGCTGCCGGTCACGGTTCCCGGCATGCAGGTCGACCGCCGCTGCGGCTCGGGTCTGCAGGCGGTCATCCAGGCCGGTTTGCAAATCGCCAGCGGTGACAGTGATCTCGTCATCGCCGGCGGCGCGGAAAGCATGAGCAACGTCGTCTTCTACTCCACCGACATGCGCTGGGGCGGCGCGCGCACCGGCATCCGGGTGCACGACGGGCTCGCCCGGGGACGCACCACCGCCGGCGGCCGTCACTACCCGGTACCGGGCGGAATGCTGGAGACGGCCGAGAACCTGCGCCGCCAGTACGACATTTCGCGGCAGGAACAGGACGAGCTCGCGGTGACGTCGCATCGGCGGGCGGTGGCCGCGCAGAAGAACGGCATCTTGGCCGAGGAGATCATTGCGGTCACTGTGCGCAGCCGCCACGGCGATGAGCTGATCGATACCGACGAACACCCGCGCGCCGACACCACAGTGGAATCGCTCGGCAAGCTCAAACCCGTTCTGCTGGGCGATGATCCGGATGCGACGGTGACTGCCGGCAATGCCAGTGGGCAAAACGACGCGGCGTCCATGTGCGTGGTGACAACGCCGGAGAAGGCCGACGAACTGGGGCTGACGCCGCTGGTGCGCCTGGTGTCGTGGGGGGTTGCGGCGGTACCGCCGAACGTCATGGGCATCGGCCCGGTTCCCGCCACCGATATCGCGCTCGCCAAAGCGGGCTTGCGACTCAGCGACATCGACCTGATCGAACTCAACGAGGCCTTCGCCGCGCAAGCGCTTGCGGTGATGCGGGAGTGGGGGTTCACTGCGGCCGACCGGGAGCGCACCAACGTGCACGGTTCCGGGATTTCGCTGGGCCATCCGGTCGGCGCGACGGGCGGGCGGATGCTGGCCACACTGGCTCGCGAGCTCCGTCGCCGCGGAGCTCGCTACGGCCTGGAGACCATGTGCATCGGCGGCGGCCAGGGCCTGGCCGCGGTGTTCGAACGGGTTGCGTCCCAGTGACTATGCCGTTGACGGACCTCACCGTCGTCGAGGTATCCAGCTTTGTCGCCGCGCCGCTGTGCGGGATGACGCTCGGCCAGCTGGGCGCCGACGTGATTCGGGTCGACCCGATCGGCGGTGCCTCCGATGTGCATCGCTGGCCACTGGCGGCCAGCGGGGCGTCGATCTACTGGACCGGATTGAACAAGGGAAAGCGCTCGGCGACAATCGATTTGCGGTCCGCCGACGGCCAGGAGCTGGTTCAGCGGCTCGTTACAGAGGGCGACGGCGTCGTGGTGACCAACGCCGCGGGCCTGTCTTGGCTGTCGTATGAACAGTTGGCTGCGCTGCGCTCCGATGTGATCCATGTGCAGTTGCTCGGCCGGGGTGACGGGTCCACCGGTGTCGACTACACCGTCAATGCGGCGACGGGATACCCGTGGGTGACCGGTCCCCCCAACCATGCCGGGCCGATCAATCATGTGTTGCCGGCCTGGGATGTGTGCTGCGGGCTGTATGCCGCTCTGGCCGTGACGGCCGCGGTGCGTCGTCGTGACCAAACGGGGGCGGGAGCCCAGATCAGCATTGCGCTCGAAGATGTCGCGCTGGCCACGGCCGGCAATCTGGGCTTGCTGACCGAACCCCAAGTCAACAGTACCCAACGCGAACGGCTGGGCAATGCGATCTACGGTCAGTACGGCCAGGATTTCACCAGCAGCGACGGCGTCGCTTTCATGGTCGTCACGCTGACCGGCCGGCACTTCCGGGATCTCGTCGAGGTAACGGGGACCGGTGTTGCAGTGTCGGCGCTCGCCGAGGCGCTGGGCGCTGACTTCAGCGCCGAGGGAGACCGCTACCGGTATCGCGATGTGCTGAGCGGGTTGTTCGCAACCTGGTTCGCCGACCAGACCGCGGCGCAGATCACCGAGGCGCTGTCGGCGACCACCGTGCTCTTCGAGCGCTACCGCACCTTCGCAGAGGTCGCCGACGACGAGAAGGTGACGGCCAATCCGTTGTTTACCCGGCTGCACCAAGACGGCCTCGGCGACTATCTGGCACCGGGCCTGCCCGCCGCATTCGACGGTCGCCACCCGGCAAGCAAACCCGCACCCGCGCTGGGCCACGACACCGCTGACGTGCTCACCGAGCGGCTCGGGTTGAGTGCCGCTGAGGTGGAGCGGCTGACACGCGCGAAAACGATCGCCTGCTAGGAGGGGTACGTCATGACCAAGCTGGCCCAGACGGTGGGTCTTACCGAATTTCAGAGCGAGATCGTCGCGACGGTACGCCAATTCGTGGAGAAGGAAGTCATTCCCAACGCGCCGGAACTCGAACGCACCGATAGCTATCCGCAGGACATTGTCGACCAGATGCGGGAGATGGGTCTGTTCGGTCTGATGATCCCGGCCGAGTACGGCGGGCTGGGCGAGTCGTTGCTGACCTATGCGCTGTGCGTCGAAGAGCTGGCGCGGGGCTGGATGAGCATCTCCGGGGTGCTCAATACGCACTTCATCGTGGCCTACATGTTGCGCCAGCACGGCACCGACGCGCAGAAGCAGCGGTTGCTGCCGCGGATGGCGACAGGGGAAGTGCGCGGGGCGTTTTCGATGTCCGAGCCGGAGTTGGGTTCCGACGTGGCGGCGATCCGCACCCGGGCGGACCGCAATGCCGACGGCACCTACACGATCAACGGCCAGAAGATGTGGCTGACCAACGGCGGCAGCTCGACGTTGGTGGCGGCGTTGGTGCGCACCGACGAAGGAGCCGACACGCCGCATCGCAACCTGACGGCGTTCCTCATCGAAAAGCCGGTCGGATTCGGCGAAGTCGCACCAGGTCTGGTGATACCCGGCAAGATCGACAAGTTGGGCTACAAGGGCATCGACACCACCGAGTTCATCTTCGACGGCTATGTGGCCAGCCCCGACGACATCCTCGGCGGCGTCCCCGGGCAGGGCTTTTACCAGATGATGGACGGCATCGAGGTCGGCCGGGTCAACGTGTCGGCGCGGGCGTGCGGGGTGGCTCTGCGGGCGTTCGAGCTTGCGGTGCGCTACGCGCAGCAGCGCCATACCTTCGGCAAGCCGATTGCCGAGCATCAGGCCATCGCGTTCCAAATCGCCGAGATGGCAACCAAAGTGGAAGCCGCGCACCTGATGATGGTCAACGCAGCCCGGCTCAAAGACTCCGGCGAGCGCAACGACGTCGCCGCGGGCATGGCGAAATACCTGGCCAGCGAATTCTGCTCGGAAGTCACCCAGCAGAGCTTCCGCATCCACGGCGGCTACGGATACTCCAAGGAATACGAGATCGAGCGGCTGATGCGCGACGCCCCGTTCCTACTCATCGGCGAGGGAACCAGCGAGATCCAAAAGCAAATCATCAGCAAACGACTGCTCGCCGAGTACCGACTGTGAACATCCCCGAGTTCGCCGCGCGGCCGCAGCTGTCGGAAGACGTTGCGCGCTATGTCCGCAAGCGGATTTTCGACGGCACTTACTCCGCCGGAGAGTACGTGCGGCTCGATCAATTGGCTGCGGAGCTGGGGATCAGCGTCACCCCGGTACGTGAGGCGCTGTTCGAGCTGCGCGCCGAGGGCCTACTGGCACAACAGCCCCGACGTGGGTTCGTGGTGTTGCCGGTGACCGGGCGCGATCTCGCCGACGTCGCCAACGTCCAGGCGCACGTCGGCGGTGAACTTGCCGCACGCGCAGCGGTCAACATCACCGAGGACCAGTTGCGCGAACTGAAGGAAATCCAGGCGCAGCTGGAGGACGCCTATGCCGGCGGCGACGACGAGCTCACCGTGCGTCTCAATCACGACTTTCACAGGGCCATCAACGTTGCCGCCGATTCGCCGAAGCTGGCGCAACTGATGTCCCAGATCACCCGTTACGCACCGGAATCGGTGTTTCCGACCATTCCCGGTTGGCCGGATCAGTCGATCAAAGACCACCGCCGGGTGTTGGCTGCGTTGGCGAAACATGACGCAGAGCTGGCCCGCAAAGCGATGTCGGAGCATCTCGCCGCCGGGGCTAAGCCATTGATCGAACACCTCGTCGAGCACGGGGTCGTCGACGAAACCAACAGCCCGAAGTCATGAGCGCCCTATGGCGTTGCCTCCTGGGTGGTGTCGTAGGTTGCCATGCCGACCTCCAACCATGCGTTCAGCAACTGTTGGTCTCCTGACGCGGCGACGACATCCTCGTCATCGAGCTGCTCCGCCGACGCACAGTGAACAGCGTCATAGCCGCGCAGCGAAAGACGGTGCGCCAGCTCAGCTGCCTGAATCACGACTTGCTCGTCCACTTCGATGATGTCCATCTCTGACCACATCTGGTCTAGACGTCGACGGGCCTGCCGGTGCTGATTTTCGGTCAGGCGTCGCATCCGTCGCGCCTGTGCCAATGCCGCGGCGGCTTCCACGTAAAGCAGCCTCGACGACACAACTACGTCGGCGTCATCCCAGAACCGCCGGCACGCGCCGCTGGTTGGCTCACCGATAAGCAAAGGTACGAACGCGGAGGTGTCCAGATAGCCGATCACCTACGCTGCTCGCCGATCAGGTCGCTGACCGTTCCGCCTGTTGACAAAGGGGCCGGAGCGGGTCGTTTGCGCTTTCGCGCGCGCTGGATACGCCCCTCCTCGCGCAGCTGCTCCAGCTTCGTGGGGCGTTGTACCGGCACGATGCGCGCGATCGGACGTCCGTGATCCGTCACAGTTACGATGCTGCCTTCGCGGACCTCCGCGAGGTGGCGGCTCAGCTGGTCGCGCAGCTCCCGAACACCGACTTCCATGCCCACCCCTTCACCAATGTGGCTATATTTAGCTCTTACATTATAGCCATAAGAACTGGTCCGATGTGGCGACTGGGATAGCGCAGCTGATCCGCTCGATCAAGCCTGCTCGGTGAGCATCTCCCGCAACCGTCCGACGTCGACTTTGCCGGTGGCGCCCCGCGGAACCGCATCATCCGAATCCACCAAAAGCCACACCGTCGGTACCTTGAACGAGCTGAGGAGTGTGCGCGCCGATGTGCGGAGCTGTTCGACGGTCCTGTCGGCGGTCACCACGACGGCGCCGACGCGAACACCTTGGGGGCCGGGCACATTGGTGACATAGGCGGCTTCGACTCCGTCGATCTCCCGCAGAGCGCGTTCGACCTCGCCGGGATAGACGGTGGCGCCGCTGACTTTGAACATGTCGTCGGACCTGCCGTGGTAGAACAGGAACCCGTCTTGGTCCAGACGGCCGAGGTCGCCGGTGGGGTAGAAGCCGTCGGCGGTGAACACATCCTCGCGGCTGCGCCGGCAGATGCCACGCAGCGTATGCGGTCCCCGAATCTCGATCGTTCCAACGGTTCCCGCTTGAACCGGCTCTCCGGTGTCGGTGTCGGTGATACGAACCTCCATCCCGGGGAAAGGCTTTCCGCAACTGCCCCAGGCGGATCGCGGCATATCGGTGTCGGCGGGATAGCCGCAGTAGGGGCCGAACGCCTCCGTCATGCCGAACAGCGTCGCCCGCGCTCCGGGTTCCGATCGTTGCTCGGGCGGCAGCAATGCCTCCAGGCTGCCTGGGCGCAGCGCCGACAGGTCAGCCGACCCCGCATGGCGCGCCAGCGTTTCGGCTTGGTCGGGCCAGCCACGAAACAGCGTCACCCGCTCACGCTCGAGCAGCCGCAGCGTGGTTTCCGGCCGGGGAATTTCCTCGGTCACCAGCGTGGCGCCGGCCAATAACGCGGAGAGCACACCGCCGCCGAAGCCGCCGACCCAGAAGAACGGCATCGGCAGATATAGCCGGGTATCCGCGTCGATGCAGCGGCTGGCCAGACCGGATTTCACGGCGCCCAGCGCGCTACCGTGCGAATGCACCACGCCTTTCGGCGGCCCGCTGCTGCCGGACGTGAACATGATGACCATTGGGTCGCTGGGTGTCACCGTCTCGGCCAGCGAGTCGACGACCCGCGCGGCACGCTCGGTCGCGGGGAGCGGCGCCAACTCGTCAGCGGTCCACACTTGCCGCAGCGCAGGGAGTTGGTCACGCTGAAGGCCGTCGAGATAGCGGTGCCCGCGGAATTCCTCGACGCTGACCAGAAATTGCACCGAGGCGACCCGGAGCTGCGCTGTCAACTCCCGCGACTGCAACAGCGTGCTCAACGGCACCAGTACCGCGCCGATGCGGGTCAACGCGATCGCGATCTGCACCCAGCGTGCACCGTTGGGCATGATCAGCCCGACCCGGGTGCCTTTCCCAACGCCGGCCTCGATGAACGTCGCGGCCAAATCACGCGTGCTCGCGTCGAGTTCGTTATAGCTGAGCCGGCTGGCAGGATCGATCACCATCGGTTTGGCGTCGTGCTCGGCGCGGACGCGTACCACCCGGTCGACGGTGTCAGTCATCGAACACCTTCTGCAACCGACGCAGATCGACCTTGCCACTGGCCAACAGGGGAATGTCGGCCGGCCGCACCGCCGCAAAGCGCTTGGGAATCTTATAGGTCGACAGTTCGGCGCGCAGTTTCTCACGAAGTGCCGCTTCGTCGAACGAGGTGCTATTGTCCACGGCTACCACCGCCGCAACCACCTGCCCGCGTTCCGGATCGGGAATGCCGAGCACATGCGCGACGGCGCCCCCGGTGACTTTGGTGATCGCCTTTTCCACCTCGGCCGGTGAGACGTTGGCGCCCGCCGCTTTGATCATCGAGTCGCGACGGCGGATGAAATACACGAACCCGTCCCGGTCGACGGCCACCAGGTCACCGGTGTGGAACCAGCCGTCGGCGTCGAAACATTCTTCACGACTGCGTTTGTAGTACCGCTGCATGAGATACGGTCCGCGGAGGCACAGTTCGCCGAGTTCACCCTCCTGTACCTCTCGGCCGAACTGGTCAATGACCTTCATATCGAAGCCGGGCGCGGGCTTACCGAACGATCCGCGCCGATTCTCGGGCTGGTCGCTTTCGTCGCCGCTGAGCAGCACGACGCTGCCGGCTTCGGTGAGCCCCAGCATGTTGTGCCGCAGCTCGGGGTCGGCCGGCCGCACCTCGGGGGCCATGATCGGATACAGGTTGCCGCGTCGCATCGACGACAGGTCGCGACCAGCGAAACTTGGATGCCGCGCCAGGTGAGCGACCCCGGCGACGAAACCGTTGGTGATCGTGGGTCTTTCAGCTTCGAGCAGGTCAAGCGTTGCGGCGGCGTCGGTCGCGTTGGAGCACACCAAGGTGCATCCGGCGACCAACGTGGCGAGCACCGCGAACCCGAAACCGCCGATCCAAAAGAACGGCGAATTGCAGAACAGCTTGTCGTCGGCGGTCAATCCGCGGATCTCGTTGAGATTCTTCTGGTGGCCGAGCAGCGCAGCGTGCGTGTGTACCACCCCTTTAGGCGCACTGGTGGTACCCGAGGTGTAGATGATCGCCAGCGGATCTGATCTGTCGACGTCGTCTTCCCGCGCCGTCAGCAGCCGATCGTCGGCCAACCCGCACACATCGTCGGTAGCGAAGAGCACACGGCGCAGCTGCGGCACCCGGGGGCTGAATAACCGGTCAGCAGAGTCGAACTCGACATCCGAGAGCACCTCCGCCAGCCGTCGCCGGTAGTCGTGCGAGCGGTACGACGGGGCCGCGAGGAGGATCTCGACGTCGCTGTCGACCAATTGCTCGCGTAACTCCGACGCAGTGACGAACGTGGAGAACGGGACGACGACCGCACCGATCCGCGCCGCCGCCAGCATCGCCACTAGGAACGCAACGCCGTTGGGGTACAGCAGCCCCACATGAGTCCCCTTGCCGGCGCCGAGAGCGACGAGCGTACGAGCCAGCAGCGCCGAGCGCCGTTCGGCCTCGCCGTAGCTGATGCGCTCGGCGTCGCAGACCAGCAGCGGATGCTCTCCGCGCGCGCTCGCCTGGCGCCGTAGGACTTGGCTTACGGTGGGCGAGTCAGCCCGCACGAGCCGACTCGTTGAAGTAGGCGCGCACCGCAGCGAGGTCCGGCTTGCCCGAGGGCGTTCGCGGAATTTCGTCGACGATCGCGATGTCGGTGGGGATCTCGTAACGGGCCAACCGCGCCCGAAGATAGTCGGCCAACGCGGCAGCGTCCGCGGAGCCTGGCTCGCGTAGCTCCACCATCGCGACCGGCGTCTCCCCGAGGCGGTCGTCGCGCCGCCCGACCACCGCTGCGCCCGCCACTGCCGGGTGGCTCTCCAGGGCCAGCCGCACGTCGTCGGGCATCACCTTGAAACCGCCACGGATGATTGCCTGGTCGGAGCGCCCGACGATCCACAGAAAGCCGTCGGCGTCGATGCGTGCCATGTCGGTGGTGCGCATCCACTCCGCCGACGGTCCCAGCTGCCCGGGTTTGACTTCGAGCAGCCCGACTTCGCCGGGGCCGAGCGGTGTGCCGTCGTCGCCGACCACACGCAATTGCGCGCCGAGGCTGGCGCGTCCCACGCTGCCCCGCTTGGCCGTCCAGTACTTTTGGTAATCGGCCAACGTCCAGCCGGCGACTCCGCCCCCGAATTCCGTTGCAGCATAAGAGGTCAACACGGGAATACCGAATTTGTCATAAAACGCATCCGCGTCATCAGCCGACAGCGGGGCAGTGCCCGACGTCACCGCTCGGATGCTCTGCAGATCCTCGCGCGTCAAGTCGGAGTGCAACACCATGCGCAGGGCTGCCGGCACCAGCGACACCGCCCGCGGCTTGTGCCTGCGCACGGCGTCGGCCCACCGCTCGAGCTCGAACCGCTCCAAAAGCACGAACGGCCTTGCCTCCGTCACGCATTGCAGTACCCGGAACACTCCGCCGATATGTACCAGCGGCGAGTTGACGATTGCCACGCCGCGGCGCAGCTCCGTGGGTGCCGGCGTCCGGTTGCCCTCGGGGCCCATCACGCTGTGGGCCAGCATGTCGTAGGTGAGGTCAATTCGTTTGGGCGGTCCGGTGGTTCCGCTGGTCAACATCCGCACGGCGACCCCGGGCCGTCGGGTGCCCTCTGCGGCGCCAGACCTCACTACCGCCAGCTCACCGATCGGTTCCGCCGAACGGGCGAGATCACTGGGCTCGCCGATGATCAATGGGAGAGCGAGCTGTTCGATGTCGGCCTTAGTGCGGGCGTCGCCGCGCGACGGGTTGATGGTGACGACGGTCGCGCCGCTCAGCAGTGCGCCCAGCAGCGCGGCGACATGAGCCGGCTTGTTGCGCAGCAGGATGCCGATCTGTCCGGTTCCGGCGAGCGAACGGAACGCGGCTGCCGTCTCGTCGAGCTCGCGCCACGACAACCATTGGCCCTCATACTCGATGGCCGGCGCGTCGGGTTGCAGAGCGAGAACGTCGGCGATGCGCCGACTGAGCCGATGCATCACCGGATCCTCGGCTGCACCGCGGCGCGGCCTTGCGCGGCGAGTTCGGCGGTGCCGATCGGGTTACCGAGTCGCGTGTAGATGAGGTTCTGTTCCATAGCCGCGCGATAGGGCTTGTCGAGCGATTCCCAGACGGCCTTGACCGTGCCCTGGGTCGCCGACGGTGGTTTGGCCGCAATGGTCGCGGCGATCTCGTGTGCGCGGGCCCAGAGTTGCTCGGGGGAGACCACTTCGGAGACCAATCCGATCCGCAGCGCGGTGTCCGCCCCGACGCGTTCGTCGTTGCCCATCAGCGCCATTCGCAGCGTTTCGCCCAGGCCGATGCGGCGCATCAAACCGATGGGCTCCAGCGCGCAGACCAGACCCGCCGATACGTGCGAGTCGAAAAACGTGGCGTCCGTGGAGCAGATCACCACGTCGGACTCGTTGACGAAGTAAAACGCGCCGGCCGTGCACATGCCTTGCACGGCGCACACCACGGGTTTCCACATCTTCTGCCACTTGGGGCTGAGCAGTTCGCCGGGATCCTCGTGGTTCCAGATGTTGTCCGGCTGGCTATACGGCGTCTTGATGTCGAGTCCGGCGCTGAATGCGCGGTCACCCGCCGCGCGCAGCACCACCGCGTTAACCGCGTCTTCGGCCTTGACGGCGCGCCATGCGTCGGCCATCTCCTCGCACATCGTGCGGTTGAATGCGTTGAGTTGCTCGGGCCGGTTGAGCGTGATCGTGGCGACCCGGTCGTCGGGATCAACGTCAAGCAGGATGGTTTCGAAGCTCATCGGCACTGCCATTCCGGTGCCCGCTTTTCGACGAAGGCTTTGGGACCTTCGAGCGAATCCTCGGTGTGCAGGTTGCGTTCGCGGAAGGATTCGGCGAGCATCTCGGCTTCGTGCAGTGGCAGATCCAGGCCTTTGAGGATCGCCAAGCGGGTGCCGCGCACGGCCAGCGGTGCGTTGGAGTTCACGATGTCGGCGATCTCGTGGGCGCGTTCCAATAACCGGTCATGCTCGACGATTTCGCTGATCATTCCCAGCTCGTAGGCCCGCTGAGCGCTCATCCGCTCGTGCTTGCCCATCAGCGCCATCCGCAGCGCGATCGAGCGCGGCAACACTCGCGCCACCCTGACCACCTCGCGCCCCGCCACCAGCCCGATGCTGACGTGCGGGTCGAAGAACGTCGCCTTGTCGGATGCGATGACGATGTCTCCGGTGGTGACCCAGTCGAGCCCGGCGCCGCAACATATTCCGTTGATGGCGGCCAGCACCGGCTTTGCCATCGCGCGAAACGGCGGTGTGCCCTCCTGCGGCGCCTCCCACTGTTCGTAGGTCGACAGATACGGCCGTTCGTTGATCACCTTTCCGTCACCGGGTATGGCTTTGACGTCCGCGCCGGTGCAGAACGCCCGTCCGGTGCCGGTCACGATGAGAAGCCAGATGTTGTCGTCGTTTTCGGCCTCGTGGTAGGCGGCGCGCAACTCGGTGATCATGTGCGGGCTGAGCGCGTTGAGGGCGTCCGGGCGGTTCAAGGTGATCGTGGCCTTGTGCCCGTCGACCTCATACTTGATGGTGTCGAACGACATGGTCTTCCCTTCGTCAGCGCCCACGAAAATCGGGCTCCCGGCGTTCCCGAAACGCGGCCAGGCCTTCTTTGAAATCACCGGTGCGACAGGACAGCTCGAGGTTGAAAAGTTCCTGCGTCATCGACTGGCTCAGCGTCGCGTGCTGACCGTAGTGGATGGCCTGCTTGGCCAGCCCGATCGCCACCGTGGGCCCGGATGCCAACCGCGCCACCAACTCTTCGGCTGTTGCGTCGAGGTCCGCCGGGCTGACGGCGCGGTAAATCAAGCCCCAGTCGGCGGCGTCCTCGGCGCCGACTTGCTCACCGAGCAGCAGCATCTGCTTGGCTCGGGTCAACCCGACCAACCGCGGCAGCAGCCAGCTGGAGCCCGAATCCAGGCTGAAGCCACGGGCCAAAAACGGCTCCCAGAACAGCGCATCCGACGCGGCCACCGTGAAGTCGGCGGCCAACGCCAGATTGCAGCCCAGGCCGACGGCCCATCCCCGCACGGCGCATACCACCGGCAGCTGGATGCTGTGGAGGAGTTCGATAACCCGGTGGGCGGCGTGGGGGATACGACGGACCAGATCGCCGGTGCGTGGTCGTTGGCCGGCTTCGTTGGTGGCGACCCAATCAGCCCCTGCGCAGAAGTGGTCGCCCGCGCCGCGAATGAGGATGGCGCGCAACGAGTCGTCGGTCGCAGCGTCGGTCAGCGAGTGGACGAACGCGTTGATCATCGAATGGCTCAAAGCGTTGCGCCGCGACGGCCGGTCGAGCGTGAGCCGCAAGACCGGCCCGTCCCGACGCACCGTGAGCGAGCCGTCATCGGCCGTGGGATGGAGCTCTTGACTCACCGTTGAATCCGCCCTTCCCCGCCGCTACGGTTAGCCCTACAGTAGGCAATACGATTGCTGCCCTGTATAACTTAGCAAGGAAAGCCGCTCGGCGGAACATCCGCGTCGGGAAAGAGGACACAATGGCGCAGGCCAGCGGGCCCGGAAGCGCCCGGTTCGGCGAACAACCGCTGCCCCAGACCGTCGCCGCTGCCGGCGCCATCCGGCGCCTGAGCTCGTTGCTGCTGGCGCTGGAACATCCGCATCCCGCGGTGGACGCGATGCTCGTGCAATGCACCGAATGGGAACGTGAGTTGGCCGCCGCGGTACCGCCGGACAGCACACCCCGGATCGGTGACGACGACGACGGCAGTCGGCGGGTATATCTCGACCACGCCACCGACATCGGCGCGTTCAACCCGTGCTTTCCCGAATATCGGTTCGATCACCTCGACGGCCGGACCGCGTCGGGCCGGGTCACCTTCCCGCTGGTGTACGAAGGCCCGCCGGGCCTGGTACACGGCGGGTTTCTGGGTGTCTTCTTCGACTGTGTCATCCAGCACCAGAACTGCGTCAGCGGGCTGTCCGGCAAGACACGTTCGCTCAACGTCACGTTCCGGCGGCCGACACCGATACTCACCGAACTACGCTTCGACATCACCCGCTCCGAGGTCGAGCGGGGCATCACGTCAACGGCGCGGCTAGCGCTCGACGACGAGGTGCTGTGCACCGGCGAGGTCAACACGCTGGCGATGCCGCCAGAGAGATTGACCGGATACGGGTTCGGCATGCGACGAGCCGAGAAGTCCTGACATGGCGCACATTCGCCAACCACGTGTCGCCGAAATCGTGGCGTCGCGATTGCGCGACGACATCCTGTCCGGACGGCTCAAGGAAGGCGACGTGCTGCCGTCCCAGGAGAGCATGTTCGGCGAATTCGGGGTGAGCCCCCCGGCGCTCCGCGAGGCGATCCACATTTTGGAGGCGGACGGGCTGATCTCGGTGCGCCGCGGCAACGTCGGCGGCGCGGTGGTGCATCAGCCGACGGCCGAACGCACGGCACAGATGATCAGCATGGTTTTGCAGGCGCGGGCCGCGACACCCGCCGACGTCAGCGAAGCGCTGCTGCATCTGGAACCGATCTGCGCCGGCATGTGCGCTGCCCGCGAAGACCGGATGACCGAAGTGGTGCCCTATCTGCAGGCTGAAATCGACACGCAGGAAGAACAATTCGACGATATCGAGCGCTACGTGCCCAATGCCCGGCGGTTCCATGAGGCGCTGGTCTCCCGATGCGGCAACGAACCGATGATCCTGCTGATCGGCTCGCTGGAACTGATCTGGTCCGCGCACGAGTCGTCGGTGTGGAGCGACGACGGCATCCACGCGCCGATGGCAGGCAAAACCAGGCGCGCCGCATTACGTGACCATCAGCGTCTGCTCGACGCCATCCGCGACGGCAGTGCGGCGCGAGCGGTCCGGCTGGCACAAGACCACCTGGCCGCCGCGCGTCGCAACACTCTTGCCTTCGGCACCGACAAAACCATTGAGGCCAATCGGATGTCGAATGGCGGGCGCAGAAAGGAGTCGCTCAGATGACAGCCGCAGACGACCGCGTCCTCTTCGAGGTCGATCCCGCAAAGCGAATCGCCACGATCACGTTGAACAATCCCCAGCAACGCAACTCCTATGACGCCACAATGCGCGACGCCATTGCGCGCTACCTGGATCGGGTTGCCGACGACGACGACCTCACCGTGGTGCTCTTGCGCGGAGCCGACGGCGTTTTCAGCACCGGTGCCGACATGAACAACGCATACGGCTGGTACGGCGAGCGCGGCAAGCCGGATGCCAAAAGCCGTCCCAGTCAGCGCCGCCGGCTGGCGGTGGATCGCAAATCGTTTGGCTTTTACCACAACCTGATGGGTTTTCCGAAGGTCACCGTCGGGGAGATCAGCGGCTACGCACTCGGCGGGGGCTTCGAGATAGCGCTGATGACCGACATTTCGGTGATCGCGCGCGACACGAAAATCGGTATGCCCGCCACCCGCTTTCTGGGTCCGGCGCTGGGCAGCCTGCATATGTTCTTCCACCGGCTGGGGCCGGTGCTGGCACGGCGGTTACTTTTGACCGGCGACATCATCGAGGCCGGCACCGTCGAACATCTCGGAATCTTCACCGACACGTGCGATCGCGGCATGGTCACCAAGCGGGCACGGTATTGGGCGGAGAAGGCCGCGAAAATGCCCGCCGATGGCGTGGTTATCGCCAAGGAGGCGTTCCGGCTCGTCGAGCAGAGTCAGGCGTACCAGGGGGAGGAGGTGGCCAGCTACCTGTTCCACGCATTCGGAACGAACTTGCAATTCGCGCCTGGGGAATTCAACTTCGTCAAGACCCGCGCGCAGCACGGAACCAAAGAAGCATTCCGGTTACGCGACGAACACTTCGACGTCCCGGAGCCCGACGCGCCGTAGACGCCGAGCGCCGAACGTGTAATCAGGGCGAGAAAATGGCCGAAATTTCACCCTCAGTGCACGTTGGGTGCGTGCGTCAGCGTGCCGACTTAGTTCGTCTCGGCTTAGCTGGTTTGCGTTGCCGGGCAGCTGGTTTCGATCTCTGTTCGATCAACCGGCTGGCGTGGTCGAGGATGCACTCCAGCCCGTATTCGAAGTTGTTGTCGTCGGGAGCGCCGATGTGGTAGCCCTTTGCCGTCATCTTGGCAAGCAGCGGCGTGGTTTCGGCGTCGATGACCATGGCGTCCTCGATGGTGCGCCCGCCATTCTCGGTCGCCTGGTTCTTCTGGTGCAGCCGATGCAGGACCACCGATCCGCGAACATGCACCGACACCGCGGAGTAGGTGTCGAACGCCTCCTCCGGCGACAAGCCCGCTTCGACCAGACCCGCGATCGCCTTCTCGATTTCCTGAACTCCCAGTCTCGCTGCTTTGGGACTCAGCGCGGACCGAATCAAAATCAGGTCGCACAGGATCGGGTTGCCCAGGAATGTCTTCCGCATCGAGCGGGCGTGATTGCGCAACGTTTCGCGCCAGTCGCTGGCTTCGACGTACGGTGTGGCGAACACGTACTTGCTCAGCGCGCGGTCGGTCATCGCGTTGAGCAGGTCGTCCTTTTTCCGGAAGTACCAGTAGATGCTGGTGACTCCCACGCCGAGGTGCTTGCCGAGCAGCGGCATGCTCAGGTTGTCGATCGACACCTGCTCGGCGAGCTCGAACGCACCGCTGATGATGTCGTCGGGATTGATGGATCCGCGTTCGCGTCGCTGACGCTTTTCGGCGGTCGCTTGCTTGGCCACGAGGGGCACCTCCATCGACTTCAATGCTGTGCGGGCCGGTGAATCGAATCTACCGGCAGTTTGCTCACCGAACTGCGCCGTTGCAGCCGTGTCGCCGCTACCATCAACTACTGTAATACCTATCGTAGGGGTTTTGATAAGCAGATGGATCTAGGACTGGCGAACGCCGCCGCGGCTGTCGTCGGTGGCGGACGCGGCATGGGTCTGGCCACGGCGCGGTGTCTGGCTGACGACGGTGCTCGGGTAGCGATTATCGCGCGCTCGCGAACCGACCTCGACCGGGCGGCAGCGGACTTGGCCAGTCGGGGCAGCCCCGACGCGTTCGGGCTAGTGGCCGACATCACCGACGCCGGCGAGGTGGACAAGGCGTTCGCCGAGTTGGGCGACCGGTGGGACGGCGAACTCAACATCCTGATCAACGCGGTCGGTCCGACGGTGCGGGGCGACTTCGAATCGCTCACCGACGACCAATGGCGCCAAGCCGTCGACGAGGGCGCGATGGGAATGGTGCACTGCGTCCGCTCGGCGCTTCCCCTGCTGCGCAAGGCGGCCTGGGCGCGCATTGTCAACTTCTCCGCGCATTCCACGCAGCGGCAAAGCGTCGTGCTGCCCGCCTACACGGCCGCCAAGGCGATGCTGACGAGCATTTCCAAGAACCTGTCGTTGCTGCTCGCCAAGGACGAAATTTTGGTCAACGTGGTCTCGCCGGGCAGCATCGCATCCGAGTCACTGGTCGGCTGGGCCAAGTCGGTCGGTGTCGACGGCGACAACCCGTATCGGTTGATGGACGCCATCGCCAAGCACTTCGGGCATCCGGCGCACCTGCCCCGCGCCGGGCTGCCCGACGAAATCGGTCCCGTCGTCGCGTTTTTGGCGTCGCGACGCAACTCCTACATGACCGGGGCGAACATCAACGTCGACGGCGGCTCGGACTTCACGTAAGGAGGCGACATGGCGACGGCAGCTGAGGCACGCGTGTGGGCGCGTAGCGCGTTGCGGGGAATCGGCGACTCGTTGTACACGCCGTTTTGTGGGGCCGACGGCGACGACATCGACTGGGACGCGTATCGGACGCTGGTGCGTTACTGCGTCGGCGACCTCGGTCATCCAATGTTGTGGTGCACCAGCGGTATCGCCGAGTTCTGGTCGCTGACGCTCGACGAGCGTAAGCAGTTGCTGGAGGTGGCGATCGAGGAGGGCCGCGCCGCCAACCCCGACGTCGTCATACAGGCGTGCACGGCGGCCATGTCGGCCAAGGACTGCCTGGATTTGACGCTGCATGCCCAACAGGCCGGCGCCGACATCGCCTACATCCAGACGCCGATGATGGAAACGCACGGCGGCGAGGGTGTGCTGCGCTTCTTCAAATACATTGGCAGCCATACGGATATCGCGCTAGGAATGTTCAATTCGCCGTCGTCGGGCTACGTGCTGACCCCGGCCGAAAGCGCGCGCATCTATGACGAGGTTCCCGCTGTCTGCGCCACCAAGGAGGGCGCATTCCGGCCGGCCGCCAGTCGTCTGCTGCACGAACTGGCGCCTGGCCTCGTGCTCTGGGAATGCGACAAAACGGTCTACCGGGCCGGGTGGCTGCGCGACGGCATCGTCTGCCCGGCGCAGCTGGGCACCGCCGGTTACCTGTTTGAAACCCCGCAGCGACGGCTGCTCTCCGGGTACTGGGACCTGATCGTCAACGACAAACTCGTCGAGGCGATGGACTACGGACGGGAATCGGGTCTGGACCAGTTCGACATGGACCTCGGATCGTGGTTCATCTGCTATCCGGGGCGGCCCGACTATTTCACCCACTGGGGTGGTGCGTTCAAGTACGCCGCGTCGCTGATGGGCCTGCCGATCGGGGACTACCCGCATTCCCGGCCGCCGCAAGCCAAGCTGCCGCCGGAAGCCAAGGTTCAGATCGAAAACGCCTACCGGCGGCTGGGACTGGTCGGGGCGTAAGCCGACTCAATCCTGGTCGGCGATCAGCCGTTCGAGAAGTTCGACGATGTGCTGCTGGCCGGCGGCCGCCGTGTCGAGCTTGCCGTGGATTACATCGACATGCCCCCGCAGGTCGGTGATGTCTTCGCGTACGGCGTTGAAGCTGGCGGTGGTGGCGCGCCGGAAGTCACGCAGCTCGTCGCGAAATTCGGTGACATCGCGGTCGGCCGCGCCGGCGAGGACACGCGCCGCAGCGGCGTCCTGTTCGCTTGCCCGAACCCGCTCGCTGAGTTGGTGCACCTGCGACTCCAACTTGGTCACGCGAGCTTCCAGGTTGTCGGGCGGCATGCTCGTGAGCTTACCGAGTTTGCGTCGCGCTGCCATGCACTCGGCCACCGCAATCAAATCCGACTGCTGACCAGCAACTGACGGCGCATCCGGCGCCCGCCGTCACTTGCGAGGCCCCGCTATCGAAAGGTATACAGTATGAGTAATTATTTTCGTCGGACAGCCGCCAGGAGCGTCATGTGAGCACACCTGATCATGACGCGGTGCTCTACGAGAAGACACCGACCGGTGTCGCCGTCCTGACTCTCAACCGCCCGGACCGGCTCAACACCTGGGGCGGCGACATTGCCACCGCCTTCTACGCCGGCATGGACCGCGCCGAGGCCGACCCGGAGGTCCGAGTGATCGTGGTGACCGGTCGGGGCAAGGCATTTTGCGCCGGCGCCAACCTGGGGTCGACGGCAACGGTGGGGGAGTCGCTGGGCAACGGTGAGCAACGTGATCTGTCGGAGCTGGTCGGCGACCGGCAACCGTACTACCTGACCACGCTGAGCAAGCCGGTGATTGCCGCTGTCAACGGCGCCTGCGTTGGTATCGGGCTCACCCAGGCACTGATGTGCGACGTCCGATTCGCCGCTGCCGGAGCCAAATTCGCCGCATCGTTCGCACGCCGCGGCCTGATCGCCGAGTACGGCATCTCGTGGATACTCCCGCGGCTCACCGGCTGGGCCGTCGCTCTTGACCTGTTGCTGAGCGGCCGGACCTTTCTGGCCGAGGAGGCCGCCGAGCTGGGTCTGGTCAAGGAAGTCGTGGCCCCGGAAAATCTGCTGCGGCGCACGATGGACTACGCCGAAGACATCGCCCGCAACTGCTCGCCGGCATCGATGGCCGTCATCAAACGGCAGGCCTACGGTGATGCCATGCGCGACGTCGCCGAGGTCAGCGCCCGGGCCGAAATCCTTCTGCAGGAATCGCTGCAACGCCCGGATGTCATCGAAGGAATCACAAGCTTCTTGGAAAAACGGAGCCCCAATTTTCCCGGGCTGAAAGGATCATCATGACGAACTTGGGCTATCAGGCAATCGACGTCGACAACCATTACTACGAGCCGCTGGACGCGTTCACCCGTCACCTGGACAAGAAGTTCAAGCGGCGCGGCGTGCAGATGCTGAGCGACGGCAAGCGCACCTGGGCGGTGATCGGGAACCGCGTCAACCACTTCATCCCCAACCCCACCTTCGACCCGATCATCGTGCCGGGCTGTCTGGACTTGTTGTTCCGCGGCGAAATTCCCGAAGGCGTCGACCCGGCGTCGCTGATGAAGGTCGAGCGGCTGGCGGATCACCCCGAGTACCAGAACCGCGACGCCCGCATCCGCGTGATGGACACCCAGGGCATCGAAACCGTGTTCATGCTGCCGACATTCGCGTGCGGCGTCGAGGAGGCGCTCAAGCACGACATCGAGGCGACGATGGCATCGGTGCACGCGTTCAATCTGTGGCTCGACGAGGACTGGGGCTTCGACCGGCCCGACCACCGAATCGTTGCGGCGCCGATCATCTCACTCGCCGATCCGGCCAAGGCGCTCGACGAGGTCGAGTTCGTGTTGTCACGCGGCGCCAAACTGGTGCTGGTCCGGCCGGCGCCCGTGCCCGGAGAAATCAAGCCGCGATCGCTGGGCGACCGCAGCCACGACCCAGTCTGGGCCCGGCTGGCTGAGGCGGGCGTTCCGGTGGGATTCCATTTGAGCGACAGCGGTTATCTGCACATCGCGGCGATGTGGGGCGGCAAGTCGACATTCGAGGGGTTCGGCGAGAAGGATCCGTTAGACACCGTGCTTCTCGACGACCGCGCGATCCACGACACGATGGCCTCGATGATCGTGCACGGTGTGTTCACCCGGCATCCCAAGCTGCGGGTGGTCAGCATCGAAAACGGTTCGTACTTCGTGTACCGACTGATCAAGCGACTGAAGAAGGCGGCCAACAACTATCCGCGGCACTTCCCCGAGGATCCGGTGGAGCAGCTGAAGAACAATGTGTGGATCGCGCCGTATTACGAGGACGATTTACCGGCGCTGGCCGAGACCATCGGTGTCGACAAGATCCTCTTCGGGTCGGACTGGCCCCACGGCGAAGGCCTGGAGAACCCGGTGGCGTTCACCGAGGAACTCGCCGGCTTCAGTGAAACCGATATCCGAAAGATCATGCGCGACAACTCATTGGATCTGCTGGGCGCCAAGGTGGGATCGGCGGCCTAAGCGGTGCCCGAGTGGACCATAGGCGCGGTGCTCGACGCCATCGCCGACGCCATTCCCGAGCGGACGATGACGGTGTGCGGCCACCGCCGCAGCACTTTCGCGGAATCCGCGGACCGAACCCGTCGGCTGGCAAACTTCCTCGCAGGCAACGGGTTCGGGACGCATCGTGAGCGGGACAGCCTCGAGCGCTGGGAGTGCGGCCAGGATCGGGTAGCACTGGTCATGCACAACGATCTGTACCCCGACATGGTGGTCGGGTGCCTGAAGGCACGCACTGTTCCGGTGAACGTCAACTACAACTACACGCCGCGTGAAGTCCTCGAACTGTTCGACTACATCCGACCGAGGGCAGTCATCTACCACCGGTCATTGGGCACGAAGTTCGCCGAGGTGTTCGGTGATACCGACCTGTTGGTGTCCGTCGACGACGGCAGCGCGGCGCCCGAGTTGCCCGGCGCTGTCGAACTGAATGACGCACTGGCGCAAGGTGATACCGACCAGTCTGTGACACCGTCGCCGGACGACGTGCTGATGATTTGCACCGGAGGCACCACGGGTCGCCCCAAGGGCGTCCTGTGGCGCCAATCCGATATCTACGTGTCCTCGATGGTCGGCGCCGACCATGAGTCAACGGTCGACATCCAGGACAAGGTACGGGGACCGGCCGGGGCGCCGTGGTTTGCGGTGTCTCCGCTGATGCACGCGGCCGGGATGTGGACGGCGTTCTCGGCGATCATGCATGGCATCCCGGTCGTGCTGTACGACACCAGCAAGAAGCTCGACCCGCGGCTGGTGTGGCAGACCGCCGAACGGGAGAAGGTCGGCATGATGACGATGGTCGGCGACGCCTACGCCGCGCCGCTGGTCGAGGAACTTCAACGGGGCAGCTACGACCTGTCGTCGCTGTCTGCGATCGGCACCGGCGGCGCCGCGACCAACCCCAAATACCAACGGGCGCTGCTGGAATCACTGCCGCAGATCACGCTGATCAACGGCTACGGCTCGTCGGAAACCGGAAACATGGGCTTCGGCCACAGCCGGCACGACGCGCGAACCGACACCTTCACACTCCGCGACGGCGGGCTGATCCTGTCCGAGGACTGCACACGGTTCCTGGGGCCGGGTGACCCGGAGGTCGGCTGGGTGGCCCGGGCGGGCCGCATTCCGCTCGGCTACTTCAACGACCCGGACGCCACTCGCCGGACCTTTCCGGTGGTCGACGGCCGGCGAGTGGTGATCTCCGGGGATCGGGCCCGCTTTGAGGCCGACGGCACGCTGCGGTTGTTCGGCCGTGATTCGTTGGTGGTCAATACCGGCGGCGAGAAGGTGTTCGTCGAAGAGGTCGAAGAAGTTCTGCGGGCGCACCCGGCCGTCGCCGACGCATTGGTGGTGGGCCGGCCGAGCGAGCGCTGGGGCGAAGAGCTCGTCGCGCTCGTCGCAGTGCGGAATGGCGCCGGCCCCGAGCGTGACACGCTGCACGCCCATTGCACGACGCAGCTGGCGCGGTTCAAGGCGCCCAAGGAGTTCATCTTCGTCGAGCAGGTTCGCCGCTTGGGCAACGGCAAACCCGATTACCGGTGGGCGAAAAGGCAAGTGACAGAAAAGGCGCCGATGTCGACATGAAAGCGATCGATTGTCTGGTCAACGTGCATTTCGGCGAAAGCGAGAAGCAGCCCAGCTGGATGCTCAAGGTCCGCGACGACTACTTCAAGGGCCCGAAGTCGATGTTCGAGCCGGTCGACTTGGCCGAGCTGCTCGACGAGATGGACGAACAAGGCGTGCAGAAGGCGATCCTGATGGACTCGCTGGCCAAGCCGTCGGTGACCGCGCGTAAGTTCGTCGAGGCGAAGCCGGAACGCTTCGCCTTGGCGATGGGCGGCATGAACCTACTGCGGCCGATGCCGTCGCTGAAGGAACTCAGCGCGATCGTCAACGACCTCCCGGTCGCATATGCGGCTGTCGGGCCGAGCTTTTGGGGTGACGGCCAGTACCCACCCAGCGACGCCGTCTACTACCCGCTCTACACGAAATGCGCCGAGCTGGAGCTGCCGCTGTGCATCAACACCGGACTGCCCGGCCCTCCCATTCCGGGAGAGGTACAGAACCCCATCCACCTCGACCGGATCTGCGTGCGGTTCCCCGAACTCAAGCTGTGCATGATCCACGGCGCGGATCCCTGGTGGGACATCGCAATCCGGCTTCTGATCAAGTATGCCAACTTGCGCCTGATGACGTCGGCATGGTCGCCCAAACGACTGCCGGAGAGCCTTCTGCACTACATGCGGACCCGCGGACCCAACAAGGTGATCTTCGCCTCGGACTGGCCGGTGCTGAAAATGCGCCGCGTCGTGCCGGAAGCGTGCGCGCTCGATCTCCCGGCCGAGGTGCTGGAGAATTATCTGTACCACAACGCAGCGGAATTCTTCTTCGGACAGGAGCAGTGATCATGGACCGCTTCGAGCTGCGCAGGCTGGACTACAGCCTGTCCGAAGACCACGAGGCGCTGCAAGCCGCATACCGTGATTTCTTCAGGTCGTACTGCCCGATCGAAACCGTCCGTGCCGCCGAGCCTTCCGGCTTCGACAAGAACCTGTGGGAGCGGTTGTGCGCCATGGGCGCGACGACGATGGCGCTGCCGGAATCCGTCGGCGGTGACGGGGCGACGCTGGTGGACCTGACGCTGGTGGCCGAGGAGATCGGCAGATCGCTGGCGCCGGTCCCATGGATCGACCATGTCTGTGCCGCAAGGCTTCTCGTCCGGCTGGAAACCGTGGACCCGGACATCGTCAACGGCACGCAGCTGGCGGCGCTGGACCCGCAAGTCGACAGCACCGCGGGACCCAGGTTGATCCCGACCGGGTCGATCGCCGACCAGGTGATCCTGCGTGACGGCCAGGACATCGTGCGCCTGACGTTCGCGACCCGGCCCGCGAAGGTCGACAACATCGGTCGGCTGCCGATCGCCTGGGTCGATCCGGCCGCTGCGGACACCCGAACTGTGCTGGCCACCGGTGCCGATGCGCTGGCGAAGTACCGTCGCGCGCTTGACGAGTGGCGACTCTTGACCGCCGCGGCGTTGACCGGCCTGGTCGAAGAGACGATGAACATCGCCGCCGAATTCGCCAAATCCCGTTACACGCTGGGTGTTCCGATCTCGACCCTGCAGGCGATCTCCCATCCGCTGGCCAACATGGCGATCACCGTGCAGGGGGGACGCAACCTCGCTCGCCGCGCCGCGTGGTTTTTGGACAACGAACCCGACGAGCGACCCGAGTTGGCGCCGTCGGCGTTCGTGTTCATGGCCGAGGAGGCGGCCAAGGCCGCGACCATGGCGGTACACATCCAGGGCGGCCTGGGAGTTTCGGCCGAAGCCGCCGCAACGGCGTATCTGGTCCGGGCCAGGGGATGGCCGCTGGCCGGTGGGGATCCGGGCGCTAGCGCACGTCAGGTCGCCGAAATCGTTGCGGCGCGGGAAAGCTAGGAGCACAGCGGTGGATTTCTCACGGGTTCAGCTGTCCGACGAAGACAAGGCCTTCCTCGAGGAAGTACGCACGTTTCTGGCCACTCATGTCACCGATGACGTCAAGCGGCGCGATCGCGAGACCGGCGACAACTTCGACGAAGGCGTGCACCTGGCGCTGGGGGAGGCCGGCTACCTGGAAGCGGAATGGAAGCCGGCGTCCGAGGGCGGTTTTTCCCGGGTGCGACGGCGGATTTGGGAATTGGAGAAGCGCCGCGCACACGTGCCGTGGGTGACGTGGGGGACCACCGCGATGGTGGCGCGGTCGGTGGCGAAGTTCGGCTCGAAGAAGTTGCAGGACGAGGTGCTGCCCGGTGTCTTCAGCGGGCACGTCCGGCTCTGCCTGGGCTACACCGAACCCGAGGGCGGCTCGGATGTGGCCACCTGCAAGACCCGCGCGGTGCGCGACGGCGACGGCTGGATCATTAACGGCTCCAAGATGTTCACCACCGGCGCGCACAACTGCCAATACGTTTTCCTGATCACCAACACCGACCCGGACGCGCCGAAGCACCAGAGCCTGACCATGTTTCTGGTGCCGCTGAATTCGCCCGGCATCGAAATCCAGGGCATCCGCACCATCGACGGCGATCGCACCAACATCGTGTACTACAGCGATGTCCGCGTCGACGACAAATACCGGCTCGGCGAGGTCAACCAGGGCTGGACGGTGCTGCGCGAACCGCTCAACGTCGAACACGGCGCCGTCGCGGCAGCTCCCGACGGGCTGCAGGACGTGTCGATCATGATGCACCAGGCCGGGTTCATGGCCGAGGCGGTCGACAAGGCGGCGGCGCGGGTGGGCCGACGCCTGATCGACGACGGCTCGGTGGCATTCCGATTGGGCCGCAGCGTCGCCCGGATGGAAGCCGCGCTGTCCACCCCGGGCATCTTCGGCCGCGTCGCGATCGCCCAAACGATGCGCGACATCTCGCCGGACCTCATGGACATCCAAGGAGCAGCCGCGGCCCTGCCGTTCGGCACTGACGGCGCCACCGACGACGGCGCGTCCGAATACGTCTACCGGTTTGCTCCGCTGGTCGGCATCTACGGCGGCACCCTGGAGGTGTTCCGCAACATGATCGCCCAGTACGTCCTTGGCCTCGGCAAGCCGGCCTACGCCAAGCCCCAGTAGCGCGAGCACGCTCGCGGCGTCGAGACCGGCCCGCCCCCGCCTGTCACGAAAAATGGCTCGCGAGTGTGAATCTGCTGCGACTCTCGTCGGCGTGTCGTCGCAACAGCTTCACGCTCGGCGTGGCTAGGTGGTGAAGTTTTAGTGGAGTTCGAGTTTTCGTTAGGCCAGCGAGCCGAGCCCGGTCACGTGTGACGCGACCGGGCTCGCTCGCGATCCCGCCGTTAACGAACTACGGCACGAACGGCATCATGTGGTCGGGCATGAAGAGCATTTCGTGACCAGTAGGTGCGACGAACGACTCGCCGCCACTTGGGGCGACGTTGACGCTCGGGTCAAAGCTGGTGGTCACGATGGTCGTGCCGCCAGCAGTCTCCACCGCGTGACTGAAGATGGTGTAGTCCGTCGCGGTGCCCGTAACTCCGGCTGTGCTTCCGGGGTTTTGCGCGGAGGCCGAGTCGAAGCTGCCGAACACAACGTATGCGCCCGGCGATACGGCCTCGTTGTTTGGTGGGCCAACGCTTGTGACCGGCCCCGTGTTGAGGGCCGTCGCCGAGCTGTAGTTAGCGTCTGCAATGGAAGCCGTACCGTTGTTGCCGTTGACCGTATCGAAGACGACCGGCTGGGTGGCAGCACCGGCTGCGCCAGCTCGGCTTCCACTCCACCACCGTGTTCGCCGAGCAGCTTGCGACCCTCGATCTAACCGCGGCGCACGCGGGCATCCTGCGGGCTATCGCGGCAGAATCGGGCCGCAGTCAGCATGACCTCAGTGCTTATCTGGGCGTGGTGCCTGCTCGGTTGGTTGGTTACCTGGACGAGCTCGAGGAGCGCGGATACCTCGAGCGTCGCCGCAACTGCGCTGATCGCCGGCGCAACGCGCTGTACATCACCGCCGAGGGAAAGAAACTGTTGCGTAGGGTTGTTGGGCTGGCCCGTCAGCATGACGACCAGCTCGGCGCCGCGCTCGGCCCGGAAAACACCTGTGTATTGCTGGATCTGCTCACGACGGTGGCCAGGCACCAGGGCCTTACGCCGTATGTCCACCCTGGTTATGGCGCTCTGGACCGGTGGATGGCTCAGTCGCGCCCGTGACCCCGACGGGCCGCGGTTTTCGGCCCGCAGGCCAAACATCTCCTATACAGCTCGATTAATTGGAATGATGTCAATTAATTTTTGGCCGGTGCGTACCTGCAATTGTGGTATTCGGCATAAACCGCCGATGGAGCCGCAGTAGCGTTTGCAAAGGACCTTGCTCTTAGAGAGGTTCGGCGTCGGGTGCAAGCGCGTAGCAGCTGGTCGGGGTGGCCGTTGGTGGGCCGCGATGATGAAGTTCGCCAAGCGTTGGCGGCACTTGAAAACGATAGTGAATTTCAGGGTGTCGTGTTGGTGGGCGACACCGGGACAGGCAAATCGGCACTGGCTCATACGCTCGCGGAGGCCGTCGAGCGGCGCAAAAACACGGTGCGGTTTGTGCTGGGCACCGAAACCAGCAAGGCGGTGCCATTAGGTGCGTTCTACTGGCTGATGACGCTTGATGCGGTACGCGAACCTGCCGTGATGCTCGCTGCTGCGCAAAGAACCCTGGAGCAGGAAAAGGATCTTATTGTCGTCGTCGACGACGCCCACTTGCTCGATCCGTTGTCGGCGACGTTGGTGTATCACCTTGCAGCGCTTGGTGATACCCGACTCATCGTGACAATCTGCTCCGGCAACCCCGTGCCCGATGCGGTGACGGCACTCTGGAAAGAGCGAGTGTTGCTTCGCCTGCACCTCGAAGGGTTGACCTGGCAACAGACGGAAGAGCTTGCTCGCGCCGTGCTCGACGACGCGGTCGACGCTCGGCTTGTCGACGAATTGCATCGCCAGACGGCGGGAAATCCGCTGATGCTACGCAGCCTGCTGAGCGAGGCCCGCGAGGCTGGTGTGCTGGTGCGGTCGAAACACGGCTGGCAGCTGCGAGGTGCGCTGCATGCGGACCGCGACCTTTCCGATCTTCTGGAGGTCCGCCTGCAATCCCTGGCTGCCGAGGAACTCGAGGCAATAGAGGTGCTGGCTGCGGCGGAGGCCCTGAGCTGGGAAACCTTGCGTGGGATTTGCGATGCCGACGCGGTGGCACGTCTGGAACGCGGCGGAATGATCCACGCGGTCGACGACGAATCACACACCGTGGTTCGGTTGGCAAACCCGCTGCTCGGTGAAGTGGCCCTCAAGCGCGGTGGACTCGTGCGTGCGCGGCAGCTCAACGGCATGTTGGCACAACATCTTCGGAAGAAGATGCAGGACAAAGAGCAGCAGTCAAGATCGCCTGACGTGCGCACCCGGATACGGGTGGCCCAGTACATGATGCGAAGCGATCTGGCGCCAGACCTCGACCTGATCGTCGAGGCCGCGGCGAGTGCGGTGGCCATGTCGAACGTGGCCCTTGGCGAGGAGCTGGCTCGATTCGCCTTCGACCATGGTGGTGGGCTGCCGGCAGCCATCGTGCTGGGCGAGACCCTGAGATGGCAGGGGCGGGCCGACGAGGCCGAAGCGGTGCTCGCCGACGCTGCCCCCTCCGATGACGCCGCTGGGTGGTTGACCGTCCAGTGGGGTTGTCTGCGGGCCGCGAATCTCTTTTTCGGTTGCGGGCAGGTTGAGCAGGCACGGCTATTACTTGGTCGGATGAAGGATCGCGTTGACACCCGGGAGATGACCGATCTGGTCACGGCCATGGAGGCGGCGTTTGCCTGCTTTTCCGGTGATATCCCCACGGCGATCGAGCTCGGGTTGCCGCTGTGCGCATCTGATCAGCAACCGTTGACGATGACGTGGGCGGTTATCTCGACCGCCTGGGCATTGGCGCTCGCTGGCCGGGTCGACGAGGTTCACCGGATAGCGAATGCCGGCGGCGCTGAGGTGCTCGGCCAAATGGGACCGCACCGCTTCGTGATCGCGATGGCCGAGGTCATGGCGGCGACGGTCGCCGGTGATTTTCCAGCGGCCGACCGGGTTTGGGAGCGCTACGGTCCCACGGCCACGCTGGGTCCTGAGGCAGGCGCCTTCGTGCACGCGATACTCGGATTCGTGCACCTTGGTCGCGGTGCACTGCCATCGGCATGTGCTGCGTTTCGCGACTCTCTCTCGGCGATGCCTCAAGGTTTTCGCATTGGGGTGATGGCGGTGGCGGCCTGGGACGCGCAGGCTGAAGGCGCGCGAGGGGATAGTGCGGCTGCCGCCGCCGCCCTGCGCACTGCGGAGGAGGCATACGGACCTCAGGTCGCGGTGTTCTTACCGAAACTCGAGCTTGCCCGCGCGTGGGCGCGGGCCTCAGTCGGCGAGACGACGGCCGCCCGGACGCATGCGATGCGTGCCGCGCAGGTCGCCCAACGATCCGGGATGTACGCCATCGAGATGCGCGCACTGCACACCGCTGTCCGCTTCGGTGATCGATCGTGCGCCGCGCGGCTCGAGGAACTTGCCACGATGCTGAACACTCGCCTAGCCAAAGTGATCGCTACCCATGCTCGCGCCCTTTCCAGGCACGACGGTGATCTGCTCGACCTCGCGGCCGCCGGGTTCGCCGATCTGGGCGCAAAGGCGCTTGCCGCCGACGCTGCTGCCCAGGCAGCCGACGAACACACCCGCAAAGGCGACCATGGCAAGCAAGTGGCGTCGTCCACCCGGGCATACGGGCTGGCCAGCCAGTGCGGGCTCCATACACCGGCAGTCGAGGTTGCGGCTCACCCGGTCCCGCTCACCGACCGCGAGCACGAGATCGCGATGCTGGTCGTGGCCGGTCTGTCCAACCACCAAATCGCCGAACGGCTCGTTGTCTCGACGCGGACGGTGGAGGGACACCTCTACCGCATATTCGCCAAGCTTGGCATCAACAACCGCAATCAGCTCATCCACCTGATGAGCCTGGAGCGGTCGGGACGCTAAAGCCGGCCGGGGGTTGAAAACTCTTGCTAGAACTAACGCGACCGAATTGCGAAGTCGCACCACTACTCTAATTGGGCGTAACAGCCACTCTACTTCGGTCAATTTGCTGACAGGAGTTCAAGGGACCGTCAGGCTCCGGTGCATCACAGGTAGTTGAGGTGGCCAGGCGGGCTGTGGAGCGCCTGCGTACAAAACAGGTAGTGCACTACTCGTGCGCATTTCGGCATTACAGGCGAACCTGACCCGAGTACACGGGAGGAGTGGTTCCATGATGGCTGAACCTCGTCTGACACATACAGATGGCGTGGGTTTTCTTCTGGCCCAACTCGGCCACCATGCGGCCAACCTGTTCGCCGAACAGATGGCAACGATCGAGCTGAGCCTGACACAAGCGGGCATCTTGCGTGCCATTGCCGCGATGCCCGGCACCAGTCAGCATGCTCTTGGTGCTTACCTGGGCGTGTTGCCCGGTCGTCTAGTCGCCTACGTCGACGAGCTCGAGGAGCGCGGGTATGTCGAACGCCGGCGCAACCCACTTGACCGCCGCCTACATGCCCTGTATCTCACAGAATCCGGAAAGAAGCTGATGCGCAAGTTGTCCTGTCTTACGCGCCAGCACGAAAGCAAGCTCACTGCCGGACTTGACCCCGAAGAATGCGGCGCGCTGCGCGACCTTCTTGTCACGGTGGCTCGACACCGGGGACTGAGGCCGCATTCCCACATTGGTCATGGCGCCCAGCACGTGGCTATCGCGGCCGGATGAAGTAGCGCGCTGCCTCGTCACCTGGTCAGCACCGTCGCAGCGGCCGTGCCCGGCGCGCCGTAGAGCTGGGCGAACCCGACGCGCGGCTTGCCGGCCACCTGCCGATCGCCCGCCTCGCCGCGCAATTGCCTTACCAGCTCGTGGATTTGGCGCAGACCGGACGCTCCGATCGGCTCGCCGTTGGCGATCAGGCCGCCGTCGGTGTTGACCGGCATGGCGCCGGTGATCTCGGTGGCGCCGTCGGCCAATAGCTTTTCCTGGTCGCCGTCGGCGCAGAATCCGCATTCGGCCATGTGGATGATCTCTGCGCCGGCGTCGGTGTCCTGTAGCTGGATGACATCGACGTCTTCCGGTGCGACGCCGGCCTTTTCGAACGCCGCCCTGGCGGCGTAAACGGTCGGCGACACGTCCTCGTCGACCGGCGCGAACGTGGTGTTCACCTCGTAGGCGCCGTAGCGGCGGGTGCGCACCTCGACCGCCCGCACAAAGACCGGCGTGGACGTGTAGCGGTGTGCGATGTCCGCGCGGCACATCACCACCGCGGCCGCACCCTCGTCGGGTGCGCAGAACATGTACTGGGTCAGCGGATAGTTCAACATCGTAGAGCCAAGGATCTCCTCCTCGGAGATCGGCTTGCGGCGGAATGCATTCGGGTTCAGCGCGCCGTTACGGAAGTTCTTGGCCGCCACCTTGGCGAGCGTCTGCTGCGAGATGTTGTGGTCGTGCAGATAGCGGTTGGCTTTCATGCCGAAGAACTTGGTGGTCAGATACTGCCCGTTCTCCGCATACCAGCGTGGCATCCCTACCAGTGCGGGATCCTCGGTGAAGGCGCCGCGCGGATGCTTGTCCAGCCCGACGGTGATCCCGATGTCATAGTCGCCCAACCGAATTCCGTCGACGCAGGCCTTGGCGGCGCTGGCCGCCGTCGCGCACGCATTGAACACGTTGGTGAACGGAATGCCCGACAGCCCGACCATGCTGGCGATCGCATCGGGATTTGCCACCGTCCAGCTGCCGCCGGTGGCGGCCTGAATGTCGGACCATTGCACACCCGCGTCGGCGACAGCGGCGAAGATCGCGTCTACGCCCATCTGCATCGCCGACTTGCCCTCGAAGCGGCCGAACGGATGCAGACCCACTCCGATGATCGCCACGTCACTAGTCACGCTATGGCTCCTGATTCCTTCAGTTCTGCAATCCGGTCCCAGTCCATGCCGAGTTCCATCAGCACGATCTCGGTGTGCTCCGACGCCTGCGGGGCCCGGGTGGTGGCGAGCGGCTCGTGGTTGAACTGGACCGGCCCGCGCACAACCTTGAACGGCGGCCCGCCGTCGGTGGCGTCGACTTCGACGATCATGTCGTTGGCAATGGCCTGCTCGTCCTCGGCAAGGTCAACCAGGCTCTGGCACGGCGCCCACTGGCCCTTCATGGTCTTCAGGTGCTCGCGCCAATACTCAAACGGCTTGGCCCCGATAGCTTTTGCAATCAACTCGCTGGCCGCGTCGGCGTTCTGCATCAGTGGCAGCACCTCGGCGAAGCGGGGATCGTCGGCCACCT
Source organism: Mycobacterium branderi (assembly GCF_010728725.1). Classification (NCBI taxonomy): domain Bacteria; kingdom Bacillati; phylum Actinomycetota; class Actinomycetes; order Mycobacteriales; family Mycobacteriaceae; genus Mycobacterium; species Mycobacterium branderi. The sequence goes on from NZ_AP022606.1 coordinate 3,114,890, forward strand.
CGGGAATGCCGAGGTGTTCGAAGGTGTCCCGGATGTGGCCGGTCGGGCTGACGATGCACAGGTTGATCGTTCCGCCGTCGGAGGTTTGGTAGTTGCCCAGGAACGGATTGACCGGCGAGCCGCCGGACTGCGGCATGGCGGCGCGCATGGTCTCGCCGGTATCCATGCCCTGGGTCACGCTGGCGCCGGCCGCCCACCAGGCGGTGCTCAAAAGGGACACGTCGACCTCGAGGGCTTCGCCGGTGCGTTCGCGGTGCAGCAGCGCGGCGGCGATGCCGCCGGCGATGTTCATGCCGCCGATCGAGTCGCCGAAGGCCGGAATCCCTTGCGCCAGCGGGGCACCGAGTTCCGGCGGTGTCAACGCGTGGCCGATGCCGCTGCGGGTCCAAAACGCCGTGCCGTCGTAGCCGCCGACGTCGCGCTGCGGACCCTTGTCGCCGTATGCCGTGCCACGCGCGTAGACGATATTCGGGTTGACCGCGCGGATGTGCTCGACGTCGAACCTGTTCTTCTGCCGCGCGGCCGGCAGGTAATTGGTCAGAAACACATCGGACGTCCGGGCGAGCTCATGCAACACGTCCTGCCCGCCCGGGGTGGACAGGTCGATGCCGACGCTGCGCTTGCCACGGTTGGGATGTTCGATGAGTGGATGCCGGTCGGGATTGAGCTGGACGCCGCCCATGTTGAGGAAGCCGCGCTGGGTGTCGCCACGCACCGGGTGCTCGACCTTGATGACGTCAGCGCCCCAGTCGGCGAGGATCGCGCCGGCAGCGGGCACGAACGTGAACTGCGCGACTTCCAGGACCCGGAAACCCTCCATAACTTTGACCATTTCCGAAACCTACTTGGCGTCGAACGTCACGGGAAGCGCGGTGGGAGAGCGGAATGGCTGGCCGTAGATGTGCGGGTCGGTGTCGGTGACGAGCTGGATGTTTGCCAGCCGATCCAGCAAGCATTCCAGTGCCACTCGGGTCTCCATGCGGGCCAAATGTAAACCCAGACAGGTGTGTTCGCCGGCGGCAAAGGAGATGTGCGGCGTGTGCGGACGGAAGATGTCGAATTCTTCTGGCCGCTCCCAGCGTTGCTCGTCGCGGTTCGCCGAACCGATGCACACGTCGACCACCGATCGGGCCGGAATCTTGACCCCTTCCAATTCGGTGTCCTCGGTGGTGAACCGCTGCACCGTCGTCAACGGCGTCTCGAAGCGCAGCCCCTCTTCGATAGCCTTGGGAATCAGCTCGGGATCCGCTTGCACCGCGGCGAATTGCTCGGGGTGGGTGAGCAACATGTAGAGCAGATTGCCCGACGAGCGATACGTGGTTTCCAGCCCGGCGGGCAGCAGAAGGCGCAGGAACGAGTAGATGGCTTCGTCGCTGAGTTTCTCGCCGTCGATCTCCGCGGTGACCAGATCGCCGATGATGTCCTCGGTCGGGGCGGCTTTGCGGGCCTCGATTTGCTCGAGGAAATAGTCCTTCAGCGCCGCTGACGCCTCGAAGGCGCGTTCATAGCCAACGGTGTAGCTGATCAATTCCACTGCGCGCCGATGGAACATCGGTAGGTCTGTCTCCGGCAGGCCGAGCAGCTTGGCGATGACCCGGGTAGGGAACTCGAACGTGAACTGCCGGACCAGATCCGCCTCGCCGGCATCGATGAATTCGTCGATGAGCGCATTACAGATCGGCCGCACAATCGTCGGCTCCCAGCGCGCGAGGGCCTTCGACTTGAACGCAGCGCTCACCAGGTTGCGGTGTTCGCGATGCTTCTTGCCCTCCATCGCCAAAATGGTGGGGCCCATGAACAGGCCAATCGTGGTGTCGTACATCTTCGAGCTGAACACCCGGCCGTCGCGGAGAGCTTTGTTGACCGCGTCGAACGACACGGCGGCGAAGGATCTTTTGGGCCGCAGCGACTCAGGGGTTTTCGAATAATCCATGACCGTGCCGTCGAACACCCCGGCCGCTCGGCGTTTCTGCGCGAAGTACGGGTAGGGGTCGCGGAGGTAGCCGACGGGTTTGTCGTCAGTGGCGGCGTCTTGAACTTGACTTTCCACGGCTGCTCTCCGGCTCGGGTAGGCGATCATACTGTAAAGATTACAGTAGACTATATCGGGTGGAGTCATCTGAGCATCCGGGCATCCGCGCAATGTTGGAGCGCCAGCGGCAAGCGTTCGCGGACGAGGGACCGCCAAGCCTCGAGGTCCGGCGTCACCGCATCGATCGGCTGATGGCACTGCTGCTAGACAACAGCGACGCCTTCATCGAGGCGATGGCCGCCGACTACGGCACCCGGTCGAAGGCGGCGTCGTTGTTCACCGAGATCGTCGGCATCATCTCGGTTGTCGAGCACACCAGAAGCCATGTGGCGCAATGGATGCGTCCGACGAAGCTGATGCGGGTCGCGCGGTTGTGCGGCCTGCGCGCCGAGGTGCAGCCGACACCGTTGGGCGTTGTCGGCATCATCGGCCCGTGGAATTTCCCGGTCAACCTCGTGGTCTTGCCCGCGTCGGCGGCGTTCGCGGCGGGCAACCGGGTGATGGTCAAGATGTCGGAGATCACCGCGCACACCGCGGAGTTGATGAAGGCGACCGCGCCGAAATACTTCGATCCGACCGAGCTCGACGTCGTGACCGGCGGCCCGGACGTCGCGGCCGCGTTCGCGGCACTGCCGTTCGACCACCTGTTCTTCACCGGCTCGCCGTCCGTCGGTGCGCTGGTGCAGCGGGCAGCCGCCCGCAACCTGGTCCCGGTGACACTCGAGCTCGGCGGCAAGAACCCGGTGGTCGTCGCGTCGAATGCTGACATCCGGCGATCGGCTACCCGCATCGCCCGCGCCCGCATGGTCAACGGCGGACAGGTCTGCGTCTGTCCCGATTACGTCATGGTGCCCGACGAACACGTCGACACCTTCGTCGACACCGCACGCGAAACCCTGCGCGGAATGTTCCCGACCATCATCGGCAACGACGACTACTGTTCGGCCGTCAACCACGCCAACTTCGACCGGGTCATCCAGCTGGTCGAAGACGCAGCGGCCAAGGGTGCAACGATCGAAACCATTGCACCCGAAGGCGAGTCACTGCCAGACCGGGCCAGCCGAAAGATCGCCCCGACGATCGTGCGCGGCATCGACGATGGCATGCGGATCGCTGACGAGGAAATCTTCGGTCCCGTGCTGGCCGTTACGGGATATTCGCGGCTGAGCCAGGCGATCGACTACATCAACCAGCGGCCGGCGCCGCTGGTGGCCTATTGGTTCGGACCGGACGACGACGACTTCCGCACGTTCATACGGAGCACCCGCAGCGGCAGTGTCGCACGCAATGACTTTGCCGCACAAATGATTCCCTCGGCCGCGCCGTTCGGGGGAGTGGGCCGCAGCGGAATGGGCGCCTACCACGGCAAGGCCGGCTTCGACACGTTCAGTCATTACCGCACCGTGGTGGGAAACGATCTGCCGTTTTCCATCACCGGGACCGCGGCGCCACCATTCGGCATGCCGTTGCGGCTGGGCGCCAACGCAGCCATGCGGATGGCTCGGATGCGCACCCGCCGCCGACTCAAGGAGACATCTCGATGACTGAGCCGAAGACCGTCGCGCCTGATCTCGAGCCGACGGCGTCCCCCGCGTACTTTCTGCGTGACGAAAACCGCTACGTGCCAACCGCAATCGCACGTGGCGGGTGGGGCCCGACAATCAGCGGGCATGTCGTCGGCGGCCTTCTGGCCTGGGCGGTCGAACACGCGGTCGACGACCCGGATTTGCACCCCGCGCGGCTGACCGTCGACCTGCCCGCGCCCACCGCACTGGAACCGGTGGAGGTGCACACTCGCGTCCACCACGACCGGCGGCGGTTGCGGCTCGTGGAGGCTGTGCTCATGCAGCGGGGAGCCGCCGTGGCGCGGGGGAGCGCACTGTTTTTGCGGCGCGGCCAGCAGCCGGAGGGAGATGTGTGGTCACCACCCGTGCAGATGCCGCCGCTACCTGTCGAGCAGAACGGCGACCACCCGTCGCTTTTCATCCGGACCTACGGCTGGGGCGCCGGGGTTCAGAATCCCGAGCCCGGATGGGATGACGCGCCCGGACCGAAATACACCTGGTTGGAGGAGACGCATCCGTTGGTCGACACGGAACCGCTGACCGCGTTCACGCGCGCGGCGATGGCCGGCGACGTCACGGCCGCCATCGCCAATTGGGGAACGCGCGCGTTGCAATTCATCAACGTCGACTACACCCTCACGCTGAGTCGCCTGCCTGAAGGGCCTCACATCGGCTTGGCCTCACTGGTGCACTACAGCAACGACGGGATAGCCGTCGGCTCCGCCGTGCTCGTCGACCGCAATGGTCCGGTGGGGAGTGGAATGTCTGTTTCGTTGGCGCACTCGGGGTTTCGCCCGCCGTCTGCAATGCCGCCGACCTAGAGCCAGCCGGTCCGCGCGGCAGCAACCGGCTCTGCGGGGGCGGGCGCCAGTTCGCCGTCGCGTACGCCGTCAAGCAAGCGTTTCACTGCGGCGACGATGTCCGGCGCAACCGCGGCGAGGCCGGTCTTATCGGCTTCGCTGATCTCGTCCGGGTCGATGCCTGCCCGCACAAGCACGGCGGCCGGGTCGGCCAGCTGACCGGCCAGCCAGGACACCGGGTTGGCCGACAGCTCGGGGACGAAGTGCCGGCGTCCGGGTTCCCAACCGTTGAATCGCGGGTGGTGATGGGCCCGATCCAGCGTGCCGGGCGGGCTTTCGGTGGATCCGAAAAGGTCCACCCGCCAGACCGGGCGGCCGAGGGTGATCGGGACGCCGGCGTAGATGGAACCTTGGGGCTCGGCCCGGTCGACGACGCGGAGCTCCAGTCGGACACCCCGTTCCGGTGTTTCCTGACCTTCCAGCGGAGTGGGGTCGACGAAGTACATATCGGCGATGACGACACCGAGGGTCTCGAATCCGAACGCTGCAAACATCGCGTGCCTTTCCTGAGTACCTCTTCGAGCGTAGACCCAGGCTGTGGTAGGTGATTGCCTAGCTGTTGCTGATCGCCTGCTCGCGTGCCCACCGGTAATCGGCCTTGCCCGACGGGCTGCGCTCGATGACCGGCCGGAACACCACCGCTTTGGGAAGCTTGTAGCGCGCCAACGACTTTGCGGCGTGCGCAATCAACTCCTCGGCGTCGGCTTGCGTGCCGTCGCCGAGTGCGACGACGGCGACGACCTCCTGGCCCCAGCGTTCGCTCGGCCGTCCGGCGACCACCACGTCGGCCACTGCGGGATGCGACGCGATCGCTGTCTCGACCTCCTCGACGAAGATCTTCTCGCCGCCGGAGTTGATGCACACCGAGTCGCGGCCCAGCAGTTCGATTGAGCCGTCTTCGCGGTGGCGTGCCCGATCGCCCGGAACCGCGTAACGGACGCTGTCGATGACCGGGAACGTCTTGGCGGTTTTGGCGGCGTCGCCCTTGTAGCCAAGCGGAACGTAACCACACTGCGCGAGCCAGCCCATGCCGTCATGGCCGGGCGCCAGCACCGAGCCGAGATCCTCGGCGACCACGAACGTATCCGGGCCGGGGTTGAACGTGCCGGTCGACACCGCGCCGGTTGTCGACAGGTGGCTCATCTGGGCACCGGTCTCCGACGATCCGACGCCGTCGACGACCATCGCATTGGGCAGCGCCTCGATCAGTCGCTGCTTGACGTACGGGGTCAGCAGCGCGCCGCCGTTGGCGATCACCGCTAGCGACGACACGTCCGCGATGCCCTTTTCGATGGCGGCGAGCAGTGGCCGGGCCACCGCGTCACCGACCACCGTCACCACCGACACCTTCTCGCGTTCGATCGTGCGGACCACGTCGTCGCCGTCCAAATGGTCGACGACAGAGGGGAATACGACGGTCTGCCCGGTGGTCAGCGCCGTCATCACCGTCCACTGCGCGGCGCCGTGAATCAGCGGCGGCAACACCATCAGCTTGGTGCCCGGCCCGGCGGTGACGCCCGCGACGATCTCGTCGAGGGAGCCGAAGGGCTCACCGGTCACCAGATTTCGGCCGCCGAACGACGTCATGAAGATGTCGTGCTGGCGCCACAGCACGCCTTTCGGCATCCCGGTGGTGCCGCCCGTGTACAGCACATACAGGTCGTCGGGCGAGTGCCGCACCGGTGGTGGGGTCGGCGAACTGGATCCGACGACCTTCTCGTAATCGACTGCGCCATAAATCAAGTCGTTACCGGAGTCGTCGGCGATCTGGATGAGCACCCGCAGCTGCGGAAGATCCGGCAGCACTTCGGCCACCCGCGGCGCGAACGCGGCATGGTAGATCAGCGCCGTCGCGCCGGCATCGGCGAGCAGGTATTGCAACTCGCTTTTGACGTAGCGGAAGTTGACGTTGAACGGGGCGACCCGCGCGGTGAAGGCGCCGAGCAACCCTTCGACGAATTCGTTTCCGTTATACGCGTAGAGCCCGACGAGGTCCTGGCCCACCTCGTGCCCGGCGAGCGCAGAGCGTTCGGTGTGGCAGCCCAGCCCACGCGAATGCAGGTAGGTCGCGAGCCGATTGGACCGCTCGAGGATCTGCGCATACGTGTAGCGCTTGTCGCCCTGGACGACGAACTCCCGGTCCGGGATGGCCGCGGCGACGGCCGCCGCCACGTCCGGCACCGTGAATTGGGTCTCTGACATCGTGCCTCTCACGGTTGGTGGGGGAGCAGGCGGACCATGCAGGTCATACAAAAGTGGTATCACGCCGCCGTGCAGCGTGTTCTTGCCGCCCACGTGGTAGCGGGTGAACCGCCGGTCACGACGTCTTCCACGCGCTGAGCAGCTTGTCGGTCGTGGTGATCGTGGCGAGCAGCGACAGCGAGTTGTCGATGACCGCGGCGCCGTACTCGGCCGGGACGCCGGCAACCGCATCGCGCGGTACGACGACGCGGTAGGCGGCGTTGACGGCGTCCATGACGACGTTCGGGATGGCGATGTTGAGCGAAACCCCGACCACGACGATCGTGGACACCCCGAGATTGCGCAGGATCGCGTCGAGGTCGGTGCCGCCCATCGGCCCGACGCCGTGCCAGCGGCTCAGCACCAGATCGGTTGGCTCCGGACCCAATTCGGGCAGCAGGGAAGCTCCGGGAGTGCCCGGCGCGATGTCGACATCGGCGCGGCCGATCGCGAAGATCTTGGCGTTGTGGTTGGAGCCGAGCCCATCGGGTCGTCGCTGCACCAGGCAGTGCACGACCCGCACCCCGGCAGCCCGGGCCGCCGGCAACAACCGCACAATATTGGGCAGCGCAACACGGCGGGCCTCCCTCGCCAGCACCGCCAGCCCGGCGTCGGGCCCGATCACCGCGCCCTGGCACTCCTGGGTGATGATCGCGGTGTGGGCGGGGGCCGCGAGCTCCTCGAGCTCAGTCAATGGCGCCGCTCCTCCTCATCGCTTCGCTCTGCATCGTCGCCGGCGCGGTCATGCCGGGACGTCGTAGAACTGTGTCGCCCACTTCCGCAGCGCCATATAGCCTTTCGCGTCGGTCTTGGACAGGGGAGGGTGCTCGACGTACTTCTGGTAGCGCCAGATTCGCAGGTCGTCGAAGACAGTGGACAGAAACTGCTTTTCGATGACCTCGCGTAGCTTGCCGGACGGCACGTCGGCGGTGTCGCCGGGGTTGCGTGGCCACCAGATGGAGTAGAACAGGTCGGAACACTCGTCGTCGACCGGCGTGCAGGTGAAGATCAGCCGATGGTTCTGCGCGCCTTCGAAGACGCTGATCGCCCCACCGAGTCCGAACAGGTGGCTGTGGAACCGCAGCGCGAGGTCGTCGGGGTTGTCGCTGCCGGCATCCGGCCAACCAGCGACGAATTGCCATTCGTGGTCCACGATCTTCCAGTCCAGCACCCGGGGCGTCACCGTCGCGTGGTGTACGTACTCGAAATGGGCGCTGTCCGGGGCATTTTCGGCCACGATCTGCGGATGCACCGGTTCGCGTTCCGCACGGCGGGAGAACTCCGGATATGCGCGGTAGTAGGCCGCGGGGTCGGTCTCGAATTGCGGGAATTTGCCGAAGATGTCCGGCATCTCCCACTGCGGGTCTCTGCCGTGCGGTTGATGCCAGATGAACACGCAGTCATGCTGTTCCATGACCGGGTAGACGCGTAACTTAAGTGCGCGATTGGGCCGCTCCGGCTGGTACGGAATGTATTTGTTGCAGCCGTCGGGGCCCCAGCGCCAGCCATGGAAGGGGCATTCGACGCAGTCGCCGACCACCTTGCCGCCGTGGCCGATGTGTGCGCCGAGGTGCTTGCAGTGCGCTTCCAGGACGTGGAGCTCACCGCCGTCGTCGCGGTAGGCCACCAGATCCTCGCCGAAGTAGTGCAGCGGCCTGACCTCACCAATCGGAAAGTCCGGCGACCAGCCGATCATGAACCAGCCGGTGACCTTCCAGGTGAATGGGACTTTCACGCCGTCGCCTCCCGCATCCGTGCCCAGATACTAAGAACATTACAGTAGAGATTTCAGGCGTAGAGGAGGCACGGTGGACGACGAACTCGAGGCGATCCGGCAGCTGAAGGCGCGCTACTGCCGTTTCCTGGACACCAAGGATCTCGACTCGTGGCGCAGTGTGTTCACCAGCGATGTGGTGGTCACGCTGGACATGGCGGTCTCCACCGGCGGCGCCGACCCGCTGACCGCCCCGCCGATCGAGGGCGTCGACAACTTCGCGCCGACGGTGATGGGCGGTCTTGACGGCGTGGCGACCATGCACCACTGCCACACCCCGGAGCTCACGCTCACCTCGGCCACCACGGCCACGGGCGTCTGGGCGATGGAGGACTGGCTGATCTTTCCCGACGGCCGGGAGTTGCACGGCGCCGGTCACTACCACGAGACCTACGTCAAGCAGGACGGTGCATGGCGGATCAAGACCCTGCATCTGACCCGAACCATCCTGCGGGTGTCGGGTGATTCGCCTGACTAGGGCTTCTTGATGACCGCTTCGCCGAAGAAAGTGATGAAGTCCAGTGCGGCCTGCGGGCTGGAGCCGTCGACATGCGCGACGGCCCAGTTGGCGCCGTAGCCGGCCAACTCGTCGAGCACATCGAGCGCCTGCCGCAGCGATGCGGCGTCGTCGAGGTCGATGTGCGGACAGACCACCTGGACGTCGACCGACATCGGATCGCGGCCGGCGTCGGCCAGCCGTCCGCGCAGCTCGTCGAGGACGGCACCGAATTGGGCGGCGTCCTCGATGGCCGCAGTGCGGATCACGGACGCCATTCCCGCCGAGGTGATCAGCGGCATCCAGCCGCTGCCGTAGTCGACGACGCGCCGCAACGCGGCCTTGCCGTTGCCGCCGATCCAGATCGGCGGGTGCGGCCGTTGCGCCGGAGGCTGTAACCACACCGGTCCGACCGCGTCGAAACCGCCGCCGCTGACCGGAGTTTCGGGATCGGTCCAGATCGACCGCAGCGCGCCGAGTGTTTCGTCGAGCAGCTCGGCGCGCCGGTCGAAGTCGACGCCCACCGCGGAGAACTCCGAGCGCAGGTAGCCGGCACCGACGCCGGCGATCAACCGGCCGCCGGAGACCACGTCGAGGCTGCCCAGCGCCTTCGCCGACAGATACGGGTTGCGAAACGGCAGCACGTACAGGTTGGTCATCAGCTTGACGTTGCTCGTCACCGCGGCCATGAAGCTCAACGCCGCGATCGGGTCCAGCGTGTTGTGTCCGCCGTTGCGGCGCCACTTGACCGACGGCGCCGGGTGTTCGCTGAGCGCCACCGCCGAAAATCCTGCAGACTCGGCATGTACTGCGACGTCGCGAATCACGTCCGGTCGCAGGAAATCATCGACAGCATCGGGAAGTTCGCTGGGGTATTCCAGCGTGTACTTCATCGACTCCACTCCTGCGGGCCCCGGATCAGATACTGTAACCGCTACAGTAACATCCGGTCGTGGGAGCAGCGATGGAAAGTCATACCCGGCGCCGAGCGCTCGTCATGGGCGCGAGCGGCTTCGTGGGTTCACACGTCACCCGCCAGCTCGTCGAGCGCGGCGATGACGTGCGGGTGCTGCTGCGGCGAACCAGCTCGACGCGGGGAATCGACGACCTGGATGTCGAGCGTCACTACGGCGACATCTTCGACGAGCCGGCGGTGCGCGGTGCGATCGCCGACCGCGACGTCGTGTACTACTGCGTCGTCGACGCCCGTGCGTCGCTGCGTGATTCGACTCCGCTGTTCGCCACCAATGTGGAGGGGCTTCGTCGCGTCCTCGACATTGCGGCCGGGGCGAACCTGCACCGCTTCGTGTTCCTGAGCACGATTGGCACCGTCGCGGTCGGCTCCGCGAACAACCCCGCCGACGAGGACACGCCGTTCAACTGGCACGGCAAGGGCGGCCCCTATATCGAGTCTCGCCTGCAGGCCGAGCAGCTGGTTTTGCAGTACGCGCGAGAACGCGGCCTGCCAGCGGTGGCGATGTGCGTCTCCAACACCTACGGTCCGCGAGATTGGCAGCCAACACCGCACGGTTCGCTCGTGGCGCGGGCCGCGATGGGGAAGATGCCGTTGTATGTCAGGGGTGTGGCAGCCGAAGTGGTCGGCATCGAAGATGCGGCCGCGGCATTGCTGTTGGCCGGGGAGCACGGCCGCATCGGCGAACGCTACATCGTCTCCGAAAGCTTCATGACCATGCGCGAAACCCTCGAGACCGCCGCCAACGCCGTCGGCGCCGCTCCGCCGCGCATCGGTGTCCCGTTGTCGCTGGTTTCGCTTCTCGGTTATGCGACCAGCGTGGGCGGCAAGCTGCTACACCGCGATTTCCCGGTGAACGCCACCACCGTGCGATTGATGCGGCTGACCTCGCCCCTGGATCACAGCAAGGCCGTCCGCGAGCTGGGCTGGCAGCCTCGTCCGACGGCCGACGCGATACGGCGCGCGGCCAAGTTCTACGTCGAGCGCACCTAGATGTCCTACCGCGCACTCGACGTCACCCGCGACCTGGCCCTCGTGCTGCCGCGCGCGCTCTCCGGCATCGCCGCATCCACGAGATGGTCCCCGGCCTCGCCTTGCGGTATCCGCCAGCTCGGCGACGTGGTGATGGACGAGCTTGTGCTGGCGGGCTTTTCGCTGTTGCCGGTCGATTTGGCGGTGCGGCCGCTCGACGCTTGCGCCGCAGCGGCCGAGCAGCTGTCCGCGCTGGGAACCGACGGTGCGCACGCCGACCCGCACGCGTTGCGGGTGCGGTCAATTCGGCGTCGTCGCCTCGGGATGCTCGCCTACGAGCAGGTGACCTACGAACACGACCCCGCGTTGCCGAGCACGCTGGAGGCGGCGGGCTTGGGTGGCCCCGCGACCGCGGTGATGCACCTGTGCCGGCACCGCGACGGGCCGCGGCCGTGGTTGGTGTGGGTGCACGGCGCCGGGCAAGGCCGACCCGACGACCTGTTGGTGTCGCGGGCCGGCCGGCTGCAGCGACGGCTTGGCTTCAACGTCGCGGTCCCGGTGCAGCCGGGCCACGGCAGCCGGCGCGGCCAGTGGCCGCCGTATCCGGACATGGATCCACTGACCAACGTCGCCGGCATGACGCGCGCCGTGTCGGAGGTTCGGGCCGTCGTGCGATGGGTGCAGCCGCAGGCGACAGCGGTTGTGGTATCCGGGGTTTCGATGGGCAGTGCGGTGGCAGCACTGGTCTCGCACTTCGAGAAGCGGGTCGACGCGGCTGCGCTGTACACGCCGATCCTGGGCCTCAACGCGATGATCGCGCGGCACCTGGCACGCTGGGGCGCGTCGCGTAACGGCGTCCGGCAACTCCTGGAGTCACCGGTGGTGTCGGCGCTGACGTCGGTGATCGACCCGCTGACCGTCGAACCTGCGCCGCCGCCGCATCGCCGGCTCATCGTCGGGGCGTGGCATGACCGGATGGCGATGCGCGAGCCGGCGCTGGCCTTGCAGGAGCGGTGGGGCGGCCAGTTCTATTGGTACGACGGCAGTCACGTCGGCCACGTCTTCTCCCGCCGCGTGCAGGCGGTTTCGGAGCGATTTTTGCGCGAAGTGGTGAAGGAGTTGGGCATTGAGCGATCGGGTACTTGACGAGCTGGGCTACTACTTGCTGGCCGGCGCCGGCGGTGACGGGCCGGCGACGTTGATGGACGAGGCGCGCCGCGGCGAAGAGCTGGGCTTCGGCACCGCGTTCATCTCCGAACGCTGGAATGTCAAGGAGGCGTCGTCTCTGGTCGGCGCGGCGTGCGCGGTCACCAGCCGCATGCAAATCGCCACGGCCGCAACCAATCACAACACCCGCCATCCGCTGATCACCGCGTCGTGGGCAACGACCATGCATCGACTGTCCGGCGGGCGGTTCACGCTGGGCATCGGCCGCGGGATCGGCGCTATCTACAGCGCATTCGGCATCCCGCCGGTGACGACCGCGCAGATGGAAGACTGGGCTCAGGTCATGCGTCGGCTGTGGCACGGCGAGGTGATCTTCAACCACGACGGCCCGATGGGCAAGTACCCGGTGCTGTCCCTCGACCCCGATTTCGACGAGGACATCCGGCTGGCGTTGGTGGCGTTCGGACCGAAGTCGCTCGCCCTGGGCGGCCGGATGTTCGACGACGTCATCCTGCACACCTATTTCACGCCCGAAACGTTGCAGCGCTGCGTCAAAACCGTCAAAGGCGCGGCGGAAATGGCGGGCCGCGACCCGTCGAACGTGCGGGTGTGGTCGTGTTTCGCAACGGTGGGTGACCACCTTCCCGAGGAGCTCCGGCTCAAGAAGACGGTCGCGCGATTGGCGACCTACCTGCAGGGCTACGGCGATCTGATGGTGCAGACCAACAGCTGGGATCCCGCTGTGCTGCGACGCTTCCGGGAAGATCCGGTGGTGACCTCGATTGCCGGTGGCATCGACCACAAGGCCACGCCCGAGCAGATCGAGCACATCGCGACGTTGATTCCCGACGAGTGGCTGGAGCCGTCAGCCACCGGATCGGCGCAGCAATGTGTCGACCGCATCCGCAAGGAGTTCGACTACGGCGCCGACGCGGTGATCATGCACGGCGCCACGCCCGACGAACTCGAACCGATCCTCGCCGCATACCGCGCCGTGCGACCATGAGCGGTATGTCGAAGTACCTCAAGGACAAGGTCATTATCGTCACCGGAGCCGGAAGTGGCTTCGGGAAGCTGATCTCCGAAAAGTGCGCCGCCGGCGGAGCGAAGGTCGTCGGCGTCGATGTCAACGGTGAGAGCCTGACCGAGGTTTTCGACGGGATCCGGGCCGCTGGTTTCGTAGGCGCGTCCCACGTCGCCGACGTCACCGACATGGCCCAGCTCAAAGCGGCGGCCGAAACCGCCGTCGACACCTACGGCGCGATCGACGTCATCGTAAACAACGCAGGCGTGATGCCGCTGGCCTTCTTTGCTGACCACGAACGCGCATGGGAGAAGTGGCACAAGGCAATTGACATCAACATCAAGGGCGTGATCAACGGCATCTCGGCCGTGTACGACACGATGATCGAGCAGGGCCGAGGTCACGTCGTCAACATCTCGTCGATCTACGGCAACGCCGGGACCGAAGGCTCCGGCGTCTACAGCGCGACCAAGGCGGCCGTGGATGCGCTGTCGGAGTCGTTGCGTGTCGAGGCCCAGGGCAAGATCAAGGTGACGAACGTCAAGCCGACCGGTGTGCTGGGAACCAATCTCGCCAGCTGGGTCGTCAACGAAGCGGCGGTGATCGGCATTGTCGGACAGAAGGCCGCCCAATTCCTGGAGAACGTCGCCAATTTGACGAACGGAGCACTTTCGCCGGAGCAGACGGATATCGACTCGATGCAGTACTGGCTGATCACTCCGGACGACCTGGCGAACGCCGTCGTGCATGTCATCGACCAGCCGTGGGGGATCAACATCAGTGACGTCACGGTGCGGGCCAGCGGCGAGAACTACGTCTACTGAGCCGGCGAGCGTGAACTACGGCAGGATGACCGTCCGCGACACCGGCTCGGCGATCGCTTGGCGGCTGTGCAGGCCGCGCTGCAGCGCGGCGAGCAGCGCGTCGCGGGTCTCGCGGGGGTCGATGAGCTCGTCGAAACCCATGTGCTCGGCCGAGCGATACGACGCCTGCAACTCGGCGTTGCGCAATCGGGCCGACAGGTCTTCGCCGGCGTGCGACGCCCGGCTCAACGCGGCGGCGCTCATCGCGCCCATCGTCGCGCCGGGATAGGCAAATGTGGCTACCTGCGAGTCGAATCCGAGCAGCGACATCACCATCGACCCGAACCCGTAGGCCTTGCGTAACGTCAGATGCAGTTTCAAAGTGGTGGCCGCCGTCTGGGCGGCGAACATTCGTGCACCGGCGCGCAGTACTCCGGAACGTTCCGACCGGCTGCCCGGCAGCATCCCGGGATTGTCGGCGAGGAAGACGATCGGCAGATGGAACGAGTCGGCCACCATGATGAAATGCGCTGCCTTGTCGGCGGCGTCGGCGTCGATCGAACCGGCCAGCACCTGAGGCTGGTTGGCCACCACCGCCACCGGATGGCCACCGAGATGCGCCAAAGCGCAGATGATCGCCCGGCCGAACTGCGGCTGCACCTCGAACCAGTCGGGCCGGTCGAACACCACGTCGAGCACCGCTCGCATGTCGTAGACGCGGCGGTTGTCGCGCGAGACGATGTCGAGCAGCTCGGGTGTGAGCCGCGGTCCGGTGGTTTCGTCGTCGGGCAGCGACGGCGGATACGACCACGCACTGGACGGGAAATACGACAGATACCGCCGGACGGCGTCGAGCACCGCTTCGTCGTCCTCGGCGACGTTGTGGATCACCCCGCTGGGCAACGCGACGTCCGGGCCGCCCAGGTCCTCCTTCGAAATGTCTTCTCCCGTTGACTCTTTCACCACGGGCGGGCCGGCGGTGAAGATGGCACCCTGGTTGCTCATGATCCGGAAATCGCACACCGGGGCCACCAGCGCGCCGTGGCCGGCCGACGGCCCCAGGACCGCGGCGACGGTAGGGACCCGCCCCGAGCACTGCGTCTGGGCGAGCAGGTCGGTGGGGCTGCGCCCGTAATGCCCACCGGTCGGGCGGAAGCCGGCGCCCTCCAGCAGCATCACCAACGGAATCTTGTCCCGCAGCGCCAATTCGGCGATGCGGTACCGCTTGGAGTTACCGCCGGGCCCGATGCTGCCCGCCAACGTAGTGAAATCCTCGGCGCCCACCATCACCGGTGAGCCGTTGACCAAGCCTGAGCCCACGATGATCGCGTCCGCGGCCGCCTCACCGCCGACCAGCGTGCCCAATTCGCGAAACGTGCCCGGGTCCAGCAGGCGCTCCAACCGTGCCCGCGCGTCGAGCTTGCCTTTGCCACGGTGCTTGGCGAGCCGCTCCGGCCCGCCCATGCCCCGCGAGTACTGACGACGGCGATCGAGATCGTCGAGCGTGTCTTCCCAGTCGGGCGGCTTCGTCATCGTCGTATCCTAACGTCCGTTGATCCTACTGAAGTGCTTACTGTAGTGTCAGCGAGATGAAGGTCGACGGTGGCCTGTTCAGCGACCTCGCTCGGGTGCCGGAGTTGGCGCGCACTCTCGAGGGACAGGGCTACGACGGCTGCTGGACCGGGGAGATCAACCACGACCCGTTCCTGCCGCTGCTGCTGGCCGCCGAACACACGTCGCGACTGGAACTGGGCACCAGCATTGCGGTGGCGTTCGCGCGCAACCCGATGACCGTCGCCAACCTCGGCTGGGACCTGCAGACCTACTCGCAGGGCCGCTTCATCCTCGGGCTCGGTACACAGATCAAGCCGCACATCGAAAAACGCTTCAGCATGCCGTGGAGTCACCCGGTGCGGCGGATGCGCGAATTCGTGCTGGCGCTGCACGCGATCTGGTCGGCCTGGCAGGACGGCACCCCGCTGCGCTTCGAGGGCGAGTTCTACACCCATAAGCTGATGACGCCGATGTTCACCCCCGAGCCGCAGCCCTACCCGGCGCCGAAGGTATTCATCGCCGCGGTGGGCGAGGCGATGACCGAGATGTGCGGCGAAGTCGCCGACGGCCTACTGGCCCATGCCTTTACGACCACACGCTACCTACACGAGGTGACAATGCCGGCGCTGCGACGCGGCATGCAGCGCTCCGGCTGTGACCGGGCCGACTTCGAGGTGGCGTGCCCGGTTTTCGTGGCGACCGATGAAGACACCGCCAGAATCCGCAAGCAGATCGCCTTCTACGGGTCGACGCCCGCCTACCGCAAAGTCCTCGAGCTGCACGGCTGGGGTGATGTAGCGACCGAGCTGCATCAGCTTTCGCTGCAAGGCAAGTGGGATGCGATGGGTTCGCTGATCGACGACGAGATGCTCGGCGTGTTCGCCGTCGTCGCACCAGTCGAAAAGCTGGCCGCCGCGCTGCGCAGTAGGTGCGACGGCGTGATCGACAGGGTGATGCCGTCTCTTCCGCACAGCCTCCCCGAGACAACCGTTACTGCCGTATTGAAGGAGTTGCGACAGTGAGCACACAGACGATGGACGACGCCGCCAAGCTGCTGGCCGATCCGATGGCCTACACGGACGAGCCGAAACTGCATGCGGCGCTGGCCCATTTGCGCGCCAACGCTCCGGTGTCGTGGGTTGACGTGCCTAACTATCGGCCGTTCTGGGCGGTCACCAAGCACGTCGACATCATGGACATCGAACGCGAGAACATGCTGTTCACCAACTGGCCGCGTCCGGTGCTGGTGACCAGGGAATCCGACGAATTGCAGGCCTCCGTCAGGGTGCGCACGCTGATTCACATGGATGACCCGCAGCACCGGGTGGTACGGGCGATCGGCGCGGATTGGTTTCGTCCGAAGGCGATGCGGGCCTTGAAGATTCGCGTCGACGAGCTGGCCAAGATCTACGTCGACAAGATGGCGGCCGCCGGGCCGGAATGCGATTTCGTGCAGGAGGTCGCGGTCAATTACCCGCTCTACGTGATCATGTCGCTGCTGGGTATCCCGGAGGCGGACTTTCCGCGGATGCTCAAACTCACCCAGGAGTTATTCGGCAGCGACGATGCCGAATTCAGGCGCGGCACCACCAACGAAGACCAACTGCCCGCACTGCTGGATATGTTTCAGTACTTCAACGGCGTGACCGCGTCGCGGCGCGAACACCCGACCGAGGACCTGGCATCCGCGATCGCCAACGCCCGTGTCGACGGTGAGCCGCTGTCGGACATCGACACGGTGTCCTACTACCTGATCGTCGCCACCGCCGGCCACGACACCACCAGCGCGACGATCTCCGGCGGCCTGCACGCGCTGATCGAAAATCCGGACCAACACCAGCGGCTGGGCGACGATCTCGGGTTGATGCCCTTGGCCACCGAGGAGATGATCCGCTGGGTCACCCCGGTCAAGGAGTTCATGCGGACCGCCGCCGAGGACACCACGGTGCGCGGTGTGCCGATCGCCGCGGGGGAGTCGGTGCTGCTGTCGTATGTGTCGGCCAACCGCGACGAGGACGTCTTCGCCGACCCGTTCCGCTTCGACGTCGGCCGCGACCCCAACAAGCACCTGGCCTTCGGCTACGGCGTGCACTTCTGTCTGGGCGCGGCACTGGCTCGTATGGAAGTCAACAGCTTCTTTACCGAGCTGCTGCCGCGACTGAAATCCATCGAGCTCACCGGGGATCCGCAATTCATTGCCACCACCTTTGTGGGTGGGCTCAAGCACCTGCCGGTGCGCTACTCATTCCGATAGCCGTCCGAGACCGCACCACTATCCCTTTCGCGCGCGTCATCAATCGATGACGCGTTTTGAGGAAGTACCGGCTCGGGCAAGATGGACGTCGTGAAGGATCGCGACGTCGAGGTTCGCTACGACGAGCACGCGGTGGTGGCGGCGGGACCCAAACGCGAAGCCGCCGGGGTGAAGGCGGTGCTGGTGTCGCTGCAGCGCGGGCTGGCCTCGATGGGCGCCGTGCGCACCGCGGCGGCGCTGGCGCGGGTGAATCAGCGACACGGTTTCGACTGCCCGGGCTGCGCCTGGCCGGAGGAGCACGGCGGCCGCAAGCTCGCCGAGTTCTGCGAGAACGGGGCCAAGGCGGTCGCTGAGGAGGCCACCAAGCGGGTGGTCACCGCCGACTTCTTCGCCCGGCATTCCGTCGCCGACCTGCAGGCGCGCCCGGAGCACTGGCTTTCCCAGCAGGGCCGGCTCGCCCAGCCTGTGGTGCTGCGCCCCGGCGACACCCACTACCGGCCGATCGACTGGGACGACGCTTACCGGCTGATCGCCGACGAACTGCGCGGCCTCGACAGTCCGGACGAGGCGGTGTTCTACACCTCGGGGCGCACCAGCAACGAGGCGGCGTTTCTGTATCAGTTGATGGTGCGCAGCTTCGGCACCAACAACCTGCCCGACTGCTCCAACATGTGCCACGAGTCCTCGGGCGCGGCTCTGGTCGACGCGATCGGCGTCGGCAAGGGATCGGTGACCGTCGAGGACATCACGCTGGCCGACCTGATCGTCATTGCCGGGCAGAACCCGGGCACCAACCATCCGCGGATGCTGTCGGTCCTGGAGAAGGCGAAAGCCAACGGCGCCAAGATCATTGCGGTCAACCCGCTGCCCGAGGCCGGGCTGATCCGGTTCAAGGATCCGCAGAAGGTGCACGGGGTGGTCGGGCGCGGGGTGCCGATCGCCGACGAGTTCGTCCAGATCCGGCTCGGCGGTGACATGGCGTTGTTCGCCGGGTTGGGCCGGCTGCTGCTGGAGGCCGACGACCGCGCGCCGGGCAGCGTGGTGGACCGCGAGTTCATCGCCGCACACTGCTCGAACTTCGCCGAGTACGAAGCACATACCCGCGCCGTCGACCTCGACACCGTGCTGGAAGCCACCGGCATTTCGGCAGAGCAGCTGCACCGTGTCGCCGACATGATGGCGCAGTCGCAGCGCACGATCGCGTGCTGGGCAATGGGGCTGACCCAGCACCGCCACGCGGTGCCGATGATCGCCGAGATCGCCAACCTGCTGTTGATGCGCGGCATGATCGGCAAGCCGGGCGCCGGCCTGTGCCCGGTGCGCGGACACTCCAACGTGCAGGGCGACCGCACGATGGGCATCTGGGAGAAGATGCCCGAGACGTTCCTCGCCGCACTCGACGCCCAGTTCGGCATCGTCAGCCCGCGCAAGCACGGCCTGGACACCGTCGACGCGATCCGTGCCATGCGCGACGGGCGGGCCAAGGTGCTCATGGGCATGGGCGGCAACTTCGCGTCGGCGACACCGGACACCGCGGTCACCGAGGCCGCGCTGCGCAGCTGTTCGCTGACCGTGCAGGTGTCGACGAAGCTGAACCGCAGCCACCTGGTGCACGGAAAGACGGCGTTGATCCTGCCGTCGCTGGGCCGCACCGACCGCGACATCCAGGGCGGCGTCAAACAGCAGGTGTCCGTGGAGGATTCGATGTCGATGGTGCACCTGTCACGGGGCAGCCTGCACCCGCCGAGCGACCAGGTGCGAAGCGAGGTAGCGATCATCTGCCAGCTGGCCCGCACCCTGCTGGGCCCGCAGCACCCGGTGCCGTGGGAGCGGTTCAACACCGACTACGACACCATCCGCGAGGCGATCGCCGCCGTCGTGCCCGGCTGCGAGGACTACAACACCAGGGTGCGCCAACCCGACGGGTTCCAGCTGCCGCATGCGCCACGCGATTCCCGCGAATTCCCTACCAGCACAGGCAAAGCCAACTTTGCGGTCAACCCGCTGCAGTGGGTGCCGGTACCGGAGGGACGGCTGGTGTTGCAAACGCTGCGCAGCCACGACCAGTACAACACCACGATCTACGGCCTCGACGACCGCTACCGCGGCGTCAAGGGCGGCCGACGGGTGGTGTTCGTCAACCCCGCCGACATCGCGAAGTTCGGCATAAAAGCCGGCGACCGGGTGGACCTGGTGTCGGAGTTCACCGACGGTGACGGCGCGGTTCAGGAGCGCCACGCCAAGGACTTCATGGTGGTCGAGTACTCCACCCCGGTCGGCAACGCCGCCGCCTACTATCCGGAGACCAACGGGTTGGTGGCGCTGGACCACGTTGCGGCCCAATCCAATACGCCGGTGTCCAAGGCGATCGTGATCAGACTAGAGCCGGCATGACCGGCCTGGATCACGTCGGCCTGTGTACGGCCGATCTCGAAGTCTCGCTGAAGTTCTACCGCGACGGTTTGGGGCTCGAGGTCTTGGCCGACTTCACGCTGGACGCCGATCTGGAACCGCTGCTTGGTGTGGCGACCAGCCATGTTCGGACGGTTTTCCTGGGTGCGCCCGATGATGGTGGCATGCTCGAGCTCATCGACCTCGGCGAGCCGCGGCCGGAACCTCCGGGTTCTGGTCTGCCACACCGCGGGCTGTTTCTGGTGTCGTTCGTGACGCCGGTGCGCGCGGCGCTGGATCGGCTGGCGGCATTGGGCATGGGCGGAGCGCCAAGGATGATGACCGGACCCGACGGGAGTGTCAATGCCACCGTCGTGGATCCGGACGGCGTCACGGTCGAGCTGCTCGACCGCCCTGTTGCTCAGGTCTGAAATCGACGACGCCACAACGCTGCGGTGGTATATACGTCCAGCAATAGGTATGTATATATTCGCCCCGGAGGGGTGGTTCGCATGACCAAGCGACTGATCGACCTAGACGACGATCTCATTGCCGCGGCACAGAGTGAACTGAATACCACGGGTGTTTCGGACACCGTGCGAATGGCGCTGCAGCAGGCGGCAGCACGGTCGGCCCGGGCGCGCCAGATCGAATGGCTTGAGCAGGGTGGTCTGGACAGCATGGCCGACCCCGATGAACGCGGCGAAGTGTGGCGCTGATCGCGCGTATTTGATCGACACCAGCGCCGCAGCGAGAATGCGCCATCCAGAGGTGTCTCGCCGTTTGCGGCCGCTGATCGAAGGCGGCTTGGTCACCACCACAGCATCGCTGGACGCCGAAGCGCTCTACAGTGCACGCGGGCCGGCCGAATACGAACAGCTCTAGGCGGACCGCCGCATCGCGTACGAGTATCTCCCGACCAACGACGAGCATTGGCCGACCTGCTCACTGCCACCCTTGCCGCCGCGCACCGACTCATCGTTGTCCACTACGACGCTGACTTCGAGACAGCCGCAACGGTATTGAGGTTCCAGCACCGCTGGGTGCTACCGCGAGGGACCATCTAGACGCGGGTCAGTCAGTTGCGAAATCGATGACGCCGCGGATTATCTCGCCGCCCCGCAGATCGGCGTAGGCGTCGTTGATGTCGTCGAGGCGGTAGCGCCGCGTGATCATCTCGTCGAGCAGGAGCTGGCCGGTCTGGTACAGCCGCGCCAGCCGGACGACGTCGGCCCTCGGGTTGCAGGACCCGAACACCGTGCCGGCCAACGTCTTGTTCATCAGGATGAAGTCCTGCAGGTCCAGGTTGACCTTGCGGGTCAGCTGCGACGTCATGCCTGTGAGCACACAGGTCCCGCCCTTGCGGGTGAGCTTCAGCGCGCCGCGGACGTCGTCGGGCGTGATTAGCGACGGCGAGACCACCACCGCGTCGGCCATCACCCCAAAGGTCAAGTCGCGCACCAGATCCAGGGCCTCGGCGGCGGTCGCCGCGCTGTGGGTGGCGCCGAACCGCCGCGCGGACTTCTGCTTGAATTCCACCGGGTCGACCGCGACGATCTGCGCCGCGCCGTTGATGCGGGCGCCCTGGATGGCGCCGGTGCCGATGCCGCCGGCCCCGATCACCACGAGGGTGTCGCCACCGCGGACCCCGCCGCGGTTGACCGCCGACCCGTATCCGGTGGGAATCGCGCATGCCAACAGCGCGGCGGACACAAGCGGCAGCTCGGGATCGATCTTGACCAGCGAATCTGCCGCCACCACGGTGTGTTCGGCGAACGCGCCGATCTTGGAGATATGCCCCAGCGGCTTGCCGTCCGCGGTGTGGTGGCGAAACGTCCCGTCGGTCGGCATGCCCGGGGTTAGCGTGCCGATGCCGGCGTCGCACAGATATTCCATTCCCGTTGCGCACCAACGACATTGCCCACACACCGCAACGAACGAGGTCACCACGTGATCGCCGGGCGCGAATTCGGTGACCCCGTCGCCGACGTCACGGACGATGCCGGAACCCTCGTGGCCGCCGATCGTCGGGAACATGGTCGGCAGCCCGAGCGAGCGCAAGACGTCGTTGGGCGCGGACATGTCACCCTTGAGGATGTGGTCGTCGGAGTGGCACAGCCCGGCGGCGGCCATCTCGACCAGCACCTCCCCGGCGCGGGGCGGGTCGAGCTCGAATTCCTCGACAGACCAAGGGCCTCCGACGTCGTGCAGGATCGCCGCGCGGCTTTTCATGACACCGGCGTGAAGGTGACCGGAAGTTTGTTGGGGGAGCGGAACGTGAGTCCCACGATCCTGGCGTCGTCGTCGGGCGTCAGCGCCAGATTCGTGACCCGGTCGAACAAGCTGTTCAACATGATCCGGGTTTCCAGCCGGGCCAGGTGCATGCCGAGGCACATGTGGATTCCGCCGGCGAATGCCAGATGCGCCTGCCGGGGCCGGTGGATATCGAAGGTGTTGGGATCGGTCCAGCGGCTTTCGTCGCGGTTGGCCGAACCCATGCACAAGTCGACCTGTGCGCCGGAAGGGATTGTCTGCCCGCCGATTTCGACGTCTTCGGTGGTGGTGCGCGGAACATTGGTCAGCGGCGTTTCGTACCGCAGTCCCTCTTCGATCGCCGCAGGGATCAGGCTGCGGTCCCGGTACACCTCCGCCAACTGCTCCGGATGAGTGAGCAACAGATACAGCAGATTGCCCGACGAGCGGTAGGTGGTCTCCAGGCCGGCGGGCAACAACAGCCGCAGGAACGAGATGATGGCCTCGTCGGTCAGTTTCTCGCCATCGATTTCGGCGCTCACCAGGTCGCCGATGATGTCGTCGGTGAGTTTGCGCCGTCGTTGCTCGACCTGGTCGAGGAAGTAGTCGTAGAGGTCGATCGACGCCTTGAGTCCCGCCTCGATGTCGACCGGGATCGAGATGAGGTCGAACGACAACCGGCGGAACAAGTCGAGATCCTCGCGCGGCAGCCCGAGCAGCGTGGCCGCCACGCGGGTGGGGAATTCGAACGTCACAGCCTGGACCAAATCGGCTGCGCCGTCGTGCTTGATCTCGTCGACCAGCTGATCGCAGACCGGCCCGATCACCGCCGGTTCCCAGCGCTCCAGCGCGGTGGCCCGAAATGCCTTGGCCACCAGGTTGCGATGATCGTGATGCTCTTTGCCGCCCATCGCCAGAATGGTGTGCCCGATGACCAGGCCGATGGTCTGGTCGTAGCCGTGCGAGCTGAACACCCGGTCGTCGCGGAAGGCGTGGAAGACGTCGTCGTAGCCGAACAACACCCATTCATCGCTTGGTTTGAGCTCCTCCGGGAGCTGCGATTGGTCCGTGAGCGAACCATGCCAGACCGGTTCGGTGCGCCGCTTGTACTCGAAAAACGGATACGGGCTGGTTTGGCCGGTGAAGTCGAGCGTGACGGTGCTGATTGCCATCAGCATCCTTCCTGAGCAGCCGGGGCCGGGAACTGAATATAGCTATCATAGTATAAATAGCAACGTAGCCCAACGACGGCTGTGCGCACCGCAGCACAGGAGAGCCTCAGCCGCCGATGTCCTTGCCGCGGCCGGGAATTCAGAGTTGTCTTATTAGACTGGTTCGAATTTCGTGATCAGCCACGTGTTGTCGACTTTGGTCATCGACACCAGCACGCTGCTGGCCGCCATGGCCGGGTCGGGCCGGTCCTTGCTGATCGTGCTCTGGTTGACGAAGACCAGCACGACCGCCGAGTTCGGATGCATTTCCGTCACTGCGGCCTGCACCACCTGGGCGGTGGTGGTCACCGCTTTCTCCTTGGCCGCGGGAGTCACGATCTGCCGGGTGAACTCGTCGTAGTAATTCAGGAAGTCGCCCGTGAGGTGTGACTTGGCGGCCGCGAAATCCTGGTCGAGCGTTTCGGGTTTGTAGGTCAGCAGCGCGACGGTGCCGTCCTTTGCGGCGTTGACCGCCGCCTGCGCGGCGGCGTGGTCGGTCTGCTGGTCGGGCCGGTACTGCTTGAAATACAGCCATGCCGCCAACCCGGCGGAGGCCAGCAGTAACAGCACCAACACGACCGGAACGACCTTGACTCGCAGCGTGATCTTCCCGCGAGTGGCCTTCGGCGGTGCTTGCTTCACGTCGGTGGCTTTGTCGATCTCCACGCCTTCGGTGGCCTCGACGTCACGCGTCTCGTCGGCGTTTTCCGTCTCGGTCTTGTCGTCCACGTTCACAACACGAACTCGACTTTCGACATCTTGATCTGATCGCCGTCCCGGGACACGGTGACGCGTAACCGGAACGATCGCGGTTCTTCTTTGGCGCCAGCGGCATTGGTGACGCGTTCGTTGGCCAGCACCAGGACGACGGCGGAATCCTTGCCCGTCGATTCGATCCCGGTTGTCTTCGCCGAACCTTCGGTGACGACCTTGGACTGCTCGACGACCGAGGTGAAATCGGCTGCGCGCTTTTGAAAGTCGTCGCGGAATTCGCCGGTGGAGCTGTCGATGACCCGCTGGACGTCCTCTTTGGCCTTGTGGAAGTCCAGCGACATCATGTTGACCACGCCTTGCCGGGCCGCCGCCATAAACGCGGCATCTCGCTGGCGTTGCTGATCGACGGTGTGGTGGTGCCACAGCATGTATCCGCTGGCGCCGAGCAGAGCGCAGATCGCGACGATCGCGGCGGCGGCCAGCGTCCTGGCCGCGATGCGCGCCCACCGCCGGGGAGGTGCTGTGACGGCCGGCGACTCGGCTGGTTCGGTGGGCTCGGGGCTAACCTCGTCCGTCTCGGTGGTCTCGGCCTCGGTGTCCTCGGCTGGGGCCTTGGCCTCAGCCTCGGCCTCGCGGCGCAGTCGAATGGCCCGCGCCCGGGCGCGCGCCGCGGCGGCCAGCGCTTCGGCTTCGGCGGCTTCGGCCTCGGCCTGCTCGGCCAGCGCGAGGGCGTCCTCTTTCGTCTTGGCGTCGTCGGGCCGGTCTGCGTCGTCAGCCACGGCCGACCCACCTTCTCAACGTCATTATCGACTGAACTCCGGTATCTCTTACTGTACGGCTCATTGCTACCATCGGGGGACCAGCGAACCCCCGACTGGGACCGATCGGCGAAGGAAGGCCGTAGCCCGCACCATGACTGCCGTCGACTCCCCCGAAAAGATACTCTTCGCCTCCACCACCCAAGCATTTCTCCAAAAAGAGGTGCCGCTGAGCCGGGTGCGTGAGCTGCATGCAGCGGGTATCTCGTTCGACCGGGACTGGTGGCGACGCGCCGCCGAGCTGGGCTGGGCGGGCCTGCTGGTCCCCGAGGAGCTGGGCGGGGGCAGCGTCTCGGAGAGCGGCGTCGCGGATCTGGCCATGGTCGCCGAACTGCTCGGCAAGACCGTCGCTCCGGGGCCGCTCTATCCGGTTAGCGTCGTGCTGGCCGGGCTGGTGGATTGCGCCGAGCCGGAAACCCATGCGGCGACGATCGAATCGCTGATAGCCGGCCAGACCGTGGCGTCCTGGGCCGTCTATGAGCCAGGCCGGGGCTGGGCGCCGCACCAGCCGTCGGTGACCGCCACCGCGACCGGCTCGGGTTACCGCATCGACGGTGTGAAGGACCGCGTGGAGGCGGGCGCCCAGAGCGATCTGCTGTTGGTGGTGGCGCGCGGCGACGACGGTGTGCGGCAGTTCCTGGTGCCCACGGATGCGCCCGGGGTGAGCGTCGAGCCGCAGCAGTCCATCGATTTGGTCAAGCAGTACGCCCGGGTGCGATTCGACGGCGTGCCTGTTGAGGCCGCGGTCGGCAGCGCTGCCGAGACCGCCGCGCTGATCGAGCGGCAAAGCCAGATCGCGCAGGTGCTGCAGTGCGCCGAAGTGGTAGGGATCTTGCAGACGGTGTTCGACTTCACCGTGCAGTGGGCGCTGGACCGGCACACCTTCGGCCGACCGTTGGCGTCGTATCAAGCGCTGAAGCATCGCTTCGCGGATATGAAGATGTGGTTGGAGGCATGCCGGGCGACGACGGGCGCGGCGGTCGCCGACATCGCCGCTCGCTCACCAGAAGCCGGGTTGTCGGCCAGCATCGCCAAGTCCTACGTGGGCGAGATGTCGCCGCAGATCGTGCAGGGCTGCGTGCAAATGCACGGCGGGATCGGGGTGACCTGGGAGCACGACCTACACCTGTATCTGCGTCGAGTTGCGTTGTACCGCTCCATGTTCGGCACACCCGAAGATCACAACCTGGCGGTGTACGCGTGGAAGGAAGCCGCGAGGTCGGCGTGATGGCCGAATCCGTTGAGCAGTTCCGTGCGCGTGCCCGGGCCTGGTTGGCCGAGAACATGCCGCGGATCGACCCGGCCGCTCCGCCGGCTGCGCATCGCGACGACGAACGCAGCTGGCGCCGGGCCCGGGAACTGCAAAAGCGGCTCTACGGCGGCGGTTTCGCCGGTATCTGCTTTCCTCGCGAATACGGCGGGCTGGGTCTGGACTACGAGTACCAGAAGGCGTTCGACGAGGAGAGCGCTAATTACGAGATGCCGCTGATCCTCAACACGCCGACGTTCACGATCTGCTGCGCGACGCTGCTCGACACCGGCAGCGAGGAGCAGAAGAAGCAACACATCGCGGCGGCGCTGCGTGGCGACGAGGTGCTGGTGCAGCTGTTGAGTGAACCCAGCGGGGGATCGGACCTGGCTGGTGTGCTCACCCGCGCCGACCGCAACGGCGATCGCTGGGTGATCAACGGCGCAAAAACGTGGAGCACCAGTGCTTTTGCCGCCGACTACGGGTTGTGTTTGGCGCGCACGAACTGGGACGTGCCCAAGCACGACGGCCTGACCATGTTTTTGGTGCCGATCGCTCATCCCGGAATCACGTTGCGGCGCATCACTCAACTCAACGGCTCGACGGAGTTCTGCGAAGAGTTCCTCGACAACGTGGATGTCGGCGACGACGCGGTCGTCGGCGAGGTCAACAAGGGGTGGGTGGTGGCGTCGCGGCAGCTCTATCACGAGCGCCGCGCGGTGGGGCAGAGCTCCGAATTCGCCAGCGGCACAGGCAGTGAGGGCGGCCGGTCGACGCCGGTGGACTATGTGGCGCTCATCGAGAAGACCGGGCAGGCCGGCAACGAGCGGCTGCGGGAGATGGCCGGGCGGGTGCTGGTGCATCGCGCGGTCAGCGACCAGTTGTCGGACCATGTGTATCGCAGCGTGCGCGACGGCACACTGCCGCCGGCCGGTGGCACGCTGATCCGGCTCTTCCACGCCGAGACGGTGACGTTGGATATGGACACCGGGTTGGCGATCACCGGGTCGACCGGGGTGGTCGGCGAGCCGGGGCAGGGCCTGGAGACCGGGCTGCGGTATCTGGCCCGCCAGACGGTCTGCCTGGGCGGCGGCACAACGGAGATGGCGCGCAACGTGATTGGCGAGCGGGTGCTGAACTTCCCGCGCGAGTACGCCGCCGACCGCGGCGTGCCGTTCAAAGACGTCCGACGCTGAGCAGACGCAGAATCGCACTGTGCTGGAACGAAACGTGCGATTCTGCGTCTGCTCGCGCGGTTAGGCGGGTACCGGCTTGGCGATCTTGAATAGCTCCATCATGTTGCCGCCCATGATCTTTTCCACGTCGGCCTGGTCGAGTTCGGTGAGCTCGTCGACGAACGTAAGCGGATCGGCGAGGCCTTCGGGATGCGGCCAGTCCGAACCGAACACCACCCGATCCGAGCCCACCATGCTGACGATCTCGGCGAACCGATCCTCCCAGAACGGGCTGATGTAGATGCACCGCTTGAAGGCCTCGATGGGATCCTCGCTGAACGCGTTGGGCATCTTCTTGTAGACACCCTTGAGTGCCTTGAACAGGTGCGGCACCCACTCAGCGCCGTTCTCGATGGAGAGGATTCGCAGTTCCGGGTTGCGGGACAACGCGCCGTGGCAGATCAACGCCCCCATCGCGTCCTCGATCGGGCGATGGCCCATCACCAGCATCCGAAACGCGGTCGGCCGGAACGGCAGGAACTCGTCACCGGGTTCCCACACGTTCGCGAATTCGGCGTACCCACTGTCGGATGCGTGCATCGATACGGGGATGCCCGCCTTGACGCAGGCCTGCCAGAACGGGTCGAACTCCTCCAAGCCGAATGAGCGGGTGCCCTTGTAACCCGGGACCGGCGCGGGGCGGACCAGCACCGTGCGCGCGCCGCGCTCCAGACACCACTCGAGTTCTTCCAGGGCCCGCTCGACGATGGGCAGGGTGATTACCGGGGTGGCGAAGATGCGGTCCTTGTAGTTGAACGACCACGTCTCGTACATCCATTGGTTGAGCGCGTGGATGACGTCGTGGGTCATCTCCGGGTCGTCCTTCATGCGCTCTTCGACCAGGCTGGCCAGCGTCGGGAACATCAGCGCGTAGTCGACGCCGAGCTCGTCCATGACCTCCAGCCGCGGGCCGGGCTCGCGGAAGGCGGGAATCGCCTTCATCGGCTCGCCCATGATCTCGCGGAAGCTCTTGCCGCCGCTGCCGTGCCGGAAGTACTCCTCCTGGGCGCCGGGACGGGCCACCACCTCGAAGGTGGGGTTGGGAATGTATTCGCTGATGTGGCCGCGGACCACGATCTTGGTCCGGCCGCGGACCTGCACGTAGTCGATGACGTGCTTGCGGTTGTCCGGCAGGAACTTGGTCAGCGCCTCCTGCGGCTCGTACATGTGGTTGTCAGCATCGAACACCGGAAAGGACAGTTCGCGAGACGGCATGGCGACTCCTTGCAGTGGTGGCCCAGCGTAGTGGTAATGACATTACCACCCTAATCCGTAATGCGTAACAGTCGGCGGCGCTTTCAGGACTGACCGGCGTCTCGGCGGCTGACGACCGCGAAATTCACCGTTGCGGTGGCGGCGAGTTCGTCGTCGCCGTTGCCGAAAATGTCCACCTGGGTGACGACGGCGCGCCGGCCGGCCCGCAGCACGCGAGCGACCGCCCGGGCCGAACCCGCCGTGATCGGCCGCAGGTAGCGGATGAACAGGTCGGCGGTGGTCAGCCCTGCGCCGGCGGGCAGGTAGTTCAGCCCCAGCTGTCCGCCGGCGACGTCGGCGAGGGTGGCCAGCAGGCCGCCCTGCACTGCTCCGGAGGTGTTGACCACCTGCGGGCTGACCGGCAATTCCATCGCGTAGCCGTCGTCGGTGGCGGCGTCGCGTAGCCCGATTTGGTCGAACAATTCACTCAGCGTGGGTGGCGTCACCTCGTGCTCGTCGTCGGCGCCGAGCGCCCGGATGCAGAACTCGTACAACTGTGCGGCGTCGATCGGCGCGCCACTCAATTCCGCGCCCAGCCAATGCAATCGCTGTGCGCCCAACACGGTCTGCATGACGATCGCGGCCGCGGCACCGATATCGATGCCCGGCCGGAAAACCCCTTCGGTGATGCCGCGCTGCACGATGTCGCGAATCAGCTGGTGCAGCGGTGAGAGCACCCGGGCGTAGTCGCGGGGGCGGGTTTCGGCCAGATGCTGGTTGTACAGGCTCAGTGCCCGGTTGAGGCTGTCTTGCTTGCTTGATTCCGGCTGGGCGCTGATCCGGTCGATCACCAGCTTCATCGCCGCGGTGCTGTCAAGCCCGGTGGTTTCGGCGCGCCAGGACCGTGCCGTCTGGGCCATGGTCCTGTCGAACAGGGCGAGCAGCAACTCGTCCTTGCTGGCGAAATGCTGGTAGAACGCCCGCAGCGACGTCTTGGAGCGGGCAACCACTTCCTGGACGGTGAAATCGGTGCGCCCGGTTTCGCCGAGAATTTCGACCGCTGTCTTGATGAAGCGCTCGCCGCGCGTTACTTCGACTTCCTCGTCCGGGCCGGCCATCGCGCTCTCCTCTTTCCGCCGCGCAACAAAGGCGCTTCGAGAATGAGATTACCGCAGCTGATCGCGGATCGTCGCATGCCCTCGTACCCTGGCAAAGAATTTTGCAAAGCGCTTGGCGCAGGCCAAGTTCGTACGTTTCAGCGGCTGCGACCCATTCGCAATTTCGTCCGCGGCTGCGAGGGGTTCGAGTAGGGTAGCCCGCTATGGCGGCTCGCGAGGATGCAGAGCAAGCATGCACGACCGAGCGCATGGAACGAGCGACCCCGATGTCCGTCGACAAGCCCACGCGACTGCTGTCGCGCCGATTCGTCGACGTGGTAATCGCGCTCGGCGGAATGCAACTGATGGTGACGATGGATGGCTCTATTGCTGTTGTGGCGCTTCCTAAGATCCAGAACGACCTAGGTCTGTCCGATGCCGGGCGAAGCTGGGTGATCACCGCCTATGTGCTGACCTTTGGCGGTCTGATGCTGCTTGGCGGACGCCTTGGCGACACCATTGGCCGCAAACGGACATTCCTCGCAGGGGTAATCCTGTTCACCGCCGCCTCGGCGATGTGCGGCATCGCGTGGGATGAGGGCAGCCTTGTTTTGGCCCGACTACTGCAGGGCGTGGCCGGCGGGATCACCGCACCGATTTGTATGGCGCTGACGGCGACCATGTTCCCGAAGGGCCCCGTGCGCAACGCCGGGATGGCGGTATTCGGTGCGACCGCGAGTTTCAGTTTGGTGGCAGGCCTAGTTGTTGGTGGGGCACTGAGCGAAGTGTCATGGCGGTTGGCGTTTTTGGTGAACGTGCCGATAGGGCTGCTGGTGATTTACCGCGCCCGCGCCACGCTGGAGGAAAGTCAGACGGCGCGGATGAAACTGGATGCCGCTGGAGCTGTGCTGGCCACGTTGATCTGTACCGTTGCTGTTTTCGGCTTCTCGATAGGGCCGGAAAAGGGCTGGCTGTCACCGACGACGATCTGTGCGGGCGTGGCGACGGTGGCCGCTTGCGTAGCATTCGTCGTGGTGGAGCGCAGGGCAGAAAACCCCATCGTCCCGTTCAACCTGTTCTTTGACCGCAACCGCCTGGCAACGTTCGCGGCCATCTTCCTGGACGGCGGGGTGCTGTTCACTCTGACCGTCCTGGTCGCCGTCTATGTGCAGGACATCATGGGCTACAGCGCGCTGCGCGCAGGCTTCGCCTTCATCCCGTTCGCGGTTGCCGTTAGCGCGGGCGCAGGTGTGTCGTCACGGCTGGTGACATGGTTTCCGCCGCGGATGGTCGTGATCGCCGGGAGCATCCTGGTGCTAGGTGCAATGCTGTTCGGGTCGACGCTCGACCGCGGCGTCCCGTATTTCCCGAATCTGGTGATGCCGCTTGTCGTCGGCGCATTCGGTATCGGCTTGATCGATCTGCCGCTTGCGCTATCAGTGATCGCCAGCGTCGGCCTCGACCGGATCGGACCGACATCGGCGATCTCGCTTATGCTGCGGTGCCTCGGCGGCCCGGTGGTGCTGGCAGTCATCCAGGCCGTTATCACGCTGCGCACGCTGCAGCTGGGCGGGACAACGCGACCGACGAAAGACTTGAACGCAGTCCAGTTGAATGCGCTGGACCATGGCTTCACCTATGGTCTGCTCTGGCTGGCCGGGGTGGCCGTCCTCGTCGGGGGAGTGGCGCTACTCATTGGTTACACCGCGCAGCAGGTGGCTCGTGCCCAGGAAGTCAAGAAGGCCATCGACGCCGGGGAGTTGTAACTCGTCGCCGGCGAGGGGCTTTGAACACGCTGCCAACTTTGGATACTGCTCCGATTCACGCTTTGTCAGCAAATCGCCATTGCAAAACTGGCATGGGGCGCTTGCCCAAACCTTCTGAATGTCAGGCCGATAGCGCGGTTAGCGGGTTATACTTCCGGGCGGTTGTGCCGCGGAAGCGAGGTCGGCGCTTTCATTTTCGCAAAATGTGCACGGAAAGTGTAAAGGCCAGGATCGTAATGAAAATTGTGGTCGCAAGCTATGGCACGCGCGGCGACATCGAGCCCAACGCCGCGGTCGCCCGTGAACTGATGCGCCGGGGTCATGAGGTGCGCGTGGCCGTCCCTTCGGACCTGGTTGGCTTTGCCGAATCGCTCGGGTTTGCGGCGGTAGCCTACGGACCTGATGCGCAGGCCTCGCTGGACGTGCACCATGAGTTCTGGACATGTTTCTTCCGCAGCCCTTGGAGAATCCCGGATCTGATCAGGTTGTACCGCGAAGCCGCCGAGCTGCTTACCCAGTGCTGGGAGGAGGCGACCAAGACCCTGGTGTCGCTGGCCGAAGGAGCCGACCTACTGTTCACCGGCTTGGTTTTCGAGCGACTCGCTGCCAACGTTGCTGAGTACCACGACATTCCGTTGGCCACACTGCATTACAACCCGAAGCGGGTCAATGGCCAGCTACTGCCATTCCTGCCGGCGGCACTAAACCGCTCGCTGACGAAGGCCAGCGAGTGGATGGTTTGGCGCGCAAGCAAAAAGCTCGAGGACACCCAACGCCGTGAACTGGGCCTACCGACGGCGACTTGTCCTGCGCCGCAGCGGATCAGCGAACGCGGATCGCTAGAAATTCAGGCATATGAGGAGGTGTGTTTTCCCGGACTGGCAGCCGAATGGGCGAAATGGAAGGGTCAACGGCCGTTTGTCGGGACGCTGACGATGGAGTTGCCGACCGATGCCGATGACGAGGTCTTGTCGTGGATTGCCGCAGGAACACCGCCGATCTACTTCGGCTTTGGCAGCATCACGGTTAAATCCTCGGTCGACACGGTTGCCATGATCAGCGCGGTCTGCGCCGAGTTGGGCGAGCGGGCGTTGGTTTGCTCGGGCAGGGGAACAGACTTCAGCCACATACCCCATCAAGACCACGTCAAGGTGGTGGACAACATGAACCACTCAGCGATCTTTCCGGCATGCCGCGCGGTCGTGCACCACGGCGGCGCGGGCACCACGGCTGCGGGTTTGCGCGCCGGTGTTCCGCAATTGATGCTCTGGACGGCGCTCGATCAGATGCTGCGCGGCGCTGCAGTTAAACGACTGGACGTGGCAGTCACCCGGCGTATTTCCGGCATTACCCAGAAGTCGCTGCTCGCTGACCTTCGCCGGATCCTTGCGCCCGATTACGGCGCCCGGGCACGGGAGATCGCGACCCGGGTGCCCAAGCCGGCCGAAAGTGTCGCGGCCGCCGCCGATGCAATAGAGAATTTCGCCCATCTTAGGCGCGTTGGCTGACCGACCGCGACGGAGCGGTAAAAGACGAAAAAGGCTGGTGTTAAACGCTTCTAGGGCCTGTCCGCGCGGAGGCCTCAGGCGGGCCTCAGCAACTCAATACGGCTAAGTTGCTCCTGCGTCTCCGGATCGTTGCACAAGACGATGCAGCCGCGCTTGTATCCAGTTTCTTGCTCGGCCGGTAGGCTCGGATAGAACCTGAACATGTCGGTGCGCCCCAGGGCGTCGAGGTATTCGGCATTGAGGACAGCACCGGGGCCGTAGTCGTCGTAGTGATACGAATCGCCGGGTACCGCGAAGTCGTCGACCATGATTATCGAGCGCTTCCACGAGCCGAATATCGTGTCGATCTCGTCCGCCAGCGGCAGGTCGAAATGCCAGTGCGCATCAAGGTAGAAGAAGACATTGTCTTTGGGGAACGCAGGGTCGGTGGCCAGCTGGCGCAGCAATGCGCGGCTATCGGCCAGCACAACGTGCACCCTGTCACTCGCCGAACGGAATCGTTCTTCGGCGAAGGCGTAGAAACGCGGCGTTACTTCCGCCGTATACACCGGAACACCGAATTCGGCAAAGAACTCCGTCGTCGTTCCGCGGAACGTGCCCGTTTCGACGATCGCGACCGGCCGTAGCTCCGCAAAGATCTGCCGAAAGAGCTTCTGCCTGCCAACCTGGCCGTTCATCGGACCACCCCAACTGGAACGCGCCGACCGCCTGAACCGGTATTCAAGTCGGCCCATTCTGGCGCCACCGAAGCCGTAAAGTCGAGACAGAACAGAAACAACGAATCGGCGGCCGGACGAATAAGCGGTCACGGCCTCGTAGCGTACCCGTCGCCGGGCCACGCGTGCGGTACTTTGAAGCCAGCCAGAAAGGCCGTTTGCGACAAGCATTCACCGACAACGGAAGTGGCAATCCAGTGAAGCGAGCTCTGATAACTGGGATCACCGGCCAGGACGGCTCATATCTTGCCGAGCTGTTGCTGAGCAAGGGATACGAGGTTCATGGCCTGATCCGTCGAGCTTCGACGTTCAACACGTCGCGGATCGACCACCTGTACGTCGATCCGCACCAACCTGGCGCACGACTGTTCTTACACTACGGCGATCTCACCGACGGCACCCGTTTGGTGACATTGCTCGCCACCATCGACCCCGACGAGGTGTATAACCTTGCGGCGCAGTCGCATGTGCGGGTCAGCTTCGACGAACCGGTACACACCGGCGACACCACGGCAATGGGATCGATCCGACTGTTAGAAGCGGTGCGCCTGTCCGGGGTGCACTGTCGCTTCTACCAAGCGTCATCGTCGGAGATGTTTGGCGCGTCGCCGCCACCGCAGAATGAGCAGACGCCGTTCTACCCGCGCTCACCGTATGGTGCGGCAAAAGTTTATTCGTACTGGTTGACTCGCAATTATCGTGAGGCGTACGGATTGTTTGCGGTGAACGGTATCTTGTTCAACCACGAATCTCCGCGGCGCGGTGAGACATTCGTGACTCGCAAGATCACCCGGGCTGTCGCGCAAATTAAGGCAGGCATCCAGTCCCACATCTACCTGGGCAATCTCGATGCGGTCCGCGACTGGGGGTATGCGCCTGAGTATGTCGAAGGGATGTGGCGGATGCTGCAGACTCCCGAGCCGGAAGACTTCGTCCTCGCCACTGGGCGGGGTTTCAGTGTGCGAGAGTTCGCCCAGACCGCGTTCGAACATGCCGGACTCGACTGGCAAAGACATGTGAGGTTTGACGAACGCTACCTGCGACCAACTGA
The DNA here is from genome assembly GCF_010728725.1 of Mycobacterium branderi. NCBI lineage: Bacteria > Bacillati > Actinomycetota > Actinomycetes > Mycobacteriales > Mycobacteriaceae > Mycobacterium > Mycobacterium branderi. Next base: position 3,149,808 of record NZ_AP022606.1, read on the forward strand.
GGTGCATGCACTGATTGGCGATGCAACCAAGGCCGCCCAATCACTTGGCTGGAAGGGTTCGATACACACCGCAGAACTGGCGCGCCTGATGGTGGACGCAGACGTTGCCGCGCTGGAATGCGATGGCACGCCATGGATCGACAAGCCGATACTGCCCGGTTGGAGCTGAGGATGGGCACTTCGGTGGGCATCCTTGACCGCGCGTCTCCGGTATACATCGCGGGACACCGAGGGCTGGTCGGGTCTGCGCTGGTAAACAAGTTTCGGACGGAGGGATTTACCAATCTCCTGGTGCGGTCACGCAGTGACCTCGATCTGACGGATCGCGCCGCGACGTTTGACTTCATTCTCGAATCGAAGCCCCAGGTGATCATCGATGCGGCGGCCAGGGTCGGCGGGATCATGGCGAACAGCACACACCCTGTCGACTTCCTCTCCGAAAATCTCCGGATACAGGTCAACCTGCTCGATGCTGCGGTTGCCGCGCGCGTGCCGCGGTTGCTGTTCCTCGGATCCTCTTGCATCTACCCGAAATACGCCCCGCAGCCCATTAAGGAGACTGCGCTCCTTACCGGGCCCTTGGAGCCGACAAATGACGCGTACGCGATCGCGAAAATCGCGGGCATCATTCACGTCCAATCGGCCAGGCGGCAGTATGGCCTGGCCTGGATTTCTGCCATGCCGACGAACCTGTATGGCCCGGGTGACAACTTTTCCTCATCCACTTCGCACCTGCTGCCGGCGCTTATCCGCAGGTATGACGAGGCCAGGGCTAGCGGCGCGCCCGAGGTGACGAACTGGGGCACCGGAACCCCCCGCCGTGAACTACTGCACGTCGACGATCTGGCGAGCGCGTGTCTGTTCCTCCTCGAACATTTCGATGGGCCGAATCCCGTCAACGTTGGGACAGGCATCGATCACACCATCAGCGAAATCGCCGACATGGTGGCCCTAGCCGTGGGTTACGAGGGCGAAACCCACTGGGACGCAAGGAAACCGGACGGAACGCCACGCAAACTGTTGGATGTCTCGGTTTTGCGGGAGGCGGGCTGGCAGCCCACAATCCCGCTGCGGGAGGGCATCGACGCAACGGTGGCGTGGTACCGCGCCAATGCCGACGCGGCAAGGAAATAAGTACGTGGGCAGAGGTCCGGATCGACGTCGGGAGAAGCCTTGAAATTCATTCCCAAAATGTTGGTATTCGGGCTTGTTCAGCTCGTCGCATTTGGATCGATGCTGTTTTTGCCAGCGGGTACGTTTGATTACTGGCAAGCGTGGCTTTTTCTGGCGGCGCTTACGCTTTCGACCTGGATTTCCGGCGTCTACTTGCTGCGCAAGCATCCTGCCGCGCTTCAGCGGCGGATGGGTGGGGGGCCAATCAGAGAGAGCCGAACGGTGCAGAAGTTCATCATGGGCGGCGTGTGGTTGTCGTTAGCAGCGATGGTCGTGGTCAGCGCCCTCGACCATCGCTGCGGTTGGTCGTCAGTTCCCACGGCAGTCTGTTTGGGTGGCTATGCGTTGGTCGCTGCTGGACTGGTGGTGGCGATGCTTGTGGTCATCCAGAATAGCTATGCAGCCGCAACCGTACAGGTCGAAGCAGGCCAGCAGGTCATTTCCACCGGCCTGTATGGGTTGGTGCGGCACCCTATGTATGCCGGCTATGTGATCATGATGGCCGGCATACCGTTTGCACTCGGTTCCTACGTGGGACTCGTGTTCGTCGTGCCTGGCTTCATTGCACTCACGTTGCGAATTCGCGACGAGGAGAAGCTGCTCCAGGAAAAGTTGGACGGATATCGTGAGTACACACAGCAGGTTCGCTACCGCTTGGTGCCATGGATCTGGTAACAGCCGTATGACTCGCAGCGGAAATACTGAGCAGTCCCCGGACCCATCGGTAAGTACCCGCTAGCCAGGGTTAGCCGGCATATGCCGATCCACCGCGATAGGGTTGCAGCACCCTACGGCACCGCGGCGACCTGTACTACCGCTGATGGTGCCCAAAAGTAGCGCCGCTGTAGGCCCCCTAGCGACCGGGCGAAGGTGTTGCCATGAAAGCAGACGTGGTTAGGCCGGATGGTCTGCTTCGTAGGTATCCGGCGGTCCCTCAGTAGTTATTGCAGGTGGCGGCAATCTGTTGGATAACGCCGAAGTACGGCGAGCCCTGAATCTGCTGGGCCATCTGCGCGCGTCGACTCGGTGGCGCGGCGAGGAACTGACGCAACGCGGACTGCGCGGGCGGTGATGCGTTGAATTGCGCTGCAGCGTCCGGGTTCTCCGCGTTCAACGCCGCCACTGCCTGCGGGTAGGTGCAGGTTGTGTTGACGATCGGGTCCAGAGCGGGGTCTGCGGACGCGATTCCGGCTCCGGCGGTCAAGGACAGTGCCAGACCGCCAATGGTCACCGTCAGCCTGGTCAACGACAGTTTCGTCATTTATGGTCTCCTCCCAACTGATTCCACCGACTCTAACGGCTCGGCGCAAACCTTGCCTCGGCTTTTCGCAACCCGCTAGGGCGCCGACCGCCCCGAGCCCCACGACGAAGATCTTTCGGGCGTTGTCGCGTAACCACATCGTGCAACTGTTGTACAGCCAGGCTCACCTGCTTGGGCTGCCCCTCTGGATGCCGATGCAAACATTCTGACAGGCAAAGTGTTTGCAAATTCGATGCGAACAGCAACGCCGCGTGCGTATCCGCGGCAGCGGATAACGGTGGGGGTCAACCCCGAGGGACCGCTCTTGGGATAGGGGCCGTGATCGCGTCATCGTCCGCGTCCCTCAGCAGCACGGATCGAACCAACGGCCGCGGCCCGTACGGGCGAAGCAAGGCGCTCGCCGGGCGTGGGCGCACCACTTGTGGCCACCAGAACCAACGTCCGAGCAGCGCGGCAATCGACGGCGTCATGAACGAGCGCACAACCAACGTGTCGAACAACAGACCGAGACCGATCGTGGTACCCACCTGAGCGATGATGGTCAGGTCACTGACTGCCATGGACATCATCGTGAAGGCGAACACCAATCCCGCGTTCGTCACGACCTTCCCGGTACCACCCATTGCGCGGATGATGCCCGTGTTTATTCCCGCGGCGATTTCCTCTTTCATTCGTGATACCAACAGCAGGTTGTAGTCAGACCCCACCGCCAACAGGATGATCACCGACATCGGAAGCACCATCCAGTGCAATTTCATACCGAGAATGTATTGCCAAATCAGCACCGACAGCCCAAAGGACGCACCCAACGAAACTGCCACCGTGCCCACAATGGCCAACGCGGCGATAAAGCTCCGCGTGATGATGAGCATGATGATGAAAATGAGGCACAGCGAACCAACTCCGGCGATCAAGAGATCATATTTGGAGCCGTCTCCCCAGTCTTTGTAGGTCGCCGCCGTACCGGCGACATAGATCTTGGCGTTCGACAGAGGTGTTCCTTTAAGGGCTTCCTCGGCGGCCGTCCTCACCTTGTCGATACGTCCGGTGCCCTCGACCGACGCGGGATCGCCGCGCTGCGAAATAATGAACCGCGCAGCCCTACCGTCGGGGGAAAGGAAGGAACTCATCGCACGTTTGAAGTCTGCGTTCTCGAAAACTTCCGGGGGCAGGTAGAAGGAATCGTCGTTCTTGGCGGCGTCGTACGCCTGGCCCAAGGCCATGGCGTTATCGCTCATTTCGTCCATCTCATTGAAGACCCCGGACATGGTGCTGTGCATCGTCAACATCATGGTCCGCATGCTCTGCATGGTTGCGATCATGGTCGGGAAATTTTGGAGCAGCTGAGGCATCAGCACATCGATTTGATCGAGATCTTTGATGAGGTCACCCATTTTATCGGTGAGCTCATCAACACCATCGATACCATCGAAAATCGATCTCAGCGACCAGCAGATCGGGATGTCATAGCAATGCTTTTCCCAATAGAAGTAGCTGCGGATCGGCCGCCAGAAATCCTCGAAATCCGCGACGTGATCCCGCAATTCATCGGTGATGAGCTTCATTTCCTTTGTGCGGGTGATTGTGGAATGCGTGATGCTGTTCATCTGTTGCATCAGGCCGTATAGGTGCTGCATGATGGCGATCATCTTCGCCATGTCGTCGGCCTGCTTGAGCATGTCGCCCGTGCGCGCCTTCACATACTGCATGATTTCTAGCTGCGTCGCATTTTGCATGCTGAGCAGAAACGGTATCGACGTGTGGCCAATCGGCGTTCCTTCGGGCCGGGTTATACCCTGTACCCGGGAGATTCCCGGCACGCGAAAGACGCCCTTGGCTAGTTTGTTCAGCACCAGAAAGTCTGCCGGATTACGCATATCGTGGTCCGACTCGATCATCAGAATATCCGGCATCATCCGCGATTGGGAGAAATGACGGTCAGCCGCCGCGTATCCCATATTGGCGGGAAGGTCCTGCGGGATATACAGCCGGTCATTGTAGCTCGTCTTATAGCCCGGGAGCGTCACCAGACCAATCAGCGCGATCGCGCAAGTGGCGGTCAGAATGGGCGCAGGCCAGCGGACAATCGCGGTGCCGACCCGGCGCCAGCGACGGACCCCGATCATGCGCTTAGGGTCGAATAACCCAAAGCGGCTGCCGAGGCCGATCACTGCCGGAACCAGCGTCAGCGCAACCGCGACGGCAACAAACATGCCGATGGCGCAGGGGACGCCCATGGTCTGGAAGTAGGGCATCCGTGTGAAGCTCAGACAGAAGAGTGCCCCAGCGATGGTCAGACCGGAGGCCAACACCACTTTGGCGACGCTGCGATATGTGGTGTAGTAGGCAGCTTCCGGGTCCTCGCCGGCCTGTCGCGCCTCTTGATATCGACCGAAGAAGAATATCGCGTAGTCGGTTCCGGCCGCGATGCCGAGGGATACCAACAGGTTAATGGCAAATGTCGAAAGGACCAGAATATTGTTATGACCGAGAAACGCGACGATTCCGCGGGCCGCGCCTAATTCGATCCCGACCGTGACCAACAGCAGAACCACGGTGATGACCGAACGGTACACCAGGAGCAGCATCGTGAAGATCATCGCGACGGTTACCGCGGTAATCTTCAAGATGGATTTGTTGCCGCTGTGCTGCATATCGGTAATTAGCGGTGCGGCACCGGTGACATAGGCCTTCACCCCGGGGGGCGGCGGCGTGTGCTTGACCAGATCCCGGACCGCCGCGACGGACTCTTCGCCCAACGGCGTGCCCTGATTTCCGGCCAGGTTCAATTGCACATATGCGGCCTTGCCGTCGGGGCTCTGGGCACCCGCCTGCGTCAGACGATCTCCCCACAAATCCTGGACGTGCTGAACATGCTTGGAGTCATCTCGTAACTTGCCGACCAACTCGGCGTAGTACTTGTGAGCGTCTTCGCCGAGCGGCTGCTGCCCCTCCAGCACGATCATCGCGAAACTGTCTGAATCCGACTCTTGGAAGTCCTTGCCCATCCGCACCATCGCCTGGACGGACGGCGCGTCAGGGGGACTCATTGAGACGGAATGCTGTTGCCCGACTCGCTCGAGCGATGGAACCGCGAAAGTCACAAGCAGTGTCAGTGCCACCCAACCCAGGATGACCAGCACCGAAAACCGGTGAATTACCCGGGCTATCAACGATGGCCGGGTGTGTTCGGTGCTCATGCGGTGTTCACCAAGCACCCGCTTAGTCCTTCAGTAACAGGGAACGGACCAATGGGCGGGGTCCGGTTGGCCGAAGTAACGCACTGGCGGGGCGGGGGCGCACTTGTTGCGGCCACCAGAACCAGCGTCCCAATAGTGCGGCGATGGACGGCGTCATGAATGCGCGCACAACCAGCGTGTCGAAAAGAAGACCGAGGCCGATGGTGGTACCGAGCTGACCGACGATGCGGAGGTCGCTGACCACCATGGACATCATGGTGAAGGCGAACACCAGTCCGGCGTTCGTCACGACCTTGCCCGTACCGGCCATGGCGCGGATGATGCCTGTATTTATTCCGGCGGCGATTTCCTCTTTCATTCGTGATACGAGCAGCAGGTTGTAGTCAGAACCCACCGCCAAAAGGACGATCACCGACATCGCCAGAACTACCCAGTGTATTTGGACGCCGACAAGGTATTGCCACACGAGTACTGACAGCCCAAATGATGCTCCAAGCGAGAGCGCTACGGTACCCACGATCACCAGAGCGGCAATGAAACTTCGCGTCATGATCAGCATGATGATGAAAATCAAGCAGAGCGCTGCGACTGCCGCGATCAACAGATCATATTTGGAGCCGTCGATGATGTCTTTCACCATCGCCGCCGTGCCGGTGAGGTAAATCTTGGCATCTTCCAGGGGTGTGCCTTTGAGCGCCTCCTCGGCCGCGGTTTTTATTGCATCAACCCGCGAAACGCCCTCAACTGTCGCAGGATCGCCGCGTTGGGAAATGAGCATGCGGGTCGCCTTCCCGTCGGGCGACACGAAGACTTTCAAGATTCGTTGGACATCTTTGTTTTTCAAGACTTCCGCCGATATGTAGAACGAGTCGTCGTTCTTGGCGGCGTCGAAAGCCTTCCCCATGGCGGTCGCGTTGTCGCTCGAGTCCTCCATTTGGTTGAAGATCCCGGACATAGTGCTGTGCATCGTCAGCATCATGGTCCGCGTGCTCTGCATGGTCGCGATCATCGGCGGGAACTGGGTCAGCAGCTGCGGCATGAGCAGATCAAGCTGGTCGAGGTCTTTCACAAGGTCTTCGAGCTTGTCGCTCACCTCGTCAATCCCGTCAATGGAATCGAAGATGGATCTGAACGACCAGCAGATGGGGATGTCGTAGCAGTGCTTTTCCCAGTAGAAGTAGCTCCGGATAGGCCTCCAGAAGTCCTCGAAATCCGCAATGTGATCCCGCAGTTCTTCGGTGATAGCAACCATTTCGTGCGTCTCGCCGACCATGTGATGAGTCGTGGCGACGAGCTGTTGCATCAGCGCGTACATGCGCTGCATCAGGCTGATCGTCGTTGCCAAATCGTCTGCCTGCTTGAGCATGTCATTCATGCGGGCTTTCTGGAACTGCATATTCTGCAGCTGACTCGCCTGTCCCATGCTCATCATGAACGGTATCGACGTGTGCTGGATCGGTTCGCCAGTTGGCCGAGTTATGGCCTGCACGCTGGAAATGCCTGGAACGGCAAAGACGCCCTTCGCCAGCTTGTTCAAAACCAACATATCGGCCGGGTTGCGCATATCATGATCAGCTTCGATCAACAGGATCTCGGGCGTCATCATGCGCGCCTGGGGGAAATGCCGCTGAGCAGCGGCGTATCCCAGATTGCCGGGGATGTCTTTGGGGATGTACTGCTGGTCGTCGTAGTTAGGTTTGTATCCGGGCAACGCCAGCAGCCCGACAAGCGCGACTGCCATTGTCGCGGCGAAAATGGGTGCGGGCCAGCGGACGATCGCCGTGCCTATCCGTCGCCATCCATGGCCCCTGACATTGCGCTTGGGCTCGAACAGCCTAAACCGGCTGCCGAGTGCGATAACTGCCGGAACCAGGGTGAGCGCCACCGCGACGGCGACGACCATGCCCACCGCGCACGGGACGCCGATGGCTTGGAAAGCGGACAGTCGGGTAAAGCTCAGGCAGAAAAGGGCGCCGGCGATTGTCAGACCGGAGGCCAGGACAACGCGCGCGACCCCGTGGTAGGTGGTGTAGAAAGCAGTTATCCGGTCTTCGCCGGCCTGACGAGCCTCTTGATAGCGACCGAAGAAGAATATGCCGTAGTCGGTTCCGGCCGCGATCGCCAGGGACGTCAGCAGATTGACGACGTAGGTGGTTAGGCCACCAATAAGCTGATGATGACCGAGAAATGCGACTGCACCACGGGCTACCTGCAGTTCTATCCCGACCATGAGCAATAGAACAATGACGGTGACAACCGAGCGGTAGACGAGCAGCAACGTCGTAAAGATCACCGCGAGGCTCACCACGGTGATTGTGATGACGGTCCGGTCCCCGCTGTGGCCCATATCCGCCGCGATTGCCGCCGGGCCGGTTACATACACCTTGAGCCCGGGCGGTGGCGGCGTGCGCGCCACGATGTTTCGGACGGCTTCGGTGGATTCGTTGCCTAGGGTTTGGCCCAATTCACCCGCGAGGTCCAATTGGACATATACGGCCTTACCGTCGGCGCTTTCCGCGGCGCCCGCCGTGAGCGGATCCCCCCAGAAATCTTGAACGTGCTGCACATGCTTCGGATCGTCCCGGAGCTGACGAATCAAATGGCTGTAGTAGTGGTGCGCCTCGTCGCCCAGGGGTTGCTGGCTTTCCAGGACGATCATCGCCACACTGCCGGAAGTAGCTTCCTTGAAGTCCTCCACTACGCGGTTCGCCGCCTTGAATGAGGGCGCGTCGGGAGGACTGAGCGATACCGTGTGTTCTTTTTCGACTTGCTCTAATGAGGGAACCGTGGCGCCCACGAGGAGGATGAGCGCCACCCACCCCAAAATGATCGGCACCGAAAATCGATGGATCGTCCGCGCTGCGAATGGCGGCGCGGTGTGCTGGTTGCCCGGGTAGATGTTGCTCATGCGGCCTTCAGCAGACAGAAGGTAAAGGCGTTCACTTCGTGCGAAACTCGTTCGGCTTTGACTTCACCGTCGACGGAGATGCGGCAGCCGATGCTGTTGCTGTCGCCCTGCGCCACAACGCTTCCCACGGCCGTCGCCTCGGTTGTCGCCATGTCCAACGTCCATGGCAAGTGGGCCCCCTCGATTCGTTGCGGATCGGCATTGACGTCGAAATAGCTGATGTCGGCCGTGGTTCCCGGCGGCCCGAAAATTTCGTACTTCAGGTGCTTGGGGTTGAACGGCTTGGTGTCGTTGACTTTGGTGTCGGCATACGACGGGCGTTTCTCATTGCCGAATACATTGTGGAGTCGTGTCACGGTAAACCCTCCGCCGGCGATGACGACCAGTATGACCAGCGGAATCCACACCCGTCTCAAAACGCTGAAAATCGCGAATCCTCTCCACCCGTTTCCATACCCGACGTCATGTCACCCGGCCGCCCATGCAACTACACATCGGTCACGACACGCCAGACCGGCATCTCGAGTGCGATGAGCGTCGCAGGCCAGCCGTGCGGCGATCACCTCAAACGAGCGGCCCCCGCGGGAGCGCGACCAGATCTTGACGAGTAAATCATGATGGCGGCCTCCATAACGGCTTGTTCCCGACGCGATATCGGATCGTAATGCATGGCACGTGCGTAACGGGGCGGTACGGCGCTATGCGCCCGTCATGGACTCGGCACATAGTGCCTTCCTAGTGCTCGACCAGTGCCCGGATGTACCAGCCAATCGAGTCGGAATGCCGTCGAACAGCGGCACGCCGTCGGTGTCCGCGGGCTTGAACAGAGCGCCACCAGGTTCCCTGCGGAGCATGTCTGCGCGCGGCCGCCACCGGCGCTCGCTAGTCGATCTCGCCGGTCAGGCCGAACTCGGCCAGCGTCTGCGCGGCCAACTCACGTAAAGCGGACTTTGTGTTCTCGGCGCCTGGTTGATAAGCGACGACGGTGATGAAGACCTTGCCACTGAGGCGCCCGGACAACACAGTCAATTGACCGCCAATTCGCTCAAGCCACTGCCGCGTTATGCGCTGCCCGGTCACGCGTGCAGCGGCGTACTCGGCGTCAGTGCCATCGAGGCGTGACAGCACCGAGCCGAGGTCGCCCAGAGTAGAACAGAACACCGGCCGATCAGGGTCGGTGAACCCGGCATCGACCATCCGCTTCATTGCCCGTTTTGGTGTGAAGGGTGTCAGCCAAAGCACTTGGGACGACTCATCTGCCGCTTCCCGCACCGATCCCAGCGCCTCCCTGATCGCGGCACGGGCGTCACCCAAATCCGTTGTTACGTGGGTCGGGTCGACACTGACGCGCGCATACGACAATGCGAACGCGCGCGTGTCACCCTCGACTCGCTCGCTTATGGGCAGTTGCAATGTCACAGCGCCGTCGCTGGCTCGTCGACGTCCCACGCGCTCTCCGAGCTTCGCAGCCAGCCCCGCGGCCAGCGTGTTACTCGTTCCGCCAAGCGCTTTCGCACGCGCGTCCCATTCATCCAGGCCGACGTAGATAGTGATGGTGGGCACGACGACCACGTCGTCGCCGTCAGTTCCATGGACCGCGACGGGTCGCGGTGCCGGTGATTGCGCCACCTCAAGCCGGCCACGGCGGGCCAATTTTGCCGCCGAGACGACCGCCCGGACAACCTCGGGTATGTCCTGCGCGGTTTGGCGAGCGTCCTGGACGACGGCGCGCAGCCGACTTCGCGAATGCGGCGGCGGGTAGCCGAGGTCGTGCGTGTTGCCCAAGATCGCGTCGGCAAGCACGAGGGCAAGCCCAAGGCCGTCGATTAAGTAGTGGGCGAGCACCAAGCTGACCGCGGTCGAACCGTCGGTAAGTGGGAGCACGCCAAGATGCCAACCCGGGCCCCGCTCAGGATCGACTGGTAGTTGAGAGCGTTCATCGGCCCAGTCGCTGAGTTCCGCCCGTGGCCGGGCGCGCTCAGCGATATCGATGTCCGATGGGCCCCGATCTACAACCCACCGATGCCGGCCGAACGGGAGCGGAGAACGCTCGATGCGCCGCCCCAACAACCCGTAACCAAGATTGCGGTGAAAACGCCTCAACCCGTCGAGGTTGATGCCGTGCTCATAAACCCATACGACTTCGATGATTACCTTCTGGCTGGCTGCCCGATGCCCTGCAAATAGGGCTTGGTCCACCAAGGCGAGCCGATTGTCCGGTCGCGCAACGTGATTGGATGTGTGGCTGCGGAAGGACTCGCGTGCAGGACGTAACCGAATCGGCACGGATCAGCCCCTTAGAACACGGGATTCGCCCGTGGTGCCCAGTGGGGTGTACACCTGACCATTAAGGGTGCCTCTGCCCGAGACGGCGTGGCCCGTGGTGGGGTCCAACCGATCCATGAGCTGAGATTATCTGATTCGCCGTGGCGGGATGGGCGAGCGCCGATCGGTGTCCGCCGACCCGCGCGAGCGCTTTAGGTAATCGAGTCCGGCACCCGCGGCAGGGGTCTACATTCCGGTGGACGGGTTGTTGACGCATGGCGTCGTTATAGAAGGGGGAGTGTTGATGGCCACCACCATCGCACGCGCGTTACGCGACGGCGTGATTGAGCCCGCCACGAAGGCAGTCATCTATTCCGCGCAGAGACGGCTATATCGCTATCTGACTGGCCGTGTCGCCGACGATGCGGTGTTCCTCAACTACGGCTACGAGCAAGACCCGCCGATGGGCCTGCCGCTGGATGCCGCCGACGAACCCGAGCGGTACCCGATCCAGCTGTATCACGCCACCGCCACCCAGGCTGGGGGCCTCGCCGGCCAGCGGGTACTAGAGGTGGGCTGCGGGCATGGCGGCGGCGCCTCGTATCTGACGCGCGCGCTGGCACCGGCTTCCTATATCGGAATGGATGTCAATGCCGCCGGTATCGAGTTCTGCCGCCGGCGCCACCAGGTGCCAGGACTGGATTTCGTTCACGGCGACGCGGAAAACCTTCCCTTCCCTCCCGATTCGTTTGATGCGGTCATCAATGTCGAGTCATCGCACTGCTACCCGCATTTCGACCGATTCCTCGCCGAGGTCTCCCGTGTTTTGCGGCCCGGCGGGAAGTTCCTTTACACCGACCTACGTCAGCGATCCGTGTGCGCCCAATGGGAGGCAGAGCTGAACAGTGCGCCCGGCCTGCAAGTGGTGTCGTGGCGAAACATCGACGCCGAGGTCCTGCGGGGGATGACACTGAACTCGGAGCGAATGCAGGCATCGATGGAGAACGCGGCACCGCGTTTTTTGCGGCGTTGGGTGCGCGACATGCTGCCCGTACATGGATCGGCGATCTATCGAAACATCCAGAGCGGACGAGACGCATACCGGATGTACTGTCTGACCAAGGAGACGAACCGCCCAGCTGAGCCACAGTAATTGCATGGGTTGAAACGCACAAAATCTGACCGAGAGACCACGATCAACAATCAGAGAAAAGCACGAGGAATATGACCGGGCTGACAACCGCGACCAAGATTCGTTGGTCCATCCGATACGTCGTTTTTCTATTGCGTATCGGGAGTAGACACCCTTCCGTATTGTGGCACTTCCTCACATGCAACTTGCGCTATCTTCTGGTTAAACTTGGAGTTGTCCCCAGTGCGGCGAGACACATTGCGGAGGTTCGCGCTGCATTCGAGGAGCATGCCGCGCAGGGTCAGTTCAAGGAACGATGGTTTGATATGAATGACGTGATCGTCACTCAATGGTGTGGTGTTTTTTCCAAAATTTTTGATCGTGTAGACCCCTTGCGGATCCTTGAAATCGGATCGTGGGAAGGCCGGTCGAGCCTGTTTCTTTTGACCTACTTTACCCAAGGCCACTTAACCGCAGTAGACACATGGGCCGGCATCGACTATTACTTGTACAACGCAACTCCAGACGCGCGGGACCTGGAAGCGCGATTCGACGGCAATCTTGCCCCGTGTGCAGCCCGCCTTACAAAGCGCAAGGGGTCATCCTTACATGTGTTGCCGCAACTGCTGGATGAACAGCAAGAATTCGATCTGATTTATGTCGATGGATCCCATTTTGCCGACGATGTTTTGATGGATGGGATCACGGCATGGCGCTTGTTGAAACAGGGCGGAATAATGATTTTCGATGACTTTTTATGGCCGTGCTATCCGCGCGCTCGGGCTAACCCCTGGTGGGCAATCGATCAGTTTTTGACATACCATCCCGGCGAATACAAGGTCCTAGCCGCCTACGACCAAATAATTCTGCAGAGAAAAACAAAGTTTACCGATCGTGTGACCGCTGATCTCACCGCTGTTCAATGGCAATGATTGCGCACGTGTAACAGGCAACAACTGCGTCAAGAGAACAGGTGTAACGGCGACGTCCGCGATCAACCGATGACTGCGCACATGAGGCACCGGTCCGCTGCGGACTCCGCGGTTAAGGAAGCCCGCCCTGCGGCCTAAGCAGCCGAATCGTAATCGACGGCGAGACTGCGACGCGCGGTTCGCGGCCAGTAACGTCGTTGGACAGATGTTGAAGACCAGGGTTGGATCCGCGTCAGAGATAAGCTTCGCCAGTGCCGCGAGCCCACATATTCAGCATGTGTGCAAAAGGCCGTACAAGCTGCGCCTTTATTGAACTTGGTCGAATTAGGCCTATCGAAAACTAATTTGCTGAAGTTTGGTCATTTGACTCGAAATTCGGCGAACGTGGCGTACCTTCTGCGCAAAGCCCCCGCCTGGGAGCTTCGAGTTCCCTGAAAAGGGGGGAGCGGGTTGGAGCGGCTGATGGCCCGCGTCGACGAGTTTCGCCCTGCGTCGACGGCGTTCAATGAGCGCACGGGTTACGGTGGGGCGCTGCTGAGCGATGGCGGCGTCGCTAGGTCAACGACGCCGCGGAGCGGGCCATCCCCGGGTGCTCCTGCACCAGCACTTGTCCGGATTCGGGATCGGTGGCTCGATGCCCGCTGAGATCCCGTTTATCCGTCCAAGCTTTCCCACGCCAGCCGAACTCGCCGAGGAGTTCGACGACATCGTCAGCGCCAACTGGTACACGAATTTCGGCCCGAAGGAACGACGGTTCGCATCGGCGCTCGGCGAGTATCTCGGGCCCGACCTGCATGTCGCCACCTTCGCGAACGGCACGATGGCGTTGATCGCAGCGCTTCATGCCGCCGTTGGCCCCGGAACACGTGACCGCTATCTGCTAATGCCGTCATTCACCTTCGTCGCTGTGGCCCAAGCTGCGCTGTGGGCCGGTTACCGGCCGTGGTTCGTCGACATAGACGCCGACACCTGGCAGCCAAGCGCCCCCTCGGCACGGGCCGTCTTGGAGCGCTCCCGCGACCTGATCGCGGGGATCGTGCTCCCCAACGTGTTCGGCGTCGGTAACCCGGATATCGATGCCTGGGAGGCGTTCGCCGCCGAGTGGGAGTTGCCGATCGTGCTCGACTCCGCCGCTGGCTTCGGCTCCGCGTACACCGACGGGCAGCGCCTCGGCGGGCGCGGCGCCTGCGAGATCTTCTCTTTCCATGCCACGAAGCCGTTCGCGGTGGGTGAGGGCGGCGCGCTGGTCTCTCGCGAGCCCCGGCTGGTCGAGCAAGCGCGCACGTTTGCAGACTTCGGCTTCACCGGGCGGCAGACCACGCAGCTCGGGATGAACGGGAAGCTGCCGGAACTCAGCGCGGCGATCGGACTGCGCCAACTCCGTGGGCTCGACGATCGTTTGGCCAGCCGCCGCACCGTCTTCGAGCGCTATCGCGCCGAACTGACTCCCGTCGGTCTGCGGTTTCAGCCCAATGCTGATGCTTCCTCGGTCTGCTTCGCCAGCGCATGCTGCGAGTCCGCGGACCACAAGGCCGCGGTGCTCGCCAAGCTGCGGCGATATGCGATCCGGGCCCACGACTATTACAACCCACCGCAACACCTGCACCCATACTTCATGGCCAACCCCCGGTTGGTGAGGTCAGCCGACCTCACCAACACGGCGGATGTCTGCTCTCGGATCGTCTCGTTGCCAGTTCACCACTACATGGCCTCGGACGACGTCGCCCGCGTCGTTGCCGCGGTGCAGCGGGGCTCGCAGCTCGTCCACGCGCCTGTTGGCCTGCGAACCGGTCGAAGTAGTAGGGGCAACGACCGTTACTCCGGGGCTTGCCAACGCGCACAGGAAGTGGAGGGTTCGGAGCCGCGATGAAATTTGTGTTGGCAGCCTGGGGAAGTCGCGGCGAGATTGAGCCTTGTGCCGCTGTCGGTCGTGAGCTGCTGCGCAGAGGCCACGACGTGTGCATGGCCGTACCGCCTGACTTAGCCGACATCGTTGAGGTGGCTGGGATTGCGGCGGTCCCGTACGGGCTCGAGATGCAGGCGGTGATTGATGCATACCGTGACTTCTGGACGAGCTTGTTTCGCAATTTCTGGAAGATCAGGGATGTCAGCAGGTTGGGGCGCGAAGTGGTGGAACCCGGTAAGCGGTGCTGGGAGGAGTTGAGCAGGACCTTGACGTCGCTGGCGGACGGGGCCGACCTGCTGTTCACCACCCTGTCTTTCGAGGATGCCGCAGCCAATGTCGCGGAGTACCACGACATTCCGTTGGCCACGCTGCACTGGTTTCCGTTGCGGCCCAATGGCCAGCTCCTGCCATTCCTACCGAAAGGGTTGTGCCGCTCCGCGATGACGTTTTACGAGTGGCTGACGTGGCGCATGACGACCAGGAAGCTCGAGGACGCGCAGCGCCGTGAGCTCGGTTTGCCGAAGGCGACAACGCCCGCGCCGCGACGGATGATCGAGCGTGGAGTACTGGAAATCCAGGCCTACGACGAGGTTTGCTTTCCGGGGCTGGCCGCCGAATGGGCGCGATTCGACGGCCAGCGGCCCTTTGTCGGCACCTTGACTCTGGAGTTGCCCACGGATGCCGACGACGAGGCCTTGTCGTGGATTGCGGCGGGAACACCGCCGATTTTCTTCGGTTTCGGCAGCATCCCGGTTGCGTCTGCTGCGGATACGCTGGCCATGATCAGCGAGGCTTGCGAGGAGTTGGGCGAGCGGGCATTGGTTGGCGCCGGCTGGACTGACTTCAGCGACGTCCCCCAGTGGGAGCATGTCAAGGTCGTGGGCGAGTTGAATTACGCAGCGATCTTTCCGGTCTGCCGCGCGGTCGTGCACCGCGGTAGCTCGGGTATCACCGATGCGGGCTTGCGTGCCGGGGTGCCCACGTTGATCCTGTCGACGGACCTCAACCAGACGCTCACAGGTGCGATGGTCAAACGGTTGAAAGTAGGCACGGCGCGGCGCTTTTCGAGCGCTACTCGTAAATCGTTGATCGCTGACCTGCGGACGATCCTCGGCCCGGACTATGTTGCCCGGTCCCGCGAATTCGCCAGGCGGATGACCAAATCGGCCGAGAGCGCTGTCGCTGCTGCTGATCATCTGGAAAACTTCGCCCGACTGCGGCGTGTCGGCTGATCGGCGAAGGCTTGCGTGCCGGCATCGAGATAACAGTGGTGTGGTACCGCACCAACGTCGGTGCGGCGGGGCAGTGACCCTTTGTGGCTCGTACCGACAGGCTGGTGTTCTCGACCGCTGCCCTACCATCAACCGTTATGTCGAGGATGAGGCAAAAGCTCATCGATATCGCGCTGAAGTTGGTCCGCAGTAGAAACTCACTCGAGCCCAACCGCCTTGCCGCTGCACACGGCTGGTTCCGGGGCATGCACCTGGTATCACCACCCGCAATCGCCAAGCGACGGCACCTGCTCAATACGCTGAAATCGCGGGGGCACAGGATCTTCGTCGAGGCCGGCACGTACAAAGGTGAAACCACCGCATTTTTGATACCGCACACGGATCAAGTCTTCTCCGTCGAACTACATGACGAGCTCTATGCCGCAGCCCAACAGCGGTTCGCCGATCATCCCAATGTCACCGTCATCCATGGTGATTCGCTCGTCGAGATCCCGAAGATCGTCGCAAATTGCTCGACCCCGCCGCTGGTGTACCTAGACGGGCATTTCTCCGGCCCTGGGACAGCCGAAGGTCAGGAGATGGAGCCTGCAGAGTCGACCCTGCGGCGCCTCGCCGACGTAACTCCGGCGGGCAGCACCATCGTGATTGATGATCTCCGTCTCTTCGGCTCCGGACTCGCCGGATTTCCCCAGCTCGACGCGATCACGGCGGCCGCGCGCTCGACATTCCCCACCGCAGTGATCCGCGCCGGCCTGGACTCGATCGTCGTCGAGATCCCTGGACAAAATGGTTGAATTCAGCGAGCGCGGCGAATCTCGAGGCAGCCGCCGACCCTCGCGTCCATCTCCCCGGTGCGCTATTTGGGTGTTAATGTTGTGCAGTGCATTTGTTGGACAGTGCTCGATTGATCGCCCGTAGCGCTGCTTTCGAGGTATCGCGACGCTATTCCGAGCGGAACTGGAAGCGTCAGATTGTGCAGCAGCTGGAATCGCATCGCGTAAATGTCGTTCTGGATGTAGGCGCCAACTCGGGACAATACGCTGCCGACCTTCGCAAGGCGGCTTACAAGGGTCGTATCATATCGTTCGAACCCTTATCTGGTCCATTTTCGGTTTTGGCGAGGAGAGCATCGGCAGATCCGCTTTGGGACTGTCGGCAGTATGCGCTAGGCGACGTTGATGGAACGATCTCGATAAATGTCGCCGGCAACGCCGGTCAGAGCAGTTCCGTCCTGCCCATGCTGAAAAGCCATCAAGACGTCTATCCACCAGCAAATTATATCGGGGTCGAAGACACGCCGATACATCAGCTCGATTCCGTCGTATCAGAAATTTTACAGCCGGATGATGTTGCCTTTCTCAAGGTCGATGTTCAAGGATTTGAGAAACAGGTGCTGGCCGGTAGCAAGTCAACCGTCGATGACCGCTGCGTTGGCTTGCAACTCGAACTATCGTTCGTACCTTTGTATGAAGGCGGTATGCTCGTCCGTGAGGCGCTCGACCTCGTACATTCTTTGGGCTTCACGCTGACGGGGTTGCTGCCCTGCTTCACCGATTTCCGCAATGGTCGAATGCTTCAGGCCGACGGGCTCTTCTTTCGTGAGGAAGGACCGAGTCTTTGAGCCGAAATTTCTGGGACGAAGCGGTACGCCGGGCTGACCGCTGCTAACGTGACAAGTGGTATGACCGCACCGATGTTTTCGATCGTCGTCCCCACATTGAACGCAGCGGCAACTCTGCATACTTGCCTTGACAGCGTCATATGCCAAACCTGCGGTGATTTCGAGCTCGTCGTGGTCGACGGCGGCTCGACCGACGAAACCCTAGACATCGTGAACGGCTTGGCCGCCGATCTCGGTACGCGCCTGGTCACTCATTGCGGCCCGGACCGGGGTGTCTATGACGCCATGAACCGCGGGGTCGGCATGGCTACGGGGTCGTGGTTGCTCTTTCTGGGCGCCGACGACACCCTGCACGAGGCGACCACCCTGGCGCGCGTGGCCGCCTTCATCAACGAACACCAGCCGAGTGATCTGGTCTATGGCGATGTGATCATTCGCTCAACCTGGTCCCGCTGGGGTGGGGCCTTCGACCTTGACCGCCTGCTGTTTGAGACGAACATCTGCCATCAAGCGATCTTCTACCGCCGCGACCTGTTCGCCGGCATCGGACCCTACAACCTGCGTTACCCGGTATGGGCCGACTGGGACTTCAACATCCGCTGCTTCTCCAACCCAGCACTTGTCACGAGATACATGGACATCGTGGTTGCTCACTACAACGACATGACTGGGGTCTGTGCCAGCAAGGGCGCGGACAAGGAGTTCAGAAAGCGGCTGCCCGTGTTCTTCTGGTGGTCAGCCTTCGAGACCTGTCGCCGACAGGTAGCGCTCTTGAGGCGAAGGGATGCCTGGCGGCAAGCGCCGCTGGCTGTGCGTCAACAGCTGATCAGGACCAGGGCCGCGCGGGAGGCCAGATCGGACTCCTCCGGACACTGACCACGCGGTGTCACACACGACGGTTCTTAACCGCCAGCTGCGGCGCTGCCCATGCCGGTGCCCACGAGGGCGAGCCCGCCCACTGCGCACATAGCTATCAGGATCTTTCGACGGTGCGTCCGCGCCCAATCGTGCAGCCGTTGCACGATCGCCTGGGTTTTGGCTGGCGCGGTCAGATAGCTGGCGAGCGTGAATTCGATAACCGCAAGCATCCCGATGACGAACGCGACGGCGGCAACGGCCTGCGTCCCGGTCGCAGCTCCCGATGCGACGATAAACGCGAGGAGGAACAGAACCCCGTCTAGTGGCGGCCCCGTTCCGAGGCCGAGCGCGCCCGCAACCCACAAGGATCCGTTTTCCCACGCGTTGTGGGCACGGTGGAGTAACCGCCGGAATGCAGATACACCCTCGGACGGCACATCTTGTGGGCGGCCGAACAGTCGTGAGATTGCACTCGGTTTATCCGAGTCCAGCACCTGGGTCGAGGTACCACCGCGCGCTGCGGGTGCATGCGCCCGCTGGCGCCGACGCGTTAACGAATGCACCGCCAGCAGGGCACCGATCGATAGCGCCACCACACCCATCGCGAGTTGAATGTGCTTGACCGTCGGATTTGTGGCCAAATTGTCCGCAAAAGATTTCAGCATGGGTGTGTTGTGCAGCATCGTCAGCGGCAGCACCACGGTGAAAATGCATGCGATCAGGTTTCCGGCCCCGTATGCGAGCAGGTTTTGTACAGGCCTGGGCCGGGAGATCACGAGAAGGGCCAGGCCGAGACGCATCGGATCAAACCCCGTCAGAAGCCCGGAACTCAACCCCACCAACACCAGTGAGCTCCACATGGCCGGAACACTACCTTGGTGGCACGGGTCCGTTGATTGTTCTATAGCTCTGAGCGTTGTTTAGGTCGTTGACGCACGGGCTGTAGCAGGCAGTGACGGCCGGCCCGGCGGCCAAGGGCGTCTCATAGGTGGCTCATAGCGAAGACGTCAGGTGATCGTAACCGTCCAAAATGTATGTGGGACACGGCGTTCGCTCATGACCAGTCGACCGCTGCTCGGAGCTCGGCGTTGAACCGACCTATAGTGGCCAGGAAAGGGCGGGTCGTGCATTGTGCACGGCTGGTTGAGAGACATGCTGCTGATGCCGAATTGATCAGATTGGTTAACGGGCCTGATCGGTTCTGATCGTTTGTTGGACACCACCCCCGTTCCGTCCATATCCCAAGTGACGTGCGATGGTTTGGTCGTTACTGAAGGTAAAACGGCATCTACGGCTAACGATGAGAAAGTACGGTACGCAAATGGACAACCTGCTCGACCCGCTCGACCAGGCCATGTTTGAGTTCGGGCGAGCGACAGGAGTTACCGTCGTCATTCAGGCTGTTTGGGTGTACAACCGTGCTGTTGATATCGAGGGTCTGCGGAAGTTTCATGACCATCTTCAGCGGGGGCGGTTGTCTCGCCGTATCGAACGTTCGCCGTTGCCGTTCGGTCGGCACCGCTGGGTCGCGCCCAACGGCTCGCCCACACTCGAGGTGGTCTCATCCGCGCGGCCGCGCGAGGAATTCGACGCGTGGCTGACCGAGCAGGCCAGGATCGCGCTGGATTGCGAGCGGGGACCGGGATGGCATCTGGCGGTGCTGCCGTTCACCGATGGGGGTGCCGGGGTGAGCCTGCTCGTGCCGCACTCCATCACCGATGGTCTGGGGTTGTTCGAGGCGCTGGCCGATGCCGCGCTGGGCCGCGACGACCCGGTTAGGTGGCCTGCGGCCGGATCGCGCCGGCGGTGGCAGGCCGTGCGCGAGGATGCTCGCCAAACCGCGCGCGATGCCCGCGCGATCGGCCGCGGCGTCGCCGCCGCAATACGGGTGGCCCGTAGCAGTCGCAGCAAAGCTGGACCTGCCGCCCCGCTGCCTGCGCTTCCCCCCTGCGCATCCGACCGATCAATCACGGTCCCGATTGCGACGATGTTCGTTGATGCCGACGAGTGGGAGGGCCGTGCAGACTCACTCGGCGGCAGCAGCGCGACGCTGCTTGCGGGATTGGCGGCTCGGCTCGCCGAACGACGGGGACGGGTCACCGCCGACGGCTTGGTCGACTTGAGGATCCCATTCAACGAGCGCACCGCTGGCGATACTCGCGCCAACGCCGTCAGCAATGTCGACATCATGGTCGACCCGTCCACCGCGGCCACCGACCTGCGCCAGATCCGTGCCGCCATGAGAGAGGCGCTGATGCGCCACCGGGAAGTGCCAGACGACGAGCGGGCAATGTTTTCTGCCGTTCCTCTGGTGCCTAAGCGGCTCATCAGGAACATCAGCGGTAATGGGGTCGGCGTCGTCTCAACCAGCCTTGGGGTGATCAATCCGGCGGCCACCAGGCCGGATGGCACGGACGCCGATTACCTCGGCATGCGGATGCATTACCCGACCGTGACCGAGGCGATGGTGCACCGGTTCGGTGGACTGCAGATCATGGGGGCCGGAAGAGCGCATGAACGAGTCTTTGTGTCAGCACTTGCTTATCAGCCGGGCCGTACCAACACTAACGATGCTTTGCGGCATGACCTTGCGAGCGTCCTGAAGGAGTTCTCCCTCACCGGCACGCACCTCTGAGCGCTCGCACGGGATGCTTTGTCCTGCAGCACAACTCGCCGAGCGCTAGTAGATAGTCCAACCACAATCGCCCTGCTTTCGCGCCCAAAAGCCGAAAAACCCTACCAACAATCCGAGAATTCGGAATAATAACCGACGCCCTGACGCCGACCACGCCCACGCGAAGTGAAAGGTCAGGACCGCGCAATGAAGTTTGTGCTGGCAAGCTGGGGAAGTCGTGGCGATGTCGAGCCCTTCGGGGCTGTTGGTCGTGAACTGCAGCGCCGCGGACACGAAGTGTGCATCGCCGTCCCGCCGGATTTGGTTGGTTTCATCGAGGCGGCCGGTGTTACGGCGGTCGGCTACGGACCGGATTTGCGTGGCATCGCGGACGCGCACCGCGACTACTGGACGTGTTTCTTCCGCCACTTCTGGAAGCTCGGGGATTTGAACAAGCTGCGGAGCGCAGTTTGGGAGCCCGTCGCTGAGCGCTGGGAGGAGATGAGCTCGACGCTGACATCCCTGGCGGACGGTGCAGACCTGCTGTTCACTGGCCTGAATTTCGAGAACGCCGCGGCCAACGTGGCCGAGTACCACGACATTCCGCTGGCAACACTGCATTTCTTCCCGTTGCGGGCGAACGGCCAACTCCTCCCATTCTTGCCGGCGCCGTTGGGCCGCGGCGCAATTTCAGTGTTCTGGTGGATGTCTTGGCTTGGGAGTAAGAAGCTCGAGGACACGCAGCGCAGCAACTTGGGCCTGCCGAAGACAAAGGGGTCGGCGCCGCGACGGATCACCGAGCGCGGATCGCTGGAAATCCAGGCCTACGACGAGGTTTGCTTCCCCGGGTTGGCAGCTGAATGGGCCAAGTGGAATGGCCAACGGCCCTTCGTCGGTTCGCTGACGATCGAGTTGCCGACAGATGTCGACGACGAGGTTGTGTCGTGGATCGAGGCGGGCACTCCGCCGATCTTCTTCGGCTTCGGTAGCATCCCGGTGGTATCTCCCGCCGAGAAGGTCGCCATGATCAGCGCGGCGTGTGCGCAGTTAGGTGAGAGGGCGCTGGTATGCGCCGGTTCGAGCGACTTCAGCAATGTCCCCCATTTCGAGCACGTCAAGGTAGTGGACACGCTGAATTACGCCGCCGTCTTTCCCGCATGCCGTGCTGTCGTGCATCACGGCGCCCCAGGTACCACCGCCGCGGGGCTGCGCGCCGGAATCCCCACGTTGAGCCTTCCGACAGACCTCGATCAGACTCTGTGGGGGGCTGCGATCAAACGATTGAAGGTGGGCACGGCTCGGCACTTTTCGACCGCCACGCAGGAAACACTGGTCGACGACCTTCGAACCATCCTTGCCCCGCAGTACGCCGCCCGGGCGCGCGACATTGCCTCGCGAATGACCAAACCAGCCGAAAGCGTTCTGACCGCAGCCGATCTCGTGGAAAAGTTTGCCCGCGTGGGCCGCGTTGGCTGAGCGGTTTTCTCGGCACGGACCTAGGTAAGCGTTGCCGCACGCCGAATGCGTGAACCGGATCAGGGCTGCGCAGGAGGCGCTCGACGGGCGGGTGAAGCCCGTCGGTTCGCTGAACTCGCACGACAAGCGAAAGGCTAGGATCTCCGCAATGAAATTTGTGCTGGCATGCTACGGATCTCGTGGCGATGTCGAGCCTTGTGTCGCCATCGGCCGTGAGTTGCTGCGGAGAGGGCACGAAGTGCGCATGGTCGTGCCGCCTGACCTGGTTGGATTCGCCGAGTCGGTCGGGCTCTCCGCAGTCGGTTGCGGACCTGATATGCGGGCGGTTCTGGAGGCGCACCGCAAGTTCTGGACATGTCTATTCCGCAACCCATGGCGGGTGCGGGATCTGATCGCTTTCCGGCGGGCCGTCGGGGAGCCGATCATCCAGTGCTGGGAAGAGATGAGCACGACGCTGAGGTCGCTGGGGGACGGAGCGGACCTGCTCTTCACCGGCCTGAATTTCGAGGACGCGGCCGCCAACGTCGCGGAGTATTACGACATCCCATTAGCCACGCTGCATTACTTCCCGCTGCGGCCCAACGGCC
The DNA here is from genome assembly GCF_010728725.1 of Mycobacterium branderi. Taxonomy (NCBI): domain Bacteria; kingdom Bacillati; phylum Actinomycetota; class Actinomycetes; order Mycobacteriales; family Mycobacteriaceae; genus Mycobacterium; species Mycobacterium branderi. The sequence goes on from NZ_AP022606.1 coordinate 3,172,973, forward strand.
AACTGCTCTCATTCCTGCCGGCGCCGCTGGGCCGCTCCGCAATGAGGGCATTCTGGTGGCTGTCGTGGCGGGGTACGAAGAAGGTCGAGGATGCACAGCGACGCGAACTCGGCCTGCCCAAGGTCCCGGGACCGTCGCCGCGGCGCATCAGCGAACGCGGATCGCTGGAAATCCAGGCCTACGATGAGGTTTGCTTTCCCGGGCTGGCAGCCGAATGGGCGAAATTCGGTGACCAGCGGCCGTTTGTCGGCGCGCTGACGATGGAGTTGCCGACGGACGCCGACGACGAGGTCGCGTCGTGGATTGCCGCGGGAACACCGCCGGTGCTGTTCGGCTTTGGCAGCATCGCGGTCGAATCTCCGGCCGCCACGCTTGGCATGATCAGCGAGGCGTGCGCGCGATTGGGTGAGCGGGCGCTGGTGTGCTCTGGCGGAACTGATTTCAGCGGCGTCCCCCATTCGGGCCATGTCAAGGTGGTGGACGTGGTCAATTACGCGGGTGTTTTCCCGGCCTGCCGCGCGGTGGTGCATCACGGTGGCGCGGGCACCACGGCCGCCGGGCTGCGCGCCGGAGTCCCCACGTTGATTCTCTCGACGGACCTCGATCAGACGCTTTGGGGAGCCCGGGTCAAACGATTGAAGGTGGGTACCGCCCGGCGCTTTTCGACCACCAACCAGCAAACGCTCCTTGACGACTTGCGCACTATCCTCGCTCCGGAGTACGTCGCCCGAGCGCGCGAGATCGCGACTCGGATGACTAAACCCGCCGAAAGCGTCGCGGCCGCGACCGATCTCGTGGAAAATTTTGCGCGCGGGAAGTGAGGGGTGGAGCTGCGATGAAATTTGTGCTGGCGGCCTATGGGACCCGCGGCGATGTCGAGCCTTTCATCGTTGTCGGTCGGGAGCTGGTGCGTAGAGGACACGAAGTGCGCGTGGCAGTGGCGCCCAACCTGGTTGGCGACGTCGAGGCGGCCGGGCTTCCGGCGGTCGCTTACGGAATGGATTCGCAGGCCGTGATCGACATGCACCGTGACTTTTGGACGAGCCTCTTCCGCAACTTCTGGAAGATCCGGGAAGTAATCCGGCTGTGGCGCGAAATTTGGGAGCCCGGTATTCAGTCGTGGGAGGAGATGAGTGCGGCTCTCACTTCGTTGGCAGAAGGGGCCGACCTGCTACTCACCGGCATCAGTTTCCAGGAGGGCGCGGCCAACATCGCTGAGTACTACGACATTCCGTTGGTCACGCTGCACACGTTCCCGATGCGGGCCCACGGCCAGTTCATTCCGATGCTCCCGGCGCGGCTGGCCCGCTCCCCGATGACGGCACTCGAATGGGCGCATTGGCGCATGACAAGAAAGATCGAGAACGCGCAGCGCCATGAACTCGGTCTACCCAAGGCGACACGGCCCTCGCCGCGACGGATCGCCGAACGCGGATCGCTGGAAATCCAGGCCTACGACGAGGTTTGCTTTCCCGGGCTGGCCGCCGAATGGGCCAAATTCGGTGACCAGCGGCCGTTTGTCGGCGCGCTGACGATGGAAACGCCCACGGAGGCCGACGCCGAGGTCGCCTCATGGATCGCGGCGGGAACACCGCCGGTTCTCTTCGGCTTCGGCAGCATCCCGGTCGGCTCGCCCGCCGAGACGCTCGCCATGATCAGTGCGGCCTGCGCGCATCTAGGCGAGCGCGCGTTGGTGTGCGCCGGCTGGAGTGACTTCAGCGACGTCGCGGAGATCGAACACGTCAAGGTGGTGGGCGCGGTGAATTACGTGTCGATATTCCCGGCCTGCCGCGCGGTGGTGCACCATGGCGGCGCCGCCACCACCGCCGTGGGCCTGGGCGCCGGAGTGCCCACGTTGATCCTCTGGACGTGGCCCGACCAGTCGCTGCGGGGAACTGCGGTGAAACGATTGAAGGTGGGTACTGCCCGGCGCTTTTCGACCACCACGCAGGAATCGCTGATTGCGGATCTGCGCACCATTCTTGCTCCGCAATGCGTCGCGCGGGCCCGCGAGATCGCGAGCCGGATAGCCAAACCCGCCGAAAGCGTGGTGGCCGCCACCGATCTCGTCGAGAACTTCGCCAGGCAGGGGCGTGTTGGCTGCCGCTAGACGTAGCGATGCACTGACCTACATTGCATGATCGCTTGGAACGCAAGGCAATTCATCCTGCCCACCGATCCATTCGAGCAGCGCACGCAGACCGCCCTCAAGTGACCAATTCGGATGCCAGTCGAGCTCGGTTTTGGCCGGCTCGATGCTGCAGCTAGCGGCGCGTACGTCACCGTCCCGAAATTTCGCTACGACAACCGGTTCGGGGGCATCGCAGATGGCGGCGAGCTTGAGAGCAAGCTCGTGGATGGTGGTCGCGTTGCCCGAGCCAATGTCTAGACAGCGTGACTGCGCCGCAGGCCCTTGCAGCGTCGCGAACAGTGCGTCGACTACATCGTCGATAAATACGAAATCGCGCACGATGCGACCGTCTTCATAGACTTCCAAAGGGCGCTGCTCACACGCCAACCGCGCGAAGAGAGCTACGATCCCGGTGTACGAATTGGACAACGACTGGCCCGGCCCGTAAACATTCTGCAGCCGCAGCACACTCAGACTTGCGTCATGTGCGGTCGTCCAAGCGGTCAACATGTGCTCCTGAGCGAGCTTGGTCGCGGCGTAGATGTTGGTGGGTCGTGGCTCAGTTCGTCCTGCGCGACTCGGAAGCGGCACGGCTGCTTCGCCGGTGGGCCCTTGCGGATCCCAGATTCCGGCGAGCAACTGAGCGTGAGTGCGAGGCCGCGGATAGAAGACTTCTTTGCCGGATTGCCAAGCGCCCTCGCCGTACACCGCCCGTGACGACGCCAGCACGAACTGGTCGGGTACGTGTCCGGCGCGGCTCAAGGCGTCAAGAAGCTGGGCCGTGCCTGCGACGTTCACCGAGGCATGACGTGTCGCCTCGGTGAGCGACTGTGCGGTTCCGGTCTCCGCCGCCAAATGCACGATCTGCGAAGGACGAAATAGCCGAAGCACCGCATCCCAGTCGGGCGCATGGGTGACATCGCCGGTGAACAACCGCACAGATGGCGGCAGGTCGATCGTGGCGTGTCCGGCGTGCACTTGCGGGTGCAAGACGTCCATCACGGCGACGTCGCAACCGTCTTTGACGAGACGGTGCGAGAGCGCGGACCCGATGAATCCTGCCCCACCGGTGACGAGCACGGACGTTGACAAGAGCCGAGGCCTCCGGTTCGTCTGTTGAGCAGTAGTGACCGACTGGCGTCTAGAGCGCGGTCGGATTCGATCATATCTGGCAAGGGCCGACCGGCATCGGGATCAGCGCCCGGGTAACGAGAAATCCCATTGTGCTGCCGGTGAGGCGAGCGCGAACTCTAAACTTGCTGCGTTGGCGGAGCATCGATTGCCGGCCACAGCGGATGCGGACGGGGGAGCCATGAAACTCGGCCAGGAATTCGACCCGCGAAACAACGCGCTGAACGCCTGGCGGTTAACGTTGGCGACTGGAGTTATCCTCTCCCACTCGTTCGGGCTCACCGGCCACGGGCTCACCGGATACCCCGCATTCGACAAGCCGGCTAACCAACTCCTCAGAGACGTATGGGTCGACGGGTTCTTCGCGATCTCGGGATTTCTCATCACATGGAGCTGGTTCAACAAGCCGCAGCTGCGCACCTATTTCATCGCTCGCGGCCTTCGCATCTTGCCAGGGTTGTGGGCCTGCCTGATCGTGACCGCGTTCCTGATCGCCCCGATCGCGGTGGCGATTCAGGGTGGTTCGGCCGCAAGGCTGCTGCTGTCAACCGCACCGATCGAGTACGTCCTGAAAAACTGCGCAGTGGTGATGCTTCAGTTCGATATCGGCGGAACACCGAGCGGGATCCCCTGGCCGCACGAGTGGAACGGTTCGCTGTGGACCCTCCTGTGGGAGGTGTTGTGCTACATCGCTGTTGCCGTTCTCGGTGTCGTCGGACTCCTGAGTCGCCGGTGGTTTATTCCTGTGGCATTGGCACTCGCGCTAACGTGGTCGGCGCTTCTGCCCTCGTGGGTTTTGTCTTTGTTGGAAGAACCAGCCGACACGCCGCGACACATCGAGGCTGCCAAAGACCCCGCGATCATCGCGCTGGTCATGCAGGCGATCGCCGCGCGTTTCGCGGTGATGTTTCTGGCTGGTGCGCTCCTCTACCGGCTCCGAAACGTGATTCCTGCTCGATGGTCACTTGTCTCGGTGAGCCTGGTCATCGTGCTGGCGGCGAGCCTGTTTCCTAATTACCGCTTGCTCGGCGCCGTTCCACTGGCTTACTTGATCATCGCTTCGGGTGCCCTGGTTCACAACAAGCGATTGAGGCTGCGCACAGATCTGTCCTACGGCGTCTACATTTACGCATTTCCGATCCAGCAGTTGCTAGTCATCTGTGGGCTCGGCATTCTGAATCCGATCTTGTTCGCGGTCGTCGCAACATTCGCCACCGTACCCCTCGCCGCAATGAGCTGGTTCCTGGTCGAAAAGCGCGCTCTATCCTTGAAATCCCGGCTCAGGCGAAGAAATGGGGTCCCGGCGCAGGAAGCTCAGCCTGGGCAGACGGTCTCGGGTTAGACTATCGACCGTCGGGTCGCATTTGCGTTTTGCCAGGGTTACTTTCGCGCGAGAGCGCGGTCGGCAAGCGCCCCGATTACCGGCGTCAACACTCGTGAGTAGCCGCGCGCCACGTGATTCCTGTCGAAGTAGACCAAGGTGTTGCCCACGATGACGGGGCAGCGGTCGGCTGTGCAGAATAGCTCGGTGAGATCGACGTACTCTCCGCCACCGGCTGTGGTGGCAGTCGACTCAGCCGTGATGCCGGTTGCGTTGACCGCGGTCGACCGTAGCGGCGAGCAGGCCGTTACGTCGTCGAGATGCGCCGACAGGCAAAGCGGCACCGTCGACTGGGGATCCGGGATCGGCCCGAGGACCAGCACCCGTGCGCTGGTATCGCGCAGTTGCTGTACCAGGTGGGCCAGGCCGTCGATCCAGGCCGGGTCATATGACGTCAATCCCGACGGAAAGCCATGGGCGGCACCGTAGCGCCGCCACAAGCTGAGCACGACGAGTCGGGGGTGCTCGATGCGCAGCCGGTCGATGATCTGGCCGCGCCACTTCTCGCACTCGGTGTACTCCCGGTGAAGTAATGGGTTGATGAGCGGCACGTTCATCAATGGGCAAGCTGCCTTGCCCAGCGTCTCTAGCCGCCAGTGCCGCTGCGCGGCGAGCTGCTGGAAGGCCGGGTTCCACATCGCCGCGTTCGAGTCGCCGACCAGTGCCACTGTGGTCGCCGAGGTGGTGTCGCCGGTCGCGCATTCCGGCTGTGCGACTTGGTAGAACTGGCGCGCACAGCTGTCGACGTACGTGGCAAATCTCTCGGCTGCCACGTTGGCAAGCGGCGGATCCAGGTTCGACGGTACGGCCTTCAGGCCGGCAGCTGCCGCGACCGCGTCCTGCACTTGCGCGAACGCGTGCCGGACCGCCGCGTCGTAGGCGTTGACGTTGTGGCCCGCCGGCACGGGTGCCGCATTGACGGTCAGCGTTGCAGCCGGCGCACCACGGCCGACCGGGGCCGGCACCACTACCAGCAGCGCCACTGCTACACAGACCGCTACGGCGGTCGCGACACCGCCAAGCGCAAGGCTGCGGAGAGGAGAGCGGCGAACAGGAGCGGCGAATCGCAACGGATTCTCGATCAAATGCAGTGTGACAACGGCCAACCCGGCCGAAACGAGTGCCGCAGTTAGCCTTCCGGCCAGCCCCAGCGGGTGGCCCAGCAACGGCGGCGCGAGCAGCAGCACCGGCCAGTGCCACAGATACCACGAATACGACACCCGGCCGATCGCCCGCATCGGCCACAACGACAGGACGCGACCGCATCCCCGAGAAGCCGAACCGCAGCCAGCGCCGATCACCAGTGCCGTGCCCAGCACGGGCAACAGTGCGGCCGTACCCGGATACAGCGTCCCGGTGCCCAACACGGTGCATGCCAGCAGGACGAGGGCCAGCCCTCCCCATCCCGCGATCGCTGCCGGTAGCGGCGGTAAGCGGTGCCACTGGTCGGCCGTGAGGGCCACTAGTCCGCCGACAGCCAACTGCCAGGCCCGGGTGGGCAACGAATAAAACGCCACAAAAGGTATCCAGTAGGTGATCGCCAGCGATAGCGCAAACGACACCGCCGCGACCAACGCAAGGACTACGAGATACGGAGTTGCTGAAGACGTGTGGTGCGCCGTGCGGCGTCGACGCGCGCGTCGGATGAGCCAGGCCGTGCCGATTATCAGGGGCGGCCACACCAGGTAGAACTGCTCTTCTACACCCAAAGACCAGTAATGCAGAAACGGCGATGGCGGCATCTCGCTGAAGAAGTAGTCGGCTCCTTGGACCAGAAACCGGTAGTTGCTGACATATAACGCGCTGGCGATGCCGTCGCCGAAGACGGTCCGAGCCTGCAACGGGGGCAACAGAATTGCCGCGCCGATCGCGGTAACGACACCTACCGTGGCCGACGCCGGCAGCAATCGGCGGGCCCGCGCTCCATAAAAGCCGCGCAGTCGGACGGTGCCGGCGGTGCGCACCTCGCGGAAGAGCAGACCGGTGATGAGGAAGCCCGAGATAACGAAGAAAACGTCCACGCCGACGTACCCACCGCCGACGCCGGGAACCTCAGCATGAAAGAGGACAACGGCCAACACCGCGACTGCGCGCAGGCCCTCGATGTCTCGGCGAAAATCCTTCTGGGGCGCGCGCCCGGCCTGCACCCCCTTGATGGGGCTAACGGTGTCATCCAGGCGCATGGCGGCATTGTCGCATTCCCCGCAGCACCGAAGGGGTGGATTCGAATCGAATACGTTGGCGGATCCGCGCTGGTCACGGTTTCATGGCCGGCTGTCCCCGTGAGCTGCAGGCGAGGATCGACGCGACAGTTTACCGGTGAAGCCAACCCAAGCTTGGATCTCAAGGATGAAGTCGCCCAACCGATCTCGAACGCCGGTGCACTGAGTCGCGGATCTCGCTGCGGCGCCTTCACCGGCCATCATCAGCTACCCGGCAATCGGATGTACAGCAAGCACCCGACGACGCACGAATCGAGAGGTCGTTACGGCGACATGGTGTAAAGTCCCGCTCTATCAAGAGCTTTGCACACGGCGCCGCACACCCCGGTGTGTACATGTCGTTGCGAGAGCGAATGCTGCAGTTGTGGTCGGCCGCGTCGTACGGCGAGCGATACACCACCCACGAAACAAGAGGGCACACTACATCGATGGTCCAGAGCCGCGAGGTTGAGGCGTTGCGCGTTCAGTCCGACCTAGCCCAGAACCTGCAGGCGAACCGATGGGTGTAGTCGATAGGCGCGTCGCAGATCGGACGACCCTCCATCGGGTCTGGAAAGCGATTCTCGTCGGTATCGCGCTCAGTGTGGCTTTAGCATGCTACTTTCTACCGGCTCTGGCCGTCGCCATCGGCCTCGTTGTGCTAGTCGTTCTCTGCGCACGCGTTTTCTACCGGGATCGCGACCGCTACATCCCGAACTTATATGCCCGGGACACCACGGCCTATGACGACGCATATCGTGCATTTATCGGCCGCACGCTTTCCGGCCTGCGCCGGTGCAGGATTCGAGGCCACACACTGTTGTGGGAAGCATCCCGCCTGCCGGAGCCAATCGGAAAGAATTCCGACGAACTTCTTCTCGATCTAGGCGTCTGGATTGGCTGGTCCACGCGACTCATATCCGATGCCTCCGGACGCATGGTGTACGGCTTCGATACCTTTACGGGCCTTGTTGAAGACTGGCAACTCGAAAACCAGGTCCTGAAGCGCGGCACGTTCTCGCTATCAGACCCGTTAGCGCAACGTGCGATGCGAGAAACAGGCGTCAGTTTGCATGACGGCGTACCCGCCGCGCTCGGTCGCAACGTCGAATTCATCAAGGGGAGCACCTATGACACGTTGGCACCATTCCTGGCGGACCGACCGGCCGCGTCGATCCGCCTGTTCCACATGGATTTGGACACATATGAAAGCTGTCTCCATGCACTAGAAACCTGTAAGGACCGGTTTATCGAAGGCTCCATACTTGTCTTTGACGAGTATCTTGTTACTAGTGGCGAAATGCGCGCTTTCTACGAATTTCAAGACCGTTACCAGCTGAACTGGCGATACCGAGCCTGGGGCCTTGAGATCATGGAGATGAATGTCGAGATGATCCGTGCCCGCCGGAAGCGTGTGTTGTATTATCTGCTCTGGATCGCATCGTATTGGTTGGCCGGAGAGGGCCGCTATGTCTGGACCTGCTTTGGCAGGCCGTTTTGGCGATTCTGGTTGGGTGCGCCGATAGGAGATATCCTTTTCATGCTCGGTGCAGCTGGGCAGCGGAAGTCGGTCAGCCTTGAGATCACCGGTCTGGGTAAACTTCGTTCCGCTTCGTCGTAAAGGCGTGAGAAGATAACTAGCTCATGCCGACAAATTGATGCGCTGAGAAATTCGAGCTGATCGATGATCCAAAGCGCGCGGCAGGAAAGGAGCTCCGGGGTCCGCCGCCGGCTCAGCGGCGGGGCGCACGCTAGTCTGTTCGCGCGCTACCTGGCGAGAACAGCAAACGCTGCTAGCGAGTAATCGACTACTCTACTTCGCGCCGCCAGAGGGGATGGTCCTCGCGAGGCCAATGGCCGCCTGTAGCGAACCGCGAGGCGAAGGCTGTCGCTGCTGGTCACGACCCCAGCAGTTACAATCGTCGCGAGCGCATGCCAGGAGCAAAACGCTGAGCTGCGTCGGGCACCTTGGGATGATCTGAGGAACTTTGCCGAAAACTGGACCCACTCTGTTGGCTCCAGTAGAGTTTGGACCTGTTGTGCTCGTGTCGATTAGACAGCAGGGGGACCTCGTGAGCGTCAATCCCTTTGACGATGAAAATGGAAGCTTTTTTGTGTTGGTCAATGATGAGGAGCAACACAGCTTGTGGCCGACCTTCGCCGATGTTCCCGCCGGTTGGCGGGTCGTTTACGGCGAAGCCGACCGCGCCGCGTGTCTGGAATACATCGAACAAAACTGGCCCGACATCAGGCCGAAAAGCCTACGCGAAAGGCTAGCGAAGAGTCAGGGATCTGATAGCTAGACCGTCCGGGTTCGGTGAGTCCGATGGAAATTGATGACGAGGCACTGCCGCTCTCGCGCGGGCAACTCGACATCTGGCTTGCTCAGGAGACGGGCAGCTTTGATGAAGAATGGCATATAGTCGCACATGCCATAATCGAGGGTGCCGTTGAACGGAATGTGCTTGAACAAGCAATCCGTCGCGTGGTGGCAGAGGCCGAGCCGATCAGGGCCGGCTTTTTCGAGGTGGATGGCCAGGTTTTTCAGAAACCAATTGACAACCCCGAGGTCGAGCTCCCATTCTACGATCTCACGCACCTTTCGGATCCGCTGCAGGAGTTTCGCCGGATAGCCGAGTCGATCCGGCGCACTCCAATGCCGCCGTCTGGGCCGCTATTTAAATTTGCGCTGTTTCAAACGCGGGCGAACCAATCCTATTGGTTCTTGTGCTTCCACCATCTGGTGACCGACGGGTTCGGCACAGTGCTTTTCGCCAACCGGGTAGCCGCGGTCTATTCAGCCATGATTGCCGATACACCCGAGCCGCCAGCCTTTTTCGGCTCGCTGCAGGATTTGGTTGCATGGGAGACCGAATACCAGGAATCTGAGCAGTACGCCGAGGACTTAGCGTATTGGAGTGAGAACCTCCCGCCGGAAAGTGCGCCAAATTCCGGCCTGTCGCAATCGGTCGACCAACGCGACTCGTCTGCGGTTTCTGATTCTGTTCAACTGGATCCTCGGGTTGTCACCAGCGTCCACGAGTTGTCTGACATCTTGGGGATGCGGCGGTCATCGGTGATCACGGCGGCCTGCGCGCTACTGGTGCGAGGGTGGTGTGCCGAGGGCTCACAGGTGGTGCTCGACTTTCCAGTGAGCAGGCGAACAAGTCCGGAGTCTGGAACGTTTCCCGGAATGGTTTCCGGCGTTGTCCCACTGGTGTTGACGGTTTCGCCGGGATCGACGGTTGCCGATTTTTGCGAGCATGTCGACGCGCGGATACGCGAGGCGCTGGCGCATCAGCGGTTCCCGGTGCCCGCCCTAGAACGCAAAGCCCATCACCGGGGTCCAGGGCGGCCACGCAATAGGGTCGGCGTGAATTTCGTGCCGTCGATAAATGTTCTGCCCTTCGCTGATACGCCGGCAACAGGAGCGGTTACTCGTTTCGGCCGCGTCGACCATTTCGAACTGTTTTTCTTGAGCGCCGACGGCCAACTGTCCTTGAGCACGGCGGGCGCCGCGCAGCCATGGTCGAGCTTCGACGTCCCCGATCTGGCAAGGCGGTTGGAGCGGGTGTTGGTGGGGATGGCGGCTGATCCGGGTGGGTTGGTGTCGTCGGTGGGTGTGGTGGATGAGGTTGAGTGTGCCCGGTTGTTGGGGTGGGGTAATTGGGGGGTGTTGAGCGCGCCGTCGGTGTCGGTGGGGTCGATTCCGGCGGTGTTTGGTGAGCAGGTGTTGCGTGCGCCGGAGGCGGTGGCCGTCAGTTGTGGTGACCGTTCGGTGACGTATCGGGAGCTTGATGAGGCGTCGAATCGGTTGGCGCGCTTGTTGGTTGCTCATGGGGCGGGTCGTGGGCAGCGGGTGGGGTTGTTGTTGCCGCGTTCGGTTGAGGCGGTGGCGGCGATTTTGGCGGTGTTGAAGTCGGGTGCGGCGTATGTGCCGATTGATCCGGCGGTGCCGGTGTCGCGGGTGGCGTTTGTGGTTGGTGATGCGGCGCCGGTGGTGGTGGTTACGTCGGGGGGGTTGGTTGATCGGCTGGATGGTTTGGGTGTGCCGGTCATTGATGTGGATGACCCGGTGGTGGATGCCCAGTCCGGTGTGGGGTTGGCGGTGCCGGCTGCTGATGATTTGGCGTATGTGATTTACACCTCGGGTACGACGGGTGTGCCCAAAGGGGTTGCGATTTCTCATCGCAACGTGATCGAGCTGATGGCGTCGCTGGGCGAGGGCTTGGAGTTGGCCGGGCAGGTGTGGTCGCTGTGGCATTCGTTGGCGTTTGACGTCTCGGTGTGTGAGATGTGGGGTGCGTTGCTGCATGGGGCCGGTTGGTGGTGGTGCCCGAGTCGGTGGCGCGTTCGCCGGAGGATTTCCACGCGTTGTTGGCCGCCGAGCAGGTCAGTGTGTTGAGTCAGACGCCGTCGGCGTTTTATGCGTTGCAGACTGCTGATGCGTTGGCGCCGGAGTTGGGTCGTCAGCTCAAGTTGGAGACGGTGATCTTTGCCGGGGAAGCGTTGGAGCCGGCGCGTCTTGGGGGGTGGTTGCAGCGTCATCCGGGGGCGCCGCGGTTGGTCAATATGTATGGCACTACCGAGACGACGGTGCATGCGTCGTTTCGTGAGATCGGCGCCGGTGATGTCGATGGTGTGGTGAGCCCGGTGGGGGTGCCGTTGGCGCATCTTGGGTTTTTTGTGCTGGATGGGTGGTTGCGTCCGGTGCCCGCGGTGTGGTGGGTGAGTTGTATGTGGCCGGTGGTGGTGTCGGGTTTGGGTATGTGGGCCGGGCGGGGTTGACGTCGTCGCGGTTTGTGGCGTGTCCGTTCGGGGGGTCGGGGCAGCGGATGTATCGCACCGGGGATTTGGTGCGTTGGGATGCTGCGGGGCAGTTGAGCTATTTGGGGCGTGCCGATGAGCAGGTCAAGATTCGTGGGTATCGCATCGAGCTTGGTGAAATCCAGGCAGCCTTAACCGGTTTGGATGGGGTCGGGCAGGCGGCGGTGATTGTGCGTGAGGACCGCCCGGGTGATAAGCGGTTGGTGGGGTACATCACCGGCAGCGCTGATCCGACCGACGTACGCCAGCGGCTGGGCGAACGGTTGCCGGCCTATATGGTGCCGGCGGCCATTGTGGCGCTTGATGTTATCCCGTTGACGGTCAACGGCAAGCTGGACAAGCGGGCGCTGCCGGCACCGGAATATGCCGACGCCGATCGCTACCGCGCCCCGGCCAACGCCATCGAAGAACTGCTGGCCGGCATCTACGCCCAAGTCCTGGGCCTCGAGCGAGTCGGCGTCGACGACTCCTTCTTCGAACTCGGCGGCGATTCCATCTTGTCGATGCAGGTGGCGGCGCGGGCCCGGGCTGCCGGTCTGTTGTGTCGGCCGCGTGATGTGTTCGTCGAGCAGACGGTGGCCCGGCTGGCCGGTGTGGCCGTGTTGGCCGATGGTGAGGCCGGCCCGGTCGACGAGGGCACCGGGCAGGTCGCGCCTACCCCGATCATGCGCTGGCTGGCCGACATGCGCGGCCCGGTGGATCAGTTCAACCAGACGATGCTGTTGCACGCCCCGGGCGGGGTTTCCGAGGCCGATGTGGTGGCGCTGTTGCAGGCGCTGCTGGATCGACATGCCATGTTGCGGGCGCGCGTCACGGATGGCGGCGGGGATTGGTCACTGTGGGTGCCCGAGGCCGGGTCGGTCGATGCGCGCGATTGCGTGCACTCGGTGGATGTGTTGTCGGTGCAGGCGGTGGCGGCTGCCCGGTCGCGGTTGGACCCGGCGGCCGGGGTGATGCTCAGCGCGCTGTGGGTGGCCTCGGCGGGCCAGCTGGCGTTGATCGTTCATCATCTGGCCGTCGATGGGGTGTCGTGGCGAATCCTGTTGGAAGACCTCAACACTGCGTGGGCGCAGCGCCGGGCGGGCCAGCCGGTGGTGTTGCCCGCAGTCGGTACGTCGTTTGCGCGGTGGTCGTCGCTGCTGGCCGAGTACGCGCATGCGCCCCACGTCGCGCAACTGGTGGGGACGTGGCGGCAGGCGGCGACGGCGCCTGCGGTGCTGCCGGCGGTGCGCCCGGAGGTCGATACCTATGAAAGCGCCGGGCACTTGTCGACGGAGCTGGATGTGGAAACCACCCGCATGCTGCTGGGGGAGGTACCGGCGGCGTTTCATGCCGGGGTGCACGACATCCTGCTGATCGCGTTCGGGTTGGCGTTGACGGAGTTCTTCCACACTGGTGGCGCGCCGATCGGCGTCGACGTGGAGGGTCATGGCAGGCACGAGGAACTCGCTGCCGATGTCGACCTGTCGCGCACGGTGGGCTGGTTCACCACCAAATATCCGGTGTCGCTGAATCTGACGGGGCTGTCCTGGGGGCAGGTGGTGGCCGGCGAGGCCGGGCTGGGAGCCGTACTCAAAGACGTCAAGGAGCAGTTGCGCGCCCTGCCTAACGAGCTGACCTACGGTGTGCTGCGTTACCTGAACACCGAGGTCGACTTGGCCGGCTCGGACCCGCCGATCGGCTTCAACTACCTTGGGCGGCTTGGTGTTTCGGCTGCCGAGGTCGGCGACGATGTATGGCGAATCAGCGATGAGGGCTTGTCGTTGACCGCTGCCGGTGCGGCGCTGCCGATGCCGCTGGCCCACACGGTAGATCTCAACGCCGCCACGGTGGACACCGATTCCGGTCCGCAGCTGCAGGCCAACTGGATCTGGGCGCCGTCCGCCTTGGATGAGTCGCAAATCGGTGAGCTGAACCGGTTGTGGTTCGAGGCGCTGGCCGGGATCTGCGCGCATGTGCGCCGCGGCGGAGGCGGGCTGACGCCCTCGGATATCGCCCCCGCCCGCCTGAGCCAGCGCCACATCGACCAGTTGGCCCAGCACTACCAGATCGCAGACATCCTGCCGCTCACGCCGCTGCAGCAGGGGTTGCTGTTTCACACCCGCACCGCCCTCGAGGGTGGCGAGGACTTGTATGTGCTGCAACTGAATCTCGCGTTAAGCGGCCCGCTCGACCAGCACCGGTTGCGTGAGGCGGTGCACCACGTCGTCGACCGGCACCCGACTCTGGTGGCCCGATTCTGCGAACAATTCGACGAGCCGGTGCAGATCATCCCGGCCGATCCCGCGCCGGGATGGCGCTACCTGGAACTCGATGCCGACCCCGATGAGATTCAGCGAGTCTGTGCTGCCGAGCGCGCCGCGGTCCGTGACCTAGCCGAGGAGCCGGCGTTTCGGGCGGTGTTGATTCGCACGGGCGATGAGCGACACCAGTTGGTGGTGACGGTTCATCACATGGTCGCCGATGGGTGGTCGTTGCCGATTGTGGTGGGCGAGATTTTCGCCGGCTATGGCGGGCAACGGTTATCGGCAGCCACGCCGTACCGCCGCTTTGTGGACTGGCTGGCCGAACGCGACCATGACGCGGCACGCGCCGCATGGGGTGAGGTCTTGGCCGGTTTTGACACACCCACGTTGATGGCCGAGCCGGGCCGGTCGGAGTCGGGGCGGCGCGGTGTGGCCTCGTTCACGGTGCCGGCCGAGACCACCCGGGCGCTGGGCGAGTTGGCCCGCGCACGGCACGTCACGGTCAACACGGTGCTGCAGGGCGGCTGGGCGGTGCTGCTGGCCACGTTGACCGGCCGCCACGACGTGGTTTTCGGTACCACGGTGTCGGGGCGGCCCGCTGAGCTGCACGGCGCCGAGTCGATGGTGGGAATGTTGATCAACACGGTGCCGGTGCGCGCACACATGACCGCGGCCACCACCACCATCGACTTGTTGAATCAGTTGCAGCACAACCACAACCACACGCTTGAGCATCAGCATGTGGCGCTTGCCGACATCCATCGCCTCGTCGGTCATGACCACCTGTTTGACACCCTGTTTGTATTCGAGAACTATCCGCTCGACACGACCGCGCTGTCGAAGAGCGGCGGCGTGGCGATAACCGAGTTCAGCAACTGGGAATACAACCACTACCCGCTGGCCGTGCAGGCCCTGCCGGGTAATGAACTCGGTTTGCGCGTCGAATACGACACCGAGCTGTTCAGCCCCGCCGACATCCGCACGCTCATCGCGCGGTTGGAGCGGGTGTTGGTGGGGATGGCGGCTGATCCGGGTGGGTTGGTGTCGTCGGTGGGTGTGGTGGATGAGGTTGAGTGTGCCCGGTTGTTGGGGTGGGGTAATTGGGGGGTGTTGAGCGCGCCGTCGGTGTCGGTGGGGTCGATTCCGGCGGTGTTTGGTGAGCAGGTGTTGCGTGCGCCGGAGGCGGTGGCCGTCAGTTGTGGTGACCGTTCGGTGACGTATCGGGAGCTTGATGAGGCGTCGAATCGGTTGGCGCGCTTGTTGGTTGCTCATGGGGCGGGTCGTGGGCAGCGGGTGGGGTTGTTGTTGCCGCGTTCGGTTGAGGCGGTGGCGGCGATTTTGGCGGTGTTGAAGTCGGGTGCGGCGTATGTGCCGATTGATCCGGCGGTGCCGGTGTCGCGGGTGGCGTTTGTGGTTGGTGATGCGGCGCCGGTGGTGGTGGTTACGTCGGGGGGGTTGGTTGATCGGCTGGATGGTTTGGGTGTGCCGGTCATTGATGTGGATGACCCGGTGGTGGATGCCCAGTCCGGTGTGGGGTTGGCGGTGCCGGCTGCTGATGATTTGGCGTATGTGATTTACACCTCGGGTACGACGGGTGTGCCCAAAGGGGTTGCGATTTCTCATCGCAACGTGATCGAGCTGATGGCGTCGCTGGGCGAGGGCTTGGAGTTGGCCGGGCAGGTGTGGTCGCTGTGGCATTCGTTGGCGTTTGACGTCTCGGTGTGTGAGATGTGGGGTGCGTTGCTGCATGGGGGCCGGTTGGTGGTGGTGCCCGAGTCGGTGGCGCGTTCGCCGGAGGATTTCCACGCGTTGTTGGCCGCCGAGCAGGTCAGTGTGTTGAGTCAGACGCCGTCGGCGTTTTATGCGTTGCAGACTGCTGATGCGTTGGCGCCGGAGTTGGGTCGTCAGCTCAAGTTGGAGACGGTGATCTTTGCCGGGGAAGCGTTGGAGCCGGCGCGTCTTGGGGGGTGGTTGCAGCGTCATCCGGGGGCGCCGCGGTTGGTCAATATGTATGGCACTACCGAGACGACGGTGCATGCGTCGTTTCGTGAGATCGGCGCCGGTGATGTCGATGGTGTGGTGAGCCCGGTGGGGGTGCCGTTGGCGCATCTTGGGTTTTTTGTGCTGGATGGGTGGTTGCGTCCGGTGCCCGCGGGTGTGGTGGGTGAGTTGTATGTGGCCGGTGGTGGTGTCGGGTTTGGGTATGTGGGCCGGGCGGGGTTGACGTCGTCGCGGTTTGTGGCGTGTCCGTTCGGGGGGTCGGGGCAGCGGATGTATCGCACCGGGGATTTGGTGCGTTGGGATGCTGCGGGGCAGTTGAGCTATTTGGGGCGTGCCGATGAGCAGGTCAAGATTCGTGGGTATCGCATCGAGCTTGGTGAAATCCAGGCAGCCTTAACCGGTTTGGATGGGGTCGGGCAGGCGGCGGTGATTGTGCGTGAGGACCGCCCGGGTGATAAGCGGTTGGTGGGGTACATCACCGGCAGCGCTGATCCGACCGACGTACGCCAGCGGCTGGGCGAACGGTTGCCGGCCTATATGGTGCCGGCGGCCATTGTGGCGCTTGATGTTATCCCGTTGACGGTCAACGGCAAGCTGGACAAGCGGGCGCTGCCGGCACCGGAATATGCCGACGCCGATCGCTACCGCGCCCCGGCCAACGCCATCGAAGAACTGCTGGCCGGCATCTACGCCCAAGTCCTGGGCCTCGAGCGAGTCGGCGTCGACGACTCCTTCTTCGAACTCGGCGGCGATTCGTTATCGGCGGTGCGCCTTGTCGCAGCGATCAACACCGGTCTGGATGCCGGACTCGAGGTGCGTGCGGTGTTCGAGGCGCCCACAGTTGCGCAGTTGGCGCACCGCATCGGCGGCGCGGCGCGTCGGCTCGAGCCGTTGGCAGCGGTGCAGCGGCCGGCAGTGATCCCACTGTCGTTCGCCCAGCAGCGGTTGTGGTTCATCGACCAGCTGCAGGGACCCTCACCGATGTACAACATGGCGACCGCGTTGCGGCTGCGCGGGCGCCTTGACGTCGATGCATTGGGCCAAGCGCTGCGCGACGTGGTGGGCCGCCACGAGAGCCTGCGCACCCTGTTCGTCGCGCCGGAGGGCATTCCGCACCAGGTGGTAATACCGCCCGAGCGGGCCGATTTCGGGTGGGACGTCGTTGACGCCACCGCGTGGTCGCGAGCCCGGCTGGATGAAGCCGTAACCGCGGCAGCGCATCACACGTTCGATTTGGCTTCTGAAACCCCCTTGCGGGCAAGGCTTTTCCGCGTCCGCGACGACGCGCACGTGCTGGTAATCGTCGTGCACCACATCGCCGCCGACGGCTGGTCCATCACCCCGCTGGCGCGTGACCTGGGCGCGGCATATGCCAGCCGGTGCAGCGGAGAACCCCCCGAATGGGGCGAATTGCCGGTGCAGTACGCCGATTACGCGCTGTGGCAACGCGACCAGTTGGGCGATCTCGACGAGAGCGATAGCCCGATCGCCGCGCAGTTGGCGTTCTGGGAGGACGCGCTGGCCGGGTTGCCAGAGCGGCTGCAGTTGCCCACCGATCGGCCCTATCCGCCGGTTGCCGACCACCGCGGCACCCGGGTAGCGATCGACTGGCCGGCCGAATTGCAGCAGCGGGTGGCGCGAGTGGCCCGCGAGCACAACGCGACCAGTTTCATGGTGATGCACGCCGCCCTGGCTGTGCTGCTGGGAAAGCTCAGCGCCAGTGCCGATGTGGCGGTGGGATTCCCGATCGCGGGGCGCCGTGACCCCGCCCTCGATGAGCTGGTCGGGTTCTTCGTCAACACCTTGGTGCTGCGGGTTGATCTAACCGGCGATCCCACGGTCGCCGATCTGCTCGCTCAGGTGCGCGCGCGCAGCTTGGCCGCCTACGAACACCAAGACGTGCCGTTCGAGGTGTTGGTGGAGCGGCTCAACCCGACCCGAAGCCTGACCCATTCCCCGTTGGTCCAGGTGGCGTTGGCCTGGCAGGACCGGGATCCCGCTACCGGATTGGCGCTTCGGGATCTGCATGTCACGCCGATGCCGATCGATACTCGCACCGCCCGAATGGATTTGGTGTTTTCGTTGGGCGAGCGTTGGGACGAGGCCGGTGCCCCCGCCGGGATCCGCGGCGATGTGGAGTTTCGCACCGACGTATTCGACGCGGCCAGCATCGAGGCGCTGATCGAGCGGCTGCGGCGGGTGTTGTTGGCGCTCACGGCTGATCCCACGCGCGCGCTGTCATCGGTGGATCTGCTCGGTGAAGACGAGCGTGCCCGGCTGGACGTCTGGGGTAACCGGGCGGTGTTGACCGCGCCGATGACCGCGGTGTCGGTGCCGGTGTTGTTCACCGAGCAGGTGGCCCGTGTGCCCGAGGCGGTGGCGATCAGCTGCCAGGGCCGCACGATGACGTACCGCGAACTCGATGAGGCGTCGAACCGGTTGGCGCACCTGTTGGTTGCGCACGGTGCGGGCCCGGGTCAGTGTGTGGCGCTGCTGTTTTCGCGGTCGGTCGAAGCCATCGTGGCGATCATGGCGGTACTCAAGTCCGGCGCGGCGTACCTGCCGATCGACTCAGGGCTGCCGTCGGCCCGCATCGAGTTCATGCTGGCCGATGCCGCGCCAATGGCCGCGATCACCACCGCAGCTCTGGCCGACCGGCTCGGCGGCCAGCACGTGGCGGTCATCGATATCGACGACCCCCGCATCAACGCTTATCCCGCAACGGGTTTGGCGGCACCGGCGGTCGACGACGTCGCCTACCTGATCTACACCTCCGGCACCACCGGGGTGCCCAAGGGCGTGGCCATCACCCACCGCAACGTCACTGCGCTGTTGGAAACCCTGGACGCCGGGCTGCCCGCCGCCGGAGTGTGGTCGCACAGCCACTCGTTGGCCTTCGACGTCTCGGTGTGGGAGATCTTCGGTGCGCTGCTGCGCGGCGGCCGGGTGGTGGTGGTGCCCGAATCGGTGGGCGCCTCCTCGGAGGACTTGCACGCCGCGTTGGTCGATGAACGCGTCAGTGTGCTGACCCAGACTCCGTCGGCGGTGCAGGTGCTCTCCCCGCAAGGGTTGGAGTCGGCGGCGTTGGTGATGGTCGGCGAGGCATGTCCGGCCGAGGTGGTGGACCGCTGGGCGCCGGGGCGGGTGATGGTCAACGCCTACGGGCCCACCGAGACCACGATGTGCGTGGCGATCAGCGCGCCGCTGACACCGGGGTCGGGAGTCCCGATCGGCTCCCCGGTGTCGGGCGCGGCGTTGTTCGTGCTCGACAGCTGGTTGCGGCCCGTGCCCGTCGGGGTGGTGGGTGAGTTGTATGTCGCCGGCGCCGGGGTGGCGTTCGGCTACGTGGGCCGGGGTCCGTTGACGGCGTCGCGATTTGTGGCCTGCCCCTTCGGAAGTGCCGGATCGCGGATGTATCGCACCGGAGACTTGGTGCGCTGGCGCGCCGATGGGCAGCTGGATTACCTGGGCCGCATCGATGAGCAGGTGAAGATTCGCGGGTATCGCATCGAACTCGGCGAGGTTCAGGCGGCGCTGGCCGGATGTGACGGTGTCCAGCAGGCGGTGGTGATCGCCCGCGAAGACCAGCCCGGTAACAAGCGCCTTGTCGGCTACGTCACCGGCACCGCCGATCCCGCCCAGATACGCGGCGCGCTCGCTGAGCGACTCCCGGCCTATATGGTTCCCGCGGCTGTAATGGCGCTTGACACATGGCCTTTGACGCCCAACGGCAAACTCGACACCCGGGCCCTGCCGGCCCCGGACTATCACGATGCCGGTTACCGCGCTCCGAGCAGCCCCACCGAAGAGATCCTGGCGGGCATCTACGCGCAGGTTCTCGGCCTCGAGCGTGTCGGCGTCGACGACTCCTTCTTCGACCTGGGTGGCGACAGCATTTCGGCGATGCGGCTGGTTGCGGCGATCAACACCAACCTCGATGCCGGCCTTTCAGTGCGGGCGGTGTTCGAGGCGCCCACGGTGGCCCAGTTGGCGCCCCGAACCGGTCGGACCGCACGGCGGCTGCAGCCGCTGACCGCGCGGCAACGGCCCGCGGTGGTGCCGTTGTCATTTGCCCAAAACCGGCTGTGGTTCATCGACCAGTTGCACGGCGCCTCACCGGTTTACAACATCGCGACCGCGCTGCGGTTGGGCGGGCCGCTGGATGCCGACGCGCTAGGACGGGCGCTTACCGATGTGGTCGGCCGCCATGAAAGCCTGCGCACTCTCTTCCCGGCAGTGGAAGCAACACCACGGCAGGTCGTCACCCCGACTGAGCGGGCCGACTTCGGGTGGGAGATCGTCGACGCGACCGGGTGGTCGGCAGACCGGCTGGATGACGCCATCGGCACGGTAGCGCGCTACACGTTCGAGCTTGCTACCGAAATCCCCTTGCAGGCAAGGCTTTTCCGCGCTGCCGGCGACGAGCACGTGCTGGTGATCGTGGTGCACCATATCGCCGCCGACGGCTGGTCGATTACTCCGCTGGCGCGTGACCTGGCGATCGCTTACGCCAGCCGGTGCGCGGGGCAGTCCCCGGAGTGGGCCGAGCTGCCGGTGCAGTATGTCGACTACACGCTGTGGCAGCGTGAGCAATTCGGCGACATCGACGACGACGACAGCCTGATCGCCACGCAACTGGCGTTCTGGGAGCAGGCTTTGGCCGGAATGCCCGAGCGGCTGCAACTGCCCACCGATCGGCCTTATCCGCCGGTTGCCGATCAGCGCGGCGCCACGGTGGCGGTGGAATGGCCGGCCGAGCTGCAACAGCGTGTGGCCCGGGCGGCCCGGGACCACAACGTCACCAGCTTCATGGTGGTTCAGGCCGCGCTGGCGGTGCTGTTGTCCAAGCTCAGCACGAGTTCCGATGTGGCGCTGGGCTTCCCGATCGCCGGACGCCCCGACCCGCTGCTGGACGACCTGGCCGGGTTCTTCGTCAACACCTTGGTGCTGCGGGTTGACCTGGCCGGTGACCCCACGGTCGAAGAACTGCTGGCGCAGGTGCGGCAACGGGGAGTGGCCGCCTACGAGCACCAGGACGTGCCGTTCGAGGTGTTGGTGGAGCGGCTCAACCCGATCCGAAGCCTGACCCACCACCCGCTGGTCCAGGCGATGCTGGCCTGGCAGAACTTCACCGGGCAAACCGACCCCACGGCCGGGGTGGGGTTGGGTGATCTGCAGGTCACGCCGTTGCCGTTGGATACCCGCACCGCCCGGATGGATCTGACATTCTCCCTGGCCGAACGCTGGAGCGAGACCGGGGAACCCGCTGGCATCGGCGGCACAGTGGAATTCCGTACCGACGTGTTCGACGAAACCTCCATCCAGACACTGATCGAGCGATTGGAACGGGTGTTGGCGGCGATGACCGCCGAGCCGGCCCGGCCGTTGTCTTCGATCGATCTGCTGGACGCCGCCGAACATGCCCGCCTGGACGAGATCGGCAACCGCGCGACATTGACCCGGCCCGCACCGTCGCCGGGCTCGATTCCGGAGCTGTTCGCGGCACAAGTGGCTCTCGCCCCCGACGAGGTGGCGGTGACCTTCGACGGCGTGCCGATGACCTATCGGGAACTCGACGAGGCGTCCAACCGCTTGGCGCATCTACTGGCCGAGCGGGGTGTGGCAGCGGGACAGCGTGTGGCCCTGCTGTTTTCGCGCTCGGCCGAGGCGATCGTGGCCATCATGGCGGTGCTGAAGACCGGGGCCGCATATGTGCCGATCGACCCGGTCATGCCCGCGACGCGGATGCAGTTCATGCTCGCCGATGCCGCGCCGATCGCCGCAGTCACCACCGCGCAGCTGCGCTCGCGGCTCGACGGATACGACCTGACGGTCGTGGATGTCAACGACCCCGCGGTGGATGCCCAACCCGGCACCGCGTTGCCGGCGCCGGCCCCCGACGACATCGCCTACCTCATCTACACCTCCGGCACCACCGGGGTGCCCAAGGGCGTGGCCGTCGCGCACCGCAACGTCATCGAGCTGCTGGAGGCACTAGACACTGAGCTCGAGCTGTCACCGGGACAGGCGTGGTCGCAGTGCCATTCGTTGGCGTTCGACTTTTCGGTGTGGGAAATCTTCGGCGCGCTGCTGCACGGCGGACGGGTAGTGGTGGCACCCGATTCGGTGGTCCGCTCGCCGGAAGACTTGCACGCCTTGCTGGTTGCCGAACAAGTGAACGTCCTGAGCCAGACCCCGTCGGCGTTTTATGCACTGCAAACCGCCGATGCGCTGGCACCCGAGCTGGGCCGAGCGCTCAATCTCGACGCTGTGGTGTTTGGCGGGGAAGCCCTTGAGCCACAACGCCTTCGGACGTGGTTTGACAACCACCCGGGTTTGCCGCGCATGATCAACATGTATGGCATCACCGAGACCACCGTGCATGCCTCGTTCCGGGAGATCGTCGACGCCGACGTCGTCCGCAATGCCAGCCCCATCGGGGTGCCGTTGGCACATCTGGGCTTCTTCGTGCTCGACGGGTGGATGCGCACGGTTCCTGTCGGAGTGGTCGGGGAGTTGTATGTGGCCGGCGCCGGGGTGGCCTGCGGGTATGTGGGCCGTGCCGGGTTGACCGCGACGCGGTTTGTGGCCTGTCCCTTTGGGGCGCCGGGAACGCGGATGTATCGCACCGGAGATCTGGTGTCCTGGGGCGCCGATGGGCAACTGCGGTATCTGGGGCGCGCCGACGAGCAGGTCAAGATCCGCGGGTATCGCATAGAACTCGGCGACGTGCAGGCAGCCCTGGCCGGCTGCGAAGGGGTGCAGCAGGCGGCGGTGATCGCCCGCGAAGACCACCCCGGTGACAAGCGGCTGGTGGGTTATGTGACCGGGACCGTCGACGCCGCCGCGGTGCGCAGCGCGGTGGCCGAGCGGCTGCCGGCATACATGGTGCCGGCCGCGGTGGTGGTGATCGAGGCGCTGCCGCTGACCCCCAACGGCAAACTCGACACCCGCGCCCTACCTGCACCCGAATACCAGAGTGGCGATCGTTTCCGCGCGCCGGACAACGTCACCGAGGAGATCCTGGCCGGCATCTACGCCCAGGTGCTCGGCTTGGAGCACGTCAGTGTCGACGAGTCGTTCTTCGAACTCGGCGGGGACAGCATTTTGTCGATGCAGGTGGTGGCGCGCGCCCGCGCCGCCGGACTGGTCTGCCGGCCGCGCGATATTTTCGTCGAGCAGACCGTGGCCCGCCTGGCCCGGGTGGCCCGGGTGGCCGACGGCGAGAGCGGCCCCCTCGACGACGGCAGTGGTCGGGTGGCCGCGACACCGATCATGCGCTGGCTGCACAGCATGGACGGCGCGGTTGAACAGTTCAACCAGACGATGCTGCTGCAAGCCCCGGCGGGAGCCACCGAGACCGATGTGGTTGTGCTGCTGCAGGCCTTGCTGGATCGGCATGCCATGCTGCGGGCGCGTACCGACGACGACGGATTGACCGTGCCGGCGCCCGGTTCCGTCGATGCCGGGGACTGCCTGCAGACCGTTGACGCGCTCTCCGACGAGGTGCTGGTGGCGGCGCGCGCTCGGCTGAACCCGGCCGCCGGGCTAATGCTCAGCGCGCTCTGGGTTGCCTCCACGGAGCAGCTGGTGCTGATCGTTCACCACCTGGCCGTCGACGGGGTGTCGTGGCGAATCCTGTTGGAGGACCTCAACATCGCCTGGACCCAGCGTCGCAGCGAGCAGCCGCTTGCATTGCCGGCGACGGGCACCTCGTTTGCGCGATGGTCCTCGCTGCTCGCCGAGCACGCGCGCCAGCCGGAGGTGGTGCAGCAGGCGGGCGTGTGGCGCCGGGTGGCCGCAGCGCCCGCAGCGTTGCCGCCAGTGCGCCCGGAGGTCGACACGTTTGCCACCGCCCGGCATCTGACGGCGACCTTGGACGTCGACGCCACCCGCATGCTGCTGGGCGAGGTGCCGGCGGCGTTTCACGCCGGGGTGCACGACATCCTTTTGATCGCGTTCGCCTTGGCGTGGACGGAGTTCTTGGACAATCCCGGCGCGCCGATCGGCATCGACGTCGAGGGGCACGGGCGCCACGAGGAGCTCGCCGCCGATGTAGACCTGTCCCGCACCGTGGGGTGGTTCACCACGAAGTATCCGGTGGCCTTGACGGTCGGTGGACTGGACTGGACGCACGTCAAGGCCGGTGACACCGGACTCGGCGCGCTGATCAAGGACGCCAAAGAACAGCTTCGCGCCCTGCCCGATGCTTT